>DEML01000009.1:207842-285673 GCA_002359185.1 Planctomycetaceae bacterium UBA2671
GACCCATCGCAAGGACAATAATGAGAGGCGCAGATTATTCTCAGATTCGACACTTTGCTATTTAATGGTGCATTCTGATGTACCTCATAGGTAACCGATGCCCAAACTGCTGCTGGCGATTGAGTCGACGTGTGATGAGACTGCGGCTGCAGTTATCGGGCGTGACCTGACGATTCTGAGTTCGATTGTCTCTTCACAAACCGATCTGCACGAGCAATATGGCGGAGTTGTTCCCGAGATTGCAGCTCGCGCGCATGTCGAACGGATATTGCCGGTCATCGACAGTGCGTTGAGTGAAGCGGGAGTGAAACTGACTGATCTCTCCGCGATTGCTGTCGCGACTCATCCCGGGTTAGTCGGCTCCTTACTCGTGGGAGTGACCGCTGCAAAAACACTGGCTTTGATTCTCGATCTTCCGCTCATTGCGATTGATCATGTGCAGGCTCATCTGTATGCCTGCCAGATATCCTCCGCGAAGAATGTCTTTCCTGCAGTCGGGCTGGTTGTCAGTGGTGGGCATACGAATCTTTATGATTGCCGGGACGCATTAGAAATGCCTTTGCTCGGTTCGACGATTGATGATGCCGCGGGGGAAGCGTTTGACAAAGTGGCAGCGATCTTAGGACTCACTTACCCGGGTGGACCTTCAATTCAAAAGGCAGCTGAAGATGGAAATGCCGATGCTTTTGATTTTCCAAAAGCGTTCTACCATCAATCGCGTCTGGCCTTCAGCTTCAGCGGACTCAAAACAGCTGTTCTCTACGAAGTGAAAGGACAGCCGGGTGCTCATCAACAACCGCCTGAAATGAACTCAAAAAGACTGGCTGATGTGGCAGCCTCGTTTGAAAAAGCTGTGGTCGATGTGATAGTCCGGAAATGCGAACAGGCGTTGAAACAATTGGGATATGACTCTCTATGCGTCGGCGGAGGGGTCGCGGCGAACCGACGTTTACGAAATCAACTTGAAAGTATGTGCTCTAAGCGCAAGGCTCAACTCGTCATTGCACCGATGGAATACTGCACCGACAACGCGGCCATGGGAGCGATTGCCTGGGAGAGTTATGATCGAGGGTTGTTTGCTTCGCTCGATATTGATGTGACACCTGGTCTTGTGCGGGCACAATGATTGTAACAGCTCGTAGGTCAGGCTGTGCCTGACGAAATGGACGTTAAATTTTATTCATGTCAGGCACAGCCTGACCTGCAGCAAGTGGCCAGTTTACGATAAATTGAAGACCACACTCTTCAGAGTTCTGTTTCACCTCAATAGTCGCCTGATGCAATTCGGCTAGACGATAGGCTTTGCTCAAACCAAACCCCAGTCCACGACCGGCTTGCCGTCCAGAGTAAAAGGGATCGAAGAGATGCTGCATTTCTTCTGGGGTTAAGCCCCGACCATCGTCGGTGATGTGAATTTCACAATGATGATCCTTAGCCTGTAAGACTTCGATCTGGACCGAAGTCGCTGCCGTTGAGGGATGAAGAGTGTTTCGAAGTAATTCTGAAATGACTGTGAGAAATTGATCCCGATCGGCTTCCAGAAAAATCTCCTCATGACAATCAAATTGAACCTGCGGAATTTCCTCTCCAAATTGACGACGAGCGATCGCGAGTTGAGATTCAATGATTGGCGGGATTTCGTCTCGAACTGAAAATCGTGTCGTTTGAGGTGACGGAGGATCGGCAAAGACCATGACATCGCCAATCATATCCCGCACGCGCAGTGCCTGACCGGCTATTGTTTCGAGTGATTGTCTGCGAGCAGGATCATGTTCCTCTTTCAACAACAAGTGGACACGACCGAGAATCACTGCGAGCGGATTATTGATTTCATGACCAGCCGCAGCGCAGAATTCTACGAGTGAAGCCATACGGACATCGTCGGGGTGAATTGAGATCGTTTCCTGTTTCGAGTTCACTCTTATTGACTTCCGATGAGATGTCCATAAAAAAAGCCGCACGAATTCCGTGCGGCCTGATTCTTCTTTATTCGACGATCAAACCCCGACAGGTTCGACATCGAGCAGTTTGCAGATGCGGTTCATTAACACATCGACCTCGAAAGGCTTCTGCATAAAATCGTTGGCACCGGCTGCTTTGAGTTCTTCAATTTTGTCTCGCTCGACCATTCCGCTGATACAGATGATGCGGACATCATCCATGCTGGAATCGCTGCGGACCCGCTGGCAGACTTCTTTGCCGTTAATATCTGGCAACATCACATCGAGAACGATCACATCGGGATGATACTCTTTGACCATCATCCCGGCATCGAACCCGTTGTTGGCGACGCGGACTTCGAAACGTCCGTCCGCGTCGAGCACATCGCGAATCAATTCGACCAGTTCCACATCATCATCGACGACCAGGGCTTTGCGTTTTCCGCTTTCGAGAGCATCGGTCGGGATGCCGTTTTCTCGCATGAACTTGAAGAGAACATCGCGTGGTATGCGTCGAAATTTCGAGCCGGGAACGCGGAATCCCTTCAATTGTCCTGAATCGAAGCAGCGGATAATCGTTTGCTGGCTGACCTTGCAAATTTTGGCTGCTTCGCCCGTTGTAAATACTGTCTTCATGTCGCTCCATCCTTCTGTAGGAGATGACAAGGGACTCCTGTCAAATTACCGCAGACGTAAAATTCCTGCGGAAACCCCTGTGTCAATCAGTGTATCACCCGTTGGAACGGGTGAATTCCAGGTCACTTCATTCCATTGATTGGACCATGATTTCTGAGATAAAGCGTGTTGCGACGTTTCCTTATGGAGAACTCACTCTCTCCGGAAGGGAAACCATGACTCTAAATTCAGCAAGCATACACTCACGAAATCGTGGCATAAACATTTCACTGGGGAAGTCCAATTTCCCCTGTTTATCCATATATCGTGATTGTAGTCAAACTCTCATATTGGTCAATAGGCATTTAGCCTGCCAGACTCATCTAAACCCTCAAACTCTTCACACTTGTTATTCACTCAAACCCATGCAAATTAACAGGTTCTGGAATTTGGGTGAAAATCACCGTGAAATATTTTAGAAAATTCACAGAATCAGGTGGCATTCAGTAACAGTTCGTAAAAGAAAATATTGGGAATTCCCTGTCAAAAATCGGTGATATTTAATGGTCTTAAATTTGACCAAATTTGAGACATCCGTTGAAAGCGATTCGGCTTGAGCAATTCTCCTGACACCATTTGAAATGTAACAGGACATGTGAAAATAGAGAAGACGAAGTGTTCGATAGTGGTAGCTGAGGAGATTCACTGTAACCCCTGACAGAGCCAGCTTTAAAGAGTACAATCTCGCCTTAATAACGTGTAATAACATTGTGACTACATCGATCAGAGCCAGATTATCAGTTGGGAGCGACACATGGGTGAAAGAAATTGGATCGGTTTTGATCTCGGTGGCACCAAAATGCTGGCAGCTGTTTTTGATGAAAATTATAAGGATTTAGGTCGCGAGCGAAAGAAAACCAAGGGAGCACAAGGCCCTGAAGCTGGTTTAGAGCGTGTTATCAAGTGTATATACGATGCGATTGAGAGCTCAGGAGTCACTCTCGACAGTATTGCGGGCATTGGGATTGGTTGTCCGGGGCCAATTCAACCGAAAAAGGGAATTCTGCTGCAGGCTCCGAATCTGGGATGGAAAAATGTCCCGGTTGCAGAGAGTCTGAACAAAGAATTCAAGAAACCTGTCGTTGTTATAAACGACGTCGATGCAGGAGTTTACGGAGAATATCTATTCGGAGCTGGCCAGGGGGCAGAAAGTTTACTGGGAGTGTTCCCAGGAACCGGCATAGGGGGAGGATATGTCCAGAATGGTGTGATATTGCAGGGAGCGAAGATTTCCTGCATGGAAATTGGTCACATTCCGACGGTGCCGGAAGGTCCGGTTGCCTCTGCTGGATTGCCCGGCTCGCTGGAAGCGGTGGCGAGCCGACTGGCGATGAGTGCTTTGATCGCCCAGGCTTCTTATCGGGGACAGGCTCCGACGGTTGCCAATTCCGCGGGAACCGATCTGGCGAACATTCGCAGCGGACTGCTGGCCGATGCCCTTAAAAAAGACCCCATGGTCGAAGACATCATGACCCGAGCAGTCGTCCAACTGGGAAAAAGCATTGCGGGATTTGTGCATATGCTGGCTCCTGAAAAAATCGTGCTCGGTGGCGGACTGGTCGAAGCGATGCCGGAGTTTTTCAGCAAGAAGATCAAAGAGGGAATGAAATCCTGGCTGCTGCCTGCTTATCAGGATGTCTCGGAAGTTGTCGTCGCCAAACTTGGAGACGATGCAGGCATACAAGGTTCTGCTGCCTGGGCACGTAAGAATTTTGAGAACGCGGGTGGATGAGGTCATTTTCCAGAACTTTCGTCAGACAATAAATCCCATCAATTCTTAATAAATATCGTTGAAGTAATCCCTCATGTCGTCTCCTTCAGCAATCTCCAATGAAACTTCGCGGTCGAAAAAACGTCGGATTGCAGTCATTGAAATTGGTACGACTTCTATTCGCATGGCGATCGCGGAAGGGAATGAAGAGAGTCGCGTGCAGACTCTCGAAAAACTCGTTCAGACTGTCGCTATTGGTGAAGACACCTACACTGTAGGCCGGATCTCTCGAAATACGATCGAAACATGCGTTGGCGTGTTGAAGATGTATCAGGAGAAACTCCGCGAGTATCGTTTGACGGATCCTCAGAATATTCGCGTTGTGGCAACCAGCGCGGTGCGTGAAGCGGAAAATACGCTGGCATTTGTTGACCGGGTCTTTATTGCGACGGGCTGGTCTGTCAATGTTCTTGATGTAGCCGAGCTCCATCGTGTTATTTATCAGGGGATTCAGGTCTGGAGGGATCAACTTCCGACATTGGCACAGGATCGCTGGGTGATTGCCGAAGTCGGTGGTGGAAATACCGAATACCTGATGCTGCAGCATGGCGAAGTCGAAGTCGCCAATGCCGTTCGACTCGGATCTTTAAGGCTGAGCGCCCTGCTGAAAACATACGATGCGCCCGAAGGACAGTGGCCGATTTTGCTGCGCAAGCACGCTCAACGGGCGTTGAGTGGCACAGGAATTTATGCCGATCGAACACCTGCTGCCAAACTGCTGCTGCTCGGCGGAGAAATGCGATTGATGGCTGAGAAACTCCTGGGAGTGGAATCAACTCAGGAAGCGGCTTTGGTTTCGTTGAAAGATCTCGAAGCATTCACGAACCGTGTCCTCTCGATGCACGTCGATGAACTGGTCCGGGAATTTCATATTCCCCTGCCTGATGCCGAAAACCTCGGCCCTGCTCTGGTTGCCAATACCGAGTTGGCCAAGGAACTTCGCGTCCAAAAAATTCACGTTCTGCCAGCCTCCGTTCGTGATGGATTACTGCGGGAATTAATTGATCGAGATGTCTGGTCAGATGAACTGGTTCAGCAGATTATCCGCTCCGCGATTGATGTTGGGCGACGCTTTCAATTTGATGAATCTCATGCCGAGCATGTCGCGCGATTATCGAAATCACTTTTCAGTCAACTCGCTCCCCTCCACGGGTTGGATCGACGATATGAATTGCTGCTTGTGTTAGCAGCTCTGCTGCATGAAATTGGCTTGTTCATAGGAACAAGTGCTTATCACAAACATTCGATGTATCTGATCACAAACTCCGAGTTGTTCGGGATCGGTCGCAAGCAACTGATGTTGATCGGTTTGATCACACGGTATCATCGACGGACATCACCAAAATCATCGCACACCGGGTTTATTAATCTGGAACGAGATGATCGAGTAGTTGTCATTAAACTGGCGGCCATTTTGCGAGTCGCCCTGGCATTGGATGGGGCGAGAAGTCAGCGGATTCATGATTTTGAATGCAACCTGACCCCCAAACGCCTCGTGATTACGATTCCGGAAATCTCCGATCTGTCCATGGAACAATTGGCCATTCGTCAGATTGGAAACCTCTTCGAAGAAACCTTCGGCTTACCAATCCTGTTGCGTGGCCAGGCGGGGTTACCGATGAGAAAACGATAGTTCGCAGGAAGAAGGTTGGGTTAGCGGAGCGTTACCCAACTCAAGTTGAGAAGTCCCTATGAATGATTGAATTCCGAAGTTTTGGGTTACCCGTTCCGCTAACCCAACCTACGAACCAGAGAACCATCCGATCGTCACTTATACAAGCACGAAGCGCAAGCGAGTGTGTTTGAACGAGCGATAATGACTCACTCGCTTGCGCTTCGTGCTTGTAAAACAGAATCCTAAATCAATACATTGTCATGTTATCCTAAAACCACTTGATTTTGAACGAAATCTTATGAGTAGCGACCGGTATATCAATCGAGAATTAAGCTGGCTGGAATTTAATCAGCGAGTCCTCGATCAGGCCTGTGATTCCAATGTTCCCTTACTCGAACGTCTGAAGTTTTTAGCCATTACGGCATCCAACCTGGACGAATTCTTCATGGTGCGTGTGGGTGGATTGCAGATTTTGACCTGGAAAGAGGTCAAACGACTCGACTTCACTGGCATGAGCCCTGAAGAACAACTGATCGCGATCCGCGAACGTGTGCGTCAGATGCAACACGATCAGTACGAATGTTATAACGAAGTGCTGGAACCTGCCCTTTCTGAAAATGGCATTCGTCGACTGCGAGCAGAGGATATTTCGCAATCTCAACTGCGTGTTATTGAGGAACGATTTGAGGATGAACTGTTTTCGATTTTGAGTCCGATTGCAGTTTGGGATAACGAACATGTGCCGATGCTTCCAGAACCGGATTTGTGTGTGTGCATTCGCCTGCGATGTCTGCCCGATGCGGAAGAACCGTTTCGATATGCCATTATCCGACTCGGTCGCAAACTTCCACGGTTTCTAACGGTCCCTTCGGAATCCGGCTATGAATATATGCTGCTCGAAGATGTCGTCGCCGGTTTTGCTGAACGATTCTTTCCTGGCGAGCAGGTACTTGAAGTTGTTCCGTTTCGCATGACCAGAAATGCAGATATCACGATCAGCGAAGATGTCGCGGTCGATTTTATGGCGGAGATGGAGCAACTGCTCCAGGCGCGGAAAGAAAGTCATTGTGTTCGTCTGGAGATTGACTCTCGCGCGACGGCAACATTGCAGGCATTTCTGGCCAATGCGTATCAGGCAGCTCCTGCCGATGTCTACCCGCTGCATGGTCCACTCGGGTTGAACGACTTCATGTCCCTGGCGAGTATCAAGGGATTTGATTCTCTTACTGACGAACCTTGGGAGCCGAGTCGGGCACTCGATATCGATCCCGCAGTGGATATGTTCGAGCAACTCTCGCAGAAAAGTGCAGTATTACTGCATCCGTACGAAAGTTTCGATCCGGTTGTGCGTTTGATTACCGAAGCCGCGCAGGATCCTGATGTCCTTTCGATTAAACAGACGCTCTATCGCACAAGCTCGAATAGTCCAATTGTTGCTGCCCTTAAACAGGCAGCAATGAGTGGTAAACATGTGACAGCCGTGGTTGAATTGAAGGCCCGCTTTGATGAAGCTCGAAATATCGAATGGGCGAAACAGCTTGAGCGAGTCGGTGTGCAGGTTGTTTACGGCGTGAAGGGATTGAAAACTCACGCTAAAATTTGTGTGATTGTGAGGCAGGAGTCTCAGGGGATTTGTCGGTATGTGCATTATGGAACCGGGAACTATAACGAAAGAACTTCTCGGCTTTATGGCGACATCAGCTATATGACTTCGGATGTCGACCTGACCTCGGATGCCGTGTCGTTTTTCAATGCGATCACTGCTTATTCGCAGCCGCAACCGTATCATAAGATTGAAGCTGCCCCGACGGGACTAAAACAGCGTTTGCTCGAAATGATTGACGTCGAAATCGATCAGGCCAGCCGGGGCGAGAATGCGTTCATCAAGGCGAAAGTGAATTCGCTGGTCGATCAGGAAGTTATTGAAGCGTTGTATCGGGCCTCCTCAGCCGGGGTGCAGGTGTTGTTGAATATCCGCGGGATTTGCTGCCTGCGTCCTGGAATTCCGGGACTAAGTGAGAATATTACAGTCATCAGTATTATTGATCGCTTTCTGGAACATGCTCGCATTGTTCACTTCCATCATGGTGGCGATGATCGTGTCTTTATCTCGTCTGCGGATTGGATGCCTCGAAATCTGGATCGACGCATTGAGTTGCTCGTGCCGATCGATGATGATCCGAGTCGATTACGGCTGATCGAATTCCTTGATGTTTATTTTCGCGATAACACCAACTCCAAACAACTTGGGCCTGATGGAATCTACACTCCCGTGCCGCAGGAAGGAGAACGCTTTCGGGCTCAGGAGTATTTTCATAAAGCGATTCAACTCGAAGCCAAGAAACGCCGCGATGAACAGTTGACGACGTTTGAACCACATCGCTCGCCGGAGTGAGTTTCATCATCTCATTGTTGAAACATGTGAAATGAAGAAACTTTACAAGCACGAAGCAAGCGAGTGAGTCATAACTCTCGATCAAACTCACTCGCTTGCGCTTTGTGCTTGTATTACAGATCACTTCGACTCACAACAAACTGAAGATGATCCTTCTCGTAATGCTGAACCAGTCGATGCGGTTTCATTTGATTTTTCAGGGCGACTCGCTGCGAGGCGATATTGGCTGGTTGAATCAAACTGCAAACCTTTTCTGCATTGAGAATATGGAATGCATAATCGCGGCAGGCAATCGCCGCTTCGGAAGCATAGCCTTGCTTCCAGAATTTGGAGTGAATCATATAACCGACTTCCAGCCAGACTTCGTTTTCAATATTTTGAGAGACGACGCCGGCTTGACCAATAAGAGTTCCATCCACCTGGCGTTCTAACAGCCAGAGTCCATGGCCGAATTCCTGATAGCGTCCCATCTGACGTTCGATCCATTCGAAAGATTCCTCACGCGTATAGACTTTGGGATAGAATCGCACTACCTGCGGATTGCTCAATAGCTCCGCGAGAAAATCGATGTCAGCTGGCCCCATTTGCCTAAACCGCAATCGCTCTGTTTCCAGCAGATAATTCATGGATTCCGCTCACTTTTTCAATTTTTTTGATGGCACGCAGGAGAAATTCAGGCACAATTTTTTGTATGTCTTTCATCCGTATAATAATGAAGCCTGAGTTATTACGCCGCAACATTGTGCAATTTTGTGGATCTGTATGTCCCGGTCGACAAAACTGCATCTCCTGGGGTTCGGCAATATTCCTGCATCTGTTCTTGTTATTTCTGTTGATGTTGATTCCCCAAGTGTCCAGACAAAGATTGATAACTCAATCGATCAATGTCACCTGGACAAACCTCAAGACGGAGGAGCAATTTCAGGAAACTCCCTTGCTGATTAAATCCGAGGTTTCCAATCAATCCGGTCAACCAGCCAGTTCTTCCTACGAATCACTGCAGCAGATATTCAATCAGCCGGTCAGCCCTGCCCCTCAAGTGGATGTGTTACTCCCTGCTGATCCTCTACTTTTTGCTGAAAATCCTACTCCTGTTGAGGCTCATGAATTTGGGGAATTTGCAGAAGTTACGACGAATACGATCGCTGGAATCTGGCATCTGGCTGGACTGGGTGATGGGATCGATCGCTACGGAGCCGGGAGCGGCGGTTTTATGTCGCGGGAGACGAAACCGAATGACCAACGAATTGTCTACGTCGTCGATGCTTCTGCCAGCATGAATCATAAGCATGACTCGGCTGCGAAAACGAGGTTCGGTCGGGTGAAAGTCGAATTATTCCGATCGATTGAATCGCTATCGCCGGAGCAGGAATTCTGCGTCTACTTCTTCAATGAAAATTCCACGGTCATGTCACCCGGCTACTGCGTAATGAGAGGACAAGACCGACCGATGAAACTGTATGAGTGGATCGCCACTTTTCGAGCATTTGGCCAGACTCAGCCTCTGGCATCTCTGGAAGCCTGCATGCGGCAAAACCCCGATCTTGTCTATTTCCTCACCGATGGTCTGATCTCAAGGAGAGATCTGGACAAAGCTTCCCGACTCAATCAGGGAAAAGCCCGAATTTGTACCATTTGTATCGGAAGCAATTCCAGCGAAAAACAATTGCGTGAGCTCTCAGAGATGAACCAAGGGACCTTTACTTTCGTTCCTTGATGAATAATTCTTTGATAAAATGACTTCGCTCAACAGCATAATTATCGAATTACAAAGTATTCTCGACTGGCAAGATGAACCAGAAGTCAACAATATTGTCTGATATGTTGCACAACAATGCATCAGAGATTGCCTCTGTTTTATTCAACTCCTGGAGTTCATCAAATAATTGAAACTTATTTATTCGTGATAAACGCATTATTTCATGGACATTGCCCAAGCTTTACAGAATCTGAATAATTTTTGGACCATAAATTGCTAATGTAGAATTGCAGGATGATTCGAGGGACAAATTATCGCATCGCCTCAAGATGATATTGACAATCTTCGATATCGAGAGATAATTCCGAATCGTCTCAACGACACAACTAACGATGAAATTCAGAAGAACGGGCCAAGATGTTTGTTTTCGTGGCTTCAAACTTATTAATAACTGTCTTAATCAAAACTTCACGAAAGTCCACTAAGTAAATTTCCTTAATTCTTGGAAAATTATCTGGTAAGACCAGTTGACATCTACTTGATTGACGATACGATCATGAGGAAGTTTGGAACGCGAAGTTTTGTCACTTAAACCCGCATCGAACCATTTTTGGAAATGTTCGCACGCTCAGAAAAGTATTTCGTTTACGCGTGCTTTTAAAAATTACAGCTTCGTCACACGAAGCGAGGAAGGAAAAGCTGATGATTACCCCAATTAGTGAAACGAGTGTTGCTCGTGAGAACAGTGTGATCCCGGATCGCACCCCAATGGAAACCGAGATCGACGTTCAACTGGAAAAAGATCTGGTTCAGTCATTCAAACTGCTGGCAGACGAAACGCGTCTGCGAATTCTGTTCTACCTGCAGAGTTCTGGCGAGTTGCATGTGACTGCACTGTGTGATCGCCTCAAGCAGAGCCAGCCAGCCGTCAGCCATCACCTGGCTCTGATGCGAGTTGCTGGTTTGATCGAAGCTCGCCGCGATGGCAAGCACAACTTCTACTCAATCCGCAAGATTCACTTCTATCGTCTGATTTCTGAGTTCTTCTCAGCCATGAAAAACGATAGCAGCAACGACTTGCGATTCGAAGACTTCACAATCTCACGTGAAGACTAGAGCTTAGAGCAATCTAATGAAGCCGTGAAGTTCATTCTTCACGGCTTTTTTTATGCACAGACTTCAATACGTTTGAAACTAATTTAATCGGGCGATACTTCCTTTTTTTTTCGGTTGGTCTCTGATAAATTTGGTCTGAAACCTGATCCCCAAAAGAGGAACATTTCCGCTTATGTCTCAACCCGTCAAACTTGCTCTGGCAGATGGTACAGTCTTTTCCGGAACCGCCTTCGGAGCCGAGGGCGAATCCTTTGGTGAAGTCGTTTTCAACACCAGTATGACTGGCTATCAGGAAATCATCACTGATCCTTCTTATTGTGGTCAAATCATTGTGATGACCTATCCGCAAATCGGGAATTATGGAATCAATCCCGAAGATGTTGAAAGTAGTGGAACGGCTCTCAAAGGTTTTATTTGTCGCGAACTTTGCGAAAAGCCGAGTAATTATCGAGCCACTCATTCCCTCTCTTCCTATTTGGCTGAACAGGGCGTCATTGGAATGCAGGGAATCGATACCCGAGCTCTGGTTCGCCGATTGCGAACTCAGGGTGCAATGACTGGCGTAATTTCCACTGTCGATCTGGATGATGAATCTCTGGTTGCCAAAGCCCGGAACTCTCCAGAGTTGGTGGGACAGGATTATGTTCAGGCCGTTTCTGCTAAAGAAACAACCTGCTGGTCGGAAGCCCTCTCAGATCTGGCGCGCACTCCGGCAAATCGGACACTCCTTGAGCCCTGCGAGAAACGCCCCAAAGTTGTCGCCATCGACTACGGCATGAAGTGGAACATTCCTCGTCATCTGGTTGATTGTGGATGTGATGTCGAAGTGATGCCAGGGACTTCCACAGCTGCAGAAATTTTAGAACGAAATCCTGATGGGATCTTCCTTTCCAATGGCCCCGGAGATCCTCGTCCTCTCGACTATGCTGTGAATACAATTCGCGATTTGATTGGTAAAAAGCCGATCTTCGGAATCTGTCTCGGTCATCAACTGCTCGGTTTGGCGATGGGCGGAGAGATCTTCAAGCTCAAGTTTGGACATCGAGGCGCCAACCAGCCTGTCATGAACAAGAAGACAGGCCGGGTCGAAGTGACGAGTCAAAATCATGGCTTCGCCCTTGATGAAAAAACACTTCCCGAGGATGTCGAAGTGACACACCTCAATTTGAACGACAATACAGTCTCTGGAATTCGGCACCGAACGGAGCCGGTCTTCGGAGTTCAATACCACCCGGAAGCCTCTGCCGGACCTCACGACAGTCGATATTTGTTCGATGAATTCATGCAATCGATGACCGGGGCCAAGGTTTAGTGCCCTTGCAGGGCAAATCCTTCAACTTTCAACTTTCAACAAGATTTACCGCCATGCCACAAGAGCAGACTTTGATTCTTTTCAAGCCCGATGCCATTCAACGTCGTTTGATTGGAGCCTTGCTTACCCGCATTGAAAACAAGGGCTACAAAATTGCAGGATTGAAGATGCTGCAAGTGACGCCAGAACTGGCTCGCAAGCATTATGAGGAGCATGTCGAGAAGCCTTTTTATCCCCATCTGGAATCATTTATCACATCTGCTCCGGTTGTCGCCCTGGTTGTTGAAGGCCCGGATGCGATTTCTGTCATGCGAACCATGATGGGCAGCACGAATGGTCGCGAAGCCAGTCCGGGAACGATCCGCGGAGATTACGGCACCTCACGTCAAATGAATCTCATTCATGGCAGCGATGGACCCGAAGCGGCTAAGCGTGAAATCCCGATTTATTTTCAGGAAAATGAACTTTGCGATTATTCACTCTCGTTGGCTTCATCTTTGATGGCTTCTGACGAATAATTTTCGAATTTCACGGAATGAGATCAGATGTAGGTTGGGTTAGCGGAACGCGTAACCCAACCTACGAGTTGAGTCTTTTTTAACCTCGTGTTGTTGAGGGAAGCGTCGTCTTCCAGACTGGAGTATGCCTCGTGATAGAAAACAAATTCCACATATTTCAACGGTCAATTGCGCGATAAGTTTCGTTCAGCGACTGCATCATGAACGCGAATTACGGGAACGGCATCAATGTTATTATGCCGAAGGCTTGCGAAATTTCCTGCACGCTAACAATGCTCGACAGCAGATCGCAACGATCTTCTACAGCAAAAAGTTGCTGAAATCAGCAGCAGCAGAAAAGCAAATTCGGGCATTGAAACGAGAGGGGATACCTGCTCTTTCGCTCAGTCCTGAAGAGTTTCGGAAGATCTCCTGGTTCGAACATGCGTCGGGCATTGGCTTTCTGGTACGCAGTCGCTGGAGCAGACTTTCTCAAATTGATCTTTCCCGAAATTCCTGTTGGATCATTCTGGAATCAGTTCGGAACACAGGTAATCTGGGGACATTACTTCGATCTTCGAATGCCTTTGGAGCTACTGGTTTAATTTTACTCGGTGAGCAGATCGATCCCTTTCAGCCGGATATTCTCCGGGCATCAATGGGCTCTCTATTCTTTCAAAAGTTTATTCGCAGTTCATTCCAGGAACTGGAACAATGGACAAACACTCATCAAATTGCCCCCATTGGCACATCTCCCTATGCAAATCGTTCATTAATCGAGTTTGAATTTCCACAGACGTCCCTGATCTTTCTCGGGGAAGAACGACAGGGTATGACAGCCACACAGCAGGAATTTTGCCATCAGCTGTTAAGAATTCCGATGACCAATCAAGTCGATTCCCTGAATCTCGGGGTGGCAGGCAGCCTGATGATTTATGCCTGGATGTCGTCTCAAACATGTACCAATCCCCAAACGGTCTGATCTTCCTGAATTTCGGGTTTTCAAGTACATTTCTGGCAGTGTGATGGCTTATGCGGATGATTGATAATTGAAATCAGGAATTGGGAAAATACAAGCACGAAGCGCAAGCCATCAGTGGCTCCCATCAAGCGTCATTTTGCGGTTAGCAGAACTTTACAGTTGAAACTGAGGGGAAGGGACTCCCAGGGGTATGTACGATCCCCCATCACGAGATTTGATTGCGCGACTGGAACAGTACACAACTTGCCGTGAGCGAGATGTGTTAAGTTGCCGTTCGATCGTGCATGCGCTCTCGCGGGATTTGCCGGCTTTCGATTCCATCTGGCTCGATGCTCTCGTACAGCGTCGGAAATTGACATCGTTTCAGGCTGAAGCCCTGGCAAATCATCAGGAAGAACGACTTCGCGTCGGTTCCTACTTTGTGATCGATCTGATCCAAAATGATCACGTTCAGAAACGCTACCTTGCCCAATCTGTTGAAACGAAAAAGTTTTACTATCTGGATACATTCACCGTTGAAGCTCAAGACGCGCAACAAGTCGTGGATTCGCTAGTATTTCAGGAACGAAATCAGATTGGGAAGAATCGACTCACTGATTTTCCTGTTGATTTTGTCGCCAGCGGACAGATGCTTTTCGCAGTCAATGAATATCATGCCGGCATTACTGCTCAGGAATTGCTGGTGCGCCAGGGCAGGCTTCCTGAAGAATTATTGCGGACGATAACGCGTCAACTCCATGAGAAATTGAAGCAATATCTAAGTCTGAACTTTGTGCATGGAGACATTCGGGCGGGAAACTTGCTGCTGAACAAAAAAGGAACTTTCTCGATTCTGAATGCGGGAGTCCGGCCCCAGGTTCAGCCCGTCTGGACATTACAAACACGATTGCCATTTGAATGCTACGATCTGTTTGCACCGGAAATGATCCGCACTGGTCGCTGGTCTCATGAAACTGATTTGTATGCGGCTGGTTGTCTTCTGTGGCAACTGGCCTGCGGTCGGCCGCCGCATTACTCGGCTGATGCTCTGTATAAAATCAGTGCACATATTGAGAAACGCATTCCCCCAGTCCTTGAGTATGCACCGGATGTCGATCGAGAGACGGCTGGAATCATTGATCAATTGACCCAGTCAGATCCCGTTTTGCGAGCTCATAGTACATCAACAACTCGGACAAAAACGCGGATGGATCGACCTTCGGCTCCTCAACTGGTCTCAAGTTATGTCAGGAAACTGGAACAGCCTCGTTCGATTATTCCTCGAAGTCGATCTGAAGTTTTTCGAGATTCGTCCGCCATTATCACAGCGGTTGTGTGTTTGATGATATTCTGCTGGCAGGCTATTGGCTGGATTCCTTCTCAACGTTGGATCTCAGGAACAGGTTCCGCAGTGGTTGCCAGCCTAACTGGTGACAGGTCCACTGCAGGAGATGACAAGCCAGGCAGTGACGATAAGCTGAATGAATCCCGGGGTCTCCTCGAATTGCCCAAGCCGAATGAACAAGGATTGTTGCAACTGACTGCCGGTCAGCGATATCGAGCCAGTGATGTTTCTGTCGTAGGAGCCCTGAAAGTGGAAGTTCTTGGCGATCCTCAACAGATCGCTAATAAACCCGCGGAAATAATTATTACTGAAGATCCGTGGAAACTTTGGGCGACTGATCTGGAGTTAAATAATGTCACACTTCGTTATGACGATGGGCAGGCGACAACCGATTCCTCTGGAAAAGCAACACCCCCTGCTCTGTTGGTCTGTCAGTCTTTGAACCTGCGAGCCACTGGCTGTAAGTTTTTTGGGCCTCGAAGTAAACAAGACAAACCGGACAAGCCGATGGGCATCAATCCGCGTTCGATTGCCTGGAAACCGTTAAGTCGTTCTGAGTCGAATGCTGGTCATGTCCACTTGAGTGGATGTCAGTTTCTGCATGATGGATCGAGTCTGATGCTGGGAGGTGAGGCGAAGGAAGTGGTTATCACGAATAGTCTGAAACTGGGCTCTGGAGACTTCATTGAAATCGTCTGTCGCAATGCAGGAGATGCTCTGCCACAGGTTATATGCAATCAAACGACGATCCGATCCGCGAGTTCACTACTGCATCTGGATTGCACAGGACATCAATTCAATTCATCGATTCAACTGGATATTGAAGCAACGAACTGCGTGATCGATCTAAAAGAGACGAGTAAAACACTGATTGTATTAACTTCGCCAACTTCACCGGAGCGTGGAATTCGAGCGGTGAATTTGCTGGGCCAGATGCTGCTGGTATCCGAGGATACGACTCTGGTCTCGTGGTGGAATCCGAATCGAGGCATCAGCACACCCATTTCGACCGAAGGGATCGTTGAAGGTTTGATGCCTTATGCATTGGAATTCGTTGGAATGATCAGTGAGAAGCCACAGGATTCCGAATTGAAAAACTACACTGGTCCTCGCTGGAACTCCGTCATTCCCGGGATTCAGTCGACGCAAATGACGGCTGCTAACGAACCGATCTTTCGGCGATGATGTCACTGAGTTAATAGCACATTTCGTCAGGCAATGCCTGACCTTCAAACTGTATTCGAACTCATTGAGACGCAAGTATTATCGACGTTCTGGTGGCTGCACTGCGACCCCAGCCACCCTTTTATCATCGCTCATTCAATTCAAGCCAGCAGTTGCATGTTTTGGGATTGCAGCATCGCTTCTAACACCAGTTCGCATTCCGAATGATCGGGGTGCATTCGATGGGCATAACCGACGACTGAACCGATTGCATAGATGCCTGGTGTCCAGGTTTGATAGTCGCTGTTACACCAGATGCGTTTCGAATCGTCGACCGACAACCCGGCATTCTCCAGTTGAAGATGTGCGGTGTTACCGACTCGTCCGACACAAAGGATTGCCTCGTCGACAAGGACCGTTTGCGAATCTTCCAGGAAGAGTTTTAAACCGGATTTTTCAACTTCGATACCTGCCAGACCATTTCCCAGGTAGATGGATTGTCGTCGATCGTCCCGTCGAGGATTTTTACTCCACTGATTCAAATTGATGTCGGTTGAGGCATCGATACAAACGAGATGGTCGCAAGTCTTTGCCAGTTGAGAACGCATTTGTAATCCGGTTCTCCCCAGACCAATAATCGCGGTTTTATCTGCAAAATGCTTCTCTGGTGAGATTTGGTCTGCGAGGTAAATCCGAGAATGATCAGGCAACCAGGATGGTCGTCTGGGTGTCGTGCCGGTTGCGATGACGATCCGCTGGGATTTGAGATCGCGTCGACCGTCTGCAGACAAGCAGAAAATCTGTTGAGCGGTTTCAAATCGAAATGGGCCGACGAAGTGGTCGACGTTCCAAGGGAGCAGAACGTCGGCCACTTCGGTCATTGTGACCCAGGCAATGCGTGTCAATTCTCGTCCTGCCATTTCCAGGAGAGTTTCAACCTGAGGATCGTTTCCCAGTATAACGAGGTCGTATTGTGTGATTTTTCCCATGACTATTTCATCCTTGATGCCCAGAACTTTAAGAAAAGGTTCTGGCCCTGAAGTTCCTCAATTCACTGATTCGACTTTCTTGATTATTCAAATTTTTTGAACTTTCCGCCCCGAGCTTCGTTTCAAGATACAGAAGCCAGTCAAACTTTTCCGATTGGGGCCTACAACAAGAATCGGCACGCTGCAAAAGCCAGAGAAGGAATTCGTTACATTCCAGACTCTGAACAGTCATTTTGCGAAGGTTGGAGGGGGTGTATCGGTTATGCTGATTCTTCATTCCACGAAGTTCTGGAAGGTCATAAATGAATGTTTTCCTCAGGAAAGGACTGGTAATTTTTCCAATTCATGAACCTTGTTGAGATTCTTGCGTTATGGTTGAACAAGGTTCCAGCAGTTGTCATCTCTATTCATTCAGATGATTCACTGGTTCGCAAATCAGAAATTTTCAACACATTCTCTGCCACACTCTGGCGAAAGTATTGAGCAATGCCGCAAAATAAAGATCAAGGAATGCGTGCCCTGAAGGCACTGTTGTTTGGATCGGGAAGTCTGGTTCTGTTTGTCATTGGAGCGATCCTGTTTGGATATTTGGCTCTGAATTTTTTCCGGATCGATATCCCAACTGCGCACATGGCGATCCTGATTAAGAAGACCGGTGAAAACCTGGCGAATGATCAGGAAGTTGCTCCGACACCTGAATACAAAGGTGTGCAGCGGGAATTTCTACTGGAAGGAAAACATTGGCGCGATCCTTACAACTGGGACTGGAAAATCATTCCGCAGGAAGAAGTCCCCCAAGGCAAAATGGGAGTGTTGGTTTCACTAACGGGAGACAATCTCGGATACGGCGAGTTCCTGGCAACCATAGATCCCAAAGTTGAACTCTTGCAGGGTGGTGTTCAGACAAAAGGGATTGTCCCCGGCTATTTGAATGCGGGACGATATCCGATCAATCCGTATTTGTTCAAAATGGAACTTCACGATCCGGTTGTGATACCAGCCGGGTTTCGCGGAGTTTTGACGAATCTTTCCGGACCAATCCCGGAAGAAGCCAATACATTGCTCGTGCCGCCCGGCTTTCGTGGCGTCCAAGAGGAAACTTTGGGGACAGAGACCTATTACTTCAATCCTTATGAGAAACGTATAAATCTGGTTGATTGTCGGAGCCAGCGATTTAGTCTGGCCGAGAAAAAAAATATGGGCTTTCCGTCCAAAGATGGTTTCTGGGTCAGTCTGGATGGAATTGTCGAATTTCGCGTGGTGCCGGAGCGTGCTGCTGAGGTGTATGTCACTTACAACGAACAGGAGAATGGTGAAAGGATTGACGAAGAGATCATCCGCAAAGTGATCACTCCGATTGCCCGCAGTTTTTGTCGGGTCGAAGGCTCGAAGAAATCAGGCCGCGATTTTATCTCAGGCGATACTCGTATTGAGTTCCAGAAGAATTTTGAGAAAGCGATGCGAACGGAATGTGAGCCTTTGGGAATTGAGATCGTTGTTGCGCTGATTACGAACATTAGTCCTCCGCAACAGATCGCTGAACCTGTTCGCGCACGGGAATTGGCCAAGCAGGAAGAGAAGCAGTATCAGCAACAGATTCTGCAGCAGACATCTGAACAGAATCTGGCGATTGAAAAAGAACTCGTCAAACGCAAGAGGGAAATGATTGTGGCTGAACAGGCGGTTGTGAAACTGACGACTCAGGCGATGCGAGAACAGGAAGTTGCGGTCACAAAAGCCAATGAAAAACTGGAAGTGGCAAAATTCAGACTGGAAGCAGCTGCGGATGAAGCAGAAGCGATTATCGCTCGTGGAACTGCCGAAGCGGATGTGGTCCGATTTAACAACGAAGCCGATGCCGCGGGATGGAAACGAGCGGTCGAGGCCTTCAGTGGAGATGGTGATGCATATGCTCGCTATGTGTTGAATCAGAAAATCGCCCCTTCTTATCGACGCATTATGGCGAATACAGAAAACAGTCCGATCATGAAAATTTTCGAATCCTTCGCAAAACCAGCTTCAACTCCGGCTCCAGCACCAACATCAACACCCGCGCCTTTGGCTGGGAACCCGGCACCTTAATTTTCTCTGTTTAATGCGGATTTCTTAAACATCTCTATCAACTGAAAATAAACGAGAAATTTCATGAGTAATACTTCAACATCGTCATCAATGATCAATGGTCGCTCGGCGATTGTCGTCACGCTGATTGCGATCATACTTGTTCTGGGAGCCTGGACCTTTCTGGAATGGGGTGTCAACCGGATTTATGTTCCGGAAGGTTACAGTTTGCGACTACGCTACAAAGGACCTCCACTTCCATTGTTGCCCGGCTATAACACACCGGAATCGAAAACCGGTTTTGCAAAACTGGATGAGAACGGAAACATCCTCGAGAAGGGTGTGCTTCAGGAAATGCTGGGGCCGGGACGGCAATTCAAATCGCCGTTTTACTGGGAACGGGAACTCGTACAGGACATTGTGATCGAGCCGGGTGAAATTGGAATTGCGACCTCCAAAATTGGCAAGTCTCTTCCTCAGGGTGAGTTTCTGGTGGATGGCGAGTTGGGCGAAACCGAATTTAAAGGGGTTCTGAGAAAAGTGTTTGGTCCCGGTCGATATCGCGTCAACGATTATGCTTACGAATTCAAGAAGATTACGACATCGACCATCACAGATGGATTACAAACTAAATATGCCGGTTGGGTCGAGATACCAACCGGCTATGTCGGCGTTGTCACTAATTTGGCCAGCAATCCTGCGACCGGTGCTCAAAAGGGAATTCAAAGCGCTGTGCTTCCTCCCGGCATCTATCCAGTCAATGAGAAAGAACAGCAGATTGACATCGTCGAAATTGGATTCCATGAAAAAACGATTGTCGCGAATCTGCAGAAAGATAGCTCCGGCATGGAGATGTACGATATCTCCGGCGAGCCGATGATTGCGAACGATGACAGCGGGATTACTTTCCCCTCAAATGATGGTTTTCCAATTACAATGGACTTCACCGCAATTTGGGGAATTACACCCGCCCAGGCTCCCAATGTGATTCGAAAGTTTGGGAACATTCAAGCAGTTGAAGCCAAAGTGGTGGCACCGCAGATTGAATCGATTTGCCGAAATATTGGTTCCAAATATGGAGCAGTCGATTTGCTGGTTGGAGATTCCCGCCAGGAATTCCAGGCGACCACTTCCGATGAATTTGAAGCGGTGTTACTCGAAAAGGACATTACGCTTTCCTATGGATTGGTCAGACATATCTATATTCCTCAGGAAGTGCGGCTGCCGATTCAACAAGCATTTGTTGCAGATGAACTGACATTAACCCGGGTTCAGGAACAGGCGACTGCCAAGACAGAAGCGAACCTGCGGGAAGCTGAGCAGAAAGTCGAACTCGAAGCCGCGACTGTTCAAGTCGAAACTGAGAAGATGGTTGCCAAGGCGATGGCTGAAGGTGAAAAGACGGCTCAGGAAACTGTCGCGGAAACTCAGCGAATGGTGGCTGGAATCGATCGGGAAATCTCGTTACTCGAAGCGAAAGCAACTGTCATGCTGGGAGAAGCCTCTGCAAAAACGGTGCAGCTGCTCGAAGAAGCTAAGGCCGACAAATTCAAACTGGCCGTTGATGCGTTCGGAAGTGGCGAATCCTATAATATGTGGGTGTTTGCGAGCGGCTTGCCGGAAGATATCGAGCTCAATCTGATCTTCGCTGGTGAAGGAACCTTCTGGACTGATTTGCGAGGATTTTCTGAAACGATGCTCGGGAAGCAGGCTCAGGAAACGATGAAGAAGAAACCGTAACCAGAGTGATTTAATATTCAGTGCGGGCCAACGCATCAAGATCCCAGGTTTGAATCTGGGATCTTTTTTTATTTGATGGACTCCCTCATTCCACTTGGTCCTTCATTAATGATCGAGCATCAGAAGTCGCCTGCTCCCACTCGCCCTTGCGTGCTTTATCAATTATTGAATTGAGATAACCAGCTTCAGTCGGTGTTAGTTCATTATTATTGAGAGATGTCTCGACTAATTCTGCAACTTCTTCTAATCGGTTTTCATCATGTCGATTGCAAACCGAATACAAAGCCATGCTGCATTTATACGCTTTGGGGCCGACTTTTGCGTAGCCACAGCCAGACAATGAATACATCAGGAAAAAGCTGAAAATCATTATCGATGTGAAATACTTTTTTGATTGCATTAATACTCTCCCACAACTTCGCCTTCACCGAGGCTGGCCAGTTCTGCAAAGGTAATCAGGTCGACATTCTCTGAGACAAATCGAACGGAACCATCTCCCAATGCAATGTGACCTCCACCGGGATGTTCTGCATACATTTGTCCGACATGGTACGTTGGAAAATTAACGGGGTGGATGATTGGAAAACCAGTGATATCGAGTTCTCCACCTGAAGGTCCAATGTGGACGAGAGTCAAAGTGGCTGCGGCATCGGGACTATTTTCTGGAGAAGAAAAACGGGGATGCGTAAATGCCCCAGGCACGACACCGACCCAGGTTTTCTCGCTCAGTTTTGAAGAATGTTCCCCCAGAAAGATTGTATTGGACAATCCATCGGTAGCATCGCGAAATTTTGTATGGGAGTTCCGATAAAATGGACCATCGGCGACCTTTGAGACATCGCCATCCACAGTGACGGTTTTTGTGGTAAAGGTGTAAATATCGGAGAAGACAACATTGGCTGGAGCAGATCCACATTCCCCCCAGCACGATTCCTGCCCATGACTGGCGACATAGTGAGAGCGGCCGAGGCGAATTTGATTGCCTCCAATCAATAATGGATTCGCTGCTGAATCCTGAACGGTGAATGCGTCGTCACCACCTGAAGAAGAGGGACAAAGAAAAACCGGCAACTTAGCAGCGATAGCTCCTGCATGCTGGGGATGCCAGATCGGAAGGCGGGAATCAATTCTATCGGCGATTGCTGTCTGTTCGAGATAGGGAAGCAACACTGCTCCCCAGCCCCAGCCGGGAGCAGCATCCCAGGTGTTTGCATCAATGTGTGCCCAGACCGGCCCAGACCCATTATTTGTGCCGTAGGAGAAATAACCAGCCGGGAAACTGGAGTGGGCATCATGATAGTTATGCAGAGCCAGCGTGATCTGTTTCAAATTATTTTTGCACTGACTGCGACGAGCGGCTTCCCGAGCCTGCTGAACGGCTGGTAAAAGCAATGCAACTAATAAAGCGATGATCGCGATCACGACTAATAATTCAATTAAGGTGAATCCATTTCTTCTCATATTCTTACCTTTGAGATTTGGAAAGACTGAAAACACTTTGTAGCACATGCTACATTTTACTGTCCTGCTATATTAGCCTGTGCTACATTTATGTCAAGGACGATCAGACACCTTCGCAAACAATTCACAGAGTGCTCATCTTGAAATCCCGTCACATGATGCATAAACTGTCGGGCATATCACGCGAATTCCTGAGCAGGATGATGACTTGGCAACGACAAAACAAAATCAGCACAAGCGGACACGTTCCGATCATGCAACCGAATTAACTGAAGACTATGTGGAAGCAATTTCTGAAATTATTGCTGAGACAGGTGTTTGTCGGGCGGTTGATTTATCGCAGAAGTTTCAGGTCAGCCATGTGACGGTGAATCGTACGGTTGGGCGGCTACAACGGGATGGTTACGTTACGACTGAACCATATGCTCCGATCGAGCTAACACCGGAGGGGACACGACTGGCTAAGGCTTCTCAAGAACGACATCAACTGGTTCACGAGTTCCTTTTGGCACTCGGTGTCAGCGATGCCACCGCTATTACTGATAGCGAGGGGATCGAACATCATGTCAGTCCGGAAACTCTTCGTGCGATGCAGAAATTTATTGATTCGCGAAAGTAAGCAATGTTCAGACGATTCAGTCAGACATAGTCTGACCTACAGTGAGTTCCAACGATCATCCTTACTTCCCGGATGCATACCCAAATGTGTCAGAACTTCATGTTCTTTTTTTCGCATGATGATCTGATCGGACTCATTCAGATCATCGTAGCCGAGTAAGTGGAGAATGCCATGCAAGATGTAGAGCGTGCATTCATCATCGATTGACCAACCGACATCACCAGCGAGTTGAGCAGCAATCTCGACCGAAACCAATAACTCCCCTTCCAGGCATGGATTTGAATCGGAATACGGGGGATCGTTCAAAGCGAATGTAATCACATCCGTGGGAAAATCGTGATTGAGCGTCTCCCGATTCCATTGATGAATTACGGCATTGTCCATTAGTACGATGCTGATTTCAGCTGCTGAAACCTGCTCATATTCCAGAATCTGCTGGACGACATTCAAAAGATCATTAGGATCAATTTTGTGAATCGATTGTTCATTGATAACTTCAATGGAATAGTTTTCTGATGGGGGCATCTCATAACCGTACCTGAGGAACTGTCGACTTTTCAGTAGATTATCAAATCATTGAAAAATCGTAAGCGTACCACACAAATCAACCCTGAGTTGGTTGTTTTCCAGATGAGAAATCACCTGATCGTTACGCCAGCAGGCTTCAGAATCCATCCGCTCGCAGGAAGAACTATTTTTGCTTTTGTACAAGAATTCTCTGGATTCCACTCTCGCTTGATGTTTGGGTCACACAGCAGGCCAGATGCAAAGATGTGTACGCTTTTTCGGGATAGGTCATACGGGAGACGATGCCCGTCGATGCCTCTTTTGTACGCGGGTCAACCGGATGAATTGTGACATCCACAGGAGATTTATTCTGACACCGTGGGCAGGTGTGAAAAGAGACAAATATATCATTGGGCCCAGCGACTTCGACATATTCAAAGATCTTCAGTTCTCCATTTTCGAGGACCTTTAGAACTTCTTCTCTATTGGTAAAAGGTCCAAAGGTCTGTTTCGTTTTCCAGGATCCGCACCAGTTACAAAATGGGTGATTGATTTCAGAGCGGAAGATGATCAAGGGCAAGATTGCAGCCAGCAAGATTTCGAGAATCAGATAAATCCCTGTTCCCATTGCCCCCAACTTCACAAGAGGCATATCCGCAGAGAATCCTACGTTCATTCCGTGATTGACAAGATAGTTGAGATAATCGGGAAACGATTGAACACGAGCACGAGTGAGTAAATCTGGATTGGCCTCAAAAAAACGCATTGCCTCATTCACCTGAGTCGATTTATCTTTATTCGCCAGATGAACATCATAGTCATGAGAGATTTTTTGGTAAAATTTTCCTGAAATCCCCATGTCAGTAACAATCTTCTGCTGAGCAAAAAGGTAGGTGATGTAATGGGTCAAAGTGAGTGAAAGAGTCGCGCTCACCAGACAGGCAATCGACAATCCAGCCAGATGTCTGACAACGATTTGTCGAACCAGCTTTCGACCAGCAAGACCATGGATGATGCCGATCAGACAGGGAAATAAAATCACAACCCAGAAAAAAGGCCGAATCAGTCCAAATACTAACCCAGTTATTAATCCTGCAATGGAAAGGAAACCCGTAAACAGTCCCACGCGAGCCGGGTCAAAAGGAATATTATCTCCATAAGCGTAAACGGAAAAATGCCCGAGTTCTCGGATACCGGAAGCCGAGGGCGCTTGAATAATTCCAGATTGAGTCGACATAAATATTTCCGTGTGATCGCTAAAGACCGAGTGTTAAGGAATCGAGCACTTGTGAGCATTTTACTCGACCACTTATGATGGCATGCACTCATCCATTACTTTTTGAAGGTGTCTGCCTCGGCAGAATGTAAGCCTCAGGTATTGTTCCTGTACGCTATCATATCTGTGATCTTCGAGATCATTGATGAAGAGACGATTAAAAACACTCGAAGTTTTGCAGAAGGCGGGATTCGAAAGATTTCGAGTCACTTTGAGCATTGCCAGGCCATCAGAATATTCATACTGGCCAGACAATTATTCCATTGATGGATCTTTCGAGTAGGTGTTGCAACTGTTGTGCTGCGAGCAGGCTTCATTATTGTGAGAATGTTCAATTTGGATCGTGGTATGATGAATACCGAATTTGGATTCGAGTTCGTGGCCCAAATTGTGGAGGAATTCGTCTTCCTGATGATGCTCGGGTCGAACCAGATGAGCCGTCAAGGCAATTTCTGTTGTGCTCATTGCCCAGATGTGCAAATCGTGAATACCAGTTACACCATCTGTAGTCGAAAGGAATTTGGCGACTTCCTGGCTATCAATTTGCTTAGGCACAGCCTGCATCGCCAAATTGATGGATTCGGTCAATAATCCCCAAGTGCCCCAGAATATAAAAGCCGCGATGATCAGACTTAAGATGGGATCGATCATACTCCACCCAGTGAACATAATCACCACTCCGCCAATCACGACGCCAACCGATACTCCCGCATCAGCGGCCATATGTAAGAAGGCTCCACGAACATTCAGGTCGTCATGTCCTTTCATGAACAGAAGAGCGGTCGCGACATTCACAACCACTCCAATACCTGCTACGACAATCACAGTCATGCTGTCTGGAGTGGCCGGGGTTTGCAGTCGACTGATCGCTTCCCACACGATTCCGCCCGTAGCCATCAGGAGAATGAGAGCGTTGAACAGAGCAGCTAAAATCGTGGCACCTTGATAGCCGTAGGTCCGTTTGGGATTTGCTGGAATTTTAGAGAGAGCATGACCACTCCAGGCGAGCAACAGTCCGAATACATCACTCAGGTTATGACCGGCATCGGAAAGCAATGCCAGTGAACCGACTTTGAGTCCGTAACCGGCTTCAACCAGAACATAGACGACATTAAAAATAACGCCCCAGCGAAACGCGCGGTCGTAATGAAATTGGTGAGGACCATGATCGTGCATACATCGAAATTCCGGTTGGCTGAATTCGTCTTCGCCAAAGCTCTCTGCTTTTCATACTCAATGGCTTGAGTGTATCAGGAAAAAACAGACGTGCGAGGCATGAGTCCGGAAATTTCGACAGTAATAGTCGTGACATTGGAATCGATCGCCAGAATCAATTACCCACTGTAGTCTTTATACAAAACAATAGGATCGAAAAGTGAGATTCTATTTTGATTTAATAATCACCGCGACCAATCTCTGCTGTTAACAAGCGAGTGGACAGAAAGCGTCTGGCATCTGAGAGGTGGTCTTTGTTGTAATCGATGATCAGATCAGAATGCTCGCTCGATAAGACGACTTTCTGTTGCTGACGATCATGGTTGAGCAATAACAGCCGATCGACATCCAGATTATTCTGTGATTCGAGAGTATTCCCGGTTGCAGGATCGAGAATCTCCAGGAGTAGCGAGCGACTCTGATCCCCTGGTCGCTGCTGATGGGTCGCAGCCATCACAATGAAGGGCAGGTCTTCGCCTTCTTCTTCAATAATAGTGCGATGAGGAAATGTTCTTGACCACTCCAGTTGATTCGAACGGCTATTGATGGATAGCAACGGTCCATTGATGTGCGTCATTTTCCAGGGAGCATCGGTAAAGCGACTCGTGTAGCCTTCCGGTTCTTCAATTCGCTGGGTCTGATAGAGATTGACCAGATAACGATGACCTTGCTTGACGACACGCAGGTAATTTGCTTTTTCGACCTCGGCATCCAAAATCAAATCGACCACCATCCGTTCGGATGCCGGATTGTAAACGAATAGGCGTTTTGATTCCGTCAAGATTGTGATTTCCGTATCAGAGGTGTGATACAAATCGTTCGACGTAAATTGTTGATTGAGTAGCAGCCGATTGTTCTTGGGATCCCACAGTCGCAAATAGCGTTCATGGGGAGATTCAGAAGAAACAGCCAGATACAGAATGTTTCGACCGAATGACTGGCGGGTTCTTTGAACATGAAATGGTTCCTGCTCAAGCTGTGTTGTTTTCAACAACCGACCAGTCTTCGTCGAAAGTAAAGAGTAAGTGTTCTGGTCGGGATGAAAATACATCGTGACATTCTCATCGCCAATCAAGCCGGAATTCCGATCGGTCCAAAGTCCTCCCTGAGGATTCAAATCGGTTCGCTTCCACAACAATCTTCCGTTGGCAGGATCAATACAGGTAATAGCCCGTGTGGTTTGAATCAGGCAGAATCCATCTCCGACTGGACCAATTTCCACACGGCTGTTCCGCTGAGAACAGTGGTTATGATCGACAACTTTCAGAATATTTTCTGAATTCCGGGTGAATTCGATATTGGTACTGGCTTGAACGGGACAATGAACACCGACTCCCCGCTCCCAGATCGGCTTGCCGCTTAACAGCGAAACTCCGTAAATGCGACCATTCGCCACAACAGGAACGAGATGCCCCACCTGTTTCATCGTGCTGTTTGCCAGACCAATACGGGTACCCGGCAGAATGAATTCGCATCGAACCGAACCGTGACTCCGGTTCAGGAACTGCAGATGTTGCTCCTCGACAGAAATGGGTTCTTCTGAAGTTTCAAATCGTGAGAGATTGAGTTCGCCCTTCTCTTCCGATTGCTCTTTGGGAGTGGACTGTGATTTTTCGATTCGTTGTGCGAGGATCCAGCCTTGTTCATGATTTTCATGGAGCATTCTTTTTTTGGAAAACGGATCGCCGTCCGAAAGCAGTGACGAGGGAGCCTTCTGTAAATTCACCTGACGAACAGGTTCAATGCTTCCATTTTGATATTGATAAGCTTTCCAGGTGGGATGCATTCGATCGAAATGGACCAGAAACTTGACATCATCAGCAAAGCGCAAGGCCTGATGATCGTCGGTCAACTCGGGATGAGGCAGGTAATTCAGAAAATGGCTCGGCTGCTTACGAAGTTCAAACTCCTGAGGCTGCCAGTTAAATTCCTGATTCAAATTTTTCTGCTCAAGCGAAGCGGAGAGCTTAACGAGCGACTCTGCGGCTAGTTTATGACAATCGAGCTTGGCATATAATGCGATCAAGCCTTTCAAAGCGTAGTGTCGAGTTTCTACAAGACATGACTTCTGCATTCGCAGTAAGATCAATTCAACATTCTGATATTCGCAATCCCGTGCAAAACGCTCGACCAGTTCGCAGGCAATCTGGTCTCGTAATCGACACAGATCAAGATGATCATTATTATCAAGATTCTGCTCTTCTCCGTTACAGGAATCGAAGTTGACTGCAAAAGTACTGGACTGATCACCCTCTGAGAAAAGATCCAGAAATGTTTCCAGTTGAGCTGTTTTCATTTCATGCATTTTTGAGAAGCGCTGATTGCGAATTCCCAGAATCATTTCCTGACGCTGCTCATGAGAAAGTTCGCCGAGAAGCTGACTGTAGATACCGGGAATCCAACTCGTTGAAGTTCGCACATGCCCCGGCTGCCCATGAGCAGGTATCGCGATGTGCATTCCCATTTTGGCAAACCGGTCCGTGGCTCGCCATAGTTCCTGCGTATCCTGCATCACAACCAGATGTTCAATTTCCTTGACCAGAAAGCGTGCCTGGTGTTCGTCTGTCTCAATCAATTCTTCAATCTGATCAAGTACGGCCAGACTCTCCTGAGATTGACCATATTTCTGATGTTGCTGCAACTGCTGATAAAGCAGTTCACGGTACAAGTTGAGCGAGACTTCGCGGACATCAGAATTATGTTCAACCATCTGCAATGCATGTCGCAGGTGTTGACCAGCCAGGTCGGTCTGTCCCATAATAATTTCCGCCTGAGCCAGTTCCTGCAGTTGTGCTTCGCTCAGATCTGCCGTATCGACCAGGGTGGATAACTCATCAATGACTGAACCGGCTTGACGAAAAGAGACAATCTTATCGACCCCAATCGACATAATATGATCGTTGTATGCAATCAGATTTCCCAGAGGAAACATGTGACGTGCTGCCTGAGTTTCAGAATCGGCCTTTGAAGATTTTTGGGACAATTGAGCCCCATACGCTTCACGCATGTCATAGCCAGTCACTTCACCACTCTGGAGATTGATTGCCAGAATCTGGCCAGAAGATTCGTTCCATGGTTCTTGTGGAACTCTCTGCGCATTCGAGGTGGAAAGGACAGGACGCTCATCGGTTACAGGGAGTAGATACAGATTATCGACCTGCAGCCCATGCCCGCAAACCACGCCTGTTCGCGTTTCCCATAAAGTGGCTCCACTCTGGGCATCAATCGCACGGCAGTGATGATCTCCCACAGCCAGCAGAGCATTTGAGCGATTCGAGTGAGAACTGGCCTCATCGGAGTAACGAACTCCTGCAATATATTCAGCAGCAGCTCGCGGTATGGACCAGCGGAGTTCACCCGTTTTCAAATCGCAACAGCGAATGTATCCTGAGCGTTCCGGCATAATCAGAACAGCATCCTTGCAGACAACAGGAATATTAAAAACACCGGCATGAGAATGACGAGTCGATTGGGAATACGTCCAGCGGCCCGATGCCTGACGACTATCGGTATCTGCATAGCAGTATGTCCATTGGAGTGTTCCCAATCGGGCATCCAATGCGACTAACTGGCCATTTCCGTTATCGCAAAGTAATTTTCCCTGTGCACAAACGATCGACAAGGCCTGATTCGCCCGGATGACATCGCGTTCGAGTGGTCGATCGACATAACTGATCGGTTGAGTCCACTTCAGTTGCCCCGTCTCGGCATTCAGAGCAGACACGGAATGATAGCTGTCCTTTTCACTGACAACATATGCTGTGTCACCGGAGAGAGTCGGTGGTCCGAAAAAGAAATGACCTGCAAGTCGGTGAGGCTGACGCGAGGAACTCTTCTGAGCGACACACTCCCAACCATCGGAATTGATTGACCATGCTAATTGGGCGTCATTCGCTTTTGAACGATGTTCGGTGGATTTCGGGTCAGGAATCAGAGCAATGGCAGCCAGTCGATTTGTCAGAACCTGATTGTCACGATCTTCCTCTGGCGCAGATTGCTCTGAAGATTCGGAGACCAGACTCACCGAAGTTGTTTGTCGTAAAGCTGGGTCCTGAGTTCGTTGAATTTCGTCAACAAAATACACAAGCTGTCCGTTTGTTGTCAGACTGCTCGTGATCGAATTATCGAGATGTAATCGTTCGAGCCCAGGATGGTTTGTCGTAATGCCCGTATAGGGGTCCACCTGATCCTGCAACACTTTGGTTAATGAACTTAATGATTTATATTGCCATAATGGCCGTTTGTTACTGGCATGCGTCATTGAATTCAACGGATATGCGACAAGCCGGTCCAAGTCGCGATACACCAGCGTGTCGTTTGCACAGACAGCAAACAGTGAAGTGATTTCCGGATGCAGTTGTTCGTTGCGCTGAAGCGACCACTGCTCAAGTGATTGGCGAATTGTTGACGCATTTTCTTGTTCGGCATCATCGTTAATTGCAAACACGGAATAAGGAATTTGCCATTCCGGTGAAAGCATCGGTGGAGTATGCTCAACTGCCGTCTCCGTTTCCAACTGACGCGCATGAGTCCACTGCGGCGAATCCAGCAAAACCGACTTCCGATAGCTCGATAACTCCTGAGTCCACTCATTGAAATTCGTGGGAATCTTTGCGATCGTGTTTATCTGTGTCGCCTCTCCAATCCCGACTTCATTCAACTCGACCAGCAGTTGTGCTCGTGCTAAGAATGGTTGATCGAGATGTTCCCGATGTCGTACAGAGTTCATGAGTTTCTGAGTTGCAGCCAGCGATTCTTCAAATCGTCCACGATCCCACGTTGAACGGACGATGTGCAGCATCGCCTCTCGGCCAGCGGTGGTCTGAAAGTATTTCGTGGCAACTTTCCGGCAGGTATCTGCATCTTCATTCAACAGCAGCTGACTGGCAGTTGCTCCATAAAGTTGATCATACACTGACCAGAGTTCAGTATGTTCTTCAAAGATTTTGTTGGCTAACTGTCGCACTGTTTCGATGCGATCTTCTTTGTCCCATACAAAGGAATCGTCTGGCTCATCGATCAATTGCTGATAGATGGATACAGCTTCAACTAATTTTCGCTCTTCAATCAATGCAGAAAATCGAGAAAGCAATGTCGCCAGATGCGGATCGCGCAGAAGTGTCTGGTTGATGACACGTTGACGCCTGAAATCAACTTCACCGGCTGCATAGAAAGGAGAATCCTCCGCCGAGGAAAGTTTTCCAGCAGTCAGAGCGGTCATCAAACAGACCAAGCCCATCAAGTGGGACTGGAGTCTGAGCGAAACTCGCGATTGAATCGCGGGCCTCAAGCAGGATAATCCGAGATTATCAGTCGTCAGCAGATTAACTGCTCGCAACCGACGATTCGCCATCATATTGCGAAGTCGCTGCATCTCCTTCTCCTCGTGAGAAAGTCCAGGAAATCATTTCCCGTGGCATCGTGCCTAAGGTTTAGTAGGATTCTGGACACGAAGAAAACCCTGTTGAGGATTCACTTTCTCCATAAACAGAAATCCGACAAACATGGCAGGTCGTAATATCGAGGTGCAATGCAAAAGCCATGCCTGAGTAATCAGCAGATTGATGAGCATCTTGCCGCACCTGCTGTGCGGTAGAAACTCGGGAAAGAACCCGAACCGGAATCTGCCGAGCTTAATGCTGGCAAATTATGGCCACTCTTCTTTCTCACATAACTCTAAGGAGTTATGTCAATTCTGCTGTATGCATGTCGCAAGTGAGACATCTTAAAAATTATCCATCACTCGCAGAGTATTTCAGTTTGTATTCAGTTTGTTGTAAATTTGATGACGATTGAGTCGTCTTCTAAATAAGCACTGATGTCAATTCTGTAGGCAAGCAGTTTTTGATTTGTCAGGTTGTGTCCTGTTTGTCCACAGGGCACCATTCGTAATTATCGGTATTTCTTAACACAGAGGATGAGCGATTTATCAGATTTCCCGCCTCGATCGCAAGCCCAATTTGGAATTTGCTGCTTAGGATTTGTTCACAGTCATTTCTTTTGAGGTCTCGCACAAACCTTGAAATCGGTTACTATAGAGATATCAATCACTCGAATATTTATATTTTTTTGTCGATTGAGCCTGAATCCAAATCAAGAGAAAGCAGGCCAATCGCATTAGAGACCTTGAAAGACAAATGGTCATGAAATTAGGAATTCTTTCCTGCAATATGAAATGTTACAGCACGCGTCGCTTACGGGAAGCTGCTATTTATCGTGGTCATAAAGTCAAAGTACTGAACACATTGCGATTTGGGATCGATGTCGCTCAGGGTGATCCCGATCTGTTTTTTCGGGGCAAGCAGCTAACTCCTTACGATGCGGTACTGCCTCGGATTGGCCATTCACTCACCTTCTTTGGGACAGCGGTCGTCCGTCAGTTTGAGCAGATGGATGTTTTCTGCGCGAATTCGTCCAACGGTATTGCCAATTCCCGGGACAAACTTCGCAGCCTGCAGATTCTCAGCCGGCATCAATTGGGAATTCCCGAAACGACCTTTGTTAGAGATAAGACCGATGTCATTCCCGCGATTGAGCGGATTGGTGGAGAACCGGTCATCATCAAGCTGCTTGAGGGAACACAGGGAGTGGGAGTCATACTGGCCGAAACGGCTAAGGTTGCTGAGGCAATTATTGAAACCCTGCACAGTGCACGGCAAAATGTACTGGTTCAGAAGTTTGTCAAAGAGAGCAAGGGGCGGGATATCCGGGCGTTTGTTGTTGGCGATCAGGTCGTTGGAGCAATGCGTCGAATTGCTCAGGGGACAGAATTCCGCAGCAATGTCCACCGGGGTGGACGAACCGAGTCTGTCGATCTGGATGACAACTATCGAGAGACAGCCGTTCGCGCTGCTCAGATTATGGGCTTGCGAGTCGCTGGAGTGGACATGCTCGAAGGGAAAGATGGCCCTCAAATTATGGAGGTCAACTCCTCGCCAGGACTGGAAGGAATTGAAGGAGCAACCGGGCTCGATATCGCAGGAGCGATTGTCGATTACATCGCCGCTCAGGTGAACTTTCCGGAATTGGATGTCCGTCAACGACTCACTGTCAGTCGTGGATATGGTGTTGCCGAACTTTCCATTCCCGAAGGTTCCGATTATGTCGGAAGAACCATTGTGGAATCAGGATTACGGGAACGGGATATCAACGTACTGACATTGAACCGAGGCACATCTATTATACCGAACCCGAAATCTTCTCGTGTTCTCGAACCGGGAGATCGTCTATTATGCTTTGGAAAACTTGATGGCATGCGCGATCTGATTCCTGAAAAAACGCGCAAGGCACGTCGACCGAAAGTTAAGAAGCTCCCGGAATCAGAAATGCATCAGGGAGATTGACCCGCAGGTCGATAAGCTCGAGCGGATTATTGCGTCTGGATACTATCTATGAAATCTCGTAAGAGACCTCGTCCTGAGAAGCGGTCTCCCCATGTCTGGGGAGATGTTGTGATTGAACCGGAGCAAACGGCTTCTGTTTCGTTAGCTGTCACGGAAAGTTACAGTCAACTCACAGTACCGATTCCAGTCGTCGTGCAGCGAGGTAAGGAAGATGGCCCGACGGTTTTTGTTTCTGCCGCATTGCATGGTGATGAAATCAATGGAACAGGTTCAATCCGTGCACTGATTACAGAGAATCAACTCTGTCTGTTAAAAGGGACTTTGATTCTTGTTCCCGTCATTAACATTCTCGGCTTTGATCGCCATTCCCGATATCTCCCGGACCGTCGAGATTTGAACCGCTGTTTTCCTGGACAAAGTGATGGCAGTCTGGCTGCGCGGATGGCAAAAATTGTCTATGATGAAATCGTTGGTCGTTCTGATTACGGCATCGACCTCCACACGGCAGCTGTTCGTAGAACTAATTTCCCCTGCATTCGAGGTGATTTATCGCATCCTGAAGTCAAACGCATTGCCGAAGCATTCGGCTGTGAGATAATCCTTGATAACGTTGGCCCCGATGGTTCATTCCGAAGAGAAGCGACTCTTGCGGGGTGTCCGACAATCGTGCTTGAAGCGGGCGAAGTCTGGAAAGTCGAGCCTGCCGTTGTCGAATACTCGATTAACGGAATCGTTTCCGTACTGACCGAACTGGGCATGGTCGATGGACAACGTGCACAACCTCCGTTTGAAATCGTGATCAATAAATCAAAGTGGGTTCGAGCCTCGCGCGGCGGGTTTCTCCGCTTTCATGTTTCACCGGGCGATCTGGTTCGTACAGGAAGTCCACTGGCAACCAATACAAGCATCACAGGAGTGGAAAATAATTTCATCATTGCTCCCCACGATGCCATCGTTTTAGGAATGACAACACTCCCTTGCATCGCTCCAGGAGATCCCATTTGCCATCTCGGCTACATTGACGAAAAGCACAAAGAACTCGAAAAACTCGTCAAAAAATTGCCAGCCGATGCCCTGCATGGCCGCACTTCGGAGCAACTTTCGACCAATGTCAGTGTCGTCGACCCCTTGCCGCATCAGTCGTTAGATGTTCCTTTTGAGCATTGATTCAGCTGAGGAGCTGTGATTGACGACCATAAAGACATTCTTTAATCATGCAGCCAGAAACAGATCAAATACGCAATCTACTGTTCCAGGAGAATGATTCGTGAGCCGACTCGCAGAGCTTCGTAAAAAAATTATCTCCAATTCCAAGAGGCTGCGATTTCACAGGCCTGATGTGGGATCGCGACCTGGGGTGCTGGTCTTCTCTGAAGAAGCGGCTGAGACTCAGGTCAACGTCATCTGTTACGCACCAGAAGAGCACCTGCGAAATCCGGAAAATCTGGCAAACCTTATTCTCGATGAAAAGCATCTGGTCTGGATTGACGTGCAAGGATTGGGAACGGCTGAAGAAATTCGTCGAATCGCTGAGATGGCGCAAATTCCAGAACTTATGCTCGAAGATATGGTGAACGTTCCCCAGCGAAGTCACGTTCATGCCAGTGACAATCGACTTTTGATAGTTACACGGATGGTCCGGCCTTTCGATCGAGCCGGGCTGTTTGTCGAACAGGTCAGTATCTATCGCTATAAAAATATCATCGTCACCTTTCAGGAAGCCGAAGGCGATGTCTTCGCTCCGATTCGGGATCGCCTGAAAAATGGCCGAGGCCCCTTGCGTAATGGAACTGCTGATTTTCTCGTTTATACGTTGCTCGATACCATCATCGATGCCTATTTCCCAGTGCTCGAACATCTGGCAGATCGTATGCAATTGCTCGAGCATTACGCACTGACTCGACCGACGTCTGCACTATTGCGGTATCTGGTGGAATCGAGAAATGAAATCGTCCGCCTGCATCGTGCAATCAAGCCTCAGAAAGAAGTGATGACGACTCTCATTCGCAATAAGCAGAATCTGCTGGGTGTGAATGCACTGGCTCATCTGGAAGATACTTACGACCATGCACTTCAGGCGAATGAGGTTGCGGAAACCCTGAGGGAAATGTCGGTCAATCTGCTGAATCTGTATATGTCGTCGATGGCCAATCACACGAATGACAAAATGAAAGTTCTTACCATCATGGCCAGTATTTTCATTCCCCTGACATTCATTGCCGGAATCTACGGCATGAACTTTGAATACATGCCTGAACTGCATACCAAATGGGGGTATCCTGCCGTCTGGATCCTCATGACCGGAACGGCGTTCTCTTTGGTCTATTACTTTTACCGCAAAGGCTGGCTGGGAGAAAATAACAGAGAGATTGATTTGACGCTCAGAGAACACCTCGCCGAAATGCAGCAACCGAAAATGCCGAAGTAATTGCTTTGCAAAACCTTGAGCCGTAGATGTATTTCTTCTTTTGAATCACAGATTGACACAGATTAACTCGGGTAGGACAAACAGATAGCCGAATAGAAAGTTCCTATGTCAGAAACAGTAAGCCAGACAACAGTAGAACCACCTGTATTAACAGTGCGTCAGCGGATGTTTCGCCGGTTCGTGGGAGGTGTTTTATTTGTATTACCAGCTGTAATTACTATCGCGGTGGTGTATCAAATCTTTTTAATTGTCCACCGATGGATAATCGCTCCAGTCACATTATTTCTCATTCCCGCCAATTTCGAAGAAGACTATTTACTAGGCTTGTGGATTGTCACTCCGTTTATATCTCTGTTCGCAGTTCTCGGGATTTTATATCTCGCAGGATATCTCTTTCAAACCCGTCTAAGAAGTTGGCTCAACTGGCTGTTTTCCAATGTGCCGGGCGTCTCAACAATCTATATTGCGATCATGGATGTTCTGTATGCCTATCAGGGACCGGATGGACTGAAGAAAATCGACAAAGTCGTACTCGTCCCTTTTCCTCACGAACGCGCACGGGCAGCTGGTTACTTGATGTCACGTTCGCAGGATATTGAGACCGGAGATGAGCTGTATTGCGTCTACATCCCGCTCGGTTTGTTTCCTCCCTCAGGTTACACGCTGATCTATCGCAGGGAGGATGTCATCATCACCGACTGGGCAGCAACCGATGGCTGGAAGATTCTGCTCTCTGCCGGCTTGACGCTCCCTGAAAAGTTGCCCTTTCGAGTTCCAGGCTTGATCGCTTCGAAAGATATCGCAAAAGATTCTTGATTGATCTGGACATTACATCGTTTCCTGATTTTTGCTCGTATTCATCAACTGATGAATTTCTCCTTTGCGAATTCCGCTGAACTTGCTAAATTGTCGTCGGGTTCAACGCATCTGGACAGGGAGGGACGATGTGTTTCTAACATGCTCTATTCGACGTAAGCTGTTTGTACAGTTTGCCTTAGTATTCTTTACATTGCTCATCATGGCTATCGCATCGATAGTCGGCCTGGTTTCGTATCGTCATGTGGTGACTGACCTTGAGTTCAGCATCAAGGATGCGCCACGCAAAGCCGATTTGATTGTCGCGATCGATATTCTCTTCGAACCACTGCTGCACCATCCCCCGGAAAACGGAAATTACGATCCGGAAAATTTCGCAGCCTTTCAACATCAGCAATTCGGAATGGCGTTAAGACGATCCAAAGAGGAGATCCGGGAATTTCTCCAATGTCTTGATAATCTCCCCCCCAATTCTTCAATTCAGGCTGACGATTATTCTCTTCTCCGTACACGAGTTGTTGATACAGTTACCTTTCTCGAAGAGCAGCAGATGGCAGGGTTATTGATCGATCCGAAACAGCGTCAGCAGCAGGTTGGCAACTTTTTACAGCAACTCAATGCGCTGCATAAGTTCGTCAATTCCGTACCCGATCCTTTTGAGGTCTTTCTGCCTCGACTGGCCGAGGCTGAGCGAAATCTACAGGCCTGCCTCACCATTGTTGTCATCTCATTTATTCTGGCCTTTCTCCTGTTTCTGGGGGTGGTTGGATGGAGTAATCACTGGATCTTCGAGCCGATTCAGGTCTTACACAAAGCGGCTAAGAGAGTTGCCAATGGCGATTTTCAGTATCGAGCCGAGTTGAAAAAGACTGGCGATGAGATGAACGATCTTGCCGATGTATTCAATCAGGTGACTGCTCAATTTCATGAGATTAATCAGGATCTCGATCGTAAGGTCAACGAAAAAACTAAAGCGCTGATTCGTTCCGAGCGTCTGGCTGGAGTGGGGTTTCTCGCCTCCGGTGTCGCACACGAAATCAATAATCCACTGCACGTCATCTCGACAATTGCCGATTCCCTCGAAATGCAGGCTGTAACGGTCCTGGAGGGATGTCCGGAAGCAGACCGGGAAGTGTTCACAAAATATCTCGGCATGATTCAAACGGAAGCGTTTCGCTGTCAGGAGATCACCGAAAAGTTACTCAGTTTTGCCCGCGGCCAGGAAGTCACACGAGCACAAACCAATCTGACCGAATTAACGAACGACGTTGTGAGCATGGTCTCTCACCTGAGTAAGTTTCGAGACCGGATTGTTAAAGTTATTACTGTTGATCCGGTCTATGCGGAAGTCAACTCCAGCGAGATGAAGCAGGTCGTTCTCAATATGGTTTCCAATGCGCTCGAATCGATGGATCCAGGGGGGAAACTTGAAATCGAACTGATGCCGATTCGGGCGCAGGTGAATCTGATATTCCGCGACAATGGCTGTGGTATGACGCCCGAAACGCAGGAGCAACTCTTCGATCCCTTCTTCACCCAACGCAAAGGTGGCGGCGGGACCGGGTTGGGGTTGTCGATCACTCATCGAATTGTTGAAGACCACAACGGATCGATTGAAGTTTCCAGCGATGGCCCCGGCATGGGCAGCACATTCCGAATTCGTATTCCCCGCCGTGTGGATGAAAACATCAGCGAAGAGACGATTTACGAAGAATCTGGTTATTATGCTGCATAAGCTATGCATAGCCTTTGAAGATCAGGCATTTCCAGCATGATGAATGAAGCCAGTTATGTGTGTGATTCCTGTGGCGAAGAGATCGTGATCCCAATCGATATCACAGCCGGGCATTCGCAGCAGTATGTGGAAGATTGCCCCGTCTGTTGTCATCCGCATGTCGTGCACGTCGAAATACTGGACGAAGAGAATGTCCAAGTGTGGGCAGAACCGGAATCCGATTGATTGCAAATTACTGCTTCTGATTACTCACCACTTGTAATTTATTGACAAGCGCGAAGCGCAAGTGTTTGTTAAAGTTACGAAGAAAACACTCGCTTGCGATTCGTGCTTGTATGGTCGAAACTTCTGATAACAATTGTGGAAAATTCGCTTTATTCCATATCATAATCTGGCTCGACGATATCGTGTCGAGCGGTTTTTGAATCGATTGGTTCTCCAAAGACATCGCCGGGATGAGGGACGTAGTCTTCATCGTGATAGCCGAGTTCTGAACTGAGTTCGGTGCACATATTGAGCACGGACTGCCCGATGCGGGATTCCAGGTCTTCTTCTTCACATGAGCCCTGCTCTGCTCGCAGAAGCGATTCGAGTTCATCGAGTTGTCCGAGGCGGCGTGCGTCCATCGCAGCGTAGCGATCAAGGATTGCTTCCGCTTCAATCACCTGCTCATCAAGTTCATCAGCAGAGACTTCCTCAGCGGCAATTCCAACCGAATCGCCTGCTAAGTTCTCATTGTGTTCAATCTGTGCAAATCGGTCATCTGCTGAATGTTCACCTTCTTCACTGGGGTCTGCCATCTCCGGCTCCGGAATCAGCGCGGTCTTTTCGGAAAGCGGTTCTTCCTCAATTTTTTCATAGAGTTCCCGTGACAACTCCAGTTCCAGTAGGGAGAGTTCGTTGTCGATCTCATCAAACGCGGAATTAAAATCATCATCTGATTCAGATTCCATGGAAGTTTCTTCCATCGTTAATTCCGGTTCTTCTACTGCTTCCAGAATACTGTTTTCCAGTTCTGACTCTGACTCAAGTGTCGTTTCAACTTCGGCCACCGTTTCTACGGTTTCAACATCCTCGAAATCGTTATCTTCGACCTGTCTTTCAATTTCCATTGAAATAGCAGGCTCGACTTGACTCTCAACGGGTGCGGCTCCGATTTCGAACGAACAGGCTTCATCGTCAAAGAATGTCTCTTCTTCAAGATGCTCTGCCGGACCTTCAATCATCTCGACATCATTTTCCTGCGAAATCTCTTCCTCTGAACCCCATTCGATTGTCTCCGAATGGAGTTCGCTTTCCGCATGAGTCCCCTCTGATACTGTTTCCGCAAGCGGTGGGATATTCCAGTGCAGTGGCAGCTTTTGCAGATCGGAAAGAGCGGAACGCACAATCTGGTCAGTGACCACAGAGCTGTTTGAATGAAACGCCAGAGAACAGGCATGATCACACAATTGATTCAAACAACGCGGGCTTCCATCCGCAGCAAAAATTGCCGTTTCAAGAGCAGCTTCCTCAAAAATATTCAGAAGTTCGCCACCACACTGCTTCATACGTGTTATCAGATATTCGAGTGACTCCTGTTTTGTCAGGCTATCCAGGCAGACGTGTGCCTCCAGCTTGTGATTAATCGCTTCCAGACTGCGGCGTGTCAAAAGATCTTCCAGGACGGGCTGACCGCTCAGAATGACGCGAAAGATTGGTCGTGATCGGTGAATAAAATTGGTCAGCGAACGAAGTTCCTCCAGCACATGCTCGCCCAGCAAATGTGCTTCATCGACAATCAGAACGACGCCAGTTCGATACATACACAAATCTCGTCCGTGGGCGACGAGTTCGAGCCGCAATTCCTGCTCGGTCATTTTGCGATAAGGACGGCGAAGCTCAAATAAAATTGCCTGCAGCAATGAACTTCGTGTCGGGAAACTGGCATTGAGCAGCAAAACCGGGAGCGGGTCATCTGCCAGAGTTTCTGCCAGTGTGTTACAAAGCAGGGTTTTCCCAATGCCAGCTGCTCCAGTCAGCATGCCAATTCCCACTCCCTGACGAGCGGTCAGTTCGAGTGATTTTATGGCATGGCTGAAGGCTTTGGAGTAGAACACAAAACGCGAATCCGGGGCAGCCGAAAAAGGACGATCCTGCAATTGAAAATGTGTTTCGTACATTCGCCGAACATCCCTGTCACGAGCGTGTCTGGTAAGACACCCTGAGTTGAACCATCTTCATGATGGCATGTGTGGTGAAAACTCAAACATTTTCAGGTCAGTCAGTCATGAGCAGTGGCCTGAAATTGAATCAGGATATCCCTGCATGTTGATAAACTGACCTGGAAATGCTTCAGTCACAAAAAATGCCAGATTTCAAAAATAACCGGCGCTATCGTCAAAATCGGCAAATCTTCTCAAAAGCTTGAACGCGACCTGTTCTTCAGCGAACATATCAACAGTCTGAAGTTTGATTCCCTCAAAATCCGCATAGAGAGCAAGTTTTCAAACTTTCGCGGACTGTCGACTTGAATAAAATTGAATGCGTGAAACAATTTATGAAAGATATTCAAACAATTTCTGTTTCCTCTATAAGATCTCGAATGAGAAAGGTCTGCGTGGCAACTATAGATACCTCAGAAAATCTGGTGACAATTACGGCCTCGATTGAGAGAATTCGACAAGTCTTCGGACCTCAGGATACTCACCTGCGAGCATTATTAAAGTCGATCCCCGTGAATGTCGTGTCTGTTGAAGATCAGATTCGCATCACTGGCGAAAATGCGACTGATGTCAGTAAAGCAAAAGATGTTCTCCAGACATTGTGTGACAAAGTAAAAAATCGTCAGGAAATTACCACTAAGGAAGTGACTCGTCTACTGGAACCGTCAATAGTTTTAGATGAGCCTGTTGAAATCAATTCGCAGGATTCAAAATCGGAACGCCTCATTCCTCGCAAACAGGTGGCGGGCAAGATCACGGCAAAAACCAGTGGTCAGGCTCGTTATATGCACGCGATTGCCGAGAATGATCTGGTCTTTTGCAGTGGACCAGCAGGTTCCGGGAAAACCTATCTGGCGGTGGCGATGGCCCTCGAGGCATTGCGATCGGAACGGGTGCGGAAAATCGTCCTTGTACGACCAGCTGTCGAGGCCGGAGAACGGCTCGGTTTTTTGCCCGGAGATATGCTGGCCAAAGTGAATCCGTTCCTGCGACCGCTGCTCGATGCACTTCGAGACATGCTCGATTTCGACACAGTCCAAAAATACATCGAACATGATGTGATTGAAATTGTTCCCCTGGCATTTATGCGCGGGCGAACACTCAACGATACGTTCATGATTCTCGACGAGGCCCAGAACACAACGATCACTCAGATGAAAATGTTTTTGACCCGCATGGGAACAGAGTCAAAGATTGTAGTGACTGGTGATGAAACACAAAACGATTTGCCAGCCAATGTACAGAGTGGACTTTCCGATGCCATGCGTCGCCTGGGACGAATTACGGGAATTTCAAATGTCAAACTCGACGGTCGCGATATCGTTCGCCATCGGCTCGTCCGCGAAATTGTTGATGCTTATGACAGCCTGACCCATAATAAGTAGAGGCTTCACGGTCAGAGGAAATGAAAATCACACCAGCCGGTCAGGGAATCCAATCGCCGTAAAAAATGCAGTTTAGCAGATATTCCAGCCGTTACTTGTTATGATTTTGCATTCACATTTCTCTGAACGAACTTCCTGGAAACAGGATTTTCAGGGATGATTCTGGTTCAGTGACAAAATCATAAGAAGCATACGGTCATCATCCGGTAGGCCATGAAAATATTTTCATCACACAAGCGATCTCGTGTCGCACGGAAAACTCCTCATCGAGCCGGCACGCAATCGTTGTCGCAGTTTTTCTCATTGCGATATCAACGAGGCCGTCTGGTTCAACAACTGATAGGATTCCTCGGCGTCATTGCAATCGTCGTGGCAATTCAGGGGTGGATTTACCCGTTCACTTACCGCGTCGGCGATCGATTTCCTAACGGCTTATCCGCTCGTATGACTTTCAAGGTTGTGAACAATTTTGAAACGTCTCGCATAGCCAAAGAACGGGAACGGCTCGTTCCCCTGATTTTCCGCAACGATTCCAGCACTTTAAAACTTGCTCCCGATCAACTCAAAGCAGCCTTAGGAGCGATTGCCGAAGCCAAGACGTTAACCGACTTAAGCCTGGAAGTTCAACAGGCATTCGGATTGATCGAAGGCCCCTCAATCCCGAAAATTGATCTCACGAATCCGACACAGGGAGGTGCGATCGATGTCAGTACGGATGTTCGTTTTCGGTTCGAGCAATTGAAGCAAGCCATCACTCCGCTCGATGCCCGGCAATCGGACACCCATATTTCCAGTATTATCGATGAGTTCACTCGGCTGATTCAACCTCTCTATAAAACAGGAATTATCGATGCCAGGGATCTTACGCGAAGAGATCTCGGCCTTGATTCTCCATTAGCGATTGTGGATGCCAACGTCGAACTGCCCCGACCAAATCCCCTTGAAGATACTGAACTCTGGATCGCTGTCAGTATTACCGATGTCGCACTGAGTGACCTGTTGAACGATGCAGGATTTCTTGGTCATCGCTGGTCCGATTTTCCACGCTTGGAAACAATTCGGCAACCACTCGAACAATGGATGCGCAATCAGGTTCGGCACACCCTCGAATACGATCAGGCCAACACGCAACTGGCTCGTCGCTGGGCAGGGAAACAGGTGGAACCGGTTTACGATTTGATCAACGAAGGGGACGAATTTCTTCCTCCCGATGGAATCGTCGATCGCAATCTGCTTAACATTCTCATCGCAGAATACGAAGCATCCCTGGAACTTTTTACCTTCGAGACACGATTGGCTCGAGCGGCAATTGTGTTTCTCATGGTGTCGATATTGTTAGTGATTGCCTCTTGGTACTTATTTCGATTCGAAAGCGGATTGATCAACAGTTGGGCACGACTTTCGGTATTGCTCTCTGTGATCGCACTTGCAGTGCTGATTGGAAGATTAACTTCTTTCGATCCGGTTCGTGGTGAAGTCGCTATTGTTGTCGCCACATCTATGATTATTGCAGTAGCCTACAATCAGCGACTTGCAGTCGCGACTGCATTTCTTATTAGCCTGTTGATTGCGATGGCAACGCGAATTAATTTCGCTCAATTCACAGTCATGCTTTCTGCGGCAACCATCGCGATTACGAGTCTGCAACGCGTTCAATCCCGGTCCACAATCATCAAAGCAGGGTTTCTTTCTGGACTGCTCACTTTTGTTGTTGCCTGGGGTATGGAGATTTTGCTGTATCCGTCCGACTCACTTTATTACTGGTTTGATCCCCTACTCTTGCAACTTTGCCTCAAATACGCGGGCTGGTGCGTGCTGGCTGGGTTCATTCTGGCGGGGAGTATGCCTTTTATTGAATCGACCTTTGGAGTTGTCACCGGAATTAGTCTGCTGGAAATGAGCGACCCGTCTCATCCCCTCTTACAGGAACTTGTCCGCCGTGCTCCGGGGACTTATAACCACTCCATTGCATTAGCCACAATTGGCGAAGCCGCAGCCAAAGAAATTGGAGCAGATGGCCTTCTCGTTCGCGTGGGAGCTTATTTCCACGACATTGGGAAAATTCCAAAAGCCGAATACTTCATTGAAAATCGCCCTTCCGGAGCAGTCAACAGGCACGACACGCTTGCACCGGCAATGAGTACGCTCATCATTATCGGCCATGTCAAAGATGGGGTTGAGTTGGCCGAAGAGTATCATTTACCGCAGGTTCTGATTGATTTCATCGAACAGCATCACGGCACAACTCTGGTTGAGTACTTCTTTCATGCGGCCAACAAAAAGGCGGATGAAGAACCCGATCGCAAGCAGGATGTCGAAGAATCTGCGTTTCGATATCCCGGTCCGAAACCTCAAACAAAAGAAGCGGGGATTCTGATGCTGGCCGACTGTGTCGAATCGGCCAGTCGCACACTGAGCGAACCGACGCCCGCCCGAATTCGCACCCTCGTCCATCAATTGACGATGAAGCGCTTGCTCGATGGACAATTCGACGAATGCTCACTCAAACTGAGCGAAATTCATCAAATTGAAGAATCTCTCATCAAGTCACTCATCAGCATGCACCATGGCCGCATCGTTTATCCGGAATCCACCAAAGTCCAGAAAACCGCTTAAGTCATTCAGCCTGTTTCATGAAGCATCTTAACCCGAAGCGTCAGCGAGGGGACGACGTTCAATTGAAAATAAGAGTATAAACTTGTTCCCAAGTTACCCCTTAAGAACAAGTAGAATAATTTCGAATAGCAATTATTATTTGCTGGTTTGCTCTTCTGGAGCAAAACCTCGGCGGAGTGTGTTCTCTGTGATGTTGATCGGGATCAGGAATTCATGCAGGTAATCCGGGCCACCCGCTTTCGTGCCGATACCCGACATGCGGAATCCTCCGAACGGCTGACGGAACACCAAGGCTCCTGTGCACGGACGATTCAAATACAGATTGCCAACGCGAAATTCTGTGCGTGCCCGTTTCAAATTAACGGGACTGCGACTGTAAACACCACCTGTCAGGGCGAAGTCGGTATCGTTAGCGAACTTGATCGCTTCGCTAAAGTCTTTCGCTTTAATAACTACCAGGACCGGACCAAAAATTTCTTCCCGGGCGAGGCGATCACTTGACGTGACATTCGTAAAGACATGCGGACCCACATAACAGCCCTGCTTTTTCAACTTGCCGGGAACTTCAATTCCAACAAGTAACTCCGCTTCTTCCCGTCCTAATTCCAAATAATGTTCGATCTGCTCCTGAGCAGCTTTATCGATGACCGGACCAACTTTCGTACCGGGATTATCGGAAGGGCCAATCTGCAAAGTTTCTACTGCGGCTTTGAGACGAGTACAAAACTCTTCATAGACCGACTGCAGAACAATAACCCGTGAACAGGCAGAACATTTTTGACCTGAGTAGCCGAAGGCGCTTGCAACGACCCCATGAACCGCTTCATCGAGGTCGGCATCGTCATCGACAATGATCGCATTCTTGCCACCCATTTCGGCAATCACACGTTTCACACTGTTATGAGCGGGGGTCGATTCTGCTGCTTTCTGATTGATCTCCAGCCCCACTTCACGCGACCCCGTAAAGGCAACAACATCGACATCGGGACTGCTGACTAATTCTGGCCCGATCTCTTCGCCAATGCCTGGCAAATAATTGACCACGCCATCGGGAATTCCTGTCGCGCGAATGATTTCCATCAACTTGGCAGCGATGACTGGGGATTGCTCTGCTGGTTTCATCACAACAGTATTTCCTGTCACGATGGCTGCTGCCGTCATGCCTGTCAGAATTGCGAGTGGAAAATTCCAGGGAGAAATAATGACTGCAACCCCACGTGGACGATAAAAATACTCGTTCTCTTCACCTGGCAAATCCGCTTCAAGAGAATGATCCATCTGCCGCATGCTTTCCGCATAATAGCGACAGAAATCAATCGCCTCTGCAACATCGGCGTCGGCATCGATCCACGGTTTCCCGGATTCATAGATAATCCACGACGCCAGTTCGATTCGTCGTTCCTGCAATCCGCGAGCAATCAGTTCGACATACTCGGCTCGATGATCGGCATCAATGGCCGACCAGGTCGAAAAGGTTCGACGAGCCGCATCGATCGCGTCATTGGCCAGTTCGGGAGTCGCAGAAGAGACTCGACCAACGATAATTTCCCGATCAAACGGACACCGTGAATTCAGCATTTGCCGTGTTTCGTAGGCTTTTCCGCTGATCACAATCGGATATTCCAAGCCGCATTCTTCGCGAACCGATTTTAATGCCGCCTGCATCGCTTCCTGATTTTCGGTCTGACCAAAATCAGTCAGTGGCTCATTCATGAACGGCAATACAGGAGCGGGAGTAGATTTTGTTTTATCAATCATTTTCTGGGGGCTCATCATCAATTCCTCAATCGAGCGTTCTTCCTGATAACTTTGACGGAGAAACGAATCGTTCGATGTATTTTCAAGCAGACGGCGAACAAGGTAAGCCATCCCGGGGATCAATTCTCCAAACGGAGCATACACGCGAACGCGATACCCCATTTCGGAAAAGGCCTGAGCTTCTTCCTGGCCCATGCCGTACAGCATCTGGATTTCAAAAGCATCCTTGGGCACAGACAATTCTTTCGCAACCGCCAACGCATGGGAAACGCTTCGCAGGTTATGGCTGCCAATTGCTGGAGAAAGCCAATCGTAATTTTCAAAGAGAAACTCAGTCAGCGATTCAAAATTTGCATCGGTTTCTGCTTTCTGTTCAAAAACCGGAACCGGCCAGTTTCTTAAACCGGCAATCACGGTTTCGTAATCCCAGTAAGCCCCTTTGACGAGCCGAACGGTTATCGGTGTACCACGCTGTTTTGTCCATTCCAGCAGCGACTGCAAATCTTCTTCAGCCTCTTTGAGATACGCCTGACAGACAATCCCCACATGCGGATATCCGGCAAATTCTGGTTCCATAAGAGCCGTTTTGAAGATCTGATAGGTCAAATCTTTGTAGTCGTATTGTTCCATGTCGACATTGACGAACACATCATGCTCAATCGCTGCCTGCAGAATTGGTCGCAGTCGTTTGAGCACTCGCTTTGTCGTTCCAGCCGGATCAATCGGATTGAAATCGCCATCCAGTGCAGACAGTTTGAGGGAGACATTGGCACGCGGAATAGGTCCGAGATGATTCGAATCAATCTGCGAGGCTTCCCGCAATGTTTCCAGTCGCGGTGCGAGTTTCTCGATCAAATCCAGATACGATTGCTGATACGCCTCAGCTTCCTGATGACTCAACACCGCTTCACCGAGACGATCGAGTGTGGTCGCAAAACCGGCATCTCGAATTTTCATCACCGATTGAATAATCTCATCGGCATTGCTGCCTGCAATGAAACGCTCCGCCATCCGACGGGCATTGCTGCGGGCATTAATCGCCAGAGCTCGCCCCAGAATCCGATTCCCATCGGTCACATGCAGCGCCATACGGGCGGCCCAGGGGAGATGCTGCTGAACATCTTCGAAGTATTCATGCAGATGCCGATTGAGCGTTTCATGATTCCGCAGCATCGGCAGGACATCGACAAATCGGAACAACTGTACCTTGACCGATTCATCTGCCATCGCCCAGTTCATGATTCGATTATCAAGCCAGCGACGATCGAACATCGAGGGCTGCTGCCGTTGCAGACGCCCCCAAACCCGCTTTCCAGTTTGAAGCGTCTGTTCTTCGATCGCTTCGGTCGATTGAGTTGCCTTCCGTTTTCCCACACCATCACCAGTCACGTCGGTTCCACCGACTTCATGTCTCTATGAGTACGACTGGAGCTGTCTTTACAAATCTGAAACCAGAGGCAGCGTATGTCCAGTCGAAATTTACCAAACAAGCATTGTAGATCGTTCCCCTCATTTCCGAAAGCTAGCAGAGATCATTTTGAAACCTTTTCGATTGCGAAAACGGCATCAGAGGACAATGATGTAAAGATGGTCGCTTAGTTTCCATCACGATAGCCCTCCGAATAAATTCACCGAAAACGAAAGAACAAAGCAGATGGAACGAATACTCATCATTTTCCCAATCGTATTCATGAGCCTCATAGTTTCAATAAAATCGTCTTACGCAGAGCCTACCTGGCCTCAATGGCGGGGTCCGGAGCGGGATGGTCAAGTCGACTCCATTCCCTTACCAGAAACGCTCTCTGAGACTGATAATACGATCGTGTGGTCGATTCCCCTTGCTCCCAGCTATTCGGGGCCGGTGATTGCAGAGGGGAAAGTTTTTACCACTGAGACCGTTGATGAAAAAGATGAGGTCGTCCGAGCTTTCGATCAGAAAACGGGAAAAGAACTTTGGAAAACCAGTTGGCCTGGTGCAATGAGTGTCTTTTTTATCGCCAAAGCCAATGGAGACTGGATTCGAGCCACTCCAGCATTTGCCGATAGAAAACTGTACGTCGCAGGCATGCAGGATCTGGTAGTTTGTCTGGATGCCAATGATGGTTCGATCCTTTGGAAAGCCGATCTGGCAAACGAATTTAAGACTGGCAATCCCCCTTTCGGATTTGTCTCTTCACCGTTAGTCGATGGCGATGCTCTTTATATTCAGGCTGCGAATAGTGTCTGTCGCTTAAATGCACAAACTGGGAAAGTCGAATGGCGTGTGCTCAAGTCGAGCGAAGCATTTGGATCAGCATTCAGTTCCCCTGTCATCGCGACCATTCATGGCCAGCGGCAACTGGTCGTCCAAACGCGCAAGGAACTGGCGGGACTCAACCTCTCAGATGGCTCACCTTACTGGCAGACAGAAGTCCCGGCGTTTCGAGACATGAATATCCTCACTCCAACAATTCTGGGAAATAAAATCTTCACGAGCACGTATGGTGGTTCGTCCCTGATGTACGAAATTCAGAAACTAGCCGAGGGAACCTTTTCAGTCGCAGAACTTTGGACGAATAAGGCTCAAGGTTATATGTCCTCCCCTGTTGTTATCAATGGAGACATCTACCTGCATCTCAGAAACCAGCGATTCACCTGCATCAATTCCGAAACGGGAGAAACTAAATGGACAACAACCCCATTTGGTAAGTACTGGAGTCTGCTGACTGATGGCAATCGCATTCTCGCTCTTGATGAACGCGGAGATTTATTATTGATTAATGTCAATCCGAACGAATTTGAATTGATCAATCAGCTTCATGTTTCAGACTCCCCCAGTTGGGCTCATCTGGCTATCGACAAGGATCATATTTATGTACGTACTCTCGATGAACTGATAGTCTATTCCAACAAATAAAATTTGCATCGCGTTAACTAACTTATTACTGATCCCAACTGACTCGCTCGCAGGTGGTAAATGAACAGCTCTCGTATTTGGTTTGCAATTATCCTGACCACATTATATTTCATCCCCGATATAGCCAGATCCGAGAAAGTTCCTGAGATACCTGCCAAGATGTCTGACGTAGAAAAATTGCTCATTGATAAAACGAATCAATATCGTAAATCGAATAAGTTAAATTTGCTCTCCTCTGACAGCAAATTGAACCAGGCTGCAGGAAATCATGCTGCAGTCATGATCCAAACCAATAATTTCAGCCATCAGGCAGGTAATACGAATCCATCCGATCGAGTCGAACAGGCAGGTTATCGCTGGTATTTTGTCGCGGAAAACATTGCCTGGCGCATTGGTGATAATCAAATGACCGATGATCAACTGGCAGAAGCGATCCTCCAACAGTGGATCAATTCCCCCAGTCACAATCAAAACCTGCTGGCAAAACTGGCGAACCAATGTGGCGTTTCCATCACTTACGATGGGAATTCTGGACGAACTTACATCGTGATGCTTTACGCAAGACCCCGTAATTAAGTATGACATCACTCACTTATGTCATCTTATCTTGCTTAAATAGAGTCACATTCAATGAAAATCGGCATCGCCGGCTGCGGCATCACAGGAACTGCGGTCGCGGCAATGCTCGCCGAGTTTGGGCACGAAGTCACGATTTTCGAGCAGGCTCCGGAATGTCATCCAATCGGAGCGGGAATCCTGCTGCAGCCGAGCGGACAGCAAATCCTGAAACGACTTGGACTCTTCGAGGAAATCGAAGCCTACTCGGCTCGACTGGATGGTCTCGACGCCCGTCTCAAATCAGGCCGCCAGCTCGTGCGGCTCAAATATGCTCGACTGGATCCAGAATATTATGGCTTGGGTGTTCATCGTGGATTACTGTTTGATCGACTGCTCACTCTCTGCAAAAACCGAAATGTGACCATTCGGACCAATAGTCCAGTCACAGGATTGGAACAAAACGCAAAGGACGCTCAATTCCAGATTCGTGAATCGGAATTGAGCGAACCATATGATTTTGTGATCGCCGCTGATGGTTCTCGCTCCCGTCTCCGTGAAGCATCCGGTATTCGTTTTCACGGTTACGAATATGATTACGCGGCTCTCTGGATGACTGGCCCACTCGAATCGATTCAGGATCGCCTCTATCAAGTCGTTGATGGCACACAGCGACTTGTCGGATTACTCCCGATCGGCGAAGGTCAGGCCAGTTTTTTCTGGGGATTGCCTGCGAACGAATATCAGAATTTAATCGCAGGCTCGTTCAATCAATGGAAAGACGAAGTCATTTCTTTATGCCCGGAGGCTGAGGAAATCCTGCAGAACATTGAATCCTTTGAGTCGCTGATTTTTACAACTTACCGCCACTTCCGTATGGATCGCTGGCACACAGATCGATGTATATTTCTGGGTGATGCCGCCCATCCTTCAAGTCCGCATCTCGGACAGGGAGTCAATCTCGCACTGGAAGATGCCGCCTGTTTTACGGATGCTTTGGAACAATCAACTCATTTCGAAGCCGCTTGCCAACTCTACACTTCTCAGAGAAAAGCCAAGCTGCGTTACTATCAGAAAGTGACCAGCTTCCTGGCTCCTTTTTTTCAATCGGGATATTCCTCGCTGGCTTTCGGTCGCAACTGTGTACTGCCGATGTTGCCATCCGTTCCAATCGTCAGCCGAATGATGCTGCAAACATTGTGCGGAATCAAACGCAGTTGGTTGAGATAACTTTTGAGCCTTGATTATTCGACAACAACAGTCAAGGCCGATATAAAGCGTTTCAATAATAATTATAGACATGGGTGGCTGGGGTCGAACGAAGTGAGCCCCCAGATGGTCGACATCTCTGGGGGCTTCGCTACGCCCCCAGCCATCCTTGAGTCCCTTTATCGTAACAATTTTTAGCAAGAGGTCCCAAATGTCAAAACAATTGATTTCAAGCGGTTCCGCCTGGGAAGGCAAAATTGGTTACTCGCGAGCGATCCGGATCGGCAAGCACGTGCACGTTTCTGGAACAACTGCAACCGACGAAAACGGCAACGTCGTCGGAGTTGGCGAACCAGCTGTGCAAGCCGAGTACATCCTGAAGAAAATTCAAGGCGCTCTGACCGATGCAGGTGTGACACTGGAAGATGTCATTCGGACCCGGATGTATGTCACCAATATCGATGACTGGGAAGCGATCGCTCTGGCTCACGGAAAATATTTTGGCGAGATCCGCCCTGCGACTGTGATTGTCGAAGTCAGCCGATTGATCAATAAGGATCATCTCGTTGAAATCGAAGCCGAAGCGATAGTTGAATAACTGAAAGTCTCCAAAGAAAAAAAGCAGCGACCCAATAAGAGTCGCTGCTTTTTAAATATCGACTGATTAGACCATTTTCAAATGGTTTCTGCAGTCGCATGAGCATCAAATGACCCTAAAACGCTGGGTTTGCTCCTGCTGGACACTGCAGATAATTATTAAATATGCTCTAGATTTTTTTCTCATCTGTCGAAAGTTCAAAAACTGGAGAATCAGCTCCCCTTTCGACGACATAAGTAAGTTCGCTGCGAGAGTTATACCGGGCAGGAATATACATCTCCCCGACAGGTTCCGGTGTTCCATTGCTGTTATCAAACTTACCAGGAATCAGTCGAGAGGCAATAATTTCCACTTTCATTTTTCCGGGAAGAGACTCAATCTTAAAGTAACCCTCCTCAATAGGGGCACTGAAGACATTACCTCCTGCATCAAGCATTCGAAATGTAATGCGTCCTTCCTTGAGTGGCTCGTTCTGCCATTTCACCTCACCGTTTGTCGAGATTAAATCTGGCCCATTAGACGCACTGCATCCAACCAGAAATGACAGAACAAACATAGCAGCAAGCGTAAATCGAGACCTCGAATTTTTCATTTCCTCTATTCCGTTTCCAGCAAAGAATGCATCTGCAGAAGACTGTGGGAGCCAGTCAAATTCATTAAAACTCACCAAGAACCTGACCATCCTTCATTTGTCCAAGATAGCGAAAGGTTAAACGGTCGATGTTCTCAGAAATGAATCGAATGGAACCATCTGCCAGAGCAAACTGAGCTCCCCCTTTGTGATAACTTCTGGCGAAGTTATAACGACCTGGCAACCCACCGGCATTTCCATTTTCGCAAGGTGAATTCGGGAACGTTGTACTCTTGCAGGAATAAACACGGTCAGGAACAGATGTATTGGGAGTTTCAGCTGTTGAGAATGCATATGATCCGTGGGGGGCTCCACCCCAGTAACCACCCAGTCCTCCCCAACTCGCACCAGTGGCCCCACGGATAATTCCTTCGCCCATCATAATGGTGTTGGTCGTCCCATCGGTAACACTCCGAAATTTAGTGTTCGAGCCTGTATAAAACATCCCCGTGGTAGGCTTGGCAACGACTGTTTGAGGGATTCCATTTGGATCGGTACTTGTATTAACATCACCTCCCGCACATACAACGTAATTCCCCTGGAACCCATTATCAGTCCCGCCACCACCTACTGCAGGACCTGCCGGATCAGAGGGACACATGTAAACACTGACAGGAATCCCCGCTAATGATTTTGGAATCTGGTGGACATATTCAGTCGTGTCAGCCTGATACAGGTCCGATAGATTTCCCTCTTCAATAAATGGCAACATACAATGGAAAAAGCATTGGCGACGATGTCTTGAACCTGCGACTTCAGCCTGCCAGCCATACGGAAACACAGAATGTGTGTCGTGATAATTGTGCATCGCCAGTGCCAACTGTTTAAGATTATTCTTACAGGAAGACCTGCGAGCGGCTTCCCGAGCCTGCTGAACAGCTGGCAGCAACAAAGCCACAAGTATTGCTATAATTGCGATCACTACTAGCAACTCAATAAGAGTGAACGCACGTCGGCTGTACGAGAGAGTTTTCAGAGAAGCGACCTTGGGAAACTGCATTACGAACTCCTGAACATCTAGAAAGAATAAATCTGTAAATCAGTGATTTAAGCACAAGGCACATCTTATGCCAAGGAAGTTCGACTCTCCTCCCAAACTAAGTATTTATACCGAAATGAACATTATATTGACATTTTGAGTATAGATTGGCTTTTTTTCTCAAGTTCAGTCAGACACTCCCCCGTACCTGATTGTCTTTACTGAATAAGCATGAGGCACACTCCGCGCACTATTCAGGCAGTATCTCTGATCGGAAATCTCTTCCCTGTATACCTGTAAACATTTTCGCAGTCATCAAATTATCCATTACATATCGATCCCAGCAATATTCTATGATGACACGACACACCCAGTATTCATTCAACAGATTCAGGCACAAACACAAAAAAACCGGCGGCCTGAAGTTCAGGTCGCCGGTCGCGTGATTGCCAGGTTGTCGATCAAGATGTTAGTGAGCAACGCTCATTAGCTGGTTGGCAATCGTTTCTTGTTCATCTGATTCACGATGTTCTGAGCCTGGCCGTTGTCGATCATTTCCAGAGCTTTGGCGATGTCGTTGTCAGTCGAAGTGATTCGATCGTTCTTTTCGATCACAACGTCTGGAGTCACTCCTGAGCCGGCCATTTCGCGTCCGTTTGGTGAGTAAAACTTGGCAGTAGTCAGTTTCAGGTTTCCAGAAACAGTTCGCAGTGGCAAGTGAGTTTGAACAGATCCCTTACCGTAGCTGGTTCGTCCGACAATCAGAGCTCGTCCGTTGTCCTGCATGGCAGCTGCGAAGATTTCGCTGGCTGAAGCAGAGTTTTCGTCGACAAGCACAACCATTGGCACTTTCCAGGTTTTCGCGAAGTTTGCAGACTGTTTCGTGTTGTCTGAGTAGTTTCGGCCTCGTGTGGAAACAATCGTTCCTTCTGGCAAAAACTTGTCACACATTTCAACGCATACGTTTAACAGTCCACCAGGGTTTCCACGCAAGTCCAGAACCAGACTCTTCATTCCTTTATTGTGAAGGTTCCACAAAGCTTTATCCAACTGCTTAGCCGTTTCGTCAGCGAACTGATCAATTCGGATGTAAGCAGTGCCGTTGGCTTCGTCGATGATTCGGGCTTCTGAAACAGATTCCAGAACTAACTTGCCTCGTGTCACATGAATCAACTCAAAATTTTCATTTCGCAGGACTTGCAACAGAACCGGTGTTCCAGACTGGCCAGACATCATGTTCGCGATGTCCTGCAGTGATTTGTTTTCTGTCGCAGTTCCGTTGATGCTGCTGATGATATCTCCTCGTTGAACTCCCGCTTTTTCTGCTGGGCTTCCCTGAACAGGTCGCACAACAACGGCTCCCTTTTCATGTTGTTTCATTTCGACACCAATTCCGACCAGTTCTTCCCGTGATTTCAGGTCAGCTCGTGGAGCAGAAACCTGAACGTTCGGGTTGAAAGCTGAGTATTTATCGAGTGAATCGATGTTTCCCTGAATAAATTCCATTCCCATAGCAGCCGGGCTGATTCCAACTCCGCCAGCCAACTGGAACATGCTCCAACTCATCGCCTGAGCAGCTTCATTGGCATTCTTTGCGTTGACGGCATCAGCCATTCGTCGCAATTCTGCCTGAGCCCGTTGCAAAGTTTCTGGAGTGGCTTTCACATTGTTCGCTTTCAGAAACTCTGGATTTTCCAAAGCAGCAGCCACATGATTCAGTGCATGCTTTGTTCGATCCTGATAAGTATTAGGATCAACATGACGTTGATCAATCAAGTTGGACACTTCCATGAATAAGGTTCGCAGTTGTGTATCGTTCGTACTGCTCAGGAACTGACGCAGTTTGGAGTCATTTGTGCGGTAGCTGATTCGCGACTGCACAGCTTTCGGGCTGAGGTCAGCCGCGAAGTTCTGAGCTTTCTGTTCCTGACCGAAGCCTGTTGAAACCAGTGACCCGAAAGCCAGCATGGTTGACAGTGTCATCAGTCGCAGTGATGGTTCCCATTTTTTCCAGTTTTTCTTGAACTTGTTTAACATCTCTCGTCTCCTTTCGAATGTTGTGCTGAGAGCGGGTGTCTCACGTCCGCAATCAGAGGTTCATCTCTCGTCTCTTACTTAGCGGTTGAACTCAGTGGCAGGTGTCATTCATTCCGGGCTCTCACCCCCAGTGACTGATAGCTCGTTGCTATCCCTTACCTCGTCGTCACAACCGTTTCGTCCGTCAGGACTGAAAGGGTTTAATGCACTCCCCGTGCCAAACATATTCCAGAAAAATACGATTCAGCCATATCCTATTGATATAAAAAGACTTATATTTTCTTTGCACTTTCTACACATGTCCAAAACCTGTCGAAATTGCAATTTTGGGGTTGCAGAGATCGTTGCAATTCATACGTGAGGGAAAGTTGACAAATCGCACGTTTTTTCGGAAATACTTGGATAGCGCCTTAAAACAAGAGGATTATGCTGAAATACAAGCACTTTTGCAGGTTGGGTTAGCGGAACGCGGAACCCAACTTTCGTTCCGCAAAATACGCTTTGTTGGGTTACGCTTCGCTAACCCAACCTACTTTCCATTTGTTATACTAGCCGTGACGGCACGCTCAATTTGGCTCCTCACGAATGATTTCATGCTGAAAATTTCCTCGTTGCATAATATGGAGACGGAGACCGCCCTTCGGCTCTCGACGATTGCTGCGGATTCGCATTTACTGGAATCTGCCCTCGCAAATTTTCCCCAGCAATTGGAGATAACCTCCTATCCTCAGTTGGATGATTTTCTAGCCACCGTTCATGAATCTAGTTATCCACAGCTCATTTTGATCTCGCAAACTCGTTGCGATCAGTACAACCGGTCGACGATCAACCAACTGCCCGATCGTTGTCCGCTCGCGCGTTTTCTGGTTGTTCTTGGGCCTCTTTGTGCAGCCGAGCGGAGAACTCGTCAGCAATGGCCTGTCGCCTGGATGGTGCCGGAATGGGCTTATTTACAGCGTTTACAGCGAGAAATTGAAGTCCTGTCCGATCAACGACCAGCCTTGCCGGTCACTGCGTCACTCGAAGAAGTTGCCCGCTTCGATTTCGAAAGTTCTGCTCCCCAAAAGCATTTGGGAGAAGCAGCTATCATTTTCAGTCCCGATGCGATCTGGGCTAAAACGATGGCATTGATCGAAGATCAATCCGACAGTTCAATTGTCTGTCATAACCCGCATGACCTGACGGAAGCTCTCACAGAGCACGCGGAACTGTCCTTGATTTTCGACTTGGATCCTCTAACCCGCGATCTGAAATCCTGGCTGGAATCCAATCGAACTCTGATCGAACAGCGATCATCCTTCGCCTACTGCAACTGGCCCACTCAGCGATTGCTGGAAAACTCCAAAGTCTGGGGTTTCCAGGACTGCCGTTGCAAACTCGCACCACCACAATAGGTCAGGCGAGCCGTGCCAGTCATGGCACGGGTATTGTGCATTATTTGCGAATCGATGCCGATTTAAAATCGTACCCACCCGAGCCATGACTGGTTCGGCTCGCCTTTTTCATTGGAAACCGTACTCTTGCACAGTATTCGCCGGCCACTCTCGGCATTCTTCGATGAAGTATTCAACAATTTTTCTACACAAATTCGACTTTTCACAAAATTTAATATCTGTTATCACCCGCATCTCACGAGGGTGCTGTCGGTTCTTCGACGGGCGATGGCACTGTGAGAAGATCCCATCACGATCAAATTCAAATAAAAGAGGTCGCCTCCTGGAGAAGTAAACTGAACATTGATGATCTATTGATGTTCTTGCGACTGCAGAATCAAATTTGAAAATGATCGAGAACCCCCTCCGCGTATTCACGGATGAATATGCTGTTCGCCTTCGTCGAATGATAGGTGTCAAGGAGTTGACGTTGAATTCGCCATCTGCAACTAAATTACGTGTTCTATTCGTAGACGATGAATCTCCCATTCGAGATGTGATGAAACTCGAATTACCACGAATGGGCCACGATCCAACCATCTGTGAAGATGGTGAGTCTGCGATGAGGGCACTTGAAAAACATACATTTGATGCCGCCATTATCGATTTACGCATGCCGGGCCTGAGCGGCTGGGATGTTGTCGATCACATTAAGCAGGTTTCTCCTGAAACCGAAATCATCATCAGCACCGGTCACGGCAGCATGGAAGCCGCGATCCAGGCGATTCGCAAAGGGGCTTACGACTTCATTCCCAAACCCTGTAAACTGGTAACAATCGCCAATGTACTCAAACGAGTCGCCGACAAACGCTCGCTGACAAACAAAACAATTGCTCTGGAAGGTCGCTTGAAAGCTGCAGAAGGGACTTGCCGCATGATTGGCTCGACGCCACCGATGCAACAAGTCAAATCAATGATTTCCAAAGTCGCCCCGACAGATTCCGCAGTACTGGTTCTGGGTGAAACGGGAACGGGAAAAGAGTTGGTCGCCCGCCGAATTCACGAGGAAAGCAAACGCAATTCAATGCCTTTCGTCGCTGTGAATTGCGGAGCATTGCCGGAAAATCTGGTAGAAAGCGAATTCTTTGGACACCGCAAAGGAGCATTCACCGGAGCCGATACACCGCGTAAGGGACTTTTCGAAGTGGCCAACGGCGGCACCTTGTTTCTGGATGAATTGGGCGAACTGGATAAATCGATGCAAGTCAAACTGCTCCGATTCCTGGAATCTGGTGAAGTCCGGCGTGTTGGTGAAAATGAAGCGTTTCATGTCGACGTCCGATTAGTTTGTGCGACGCATCGCAATCTTAAAGATATGGTCGCTGCTGGAACGTTCCGCGAAGATTTGTACTTCCGGGTCAATACCTTCCAGATCGATCTTCCACCATTACGTGCCCGCAAGGACGACATTCCGCCAATTGCGATGAGTCTGGTTGAGCGTTATCTCAAGCGAACTGGAGTTCCGAGTACTATTTTTGCTCCCAGCACGATTGAAACCCTGAAAGCTCATGTCTGGACAGGGAATGTGCGGGAACTGGCAAATGCGATTGAATACTCGGTCATACTTTCCGGCGGACAGACCATTTTGCCGGAACACTTGCCAACCAGTGTGACAAATCGCGTGACTGTCAACTTGCCACAACCCATTCCTCAGCCGGTCGCTGCGGCTCCGGTTCAGCAGGAGGAAGAGGAAGAGATCAAAACCTTACGGCAAGTCGAGCAGGAAGTCATTCTTTCGACCCTCGAAAAAACCGATGGCGACAAACCTGCGACAGCTCGCATTCTGGGAATTGCTCTAAAAACGCTCTACAACAAGCTGAATCAATACGAGGCTCAAGGCCTGGAGATTGCTGGTTAATACCAATTCGTTCAATCAAAAAAAGTCGGTGGAAAGAAATTCCCACCGGCTTTATTGATTTCAAGCTTCCACCCACTATTTTTTTGCTTGTGCAGCGGCTACTTCCTCTTCCTCTGTTTTTACAGATTCAGTCACCTTTAATGCGAAGCGTTTATCTTTTTCGGTATCTTCACGATAAACCACCTGGACGACATCACCAGTCACAAGGTCCTTCGCTTCAGCGGCTTCCCCTTCAAATATGGTTGCATCTGTAGCCACATATTCAACAGGAGCCGATTTGAATTCTTCATTGATTTCCGCTTTTTCATCGGGCTTGGGCATCACACTGATGATGTAATTCTGCCCCGACTCTCCCACTGCGACGATGGTTCCATCGATAACTGTGGTATCCGAAGCCACTGCGACTTTATCACTGGTTTCTGAAACGACTTCCGCTGCTGCCCCCGCAGACTCGACTACCTCATCAGTATTGACGGCGACCGTCAGCGCTAATGAATCCTCTGTAGAATCCCCTCGAATCGAAAACCAGCCGGCAATCAACCCCCATAGAAACACGACAATAAACAGACACCCGACAATAGAAACAGTCCAGCCGACTCCCATCATCCTACGATTCCAACTGATCGGTTCACTATTATAGTCTTCCGGATGATTATTTCGGTTAGTGCCTGTCATTGCTCTGCTCCCCTGCTCTATGATTTTTCATTTCAACATGTGAAAAATGAGTAATGCAAATGTCATTCCAAGGGGCTGGACTGGGCTTAAATGCATCAATATAGACTGAAAATTGCTTGACCTGGTCTCAAACTGAATCCTGAGAAGCCAATCCTGGTATTACGCTAAATCAAAGATAGGATGTAATTTTTTCAATCTCTCTGAGATGAAATTGAACCGCGGATGAACGCGGATGTTTTGCTGTTAATCTTGATATTTTACAAGCACGTAGCGCAAGCGAGTGTGTATTTTCCTGTTTGACACACTCGGATGCGCTTCGTGCTTGTATTACTAAAAATCTGATAACCTCCACGAGAAATCTGGATTAAAGTTGAGTCTTTTGCTCAGTCGTCAAAATAATCATGCGAGATTCTTCGAGCGTGTTACCACTCAAGCAGGATTGAAGGACATGACGATTTCTGACATTCGCGGTCTGGGTTTCCGTCTGAATTCGCGTGAGCAGCAAACCGACATTTTGAATTACGGCTGGGCCATCTGATGTTTTCAGTTCCAGTGATTTCTGAAACTTAAGATACAACCCCGCGACAACATCCGGCAACTCTTTGCGTGAGAACCAGCAGATGACAACGATTGCCACTGTAACCAGAATCGCCATCGAAATGTTGTAGCTGACCGATAAGAGAATTACGGCTAATACAGTGGTGAAAATCATCACCGGCTTTCTGAATTCAGTCGGACAGATGGAAATGGCAGCTGCAGTTAAGGCGAACCACCCAATCGTAATCACCGCTGCCAAGCCTGCAAACGGAAGCAACCATTGCCAGACCTCTCCAACCGTCGAGCCAGTCACCGTCCAGCCCCAGATTTCCGAGGCAATCATCAGCACCGGCAGAAACACCAATAAATAGACAAGCAAACCGACCAATCGGGCGACCGTATCGGCAATCGACTCAGATCGCGGAAGTTTCCGCTCCACAGAATCCTGTTCGGCACGATCACTTTCTGCAGTGGATTCCTCTCTCAATTCATTCTCAGAACTCTCATCCAGATTGACCAGCCGATCCTGCTCCGGAACTACAGGCGAATCGATTTTCCTCAACTCCTGCGGCTCATGAGGACACATCAATTCGAGTTGCGTTCGAACTGAGGGATTCTGAAAGACGGATAAAATCGCCCCCGCAATAAAGCGGGCAATCGCCAACGCAATCAGGCAGGTCAGTAGAATTAGCCAGAACTGCTGACAGTAGCCGATCGCCTCATCCACCCAAGGCAAAAGAGTGGGATAAGTTTGCCGGAATTGCCAGGACGTCAGAATTAGAACTGATGTGAAGAATCCCCAACTAACGACAGAACTGGCTCGGATCCCCGATTTGGGATCCTCCGAAAAGAGCGGCTTCCAGGGAGGAGTAAAGAGCTCATCAAATTGACGGGATCGCAACAGCCAGACGAGAATCAGGCTGGAAAGATAGGCAATCACTAGCCCAGTGATGCCGTAGATCGCAATTTGGGCGAGAATCTCCGGATCGTTGAATGTAACGGTCTCCAAATCCGCATTGGTTACTTGAGAAATGACCCAGATTGAAGACACGTCCGATCCCTTCGACAATTTTAAGAATGCCACTATTGCAACGGAGAATCCTGCAGATTGCAAGTCTTTACGTCCAAAGATGTTACTAAGGACAAATTGCGATCAGATGCTCATGAAATCTGCATATTTTTCAGTTTTTTTTGCAAAATTCTTACGGGAAAATTGAGCGATCAGCCCAGATTTTTCGTTTCCAATAGTGTTACATAATGAAAAAATTGTTTGAAAGAGGAAGGGCGGACTAACAAGGAGGCGGACCATGAGTATTAATAGGCGGATCAAAAGCAATCGAATCCTCAGAACGATCAATCGAGGATTGGCATGGGCGATTGGAATTCCTGCTGCCTGGCTGGTTGTGACGAGTAGTTATCATTTGCAGCAGGGTTGGTCTGAAATTGAATTCCTGATTAGATATCTGCTCCTGTACGCCGCACTGGCAACGGGTTCGATGATTGTCCGCACTCCAAACAGCGAACTGCCATCCGTCACCTTCTGGTGTGTCTGTGTTTTCCCGCTGGTGGGGCTGGCTCGTCTGGCCGGATTGTTACTGCATAGTGAATACGCCACCGGAGTTGAGCCATCCTTCACCGGGACATTGCTCGCGATGACTTTGGGATCAGTTTCGCTATTTGTCTTTATGAAGTGGGAAGAGCGAAAAGATCGGCAGACAATGGGGCCGTATCGGGATAAAAACTCCGACATTCGTTATGTCACACTGCAGAATGTTTCCACAGCCTCGCAGTTACCCATGCAGGAAGAGGCTAATTTGTGGTAGGAGATGATTGATAATCGTAATGGAACCACGGATGGACACCGATTTGCACGGATCAAATTGAATCTGGGCTTGAATCACTCTGTGTCGATTTGAGAAACATCGCCAATTTCAACTTTAGACACTTCATCCAATAGCCGAGGTCGATTTACCAGAGAAACCAACACAAAGCTGAGTAGCATTAACAGATACCAGGCGATCAATTTCGTAATCGGAACCATCTGCCAGCCACCATTTTGGTTGGGATAGATCCAGATATTGCTGTAAGTGGCGATGTTCTCCGCGAACCAGATAAACAGCGACACGAGAAAGAAGCCAAGTAACAGCGGCATTTTGCGGTAGACCTGATCGATTTTGAAATAGAGCCTCGTCCAACCGAATGTCAGAATGGAGGCGATGATTAACGGGTTTCGTAAATCGTACCAGAAGTGGTGTGTGAAAAAGTTGATGTAGATGACCGTGACGAGCAATATCGGCCAGATCATCGGCGGATAATAGCTGAAGCGAAACTCAAAGATTCTCCAGATGCGCGCGATGTAACTCCCCACAGCCGAGTACATGAAGCCAGCAAAAAACGGCACATTGTAAATCCCGGCGACAAACTCACCAGGATATACCCAGGCTCCAATCGATTCCGAAGTCTTAAACACTTCCATCCCTGTAGCCACGATATGAAAGATGGCAATCACACTCGCTTCCCGCCAGGTTTCCAGCTTGAAAATCAGCAGGATCATTTGAAAAGCGATGGCGCAAATCAAAAGAAAATCGTAACGATAAATGACCTCTCCGATGGGATACCAGACTTTCGTCAGCAGGATCCAGAACAGCAGATAGCCACCGAACAGACACGCCCATGCTTCTTTGAGCCCGAAGATCCAAAACTCACGAAGGAAGGTTTTCAATATCGCACAACGTGATGATTAAAGAATTTTATTTCGATAATTCTAAAGAAACGATATCTCGTGGTGCTTTCACTCCGAATCTTGGCTCACGTCTTGCATTTTCAATCCAGAATCTATCTGGCCCCTGAAATCTTTCAATTACGACTCTATGCCACTTCGGCATTTCACGAAATCGCTCAGCAGCAATTGCTTCAGCCAAAACTTCTTCTGCTCTTTCGAGTTTCCCTAAACGTCGATATGCAATGGCTAACCAATATCTTGAAGCTGGATCAAAATGCCTATTATCAATTTTGTCATAAGCTATTGACAATCTTAAAAAACGACTGGCTTCCAGGGAATCACCGCTGTTTATAAGCATCAAAGCACCATTGGACGCTAATACTGATGCTGTTTTATAACGTGTTTCAGGAGTAATCAAATATTCCAGTTCAGAAACTCTCCGAGACACCCCTTCGATATCCCTACTTAGTTTTTGATCTTCTTGTATTCTATTGTAAGTTTCGTTTTTAAGCTCTAATTGAGTCTTATTGACTTCAATCTCAAGCTCATTTATTGCAATATCGAATTCCCTACGCAATTCATCATGTTTTGATTGCAAGTATTGTAAAAATTTACGGTTCTCTTCAACTCCTTGACTATTACGGAATATTAATGATCGATTCTTTTCGATCTCTAATTCGTGACGGGCAGTTGTTGCTTCCAACTCAGTTATTTTGTCGATCACTTTTGCTAAATGATACTCAAATTCTTTAACCGTAATGCGTTCGTTAATTTGATCTTCTAGCCAAATGAGCATCTTTTCATGTTCACCACTTACCGCCCTGATTTCTTTAATTCGTTTTTTAATTTCTGTTACGTCTGCATCTTTAGTGTCATCGGCAAAAAACAATTGAGATAACCCATATAAATCCGCTAAAAATAATACACAGTTTAAACCTGTTTTCAGATTTCGTATTGAATCTCCAAATGTTAATGAATTACTTGAACCATTAGAAATTGTGATTGCTAAAGCAACAGCACTTACCATTATAATTTTGTACATTGAATGCCCCGTTTATGCATATCAAAAAGAAACATCCATGAAAAAACATTTCCGAGCTTACACACTAAAATAACAACTTGTCCACTACTGACAAGCATTTAATCTTAGAAATCAATTTACTTCTACAATTACCGACGAGCCTTCTCATACTTCATCGGCAGCCAGGCTCCATTCTCTTTGCTGCTGGCGACGCACTGCTGAATGAAATACATCCCCTCTGCTCCGTCGTAGACGTTTGGATAAATTGTATCTTTTTTCTCGAAGTCTTTGCCTTCTGCTCGCAAGACCATCGCGTCGTATGCGAAGCGGTAAACATTCGCAAACGCTTCAAAGAAGGCTTCGGGATGTCCGGAAGGAAGTCGGCAGGAAGAAGCAGCGAGTGGAGTCATGAAAGGTGCGTTTGGATCGCGGGTGAAAATCTTATGAGGCTGTCCATTTTCGCGGACGATCATCTCATTCGGATTTTCCTGTCTCCACTGCAGCGCCTTCTTGGTTCCATCGACTTCAATGAACAAATCATTTTCGCGACCATGAGAAATCTGCGAAGCAGTCACAGTCATCAAGCCACCGTTTTCCATGCGGATGACCGCATGACCATAATCATCCAAGGCACGACCTTCGACCATCGATTTCAAATGGCAGGAAACTTCTTCCGGGAATAAGCCGGTCATGTAGCGACCCAGGTTATAGGCATGAGTTCCGATATCACCAAAGGCGCCTGCTGCTCCTGATTTTGAAGGATCCGTTCGCCAGGCGGCTTGTTTCTGATCGGAATCTTCCAGTTTGGTTCGCAACCAGCCCTGAATGTAGTTGGAACGAATTGCCTGAATCTCCCCCAGTTCACCGGAGAGAATCATTTCTCGAGCCTGCCTGACAAGTGGATAGCCAGTGTAATTATGCGAGACGGCAAACACCGCACCCGATTTTTCCACCGCTGCCACCATTTCTTCTGCCTGAGCAAAATCGAAGGTCATTGGTTTATCGCAAATCACATTGATCCCCGCTTCCAAAGCACACTTGGCAATTGGGAAGTGGGTATGGTTCGGAGTCGCCACACTAACAAAATCAATCCGTTCGCCTTCGGGTAATTTCATTTCCTTTTCGACCATCTCTTCGTAGCTGCCGTAGGCGCGTTCTTCGGAGATGTCGTAAGCGGGAGCAGAGGCTTTTGCTTTTTCCGGATTCGAAGACAAAGCCCCGGCTACCAGTGCGGCTCGATTATCGAGCACCGCAGCTGTGGCGTGCACGCGGCCAATAAATGATCCCTGGCCTCCGCCACACAGAGCCATCCGAAGTTTACGATTGAGCGAGCCGTTTGTAGTTTCCATGATGTCCTCGTTGATGAAGTTTAAGAACGCTTGAAACACTCAAAATCAAATCTTTTACAAAGTCATTGAAATAAGGGTGGCGGGGGCGCTCTCGAAGAGAAGCACCCGAATCGTTGGATTTTCGGGGGCTTCCGCTAATTCGGAGCGCCCCCGCCACCCCAAATTGACTTATTGTTGAGCATGTTTTCTCTGGCGTTCAAAGTCACGTGGTTAGTCAACTTGGGCAGATTGATGTCCCAAGTGAAACGATTGGTGAATTCAGGCAGAATATCTTTGATTGGATGGGATCACAACCGTTGAAAAGCCTGAGGAGGGTCAAAGAAGACTGGCGAGAGTGATTTCGATCCCTTAAACTAACGATGAGCACTCGCTCGACACAATCACATCAACATTGCGGGAAGATGACATCTTCGGAGGAATGATCAAATGGGAAAATCAGAATCGTCACGTATGGCCTGGTTTGTTTGTGGAGTGATGGGAGGTCTGATGATCTCTTACTTCTGGCCAAGCGAAGTCGCGATGGCCAATACCGACCGTGACAGCGACGCCAAGTTTGCAATTGTGACCGTCCCTGTCGGACTGACAGCAGGCGATGCCGTCTTCGTGCTCGACTTCCTCACCGGTCGACTTTACGGAGCCAGTATTAATCCCCAGACAGCAAAGTTCACTCAAGGTTACATGCATAATGTTCTGCCGGACTTCGGCTTGTCACCCGATGTCCGACCTCGCTTTGTCATGACATCCGGAGCTTTAAACATTTCCGTGCAAGGCAGCAGAAAACAGCCTGCGACGGGCGGGGTTTATATTGCCGAGTTAAACAGTGGTCGCGTGCTGGCTTACGCGTTTCCGTTTTCACTCTCTCCTCGCGCTTCCAATCCAGAACCACTGACGATTGTGGATGGCTTCCAGTTCCGACAAACTGTTGAGTAACAGAGAATTTAGATCATCATGTTAAAAAAAGGACAGACCTCTCGTCTGTCCTTTTTATTTCATTCAATTCATTGCCTATTTGTCAGTCGCGAACAGACAATGACTTTTGATTTTCCACCGACTCGTGCGAAAATCAACGTGATCGCTTTTGTTCCGTTTAATGGAAGTGACTTTCTCAATTTTTCGATATCGATCCGCAAATGGCGGCATTTGATTTCGACTTCCCCCACATCCAGTTTCCGGAGAAACTTTCGAAGATGCGTTTCATTTCGTGTCAGAGTTTCAATGACCTGAAAGCCGGAGAGAAACGGAGAATCGATTCGTTCTGCGGATGTCAGATACTCCTCGGCATCATCTAGTCGAGCGACTCCAAGTTGTTCGGAAAGCTGATTGATCATCCCCGCCCGTACAACCGCAGGATCGGGATCGTAAACAAAGTTGCTAACTTCGGAAAATTCTGGAAATGCTTCCAGAGGATCCCCCACAAGACTTTCCCCCGAAGGCAAAACTGTTGCCCGCCATAGTCCCTCATCGGCCAGTTCTCCACACCAGATGACGGCTTGCTTACACTCTCCCTGCCAGCTGATCAATTCGGTTTCACAATCGGGGAATTTTCCGCCAAAGTTACTGGCGGGACTAAGTTTGATCGCCCCTGCTCTGCACTCTTGAGCCATTCTCTGGAGCACTTCTAAAGGTGGTTGAATGTTTTCCAAGCGACGATTCCGCTTACCCTGAGAATCCCGCTGATCGGGATCGATGTGGATCACTTTGCCGCTGACATCCAACCCATTGACATCCTGTTGCTGAAAACTGATCTGAGAATTTCGTTCGTAAACTTCAGCATTCCATTGAGCCAGTTGCAGCATGATCGGATCCAGATCATAAGTGACAACCGGTGCGATTTTAGAAAGTGCAATTGCGTCTGCTCCCACGCCGGTACACAAATCGTGAATCGTATCAATTCCCTTAAGCCGGGACTGGAATCGATTCGCCTTATACTCAGCCAGTGCTTCACTTGATGTTTGTTCGAGCGATTGCCGCGTGAACCACATGCGATCTGCTCTTGATAATTTCTCGCCAGCACGCTGTCGCAGTTCATGCAAGTCGAGTCCAAGTCGTACTAAGTCTGCAGGATATAACTCCCTCAACTGCTGTTGGCGTTGCAGTGCACTTCCACTGGCCGATTCGATATCTGCGAACAATTCCGGAGTCTGTTCCAATTGCTGCCAGAGTTGAATTTGTTTTGTCGTTTGTGAGTTTTCAGTTGTCATTGTTGATTGTTTCTAATATCGCCTCATCGATACGACTCCGGAACTGCGAGATAATTTTCTCATTGAGTTCGATTGATACCGTTCGTACTTTCTCAGCCAATTGCAAAATGCGAATGGATGCTGGAAGCTGTCCAGTCATACTTTGGATTGCCAATGCATAAAGAGTCATCTGGATTCCAAATTTATCGAGGACTTCTTCTGTTTTCGCAGGCACCGATCCTGTTTTGTAATCAATGATATGCCAATGGCCAGTTGCATCCTGAAGAAGACAATCGATTGTTCCGGATATGGAGGTAACCTGTGCCTGATCCGGCAATTTCCATTTGAGCAGAAAATCGATTTCTCGATAAAGTTGCTTCGCGGATTGGAGTTCCTGAATGAAGTCAGCAGTCATTGTGAAATTCATGCGTTCAATTGCTGTGCTTCGAATTGAGTCTGGCAGCGTTTCAGCATATTGTCTGGAGACCGAATCGATTAATTCTTCAGTTGATTTCGTTTGTTCGAAATCCAATTTCTCCAAAGCCGCATGCAGAATATGACCGAGCAATTCCGAGTCCTGTAAATTCAAGCGGTCCTTTTCATTTGATTGCGTAAATAGATTCATATGAGCTTGTGGTTTGCGAAGCTGAACATCCAGAGTTTCAATTTCTGATACGGAATAACGATCTCGAATGACATTTATCGCAGGCAACGGCAAGGCGATCGCTGGGGGTGGTACCGGTTCAGCAGTATCCAGTTTCTCAACCCAGTCGGAAAGTTTAAGTTTTCGCGGTTGCGATTTTTCCTGCGTTCGTTCTGGTTTCTTCTGGACGATGTGAATCTGCGGAATGCGATTGAGATCGATGCCGGGTTGCTGAATTTGCCCTGTGAGCGGATCCCTTTTGGGTAGTCCGGTCGTGAGATCAAATCGTTCATTGAGCAGCGACATCCACGGGCCAGCGATACTTTCATCGGGATGCCAATAGGATGATAGGACGAGATAATCGGCTGCCCGGGTGGTCGCCACATAAAACAACCGGATTGCCTCAGCTTCATCTTCAATTCGTTCGGCATCCCGATACATCATCATCGCCGGATTGTCCGGCTTCTCTCCCTTGATGAGTGGTAATGAAAGCAGAGGTCCCAGGCTGTTATCCAGCACGGCTGAGTTTGTGCTGGGACTTCGTTTTCGATTCACATCCGCCACGAACACGACTGGAAACTCAAGACCTTTGGATTGATGCACCGTCATCAATCGCACCACATTCCCGGTCTCGGCATGAGTGGCCGCCATCTCTTCCTTGGCTTCTTCGGTGATCGATTCGAGTAATCGGTCGCTGAATTCTGACAGTCCCAACAAGCCGATCTGATCGAACTGGTCGGCCATTGAAAGGAGTTTCTGTAGATTGGCCACTTTTCGTTCCGGTAGAAACTCCGTCATCAAAGCCGCATCGTAAGCGGTTGCGGAAATCGCATGTCGCAGGAGTAGACCGATGCCAATTCGATTTTTCAATGCGAGTAAATCCAGCAGGATTGTCCGTGTTCGCTCAACACATCCTTTTTGATCAGGTTCAATCAAATCAAACAGCGACCGTTCCTGTAATCGGTTCCAGATTCCTGATGAGCCATGTGCAAAGTGAAACAGCGTTTCGTCGGACCAACCAAACAAGGGAGAACGCAGGATGCCGACCAGTGCGACTTCATCGGAAATATCGTCCAGAAAACGGCACAAGTTAACAAGATCAAAGATTTCCTGCTGAGCAAAGAAGGCTCGACCTCCCACCACGTAGTATTCGATGCCTAACTTTCGCAATGCATCTTCATAGACTCCCAGATTACTGAAGGCGCGAAATAGAATCGTTACATCTCCTGGACGGATAGGACGCAGGCGGATTTCACCCTCTTCATCTTTTTCACGGATGCGGGGAGTCGGATCCTCGAGTAGTTGCTGAATTCTGGCAGCCATCCACTCAGCTTCCAGCTCCCGTTTTTCATCAACGTTTTTTATTTCTCGTTGAGGATCATCGGCCCAGAGAAATTCGATTTTCTCTTTTGGGGGATAAATCTTTTCATCAAATGCGGTCAAAGCATCGTATTCATCCGGCATGGCCGGTTCGAACAGGTAGTTCACAAAGTCGAGAACTCCCTGCTGGCTGCGAAAGTTTTTCGTCAGCGACATCTGTCCGTGATTTGGAATTTCCCCCCGCAACTGTCGAAACACAGCAGGGTCGGCTCGTCGAAAGCGATAAATCGATTGCTTCACATCCCCAACAAGAAACAATCCTCCAGTCGTCAACTGCTCACCACAGATCGCACGGACAATTTCTGTCTGAACGGGATCGGTATCCTGAAATTCATCCAATAGAAGGAAACGGGTGCTTTGCTGCAGGCTTTTGCGAACGGATTCATTGTCCTGAATCAGATCTCGCATTGTCAGCAGCAAGTCATCAAAATCGAGTGCAGACTGTTCCAGTTTGCTCTGTCGATAAGCAGCCTCAACACTGATGGTCAACCGCAGCGCCTGCATCCCCAGTTCCGCAGACATGGCAATCGCCTCGACATCCAACTGCAGCAGCGGAAGAATTTTATCGATCAGATCGCGGAATGCTTTCAACGATTCTTTCGCAGATTCATAAACGTCTTCACAACTCCAATGCTTTTTTGTTGCTCCCTGAATCATCGAGGCATCGCGGAGTTCCTGCAGATCCTGAGGATTCAAAGTGTTTGTTCGCTGTAATGTTCCCATATGTTCGAGCAGAATTGCCCGTCGATCCTGCATTTTGGGAGCCGTCGGCTCTTCAGAAAGTAAAAGCGAATTCAATTCGTTGAGTTCCCTAGATTCCGCCAGTTCCTGCATTTTACGGGGCAGGAATTCTGCTTGATGATATCGCTGCCAGACTTCCGCCAACTTTTCGGCATCATTGGCGACCGCAACCGCTTCTCGCAATTGAAATCGTTGTTCAACAAGTGATTGCAGAATTCGTAGCGTCCCTTCGAGGCCAAAACGCAGCACGAGATTGGCGGCATCGGGATTGCGTTCTCGCAAGAACGTTTCCAGTTGAGTCTCCACGGTTTCAGCCAGTAGACTCGAAGCGGTTGGGGCATCGAGCACAGTAAATTCAGGATCGATTCCCAGCTCGGTGGAATATCTGCGAAGCGTCGAAGTGCAGAAAGCGTGAATCGTTTGAATACGAGCCGATTCGAGGTCGCGCAGAATTTCCTGCCAGGCCGGGACATCGGCTTCTTCACATTGCTGAAGTTCTTCACGAATTCGAGCTCGAATACGATCTCGCATTTCCCGTGCTGCTCGATCGGTGAAGGTAATCGCCATCAGTCGATCGAGCATTTCACTTGAAGGGTTTCGCAGTAATTCGGTTACGTAACGCTGAGTCAGTACGAAGGTTTTTCCGCACCCTGCTCCGGCGGCCAATGCGATCGAGACATTGCGGGTTTCAATAGCCGCAGCCTGTTGAGTTGTATAAGGCATGCGATGCTATTCCTGCTCTCGTTCGTCATCTAATGTGGTCTCTTCTGAAACCGGCAAATCGAAAATTGTCCAATGTTTTTCAAGAGAATCAGCCACAACACGCACCTGATTCACACGACAAACTCGATTGTAGGGGCAATAGCTCGTGCAATCCGGATTCGGATTCACCACGGGAAACTGAGCCTCCCGCAATGCCTGAATCATCTGTGGCAGTATCCGATCCAACTCTTCCGCCCAGAATTCGACAAATGCCTCCCCCAGTGGTTCCAGTTTCTTCTTTCGCTTGTTGACGAATCGCGGATCGAATCCCTTCTCTTTCATCCCCCAATAGCCAATCAACCAGGGCGTCGCCTCCGGGCCCAGCAGATTCAGGCGGATGACGGCTATCGTATATAAAGCCAACTGTAGTTGAGTCCCCCGCGAAACATCGCTCTCCTTAAACGCAGGGGGATTACCCGTTTTATAATCGATGATCGCGAAGATATTCCGTTCGTCTGCACGGCCAACATCAATCCGATCGATCCTCCCCTCAATTCGAATTGGATTCTCTTCACTGCCAAAAAGGACCGCATCAAGTTCCTGGGTAGGTTCTGAGTCCCAATCCCATTCGTCTGATTTCTTCGTACTCCCAAAAGAAATTTCCCGGAACTTCGGTTCCAACTCCTGCTCCCAGTCGGGATCGAACTGATCGACGTATTTCGTGCTCTGTGACTGATACAATTCCGCCCATTCGGAAATCAATTCGGTTTCAATTTCATCAATCGCTTTTTGCAAATCGCTCCCTGCAAACTGGGTTCCTGCCTTTTCATGCAGCAGTTCAAGAAACTTGCGGGATAACAATTGCCCTTTGCCTGCAGGATCTTCCTCCAGCAATTGACGCATTTCCGTTTCGTGCAGACGGGCCAGTAAATCGTGAACGATATTTCCCCGTTTTCGATAATCTGTTTCGAGCCTGGGCGCCACTTGAGGCTCAATCTTCAACACTCGTTTCAACAGAAATTGAAACGGACAGGACGCATATTGTTCCAGTTGAGATGCACTGAAAGTGTAGTCTCGATGATAATGTTCCGAGACAATTTGACGTATTCGGGATTGTTGCATTTGACCTTCGTATCGGGTGAAGCCATGCTCCTCAAACCGACACGAATTCATTCGGACGGCTGCCAATAATGAATGCATCTGCCCCGCTGTCTTATTCTGCCCCAACAACCAGTTGAGCAAACCGGCTTTACCTTCCGTCATATTTTGTACGGCAAGCAGTCGGACATCTCCCCTGGTGAGCATCGTCTGTGAAGTAGGAACCGGCGAGAGTTGCTCAACCTGAGTTTCCACTTGCGTTGACTGCCGAAATAGTGATTTCACCCCCTGGTAAAACGGACTGGCGTATTGCGGCTGACCTTTGCTGGACACGTAGGAATAAGAGAGCGTCAAATTGGTATTCGCTCGGGTGACGAGTCGATAAAAGAACTGCATTTCATCGAGATACTGCGACGTCCGATGTTCAAGCTGGACACCAAGTTCAATCCAGTCTTGCCGTTCCTGCTCGCTGTAAAAAGGCTGATTTTCAGCCGAAGCTGGAAAGGTCCCCTCCTGTAATCCCATCACAAACAGATAAGAAACAAGCAGATGACGGGCATCGGAAGCATTGAGAATCTGAACTTCACCAGCCGAGGCACGACGAGCAGGAATAACCTGCGTCTGAAATAATTCCTCCAGCCATTTCAGGAACGTCGATAAATCGACCGTGTTCTGTTTCTCCGCGAGAAGCTGATCCTGAAACTGACTCGCATCACTGAGTAAACCAACCACTAAATCCCACTCTGCAACCTCTTCGCCCTGAACTGAACTCGTTACATCCTCATCAATAAACATCTCCCGAGCGTTCGCGGTCAGTTGGCGAACAAAGTCGCTGTAACTCCGTTTCTTCTGAAAGAGTTTGAGCGTGTCATCAAGTTCGGTGAGTGTCTCAAATGCTATTTCCAGCGAAGACGAATCAATTCCCGAATTCTGCTCGGGTCGCGAGACCAGCGATTTCAATCCGGTCAGAATTTCCTGACGCCCCTGTCGCAGGTTGAGGTGCCTCAATACCTGCAGAGTGATTCCCGCCCGTTGCCCCGCCCGATTGAATTTGCCTGTGGTTTGCGTCAGCAGCTTTTTCAACGTCGTGTAGGACCAGTCGTGAGTCGAGACATTTAACAGAGCCGACATCGATTTCGCCAGCGGAAGCGAACTGACAGAACGCGAAACATCCAGACAAAACGGGATCCCGGCATCCGTCCAGATTTCCTCAATCGCGGCTGCGGATTGCTGCAAATCCCGCGAAGTTACGAGAATTTCCTGAGCAGCGACACCGTCCAGCAACAGCAACTTCACTCGTCTGGCTGTTTCCCGGATTTCCGTCCGCGATCCTGAAGCGGCTACCAGATTCAGGCCGCTCGAAATTTCAGCAGGCACAATCCGCCGCAAATTTCCGAACAGTTTTTCATCGATGACGGATAGCCCCGAATTCTTATCTGCAGAAGGTTTCTCAGACGAATCCGACAGCAAGATTTCATTGACTTTCAGACCTGCTTTCTGGGCTTGTTTTCGCATCAGTTGAATTGATCGAAATGGTTTCGCCCACAAATCTTCCCGATCATCCTGGGGATCGAAAGGAAATGAGACATCCATCTCGTCTGCGTGTTTTGCCAGAGCCGTTAACACGGCATATTGCGTTGATGTGAAATCGGTAAAACCATCAACAACCACATAACTCAATTTTGGGAATGCCATCCAGTTGCCTCGGGCCAGGACTTCCCGGGCCTGCCAGAAACGACCTTCCGCATCATACTTATTTTTCTTGTGAAGAATGTCCTGATAGCGTTCGTAGAGTCGGCAAAGTTCCTCGTCTTTGTATGACTCCGGACGTTTCGTTAAAGCTTCCCGAAAAGTTTCTGGCCAGGTCTCATCTCTTTTCAACTCTGAGATGAATTTGGACAGCAGATTCACAAATCCGGCTGTCCCCGCCACTTTCTGGAAGTGACGCAATTCCCGATTCTGCATCGCCTCTTCGACAATCTGCCGCAGCAACATCCGCTGCTGATCCGGTTTGAGCATCGACGTCGGCACATTCGATTTTCGCAGTAACTTTTCGGCGAACTGATCAAACGTCATTACACCCGGTTCAAAACAGCATTGAAAATCATCATTGAATAACTGAGAAATCACCTGTCGGGCTGAACGATGAGTCGGTGTGATCCAGAGAGTCTGTCCAAATCCTCCAGCCTGCATGCCCTCCTGCAATGCGGATCGATATCGTTCCAGACAGCGTGCGGTCTTTCCCTGTCCGGTTTTTCCAGTCACAACATTCAACATGATGGCAAGGTACAGTTTTCGAGGGATTTCGGAGTAGAAGCCTAATTCATCAGTATTCGTCGATAAGTTTTCGCCCCTAATGAGTTATATTCAAAATCATTGTAACATCTTTGAGAAAACCGGAAACAAGGTGAGAGGACTGCATTCCCAGTTGAACCTGCATTGATTTGACACTGAGCTACCTAGGTATATTTACCTATATTTTATACGATTTGAGAATTTAACAATTGCGTTTAGTCCGAGTCTGACTATAACCCATGATTATTACTCCTGACTGTGTAGAATTCGAATTCTGATTTTCATCAATGACCGACTCCGCTATTTTTGAAACTTCCAAGACCAAAATCCTGGTGACTGGTGCCACTGGATATATTGGTGGACGAATTGTGCCTAAACTCCTGGACTTAGGTCACCCGGTCCGTTGTCTGGTGCGCAATCCTGCCAAACTGGACTGTCGGAGTTGGCGAACACATCCCCAGCTGGAAGTGATCGAGGGAAATGTCAGAGATCAGGAGTCGATCACGAAAGCGATGGCTGGTTGTGAAATCGCCTATTATCTGATTCACTCGATGGAATCGGCTGGGGGGGATTATGCAAAGAGAGATCGCGAACTGGCCGAGCATTTTGTTCGAGCCGCTCAAGCATGTAGTCTCAAACAGATCATTTACCTCGGTGGACTGGGCGAACTGGGTGACGGATTGAGTCAGCACTTGAGTTCGCGCCGCGAAGTCGAATCGATTCTGAAAAGCTCTTCTGTTCCCGTCACAGCTTTTCGGGCGGCTGTTATCATCGGAGCCGGTTCCGCCTCTTTTGAAATTCTCCGCTATCTCGTCCAGCGGCTTCCCGTCATGGTAACCCCCAAATGGGTACAGACAGAATCCCAGCCGATCGGCGTTGAGAACGTCATCACCTATCTGACGGATTGTCTGAAGGTTCCAAAATCTCGTGGTAAAACCATCGACATTGGTGGCGCAGATATTGTGCGTTACGAAGAGCTGATGCGAATCATGGCACGGGAACTTGGTCTGCCAAAACGCTGGATTATTCCTGTCCCGGTCCTCACGCCACGTTTAAGTTCGCTCTGGATCGGACTCGTCACCCCCGTCAGCTCCAAAATTGCCCGTCCGCTGGCAGAAGGTTTGAGAAATCGAACCGTATGCCGCGATGATCTCGCCAGGCATTTGTTGCCGCAGGAGAAACTGCTAACCGTTACGGAAGCGATTCAATCGGCGCTCAATCATGTCGATCAAGGAGATATCGAAACGAACTGGTCGATGGCAGGAAAGATTCCCGGCGATCCCGACTGGGCGGGCGGAACGGTTTATCAAGATGAACGGACGACTGAAATTGAAGCGGACGCCGAAACGGCTTACCGTGTCATCTGCACCATCGGCGGAAATCACGGCTACTGGGGTTCGGATTACTTGTGGCGATTTCGAGGCTTAATCGATCAGTTCATCGGTGGCCCCGGATTGCGACGTGGTCGTCGACATCCGACTCATTTGCGATACGGCGAAGCTGTCGACTTCTGGCGGGTCCGGAAAATCATCCCCTTGAAACAACTTACCCTCTATGCAGAAATGTGGGTGCCGGGAGATGCCGAGTTAGACTTCACGATTGAACCAATTTCGGAATCAAAATGCCGAGTCACCCAAACGGCTCGATTTCGCCCCCGCGGCTTGACCGGAATTCTCTACTGGTACAGCGTCGCCCCCCTGCATCATTTCGTGTTTCAAGCGATGCTCAATGGCATACGCAGGGAATCCGAAGAGAATGTCCAAGAGTTACAGACTCAACCCCAGTAGGACAGGAATCTGTCTGCAATGTCTAAAAACGTGCGATCCATCTAGGGGCTTCGCTGCGTTACGACCCCAGCCACCCATCGCTAAGTGATCACGAACATTTCAAATATCAAACTATTGGCCGATGATTATGCGGATCATCAATCGCAATGGCTTCCACTTCAAACGGGTTATCCCGATACGCTTTCCCACCTCGTATCCAGACTACGCCAGAGAGCAGAAAATAAGCCGGCACAAAAAATGGGCCCCATTTTTCGTATTGCTTCACATGCACGCGTTCATGATTGCGAGTGAAATCCAGAGCCGCCTGATTTCGGGCGAGGATCACATGTCCGACCGTAATCGCAATTGCACCAATCGGAGTCCGCTCCAATAACCAGCAGGCTAGACCGCCCTGAAATTCGAGCGTGTGGTCAACACGTCTTCCATTGCCGCCGGTACAGCAACTGATCAAACCGATCACCAAACCGACCAGACTCCAGGGACTGACCCAGATCCATTTGAGTATTTGAATGATCATTTATGGATTATATATAGAAGTCAAAAAACCATATTGCAATTCATAAAACACATCCAACCACTCGGAATTCGCTATCAAGTACCTTACTGGCCCGTAAAAATATTTGAACACAAAAAACGCGTTTGGATATTGAATGACACCACAAACTTCCAGCATGTAAAAGACTGGGACAATACTGAGTGGGTAACCCAGCAAAATGATCCATGGACTTCCCCAGGAATAGTGGGCGCGGGGTAATGGTTAAGTCACTTGTACAAACTGCGCAGGGCTCAGATAGCCCAGGGCAGAATGTTTCCTGATGCGATTATAAAACACTTCGATGTATTCAAACAGGCTCGATCGAGCCTCGGAACGGGTTTTGTATCGCTCGTGGTGAACGAGTTCTTTCTTCAACGTCGCAAAAAATGACTCCATGGGAGCGTTGTCCCAACAGTTCCCTCTCCGGCTCATCGAACAGGTGATTCCCATCGAGGTCAACATCTGTTGATAAGCCTCGCTGGCGTACTGACTCCCACGGTCTGAGTGAAGCGTTAATTCTTTGAGGTCTGCATTCGACACGGCCTCCTGATCCACTGCCATCCTCAAGGCATTGACCACCAGGTCTGAGGTCATGCGTTCGGCCATCGACCAGCCTACAACCTTGCGCGTGTACATATCCAGCACTGCTGCCAGGTACAGCCAGCCCTCCTCGGTCCAGATGTAGGTGATATCACTCAGCCAAACTTCATTGCTTTTTGTCACGGCATCAAACTGACGATCCAGATGGTTCTCAGCCACGGGCCGGGAATGATTCGAGTCCGTGGTATTTTTGAACTTCTTCCTGGTTTTTGCCTGAATTCCTGATTCTTTCATCAATTTTGCCACCGTATTCTCTGAGACCTCATAGCCGCGTTCCAGCAATTCTCTATGCATCCGAGGAGAGCCATACACTTCTCGTGTCTCCTGATGAATCTCCTTCATGGCCTGTGTCAACTCCTGTTGATTCTCCTGGCGTATACTCATCGGACGATTCTTCCAGGTGTAATATCCACTTCGAGAAACCTCAAAGATTTCACACATCCGGGCCACTTCAAAGTCTTCCTCGTGATCGTCAATGAAGGCAAATCTCATTGATTTTCCTTCGCGAAAAAGGCTGCTGCTTTTTTTAAAATCTCTCGATCCATTCTCAGCTTGCGATTCTCCTCGCGTAGCTGCCGCAACTCTTCTCGTTCGGATTCCGACAACTTCTCGTTGGACTTCGATTCTTTGCCGCTCATGAGCTTCTCTTTCCAGTTGCGTAAAACACTGACATGAATATCGAGACGTCGAGCCGCCTCGGCCAGCGGATAATGCTGCTCGGTCACCA
>DEML01000088.1:2500-12863 GCA_002359185.1 Planctomycetaceae bacterium UBA2671
ACCGGAGGGTGTGCATGGAGAGGCTTCAGTGTTCATGCGATGCTGCTACCATTTATGGAACAGTCTGCCATCTATGATGGAATGAATTTTGATCTCAGGTACGATGAGGCACCAAATAGTACGCTCAAAAACACTAAAATTGCTGGTTACCAGTGTCCTTCCGACAATGCGTACCCTGGGGGAGAAGCGGGTGTGAATTATGTTGTCAGTGCCGGACCGACGACTTTTTGGGGACTGGCAATTGGCGACCAGGTTGGAATGTTCAATCGTAATCGAACAATTCGATTCCGAGACCTGCAGGATGGGACTTCAAATGTCATTGCCATGTCAGAAGCGTTGCACGGAGATAATGCAAGCGCTTACAATCCTCAACAGGATTTGGTTCGGGGACAGGCATTTCCAAGTGGCTTCCCCGATGTCTTTGCAACAAGAGCTCAACTGGACAGTTACGGGACAACGTGTAGCGCGAATACTGGAAGTTTACATAGCCATACCCGCAGAGAATGGATGAACGGAATTGGAGGTCAGACCGTATTCAATACGTTGAATACACCGAACTCACAGAATCCAGATTGCCATCCTTGTACTGGTTGCGGCTGGTACGATAGTAAAGGTGTCTGGACGGCTCGAAGTCGTCACAAAGGTGGTGTCCAGGTATTACTCGGAGATGGAGCTGTCCGTTTTGTTGGTGAGAATATCGATTTTAACACCTGGCAGCGATTGGGACATATCACTGACGGGGCGGTAATAGGCGAATTCTAACTAAGTATTTGACCTAATTCTCTCAAAAGACGTTCTGTGTATTTTCGCAGGACGTCTTTTGCATTCTGAGTAAGTTAGATTGAGGATCATTACTTTGATGAAAAATTATTCAACCTTTCTGTTAGCGCTAATTGTTTGTACTTCATTTTCAATTGGTTGTGGTCCAAGTGGACCTACTCCTGACCTGCAAGGGAAAACGGCTGAGGAGTTGAATATCGCCGATTCCAAAGCCGAGTTGAAGACGAGATTGCAGGAGATTGCTGATTCAGGTGAGGCTGGGAGTGCTCTGGCTGGACTCAAGGAAAGCATTGAATCTTTGAAATCGACAGAAGGGGCGCTAGCCGAAGAATTGTTGTCACTCTACAATCAACTTGAGTCTGCCAAAGACGCGAGCAAAATTAAATCGCTGGCCTCATCGATGGCGGCAAAGCTTTAACCGATCAAAAAGCAAATTTGCGATATGGGTGTCATGGAGAACTGAGGGAAGTGAAAATCATCGGTGCAATTCGCAACCGCTATTTTAGGTTGACCATCTTATTGACGCTCAGTCTGCTTCTACTTGGTACGATCTGGAAATTCTATCCTGATTATTGTGTCTACAGGACAGAAAAGGCACTTTATAATCAAGATCTGGGGACTGCCCGGGATTGGATAGAATCAGGGCAATATTGGTCACCCGATTCAAGCTCTTTGCAGTTATTAGACGCGCGTTGGAATCGTCGTCTGAGTCGCTTCGATGAAATGGATTTGTGTTTGAGGAAAGCGTTACAGTCTGGGACCACAAAAAAGCGTGTTTTACACGAACAATTGTTAGCTTCGGCTCAGACCGGAACAATTGGTCCATTGAAAAACCAACTCTCCGAACTGTTAATGAAAGGCGAAGACCTTTCAGATATTTGTGATGCCTATGTCCGTGGTTGTCTGCTGCTTTATCGTGTTGATGATGCCAAAAGCGTCCTACAATTGTGGAAAGCGGATCTGCCAGACGATCCGCAGCCACATTTTCTGGACGGACGACTATTGGAACATGAAAACGATCTTGTTGCATCAGCCGCCTCCTTCGAATCAGCGTTGCGGCGATCAAAGAGACATGCGCCTGCAGCTTATAATCTCGCTAGAATTTATTTCAGAAACCAGGAGTATGAGAAATCGCTCAAAATGTATGAGCAATCTCGCAGCTCAAGCTGGAATTCGAATCCAGCACTCGTTTCTATGGCACAATGTGCGATTGAACTCGAGCAACCTGAGAGAGCATCCCGTTATTTAAGCGAAGTGACGACAACCAATCCTGCTGAGGACTTGGAAATGTATCGATACTTAGGCGACCCGTCTTCTGTTGCTTTATCTCGATATTATGCTGTGATAGGGAGACTCGCCCAATTCAATAACAACAATGAAGCAGCCAGGCAGGCCTACGAGAAGGCCTTGGAATCCAATCCCCAAGACTGGCGTTCACGCTATCAGTATTCGCAAATTCTTAGAAATATGGGCCTTCTTGAGCAGGCAAAAAACGAAGTCGAAAAATATCAGGCCACACAACGGGCCCTCGAAGAATGTGATGAATATATCCGGCGACTTTCAAAGAATCCTCAGGATATTGAAGCGAGGATGGCAATGGCTCGTGTGATGATAGAACACATTTCAGAATCTCAAGGGCTTATCTGGCTGAGAAGCGTTTTGATGTATGATCCAGATCATGATGAAGCCCGGCAAATGCTGGATCGCCTCAAAGATAAAACTGGCAACTGACCTGCCAAATTAACTCTGATACTGGAACTCTATGCCATATCTCCACCTCTTTAAAAAATGGATTCTCCCACTAATTCTTGTCTCAATGGTCATCGTGTTGGGGTGTGGCGGAGGGGATTCTCAAAATCAGCCATCATCTTCGACTGATTCGCAAATCAAGTCGGATAGATTAGCTGAGGAAACCGTTACATTCCGAGCTTCGGAAGAGATTGCACAGCTGAATATCATCTTCAAAAATGGTGAAGAGGCAGGGGAGCTCTCAATCGTTGAATCGCTGGGAGGTGGTGTCGGAGTTTTTGATTATGATCAGGATGGCTGGTTGGACTTGATTTTTCCCGGTGGGGGGAAATTGTCAGAGAGCACTTTGGCGGGCTTACCGACACGAATTTTACGTCAGTCGGCTCCAGAAAAATTTACAGATGTCTCTCATGTGGCGGGAACCGAAATTGTCCGGAATTATACACATGGAATTGCCAACGGAGACTACAACAATGATGGCTTTACCGATGTTTTAATTACTGGTTATGGAGGCTTGCAGCTCTTAACCAATAATGGTGATGGAAGTTTTTCCGACGTGACTGAGCAAGTCGGACTTGATGATCGTTCCTGGTCTACTTCAGCCGCTTGGGGAGATTTCAACAATGATGGGTTTCTCGATATCTATATCACACATTATGTGGACTGGAGCTTTGATAATAATCCGATTTGTTTCAATCAAGATGGTCAACGAGATGTTTGCGCTCCCAAAGTATTTACTGGTTTGGATGACGTCGTCTATCTCAATTCGGGTGATGGGACATTTGCTGCAAAACGGGCATCGGTTGGTCTTTCACCAGAAGGGAAGGGCTTAGGAGTATTGCTCGCTGATTGGGATGAGGATGGAGATCTCGATATTTACGTAGCCAATGATACGGTTCCCAATTTTTATTACTCCAATAATGGTAGAGCAACATTTACTGAAAAAGCTTTAATTTCCGGATTGGCGATTGATGATATGGCCAATCCGAATGGCAGTATGGGGCTAGCAGTTATTGATTTCGATCGCGATCATCGAGCGGATCTGTTTGTCACCAATTATGAAGAAGAGCTATCGGCGTTATATAGAAATATGGGTGACGAAAACTTCGGTTATGAAAGTCGACAAGCAGGTCTTAATCGACTGGGTAAACTTTTTGTCGGATTTGGATGTGTTGCAGGCGATTTTGATCTGGACGGAGACCATGATATTGTCATTTCTAACGGACATGCCGTTCGATATCCGACGAATGGCGATCTCGAGCAAGAGCCATTGCTACTCATTAACGAAGAAGGTCGGCTAAACAGGATGAAGACGGCACCGTCGTCATATTTCGCTCAGACTCATCGCGGACGTGGTTTAGCAATGGGGGATATTAACCGCGATGGCCAACTCGATTTAGTATTCGCAAATATCCTTGAGCCTGCCGTGCTCCTATATGGAGAAGTTCAGCAGCCACAAAAAAGAGTATTCGTAACACTGGTAGGTCGCAAGGTGAATCGAGATGCAATAGGTGCGCGTGTCTGTGTAAGATTAAAGACGTCCGAACTTGTAGGGTGGACGACATCTGGAATTGGTTACCTGTCGTCGAGCCCGAATGAATTGATGTATGTTATTCCTGACGAAGAGGTCATTAAAGAAATTGAAGTTATGTGGCCAGGTGGAGATGTCTCAACTGTGTCGTCGGATTATTTAGACTTGAGAATGAATAATCAGGAATTCTGCCGAGTCAGAATTGTACAAAATCGTTAGCAGTTTGTTGCTATCGCTCTCTTCGCCTCCTTGTATTGCCCGTTCATTTGATCCCGCAAGATGCCTCACTGTTCGCGCTCCATGTTTATTGGATGGCAAAATTTACTTCTATCTCCAAACCAGTCGATCTGCGAATAAGAATCCAACAAGGAAAAACTGGCCGCAATCCTAACTCCCTAACTCTTCCACAACTTAGCACCCGCCAGCGTCCCCGATGAAAATTAGTCAGATGAAAATGCTCATTCGGGCTGTGAAGGTTGTCGCTGTTGAGACCCCAGCCGAGGAGGAGGGTTTCTATGCCGAAGACTTCTTCGGATGGCATTTCACTGCGTCGATAAAGTTTTATCAGGGGTCTGAACATTAGAAATGGGAATCGGGGATCCAGTTGAAGCAGAGTTAACTCAGTAATTTTCTGATGAACTGGATTCGATTGTCGATATCTTCAATCGTAAATACGGAGCCGGTTTGTTCGTTGTCTTTGCGGAGTTGTCGGTAGAGATTCAGTAGCGTTTGCATCAGGTTGCGTTGATTGTCGGGTAGGGGTAGCAGAGGGGAAGTACGAGTGAGATCGGTTGAGATTGCTCTTCCGGTTACCTGGTTATACATCCGGTCGAGATTTTCGAGGCGTTGATCAAGAGCACCGGCTTTCATTTGGACTGAGGTGGTCACTTGCGGAGTCCTTGGAAAAAGAACGCGATAATTGGCTAATAGATAAGCTTCCAGAAGGCAAAGCAACAACAGGGCGATGGTTATTCCGGGAAGCCAGTTGCGATTTTTCTTTGTGCGGACTTTGATCTGAGTAATCGGTTTGACTTCCAGTCCGCGGCCAAATGCCCGCAGGTCCTGAATCATTTCTGCAGCTGACTGATAGCGTTGGGTTGGCTGCTTCGCGGTCGCCTTGACGAGGATTGCTTCCAGCCCACGCGGTATTTTACTGTTAATGCTGCGTGGAGCAGGAATGATGCCCTCAATAATACTTCGCATCAATTCGGAACGATTCGTTTGATTGAAGACTGGCCGATTGATGCATAGTTCAAAGAGAGTCAACCCGAGTGCATACAGGTCACTGCGGGCATCGACCTGACCATGAAAGCGTTCGGGAGAGATGTAACGCATCGTGCCGACTACATCGTTTGTGCCTGTGATTGATAACTCTTTCTCTGATTTGGCGAGGCCGAAATCTGTTATCCATAGAATGCCTTCATAATCAAGGAGCAAATTTCCCGGTTTGATATCGCGATGCAATATGCCTGCATTGTGAGCATGTTCGAGTGCTCGAGCGGCCTGGACTCCGATACGGGCAATCTGTTTCCATGAGTCGGGCTTTAAGGTCCACCGGGGTTGTTGTTTAGCCCGTTGTGTCGCAGAGTGAGCTGCGTAGTCAAACTCGAATGCGAGACTGTCTTCATCGTTATCATCCTCATCCGTTTCTTTGTCAATTCCCGTGAGAGGAACGCCCTGTTGCTGGAAATGGTCGAGTACTTCATTGGAAGTGATTGGTTCTGAATTCTGGTTGCGTCGCAGGACGACCCAATCCAGGCCAACCCCTTCGACGAGCCTCATTGCAAAGAAACAGCGTTGGTCGGCTTCCCCGAAATCGATAATCGGAACGATATTGCGATAGGAAAGCTGGGCTACAGTGCGGGCTTCCTGCATGAAACGTTCGCGGCGATCTTTCTGTCTGGAAAATTCTCGCGGAAGCACTTTCAATGCGACGCGTCGCTGTATGGACTTTTGAAAGGCTTCGTAAACGATGCCCATTCCCCCGACACCAATTTCTCTCAGAAGCTGATACTCTCCCATTTGCAGGCCACTCTCGATCTGTTGCTGGTCAACATCGGAGATGGGAGGTCCCTGCTTCTTGAAACTTTCCAAAGCGGCGAGGGTTGGAAAGAGCTCCAGAATTTCTTCTTTCAGTTCGGGATTTTCATTGGCAAAGCTGGCAACATCAATTTGTTCCCCCGCACGACAGCGATCGACATATTCACTGAATAGAAGTTCGAGAGGATCGCGTTGTGTTTCGGAGTAGGACATGAGCGATTATTTTAGTCTCGGTAAATGAATCCATCGTTGAAAAACAATGAGGCATTTTGCGATTCTGACAGCATGCCCTGAAAAAATATGTCAGCTATCATACCAACAAAGTAGTGATCTCAACAGAACAGCAGACACAACGGCTATTGTGCATGAAGAGCAGTGTACCTCCTGACATGCGAACTGGAAAAGCTGGATGGACTGATATCGATTAGCCACTGGAATAGATTTTCTAAGAGAGATGCTTGTCGGGCAGCATGGAAATCTGATGGAGTCGTTGATACGATTTTAATTCGATCACGAGAGTACTTTTCATCAAGCTTAAAACATTGAGGTCATCATCATGAGTCACCCCCAAGTTTCTTACCCGAATAATCCCGATACTCCCACCTCTCATTTACCCTTCAGTCCGTGTGTGGTTGTTGATCGCGTTGTGTATGTCTCCGGACAGGCATCGGTTGATCAAACCGGGAAAATTATTTCCGACACGTTTGAAGGGGAATTCCGACGTTCGATTGAGAACATGATCAAAATACTTGGTGTGGCCGGTTGCGAATTGAAGGATGTGATTCAGACACGCAATTATGTGCGGGACGAGGAGGATCTCAAACTTTACAATCAGTTGTATGCAGAATACTTTTCCAATCCTCTGCCTGCGCGTGCCACTCTTACAAACTGCCTGCCCTCGACGATTCGATATGAAATCGAATGCATTGCCGTTATTCCGGAATAACGCATTTTGAAATGGTTTCTGCAGTCGCATGGATATCAACTGTCCAAAGGCGCTGTGGTTACTCCTGCTGAACGCTGCAGGGTATTCTTGAATATGCTTTAGTGTTATTGATCGAGGGCCTGCGATGTCTGACTGGTATCCAGTCTTAAATGCTGATGAGATTCCCTCTCCTTGTTTGCTCATTTACCCGGAGCGGATCGAGAATAATCTGCAACTGATGATTGATATTGCAGGTGGGGCGGAGAAATTACGTCCTCATGTGAAAACTCATAAGCTTCCGCAAATTATTGAACTCAAGCGGGCATGCGGCATTGAGAAGTTCAAATGCTCAACGATTGCTGAAGCGGAAATGACCGCTGCTGCAGGTGGGAAAGATATCCTGCTCGCTTATCAGCCTGTTGGACCGGGGATTCCACGTCTGTTGACTTTAATGCTCCAGTTTCCGCAAACGAAGTTTTCGACGATTGTCGACGATGCGGAGATTATTCGGCAAATTGGTCAGCTAGCGACGGAAAAAGGTCTGGAAGTTCCCCTTTATCTGGATTTGGATGTGGGGATGCACCGGACAGGAATTGTACCGGGAGAAGCAGGACGGGAACTATACCGTCTTATCGCACAAACAAAGGGTGTCTCTCCAGCCGGACTTCATGCTTATGATGGACATCTGCACGATCCTGACGAAGCGATACTTAAAGAGGAAGCCCTTCGTACTTTTCAACAGGTCATCGATTTTAAAGCACAGTTGGAAGAGGAGGGTTATGATGTCCCCGGGATAGCCGCGTCCGGGACTCCCACGTTTCCAATTTTAGCGCAATATCCTGATGTCGAAGTCGGATGTGGGACTTCCGTTTTGTGGGATGCGGGTCAACCGAGGTTGAGTGGGGATCCAGGTTTTCAGAATGCTGCAGTTCTGCTGGCGCGGGTCATCAGTAAACCTCACTCCGACTTACTTACTCTCGACCTGGGACACAAAGCGGTCGCCTCGGAAATGCCGCATCCCCGCGTTCGCCTGTTCGGGCTGGAAGATGCGGAAGTTGTGATTCACAGTGAAGAACATCTGACTTTGAAAACTCCGCTTACTCAATCTTATCGTGTGGGCGATGTTGTCTATGGACTGCCCTGGCATGTTTGTCCGACCGTTGCATTGCATCATGAAGCCTGGGTTGTGCGGGAGCAGCGGGCTGTCGAATGCTGGGAGATTGTTGCCCGTAGACGTAGAATTTCAATTTAAACCATTTTCAAATGGATTTTGCAACAGCAGGATCCGCTGTGTGGGCCATTTTCTTGTTCATCCAAAGTGTTAAGAATCAATCGATCTGGCAATCTGGTCCGCACAGCGGACCCTACGAGTTGAATGTGATACTATTTCGCATGCGTGATGAGAGCCTCTGGGAATTGACCTGAGTGAACTTTAGAATGACAATAAGCGGATCTCAATTCAGAGACATTGAAGATTTCATTCAGAAATAAGAGGATTCATTATGTTTCCCGCGTTCAAGAAACGACTACGCCCAGACAGTCGCCAAGTAGGATCTGGCCAATCTTTTTCACATCATCTCAAATACAAGATCATTGTGTTGTTGATATCTGCCTCGGTGCCGGTGATCTCATTCCTGACCAGTCCGCATGTGTTGACTGCCGAACCACTGCAGCGTCCAAACATCGTTCTCATTATGGCTGATGACTTGGGCTTTGCAGATCTGGGATGCTATGGTTCGGAAATTCAGACGCCGTATCTGGATCGACTGGCTGCGAAAGGTTTGCGGTTCAGTCAGTTTTATAACACCGCGAAATGTCATTCCTCACGGGTTTCGTTATTAACTGGTTTGTATTGCGATCAGGCAGGCAGTGAAAGATTATCGCGCGGAGCGACCATTGCAGAAGCACTGGCCCCTGCGGGGTATTCCACTGCGATGGTTGGGAAGTGGCATTTGAGTCAGCAGCCAACGGACTTTGGTTTCCAGAAGTACTGGGGACATCTCTCGGGAGCGACGAATTTCTTTACGGGTGATGAGACGTTTCGCCTCAATGGAGAAGTCTGGGAGGTACCCGCGACTTTGAATGGCCGGCCTTTCTACACGACACATGCCATTGGAGATTATGCGATTCAGTTTGTCGATGAGATGACTAAATCCGAGGATCCGTTCCTGTTGTATGTGGCTTTCAATGCGCCGCATTATCCTTTGCAGGCTCCGGAAGAAGCCGTCAAGAAATATGAGGGATGGTATGACAAGGGGTGGGATCAATTACGGAAAGAGCGGCATGCCCGGCAGATTGAATCGGGACTGCTGCCTGAAAAATGGAAGCTGAGTCCTCGTCCCGAGCATGTTCCCGCCTGGGATTCGCTGTCTGTTGAGGAACAGGAATGGGAAGCGAATCGGATGGAAGTTTTTGCGGCTATGGTCGATGTGCTGGATCAGAATGTTGGTCGCCTTGTGGAGCATCTCAAGGCAGAAGGGGAATTTGAAAACACACTCTTTATGTTCTGCTCGGACAATGGAGCCTGCCCTTTTGAGCGGACTCGCGGCCGCAATATGAAGCCCTGGAATCCGAAATCCTATTGGACATATGATGCCAGTTGGGCTCATGCCGGGAATACGCCCTTTCGACTTTACAAACAGAATCAGCACGAAGGCGGGATTTCCTCACCACTTATTGTGCATTGGCCAGCCGGGCTGAAAACGAAATCGGGTTCGATCACCGATCAGCCCGGTCATCTGATCGATTTGATGGCCACTTTTATTGATGTTGGAAAAGCGGACTATCCTGAGCAAATCGGTGATCGAAAAATCGATTCTCTCCAGGGAAAATCGTTATTGCCGATCCTTCAGGGTCAGCAACGTGAACCACACGATGAGCTCTACTTTCACTTTGCGACAGATCGGGCGCTGCGCCAGGGAGACTGGAAACTGGTTTCGGCCAAGTTGGGGCGCTGGGAACTTTATAATCTGAAAGAGGATCGCACGGAACTGAATGATTTGAGCAAAGTGCATCCCGAACGAGTCGAAAAAATGGCAGCAGAATGGTTTCGTATGGCTGAAGAGGTTGATCGACTCAAAGGGAAACAACTGACTCCTGTGGGAAATAAGATAAAATCGCTCGATTTCCGCAAGGATACCAGTGATCAACTCAAAGCAATGAACTGATTCTTATTCTTTGCCCTCGTTCTCAAGGTCCTCCCTGAGAACGAGTTTATAATTCGTAACAAAGAGTACAGCTTCAAAACTTACGCTCAATAACTGTAGTTTTGCAAAACTTCAGTTTGAAACCAAACTTCAAAAATGACTCAACAGATTTTGAGAAAGATTAAAACCACA
>DEML01000122.1 GCA_002359185.1 Planctomycetaceae bacterium UBA2671
AGAGACCGTCCGAACGCGGGTGAATTTGGCATTACGGGAACTTACTTCTCGGTGGAACAGACTACACCCCAGACAACCCGGGTGGACATCAGCCCCTCGAGCCTGGGCTATGGGATTCCCGGTCAGGACAACGCGACCGGCAACGGCTTTATCATGTACAGCCAGCAGAGCGTACAACAACGGTTTGCCGGGGCAGTCGTCGCCAATGGGGCCGAGCACTTTGTGGTGGTCCGTTATCTCAGCAATCAATGGCAATACGCCAACAACGATGTCTGGGTGGACTTCACTCCGACCACGGGAGATCGCCTGATTGCCGCGATCGATTTCGGCAGCAGTCAGGTGCAGATGCTGCAGGGAAGCAGCGGGAGTGTGAACGGGATCAATCAGGGTTATCTGGAGAGCGATCTGGTGATTACAGCCAATCAGTGGAGAGACGTATTTAACGAAGGGGAATTTGGCATCACCGGGACTTACTTCACTTTTGAATAAACAACGAATGACAGGGAACGTTTTATTCTTCGTCCCCTGCTCTTTCTCCTGCACACACCAGGTGTAAACCGGGCTTGTTCCTGCTGAGACAGTGAAGCCATCATGACAAACAGTGGGTGTAAGGTCCGACGCATGGAATCACCTTGAGATCTATTATCGAAGGTCCTCCAGTGACCGAACATCATTATTGCACCCCGCTGGGAACTGGGGAGAGTATTTCAGAGTAATCTGTTGTGGTGCTGATTCCCAAGGTCGAGTAAATCCCCATTGTTTCAAAACTTTCCATGATCACTGTTGTGACGGCTAAATTAAAGAATCCCGGGAACAGCACAATGGCTGCCCCCGGGAATTATCATTTGCTGGTGCATTGTTTGGCCTTGAGTTGTTTGACGATTGCATTGGCAATCATCCTTATAAATTCATGACCGGCATTCGGAAGTTGCTGCTGATCAGATTTTGTTTCTCTGGGCATGATTTCCTTTTCAATTTAATGAAAAAGACCAGAAGCTCGTTGGAGCTCCTGGCCTTTTGATTCAATTACTATTTGAGCGTATTACTTAGGATTTGATATCGGTTCAAACCTGTATTGTGGGTGTTTGTGCCTGCGAAGTTTCGTGTAATCCTCCGGAGGCTCTGTGACCACCTCAAATGGTTCATCAATTCCTCTGGCATCCATCATTCGCTGCAAGGCTGCAGCCCTCTGAACCGCGGTCTGAGTGATATTGAGAGCGATGGCGACCTCATGTTCTTTTTCGCCTTGATTTCGTCTGGTCACGACCGGGTTTCGAAATTCTTCACGTTGAGGAGGGTTAAATAATTTCAGAGTAATTTGCCTCGTCAATGGTGCTTTAAAACACTCTGCAAGCTGATCATCTGGAAAGAGTTTTGCCAGATTCAGTTGAAATCGTCTCTGCAACTCAATGTGCCCCCCATCAATCAATCGAACTGGTTCGACAATGAAATTTGTGATCATTTTCCTGGCGATCTGATTAAACTCTCAGCTGAAGGGAAGAACTTCATCTGGATCAGAAGACACCTGTTTGTAATGTCCCGTACTGTTGATACGAACATTTTTCTTATTGTTTCTCTCTTCAACTCCTTTCAGAATAGGATTTAAAAATCGGGTCTTTACCAAACGGCCATTCCAGCTCTCCCTTTTACTTTGTCCTCCAACTGGAAAACTTAATTCATTTAGCCAATCGGCAATTTCTTGATAAGCTAATCCCATTTCCAGCATCGAAAAACCTTGCTTCACAATTTCAATCGCAGCTTCTTTCTTTTTGACTTCATCGACCATTTTTGCTCCGTCTGGAACAGTATAAAATGGTCCATATTCACTCTGTTTTGCTCCCAACTTAAAACGATTGCGATGGGTTCGTTTGATACGCTTGCTAGTATCCTTATTGGAACGTTCATGGTGCCAGGCGCACATTAATGCTCCATCACTCCAGTTTTCATGAGCCGTATCGACATTGTCATTGATGGCAATCAATCGTGTGCCATGATCCTCACATAACTCACAAATATAGACCGCTTGTATTCTGCGACAAATCCGGGCCAGATCCTCTGCAATTACGAGATCATACTGGTTACTCTCAATGTACTCTTCGAGCAGAGTCAATTCCTCCCGGTCAAGTTTTTCACCACTTCCCTGTGTCGCGATATTGGTATACTCAATATCTCCTTCATATTGTTTGCCGACTTCTCCTTTCATCAAAGCCAATTGATCATCCAGGCTTTTCTCATCCTGTTTCAAAGTGCTGATCCGCGCAATTGGGATGACTCGAAGTTTTTGTCCATCCCGGGGAGTGATAGGTGAAGAATAGCGTCGCATCGCGAGCCTCCTGTGCGGAGGCAACTCGTCCAGAAGGTTTGGCACAGTGTGCCAAAAAGTTGACTAATCCTGAATAAAGATGCACAATGATGACCAATGACTCAAATCACAAAACACTGCAATTTATAAGGAATATGCGTTTACACCTTTGAAATAAAGGTTTTACGTAAATGTGCAAATAGTCCTCTGTGATCTCTGTGGCAAAATAAAAAATCAGGAGGCACATTTTACAGGTCTGGGCATCTCCTGACTGCAGTATTACAAAACTTCAGTGGTAAGTTGAAAACAGGAAAAATGAGTTGAAAAATCGTGCCACGGCTCTGTGAGCCGTGCATTGCGTGATCTTATTTACTACCAACGCTCAGGTAGTAAAAACGCTGAAAAACACGGCTCACAGAGCCGTGGCACACTGATGTTGATCAGGTTTAATTCATTTCACTGCAAAACGTGCAACTTCAAAACTGACGCTTTGGGTTATGAGATTCTAGAGGGTGGCTGGGGGCTTCGCTTCGCTACGACCCCAGCCACCCAGAAATCCGAGTGAACATTAATTTACTGACCTTCCTGAATCGACGTCACATCTCCATCAATCGCAACCAGCAGGGCTCCGATTTTTTCGTAGAGACGCTCGGAAAAGCGATGATCGTCAATGATTTCCGCGGCATGCTGACGAACACTCATGTCAGAGAGTGACTCCGTATTTGAGCCATGTTCCTGAATCGTTCTGCTCAGATTTCTGGCTTTCGGGATGAAACCATTGTCGAGATGATCAACCAGTTCACGCATCAGGCGATCAGCTTCGGTCAGCTTTTCGCGGAGGGTCATTTTGTCAATGGATTCGTTCATGGCGAGGCTTCATCAATAATATGAGGTGATATTCTCTCGATGTTCCTGTGGTGTAGAGAAACACCACACATTCTCAGATCCCTTGATGATGCCGTTTGCGGGGCAGTTCTGTCAAATCCTTATCCGAGGATTTCTTTTTTTCGGGAAACGTAGTCCCAGATCACAAAGCGATCCAGATCATCTCCCGCGGTGAAAATAACCCGGCCTTGTGTGGTTTCTGCTAATTTATGCGCAAATTGAATATCCTCTTCGGTTTGTGACCAACTCGGCACGAGAAAGATATTAATCGTGATTCCTTCACGCTGACAAAGCATCGCTTCGCGGAATGTGAATTCTTCCGTCCGCTCATGTGGCGGGTACAACAGGTAAAGCCAGCTTTCTTCAAAGTGAGCGGTTGGCAATCCATCGGTGATGACAATTACCTGGCGATTCGGTGTATCCTGAGTCGCCAGATAGCGGCGAGCCTGCTGAAGCCCGTGTTGGATGTTGGTGAAGTGCGGTGGAATCATCGGCTCACTGACATCGACCCGGCTCATGTCGACTTTCAACTGCACAACAGGATCGCTGATCGTCACCGGTTTTGGTAGCAGATTGATGATCTCACCCCGCGGTACCGGTTTCGCAAACGATGCCATTTCGACAAACTGCAGATAGTCGCCTGGATATTCGCTGCGAATGAGACCATCCAAAGCCAGCGCCATCCGTTTCACATTCATGTATTGGCCGTTGTATCGAGTTGAGCCAGAGACATCCATTACGACGACAGTCGCACACTTGGGTGAATTGCGGGTCTTATGAATCTCAATATCTTCATTGCGAAACTTGAGCGGCTGGTCGGTTCCTTGGCGTAGCATCGAGTTGATGATTGATTGTGATATATCCATTTGGGTAATTGAGTCGCCGAATTCGTAAGGCTTGGTCTGCTGCATTTCGACAGCTCCTTCGCCGACAATCGGTCCCTGATGCCGTCCGCTGCGGGAAGCCTGCAGGTTTGAGAAAATTCGTGACAGCAGTTTTCCCTGGAAGATTTTGTAGGCTTCGGGAGTGAGCCGGAAGGCTCCGTTGCCATCGAGTTCCAGCCCCTGACGCTCGGCCATCTCTTTGAGATAGTCTTCCACCTGCTTTTGCAGATTTCGCAACTCGTCCATCTGACCGGACTCGGCAAACTCTTCGAGTGCTTCCATATCAATTACGCCGATGGTCGCGTTTTCCATTGCCTCGGCCAGTTGCTCAAGCAGTTCGTCAATCTTTTCGAGCTGCTCTTTTATTTCGAGTGCTTCTGGAACGGTCATCGATTCCCGACCGGTGAAGTCGTACTTGGAAGCGAGTTCATCAACTTGATATTTATCCCCCATCGTCTGCATCACCTGCAGTAAATGATGGGCGAACGGATTGTGTTCATCATCGTTGGCATACCAGAGGCGTTCGAGTTCGTAAATCTGTTCATGAAAGATCGCCTTGCGATATCTCTCCGCCAGAGCCTTCGGCGGTTTCTGCTCGCTTCCTTTGGCGACCAGCAGTTTGGCGGCTCGATCCTGAACGGTATCGGTCTCGTAAGTCGCCAGAATTTTGCGTTTGCGTTCTTCGAGCATTGCCTGAATCGTTTCCAGGCTGGGGCCGAATCCTTGAATTTGACTCGGATCAATTTTGACGGCTTTGGCCAGTTCTTCCGGCGTCAGTTTGCGATGATTTCCAAACATCAGCGAATGTTCAAATGCGGAAGAAACCAGATCGGGAGGCGGCTGTGTCGGGCTGGGCAGATTGACGGGATCGTACTTTTGATAAGTGTGAACGATGCCACCATGTTTTGCGGATGCCATATCAGTTATTTCTCGTTGAAGGAATCGTATGTCAGTCTGACAATGTGAATGATCGACAGACTTCAATGCGTTTCGAAGTTTGTCTATTATAGGACAAAACGTCACACGTCCACATGGGGAAAAGAAATCATGTTTCGAAATCGAGTTTGCGTGAATTTTATCATTGCACTGACAGTCTTCTCAATAAGTGGAAGTTTGATCGCTGAAGATCGAGCCACCGGTTGGACTGCTGATTCTGAAATGGTCAAGAAGTTTGAAAGCCGTTCGAGTTCGAATAATGGCGGACGGGATTTTATTTACAGCGAAAAAAAAGTTCCCGAGTATTCTCTCCCAGACATTTTGACAACGAACTCGGGCGAGAAAGTTACGGCTGTCAAGGAATGGGAATCGACTCGCCGTCCGGAGATTTTGGAACTGTTCCGCAGGCACGTTTATGGACGAAATCCTGTCAGACGTCCTGAGCAGATGTCCTTCGATGTCTACGATGTTGATCCTGAGGCAATGGATGGCAAGGCGACACGGAAGCAGGTGAAAATTACGTTCAAGAATAATGGCAAATCACTCTTGGTGAATGTCGTCATTTTTATTCCGAATGATGCTGAACATCCTGTTCCCGCATTTTTGTTGATCTGCAATCGGGACAAAACCAATATTGATCCGACACGTGAGAATAAAATCGAATACTGGCCTGCTGAAGATATTGTGGCCAGAGGATATGCCGCAGTTGCATTTCACAATGCCGATGTCGATCCCGATAATTACGACAAATTTCAAAACGGGATTCACGCTCTGTACGATGAGGGGGAACGTCATGACGATGCCTGGGCGACGCTGGCAGCCTGGGCGTGGGGGGCGAGTCGCGTGCTCGATTACTTGGAGACTGATCGCATGATTGACGCCAAGCATGTCGCCGTCGTTGGACACTCTCGTGGCGGGAAAACATCACTGTGGGCAGGAGCCACCGATGAGCGTTTTGCAATGGTTGTTTCCAACAACTCGGGTTGCGGAGGAGCGGCTCTTTCCCGACGTCAATATGGGGAAACTGTTGGCCGCATCAATCGTGCCTTTCCTCACTGGTTCTGCGAAAAGTTTTCCGAGTACAACGAAAATGAAGGAGAATTACCCGTCGATCAACACATGCTACTCGCGCTGGCTGCTCCACGATTGCTTTACGTCACCAGTGCCGATGAAGATTTATGGGCCGATCCTCGCGGCGAATTTCTCTCTGCGAAAGAAGCCTCTGTCGCTTACGAACTCTATGGAAAAACCGGACTAGGAACGAATCAGATGCCTGCACTGAACGAGCCTGTCCAACAAGGCAACATCGGCTACCACGTCCGCACTGGCGGACATGGTTTGACGCTCTATGACTGGACCCAGTTCATGAACTTCACCGATAAGCACTGGAAGAGGTGAGAGTGAAAAAGTGGCGAATCATGCTCGTGATGGCACGGTTCGCCATTCTGCTTTATTCGTCCATTGAAATGTTGAACGGATTGCTGCCTTCGTTCACAGTCACTTTCAATCCAGAAGTGCTGGAGGAGCGGTATTTGTCCGGAATGTTTTCCACAACTTTGTACTCTTCTCCACCTGGGCCATCGGCACTGTCTGGTGTGGTCACTGTGGGGGGCACGACATACACATCGTATTCTCCTACTGGGACTTGTGAGCTGGGCGTGGAGATTTGATAACTTCCATCGGATTTGATCTGCCCCTGTCCTCCTTCTGAACTTTGAGTGTTGAAAATATTTACTACCCCTTCGGTAACAGGCTGACCTTGATAGGTCACTGTACCAGATACCGTTCCAGAAGGACCTTTGGGGCCACCGCCTCCGCAACCGACGTTCAGAATAGTCAGCAGGCAAAAGCTACAGGCGAGAGTTAATGACTTTATGAGGAATGATTTGGTCATGATTTTTTCTACTGCTTTGTGCAGATTGCTGTAGCGGCGTTTTGATGGTTTGAGCCATTCATTTCCCGTCAATCACCCGCTACACATTCATTGAAACGGCTATAATGTCTGAGTTGGAGAATAAAAATGTCCGGTCAGGAAACCGGACATTTAAACAGTAATATTGCTGGAGAATTTACCTGATGAATTTGGTTCATTATTAATTGCGATAACGCCATGGCAGTATCGTTTGTAAGAGAGAATGAACAAACCAATCGCTCATGGCATATTGAAATGCTCTAAAATTCACCGAGTACCTGACCATCATCTCGATTGGCAAGATTTCTGGCTGTCTGCATATTGATATTGTCGGAAATAAACCGAACTCCGCCATCGGCCAGAAGGATTTGCACTCCACCGGAATGAGCTGAGACCAGAGGCGTGTTGCAATCCTGAGCCCGTGTTCCGGGAATTCCCGTTCCATCCGGAGCAGGAAGCAAGTTTTTCAGCCCGATAGGAACATTGATGTGAATCGTTGTCAGATTGAAACAGCGAGAATTGTTGTTGTTATTGGCCGGATCATAAGTTCCATTTCCATTAACATCCTGCGCTCGCTGGTTATGCCCCATCCAGGCGCCGCTGGCTCCATCAGGTCGTGCATCGTACTTATTGTTGGTTCCATTGCGGATGTAGTTACTTTGTTCGCCAATTGCCATGGTATTGGAGGTACCATCGGTGATGTCACGCATCCTGATCTTTGAATTGTGGAAGAACATTCCCCCCTTGGAAACCGGTCCTCGAAAGGCGGTGTTATCAGTAGAAGGGTGGTCGTCGGCTCCACGAATCATGACGTAACTGGCGGTTTGCAGTGTGGAGTTAGGGAAGGTACATCCCGTACAGGACTGGTTGACGCGATCTGGCATTGGACTGGAAGGACAGGTGTAAACAGGAACCATCGTTCCACTGAGTGAGGGTTGGTTAGGAGCGGAATTGTTACTCCCAAAATAAAAACTGCTGGCGGGATTGAAGTCTAAGCCGTCATAAACATTTCCAAACTCCACAAATGGAAGGAGATGAACCCAGCCTGTGCTGTGATGCCCACGAATGATATTACCGGGAGGAAATGCCCGATGCGTGTCGTGGTAGTTATGCAGGGCCAGTCCGATTTGCTTCAGGTTGTTTTTGCAACTGCTTCGACGGGCAGCTTCACGAGCCTGTTGCACTGCTGGAAGGAGAAGGGCGACCAGTATGGCAATGATCGCGATGACGACGAGAAGTTCGATCAGCGTAAACGCAGAGCGAACCCGGTTCGTGTGGATTTTACACATTTTGAGCACTCCTGAATTAAATGAATCAAAGAAACGAAAACATCAAAACGATGTGATCTGATTTGTGGTGAGAATAAAAGGTGGTGTGTCGGTTTGTCAGGTCTCGATGTTGGGATGAAATGATGATGCTAACAGATCGGATAAGCCTGTCAATATGTGTACATGGCTTGGTTGTTAGAGAATCAACTTATTATCATAGTTACACTAGTGGTAGTGAACAGGTCAAATGTGAAATTTCTCAGAAATTCGAATTATGTGCATATGTACATTTTCTTTGCAGGCATGAACTGGAAGCAGTGAATGAGGCTGCCTATCTATGATGAACGTTTTATTTGTATGTGGACGCAATCAATGGCGTAGCCCCACGGCTGAAACGATCTATCGCAATGATGATCGTTTCAATGTGCGGTCAGCAGGTGTGAGTGATCAAAGTTCGCGAAAGGTGACCACCAAAACCGTTGTATGGGCTGACGTGATTTTTGTCATGGAGTCGGACTATGGTTCACGAATTCGAAAAACATTCCGGGAACTAAAGATGCCAAGAATCGTCAATTTGGAAATTCCTGATGTTTACCAATACATGGACCAAGAATTAATTGAATTGATCCAGCAGGGAGTGGAATCCTATTTCGACGATCAACATCAATCAGATTAATCATTCAATCTCGTATGTCACCTGCCCGTGATATTGTGCCCGGCTAATGCGATCCGTCGCATGTAAACCAGCCAAGACGAACTCGACGCAGGAGGCACGCACGGCATCATCTTCTGCGGCGTTGAGTTCGAAGGCTTTTTGCCAGATGGGGGGAACATGTTGCAGGCGTTCCGCGTAATGATTGGAGGGGAGAAGATCGCCTACTTCGATTTTTACGCCGCGAGCGAAAATCTGTGAGATTTCTTCGAGGCCGTGCTCTTCAACGTACTCCTGAAAGACGATGCGAATCGCTTCGGCAATGATCGCTTCAAGCACCTGCGATTCCCGCATCTGATGACTGCCCATCAAATCGAGTTCGAGTTTGCCGAGGGACGAGGCGGTCAGGTGTCCAAGGTCGCTGATGCGGGGGACAGCTGGCTGTTCATTGAGTAGAACCGCTCGACGGCGGGCACTGGCGATCATGGTGCGATAATTGGCATTGGAGAAGCGGGCAGAGACGCCGGAGTCCTGATCGATGTATTTCGATTTGCGGGCCTGGACCGTAATCTGCTCGATGATTTCCCGCATGAAATAAGGTACGACGACGGGGTAGTTTTCATCATCGTGAATCCCGGCTTCCTGCTGGGTGATCTGAATTCCCAAATCGCGATCACGAGGATAATGCGTTTGAATGAGCGAGCCGATGCGGTCTTTTAATTGCGGAATCACTTTGCCGCTGCGGTTATATGTGGCGGGGTTGGCGGAGAAGAGAATCAGAATATCGAGATCAAATTTGATCGGATAGCCTCGGATTTGCACATCGCGTTCTTCGAGAATATTGAACAGTCCAACCTGGACCAGTTCATCGAGTTCGGGCAATTCGTTCATGGCAAAAATGCCGCGGTGCATGCGGGGAATCAGGCCGAAGTGCAGGGCGTTTTCGGTCGACATGCTCACGCCGCCGATCAGTTTTGAGGGATCGATTTCACCAATCACATCGGCAAATTTAGTTCCCGGTGAAAGTCGTTCGGCGTAACGTTCTTCACGAGGCCACCAGGCGATTTTGACATCCTGGGGTTGTATTTCAGAGACATATTTTTTTGCCGCAGCTGTGATCGGATGATAGGGATCGTCGTGAACGGGAATGTCGGGATGATCGAGATAGGGGATTTCAGGATCGAGAAATCGAACCAGTGATCGCATGATCCGACTCTTCGCCTGCCCTTTTTCGCCCAGAAAGAGCATGTCGTGCTCGGCCAGTAAAGCAATGCTGATTTCTGGAATGACGGTATCTTCGTAACCGATAATTCCAGGAAACAGTTCTTCACCACTTGCGAGGGCTTTCAAGAAGTTATGGCGAATCTCTTGTTTGACCGTTCGAGATTTCCAACCACTTTCCTGAAGTTCCTGCAAGTTTGTGGGTTGTTGTGACATACGTCTGGACTTTCCGTTTTATTGTAATTGAGCGTGGCTCAAATTTGTTTTGATCGATTTCTGTGAACGATTTTCAGGCAGTAGGTCAGGCATTGCCTGACGAAATCTGCTGTAAAGTTTTGGGTGGCTGGGGTCGGAGCGAAGCGGAGCTCCCAGATCTACTAAACTTCAGGAAGATTACTTTCAGTTCGACCCCAGCCACCCAGAATAACAAAGTCTTCCTTTATTATTGCGGCTCAGTCGTGATCGCCAAGTCGGATCGGAGGAATTGAGGGTTTCTCGCTTTGATTTGAAGGGACTCGCTTACGTCGATATGTCCAGAAAATCGGAATCTCTATGGATTTCACGAAACAGCTTTCCTGTTTGAAAGTTAAATCAATTGATGAAGTTGATTTCAGGCGTGGAAAATCTGTCAGGGGAATGCAGGAATGATCAGGATGGCTAAAAACTATTGCACATTGATGTCAGCTGGGATGTTATTGTTCATCGCTGTGACGGCCTGTGATGCAGGCGATTGGCCTCGTTTTCGTGGGCCGAATGGTTCTGGTATTGCTGCTGATGATGCGAAAACTCCTGTAGAATGGAGCCCGACAAAGAATCTGAAATGGAAAACCGAGTTGCCTGGATCCGGGGTTTCCTGTCCGATTGTGGTGGGGGATCGTGTGTTTGTGACGACTTATTCCGGATATGGACTGAATCGTTCGGAACCGGGAGATCCACAAAATTTGCAGCGGCATCTGCTTTGTTTCGATCGAAAAAATGGAAAACAACTGTGGGAAAAGACAGTGCCCGCAGTGCTGCCGGAGGATCTGTATACGGGGATGGGGGTTCCTGTGCATGGTTATGCTTCGCATACACCCGTTTCCGATGGGAAGAATGTCTATGTTTTCTTTGGCAAGAGCGGGGCACTGGCGTTTGATCTGGAAGGGAATCAGTTATGGCAGACCGGAGTGGGGACCGATTCCGACCCGAAACGATGGGGCTCGGCTTCGAGTCCGATTGTTGTTGATGAGACACTCGTCGTGACTGCTGGTCCGGAAGGACGTGCGGTTGTTGGTCTGGATAAGAAAACCGGCAAGCAACTCTGGAAAGCTGAGTCTTCTGGATTGGGCGATGTCTGGGGGACGCCGATCGTGACTCCTGGTGAAGGCGACCGGACCGATATCGTGATTGGGGCTCCGTATGAAATCTGGGGGATCAATGCCGCAACCGGAAAGCTGTGCTGGTTCTGCGAAGCAATCCCGAGTGATTCATACAGTTCGAGCGTAGTTTTTGCCGAAGGTTCGATTTTTGGCATTACTGGCCGGAGTGGAGGTTCGATTGCGGTGAAGGCTGGCGGCTCGGGCGATGTCTCTGCAACAAATGTGGTCTGGTCGGGACGGGATCGCAACCGTTACTGCACGCCGGTCGTGTATGAAGGGCGTCTGTACTATATGTCATCCGGAATTGTGACCTGTCTGAATGCGACAACAGGCGAAGAGATTTTTAAATCTCGTCTCGGTGGTGGAGAAGTGGAAGAATCGTCCTTTGGATTTGGGGGAGGACGTGGACGTGGTGCAGATTATTCTTCACCAGTCCTGGCGGATGGGAAAATCTATTATGTGGCTGCGAGCGGTCTCACTTATGTGATGAAAGCGAGTGACACCTATGAACCACTGGCAGTCAATCGGGTAACCGAAGCTGATGAGACGTTCAACGCGACACCAGCCATCAGTAATGGAGACATCTTTCTGCGTTCTGATAAACATCTTTACTGTGTCGGTGAGTAATTGACACGGTGGTCATTTCAAATCCTGTCATGCTCATAGTAGACTGAGTCATCACTCATGTTGAACTTTGCAGGACAGGATTTTATATGCTCTCAACGAAACTGAATTTTTGCAGGTTGGTAATCTTCTCGCTTGCAGTGGGATTGATGACCTCAGGTTTGAATTCAACAGTCTATGCCGCTCCTGAATATGCGGCTGTCAAACCGAAGCTGATTCAACCTCGCGATGGCTTGGGCAACGTGCTTGCCAAATTGAAGGATGGGCAGTCGGTCAAGATTGCTTATCTCGGAGGTTCAATTACCGCTGCCAATGGATGGCGTGTGAAAACCCGTGAATGGTTTGCTAATGAATTTCCTGATGCCGAGGTCGAAGAAATTCATGCGGCTATTGGAGGGACGGGGAGCGATCTGGGCGTGTTTCGAGTGCAGCGGGATGCTTTGCAGTTTGAGCCCGATCTGTTGTTTGTTGAGTTCGCAGTCAACGATGGTGGAGCTTCTCCGCAACGGATCTGGCAGGCAATGGAGGGGATTGTCCGACAGGCCTGGGCTCAGAATTCCCGCATCGATATCTGCTTTGTCTATACATTTCGAACCGGTTTTGAAGAACCGCTTCGAAAAGGGGAATGCCCGCAATCGATTTCAGCAATGGAAATGCTGGCCGACCATTATGGAATTCCTTCGATCGATTTCGCGATGAAAATAGTCGAACTGGAACAAGCCGGAAAGCTGATTTTCAAAAGTGATCAGCCAACGAAGGAAGGCGTCGTACGTTTCTCATCCGATGGAGTGCATCCTCTGGATGAAGGGCATCAAATCTATGCAGAGATTGTTGCTGATGCGGTTTCGCAAATGGAGAACACATCCACGCCTAAGGATCATCAACCCAAGTTGAGTACCACTTTTGTGAACGATCACTGGCAGGCCGCGAAAATGGTTCCGATTGAACAAAGTATGCTTTCCTCGGAATGGAAGCAGTTGCCGGACGATGCTCAACTTGCCAGAAGTTTTGGGAAACGCATGGGGACACTCTGGGAAACAAAAACTCCCGGCAGCACATTAACCTTCAAATTTCGAGGCTCGACCGCGAAACTTTACGACCTCCTCGGCCCTGATGGTGGGCAGGTCTGGATTACGGTCGATGGAAATCAACGCGACAAACCGGTGCAACGGTTTGACAGTTACTGCACGTATCATCGAATTGCCACGCTTTCGGTTGCGGGTGGTTTGGATTCCGATGAAGTGCATACAGTGATTGTCAAAGTTGATGAGGAACAACCTGATCGACAGCCGGTGGCGTTTCGATTGAAGGATCCAGAAGTGGAATTGAAATCGCCGAAGTATCAGGGAACCAATGTTCGCGTTGGACAGATTTTGATTCTCGGGGATCTCGTTGAGTAATTTTGTAGCCGTAGGTCAGGCTGTGCCTGACGAAATTCGACGTCGATGGTTACTCACGTAAGGCACAACCTGACCTACGGCACTGGGCCTTGCCACCCTTTGAAGTTGATTAACGTCAAAACGCGGATGAAAACATCTGTGTCCATCCGCGTTTATCCGTGGTTCAAAATTATTTGTTTTGATTTCCCGAGGAATAAACTTACTGCGGTTAACCCGGATACTCAGCCACATAAACGGCTTTGACCTGTGTGTAATCCAGGAATGTCTCTTCGCAATTCACGCCTGCTCCCGGACCGCCGGAAATTCCCTGGCCGCCGTAGGGAAGTCCATAAGCGATGGAGTTGTGACAGTTCACCTGACAGGTTCCATCGCGGAACTGCTTGGCGAGGGCAACTCCCTTTTCGATATCTTTTGTCCAGACGCTGGCTCCCAATCCGTAAGGCGAACTGTTCGCCAACTGCAACGCTTCCTCAGCTGAGGAAACAGGACAAATGGTGGCGAACGTGTGAAAAACTTCCTGGGGATTGCAATCGACACCGGGAGCGGTTTTGTAAAGGGCAGGTTTAATGTAGTTTCCCTGTTTGCCACTCACTTCTGCGACACCACCGGCAAGAATTGCTTGACCGCCACGCCAGCCTGCTTCTTTCTGAGCTTGGAGGATGCGTCGTTTCTGAGTGGTATTCACGACGGCTCCCAATTGAGTCCCGGCATCGGCCTGATAACCGATTTTGAGGTTTTCCATAAACTCGCGTTGAGCGTCGATGAAGTCGTCTGCAATTTTGTTATCGACGAAGACACGATGAATCGTGCAGCATGTTTGCCCGAAATGCTGATTGGTGTACTTTCCAACCATGCGGGCGACGACTTCGGGATCGGCATCGCCCAGCACGATAGCGGAACCGTTGCCACCCATCTCGCGTTTCATGCGGGTGCCGTGACGATCGCAGGTTCGCAGAATCGCCTGACCAACGCCCGGAGAACCGGTGAAGGAGATGTATCTCACTCCTGGATTTTCAGCGATACACTGACCAGTGATCTCACCACGACCGGGGAGCACGTTAATCACTCCAGGTGGAAAACCGGCTTCTTCTGCCAGTTTGCCGATGTAGAGTGCAGAGAGTGGTGTGTCTTCAGCTGGTTTGATCAGAATTGTGTTTCCGGAAAGTAAAGCGGGAAACATGAACCACGAGGTTAGGACGATCGGATAATTCCAGGGAATGATCCCCGCGACTACTCCCCAGGGTTCGCGATAAGTGAAACCTTCAACACCGGGTGAGACCTGCATTCCCGGACCATCGCCCATCGGGATTTTGCGGGCGATATCGACAAAGTATTCGGCACAGGCACGGATCTGACCGAAATCACCTTCGGCTAACTCAGAGACTTTTCCGCCATCGAGAATTTCGCAAGCGAGCAATACGTCACGATCCCGCTCGCAAAGCTCGACCAGTTTGTTGACCAGTTCGATCCGTTCTTCGACATCGACACTTTTCCAACCTTGAACGCCATCGCCATGAAAGGCTTTCGTTGCAGCATCGACTGCCATGGAAACTTCGGCTTCTCCCATTTCACAAATACGAGCGAGCACCTCCTGAGAGCCGGGGTCGGTTGATTCGAAGGTCGCATTCATGGACCCTGGAACCGATTCGCCTCCAATAATCCCTCCGAGCGGTTTCCCATTATTCTGACAAAACTGCGTAAACTTCTGTGGCGGAGTAAACGCAGCTGCGGTGTAAGCCTGAATGTCTTTTGTAGCGGTCGCCATGTCGATTGTCCTTGCGCTTGGGAATAAGGGAATTCATCCAGAGAGGACGAACAGAGTCTGTATATGATCATTCATCTGAATTGACTGATGTTATTTCATTCTCTCAGTTTTGCAACATAGGATTTGAAAAGCTTAGCAGGATCAGCAGACTGAAAATGGAAATGATCGAAAGTGAAATTAGGCCAGCAATCAGGGAATCGTCCCGCTTGGACACTCGGCTTCGTTTTCGAATCTGCTTCGCAACAGAGGAGTCTTCCTGAAAGGCTTTGTTCCGTTGATCGATCATCCGATTGTATGACCCGAGTTCCTGCCAGATTTCGATCAGACCAATTAATCCGCCCACTCCAGCTCCAATCGCCAAGGTGATCCAGCCAACACTCAGAAATACCATCAGACACCACCAAAAGATGGTGAAAAATAAAGTCGCGATCAGAGCTACTAAGGTAAAATATTCACCACTATTCATATTGGGGAAATTGTTGTTTGTATCCAGAAGAAATAAAATCAGTAGGGAAATCATGGCGGAGACCGGATGGGCGAGTACTCCAATGGACATACCTGCAAACATTCCGCTCAGTATATTCAGTTCCGGTTTTGTGAAAGCGTGCCATAGATAATATGCAGTCAGGAAGGTTCCCAAAGCTGCGGAGATCGGAGCCCAATGCCATATGTCATGCAGGCTCAAGTTGAACACAATCATCGCGAAAACAGTAGCGGGAATTGCAAAACAGAGGCCTATGATAGCTCTGCTTTTCGAGACGCTCGGAGTCTCAGGTGGAAATCGAACGATAACGTCATCGATTTTTTGAGGCTCTTCCAGCATCGGTTCAAGACTCCCCCATCAACGATCATTACTTGTTGTATTTCAAATTCGATTGTAATGGACTGACTTCGCAATCGGTTGCAATTAAATGTGCTTTGAATGGATATTCCCCATTTCATGCAAAGAACATATTCATGGCAACTTATGAGATTACATGCTATTATCGAACTTGGAACAAGTCCGAAACCGTGCTGCGACAATAATGATGACAACCTCACACCCACCATCTGAGGTGACTCATATTTCAGGAGATTTTGTATTGAGAAACCGAATCATCCAAAATCTAGGTTGGATTTCTCTTTGCATTGGGATTCTCTCGTCATTCCCTATTTGTGAATATGCTGCTGCTTCACAGAAAATCGATTTCGAAAAGCAGATCGCTCCTCTCTTTGTTTCTCATTGTCTGGAATGTCACAATGCTGTCGAGCCTGAGGGAGGTTTGACTCTCACTGAAGCTAAGCTTGCCTTCACCGGTGGAGAGAGTGGCAAAGCGATTCTTGCTGGAGATTCTGAAGGCAGTTTATTGTGGGAACGCGTTCAGGCCGATGAAATGCCGCCGAAGCATCCCCTGTCTGATGATGAGAAGCGCATACTGAAAGCCTGGATTGAACAGGGAGCGGAGTGGCCTGCTGGCGTGATCGATCCGTTGGGAAAATCGACTGCAACAAGAGCGGGCCGCGATTTTTGGTCGTTGCAACCATTGCGAGAAGTGAATCCGCCCGAAGATATTCAACCAGAGTGGAGTCGCAATGCGATTGATCCGTTTATTCTGAAAAGATTGCGGCATTCGGGTTTAACTCCCTCTCCTGAAGCTAACGCACGAACTCTGATTCGTCGGCTCTATTTCGATCTCATCGGTTTGCCGCCGACTCCCGAACAAGTAGCGGCTTTTATTGCAGATCACTCCGAGGAAGCGTATCAGCAAATCGTCACGAAATTATTAGATTCTTCGCACTATGGCGAACGCTGGGGGCGTCACTGGCTGGATGTCGTTCGCTTTGGAGAAAGCGATGGATTTGAGAGAAATTTTCAGCGAGAGAATGCATGGCATTATCGGGACTGGGTCATCAACTCTCTGAATGCAGACATACATTACGATGAATTTGTCAGAAGGCAACTGATTGGCGATTTGGAGCAGAGGGGTATCGAAGGAGCCGCTTCGACGGGTTTCTGGGTTGCGGGTGTGCATAACACCGTAGTGGGTGGCAGCGAACGCATGAAGTTACTCGCGCGGCACGATGAAATTGAAGAAGTTCTGGCGACTGTCGGTCAGACTTTTCTAGGACTTACGATTAACTGTGCCCGCTGTCACGACCACAAATTCGATCCTGTTACACAGAAAGAGTACTATCAGTTTGCCTCGGCTATTTCCGGGCTCGGTTATGGTGAACGTTTTGAATCGATTCCAGACGAACGAAAAATACTGGCGGAGATTGAGCGGAAACTGGCGGTTGTGAAGTCAGAATTATCACAAATTGACGAGATGACACGTCTTGAAATCCTCAAGGAACGTGAAACGAATCACGATTTTATTCCAGTAACGCCAGCTCCCTATGCTCGTTGGGAGTTTGACGGAAACTTACTGGACTCTGTTGGCTCTCTCGATGGCGAGGCTGTTGGGCAAGTTCAGTTCGAAGAGGGAGCACTGGTTCTGGATGGAAGCAGTTATGTGAAAACGGAGTCATTCTCTCAGAACATTTCTGAGAAAACTCTGGAAGTCTGGGTTCAACTTGCTAGTCTCGATCAACGTGGTGGTGGAGCAATCTCGATTGAAAAGCGGGATGGCAGTCTGTTCGATGCAATCGTCTATGGCGAGCAGCAACCGGGTCATTGGCTAGCGGGCAGCAATAATTTTGCTCGAACGGATTCTTTTGGGGGAACGCAGGAAACCGAGGCCGTCAATAGGATAGTGCATGTCGCCATTGTGTATCAGGAAGACGGCACAATCATTGGATATCGCGATGGCTTGCCTTACGGGCAACCTGTCAAAAAATCGCCCATTCAGAAGTATGCTGCTGAGGATACTGAAATTCTTTTCGGCCTACGGCACAATCCACCCGGAGGAAATCGTTTTCTGAAAGGGAAGATTCATCGAGCCGCTTTTTATGATCGAGCATTGACAGCTGAGGAAGTTGCTGCCTCCTCTGGCAAAGCGATGGACTATGTCTCAGAGACGCAAATCGTGGACTGGCTGAATGACAAGCAAAATAAAAATCGTAATCAACTCAAATTCCGAATCTCTGAATTGACTCGTGATCGAGAACAGCAGTTAACAGTCACGAACCAGAAAATGTATACGCTGACTCCTCGCAAAGGTGAAGTCACAAAAGTCTACTTGCGTGGAGACCCGGCCAATGAGGGTGAGGTTGTCGCGCCAGCTGCGACGGAAGCGATCCCTGGACTATCCGGGTCGTTTGGGTTACCGCCCGATGCACCGGAAGCGGAGCGTCGTCGAAAATTAGCCGAGTGGATTACCGATCCAGCGAACCCTCTGTTTGCTCGGGTGATTGTGAATCGGGTCTGGCATTATCATTTTGGAACGGGAATCGTCGATACCCCGAATGATTTTGGATTTAACGGAGGGCGGCCCTCGCATCCAGAACTGCTCGAATATCTGGCTATTCAGTTTCAGCAGAATGAATATCGTCTCAAGTGGTTACATCGATTGATTGTGACCTCGAGCACGTATCGTCAGGCGACTTATGGAAAGAGTCTGACAGAATGGGAACAGGCAAAAAAGATTGATGCAGGTAATCGATTGTTGTGGCGTGGCAATTCTCGACGAGTGGAAGCGGAAATTCTGCGGGATGCGATTTTGGCTGTCTCTGGAAAGCTGACTGCAGAGCAGGGGGGGCCGAGCTTTAAGGATGTTTCTGTCACATTGAATAGTGGGACAACTTATTACGAACCGATTGATATTGATGGTCCTGAATTTTGGCGACGAACAATCTATCGTTTCAATCCTCGTGGCGGACGAAGTGCACTACTCGATACGTTCGATTGCCCCGATCCCTCTGCGACTGCTCCCCGCCGCACAGTGACAACAACTCCGTTGCAGTCGTTAAGTCTGATGAACAATGTGTTTGTATTGAGGATGGCCGACTATTTCGCGGAGCGTGTTGAAAGTGAAGCCGGCGAAAACGTTGAGGCTCAAGTCGAACATGCCTGGCAGTTGGCGGTTTCCAGAGAGCCGAATTCCAGGGAACTCGAATTGTCAAAGCAATTGGTGAATAACCATGGGCTGTCCGCTTTGTGTCGTGGTCTGTTCAATCTCAATGAATTTGTGAGGATTGACTGAGTTATGAATGATTACAATCAACAGACGCGCCGAGAGTTTTTTAACTGGGGCATGAATGGCCTCGGTGCGACTGCGTTGGCGACGCTTCTCAGTCGAGAATCGACCTTGGCTGCTTCGAAAGACAGTAAGTTACAACCGAAAGCCAGGCGAGCGATTCATATTTGTCTTGTTGGCGGGATGAGCCATGTTGATTCGTTCGACTACAAATCGGAACTCAAAAAGTTTCACGGCAAGTCTCTGCAAACCGATGAACAGCCTGATCTCTTCTTCGGCAAAATGGGACTGCTGCGTCAACAGGACTGGGAATTCAAGCCCCGCGGACAATCTGGTTTGATGATTTCCGATATGTTCCCTCGCATCGCAGAACTGGCTGATGATTTGACGATTTTGCGATCGATGGAATCGAAGTCGGCCAATCACACACCTGCACTATTTCTGGCCAACAGCGGATTTGAATTCAATGGCTTCCCCTCGATGGGCAGCTGGATTTCCTACGGTATGGGGCTCGAAAATGAATCGCTGCCCGCCTACGTTGTGCTGAATGATGAGCGTGGTGCACCCAACACGGGAGCTTCGACCTGGAGCAGTTCGTTTTTGCCGTCCAATCATCAGGGCGTTGTCTTTCGGGGAGGATCACAACCGGTCCGCGATCTGTTCCCGGCTCGTAAAGTCGATTCACAAAGAGATGCCGCGACCCGTGAATTTATTCAGGCCATCAACGAGCAACATGTGAATCAAACAGGAATCGAGTCGGCATTGAATGCTCGTCTGAAAAGCTATGAACTGGCAGCGAGAATGCAGACCTCCATTCCCGAAGTCAGCAGTTTTGCAGAGGAAACGGAACAGACGCAATCGGAATACGGAATCAATGAGGTCCAAACTGCAGACATGGGCCGTCGATGTTTGTTGGGACGACGGTTGCTTGAACAGGGCGTGAGATTTGTTCAGCTTTTTTCAGGGGGCCCTGTGGCTGGAAGTCCGCGAGCCAGTTGGGATGCTCACGAGAATGTTAAAGAGAATCATACGATCGAAGCAGGCCGGATCGACAAACCTGTTGCTGCACTGCTGAAAGATCTGAAACAGCGAGGACTGCTCGAAGAAACTCTTGTCCTGTTCACAACCGAGTTTGGACGGACACCCTTTGCTCAGTCCGATGCTGACAAAGTTGGTCCTGGTCGCGATCACAACCGCTACGGCTTCAGTAGCTGGATGGCAGGTGCAGGACTGAAGCCGGGCTTCGCTTTTGGCAATACCGATGAAGTCGGTTGGAAAGCGGTCGGACGACTGATCCCCTGGCACGATTTTCACGCCACCATCCTACACCTGTTCGGCATCGATCACGAACAACTCACCTTCTACCACAACGGCATCCAACGCCGCCTGACCAACGTCCACGGCGATGTCGTCAAGGAAGTGCTGGCATGATTCTCTGACGAATGTTTATTCGAAGTTGTAGGTCAGACCCTATTCACTATTTCGCCCAGCTAACGGCCGGCTGATCAGCATCTTCAATTTCGAATTCGGCTCGACAAGTTTTTTCGCCAGGATGTCAGCTTCAGTAAATCGAGCCAGCAAAATTTCGCCATCAGTCGCACGATTGCGGTCATAAGAAATGTATATCTTCCCTTCAGGAGCTTGGAATCCATCAGGATAAGAAATACCTTTGCGTTCGTCCAGAACCAACCCGCCTTTCCAGCTATTGCCATCATCTTCCGAAAGCCAGGCACTCAGCTGGACGCGACCTGAGTGAGCATCGATCTGATCGCCATGTTTAATGAGTAACAGATTTCCGGAATCCAGTCGTCGGATATGAAAACGAGCATTGGGATGTTTGATTTTGGAGGGAACCGGTTTCGACCAGGTCTTCCCCATATCCACTGAAGTGGATTCCATGATGCCGGGACGAGTACGGGCCAGCATCCAGAGAGAGCCATCTTCACGTTCGACAATCATATGTTCGTGCCAGTCTGGTTCCGGAAAATTCGCCATCCCCCGACGAGTCCATGTATCCCCCTGGTTATTCGACACAAAGACATTCGCTCCACGCAGAGAATCCAGTTCCTTGAAGCATCCCTTGAAGTCATGGAGGCCACCACGTTCATCCAGTGAGATCGGCAGCATCCATTCGCTATTGGAAAGGACGGTTGGTTTATTCAGAGTCACCCCGTGCCAGATCCGTTTTGGCTCAGACCATTGCGGCTTTTCTGCATCAGGATTCTCGCAGATCGTCGCCCAGACGCCGCCCCGTCCATCGAACATTTTCATTGATTGATCGAAGAACAACCACAGCCGACCAAGAGGATCGGTCCACAAATTCCCGACGAGAATACTGCGTTCCATCGGTAAATCTTTGGAGTGCGAATCGAGAACGAGCCGGGGTTTTGACCAGGTTTCGCCGTCATCATCGCTGGTCGCCAGCACAAAGAAAGCTGCAGGACTGTCTCCACCAGCGACCCAGCAGGCCCAGATTCGACCACCCGGTGTACGGGAAATCCCGATCGTCATGCCATAATCGAGTTTGTCATAATCGTATTCGGGAAGGGGAGAAGTATTGAGAGTCGGAGGGACTAAGGCATAGTCGGCGATTTTCTCCAACTTCTGAATCCGATCAACAGCTTCATCTTCAGCAGAGGAAATTGAGATCATGAAATTGAGGGAAAGTAAAACGAGTGAGAATCGTAATAGGTTTCTCATAAGGTCGATCTTTGTTAAATGTCAATTTGAGTGGAGATGTTTGTCGAAGAATGATTGAATGGATTCTCGAACTTCTGGGGTTTGAAATTCTTTCCCGCCGTGCCCTGCGTTGGTAATAATGATCAGTGTCGAGGATACGCCAGCGTCCTGCAACTTGTCATGAAGTTTCTGACTTTGATTCAAAGGCACACTGGAATCTATCTCACCATGCATAATTAAAAATGGAGGATCGTCGGCACTCACTTGATAAAACGCACTGGCCTGTTTCGCGAGTTCGGGATGTTCGATGACTGTTTTTCCAAGAAGCTTAGCACCATTGGAATTGGCCACATCTTCGAGTGTCCTGCCGTTTTCCGGAAGATTGGGAGGCATCGTGAGCAAATCGGTCGGCCCGAACCAGTCGCAAACCGCTTGGATTTTGCTCGATGTTTTTTCGTTTTCTGGCAGATCAAGTGTGCCCATCAGTGCCACAAGATGCCCCCCGGCTGAACTTCCCCAGGCGGCAATATGATGGCCATCGAGTTGAAACCCCGCGGCATTTTCTCGAACCCACCGCACGGCAGCTCGACAATCTTCAATCTGTTCAGGCCATTGAGCTTGATCGGTCAGACGATAATTGATGCTCGCAACCGCATAACCCTCTTCCACAAGCCAGGTCGCAGGGCAGCGATCTTTACTTCCATTCTTCCAACCCCCACCATGCACCCAAATGATAACGGGAACAACTCCAGTGGACTGTGGAGGTCGATACAAATCCAGCAGTAGAGAATTCTCTCCAACCTTGCGGAATTCAATATCTTTATACATCACTGTATTCGCAGGGATTTGTTGCTGCTTAGGAACTTTTACTTTCTGACCCGCCCCCGCCTTTGCTCGCTCGATAGTGAACTCCACAAGATTCTGACAATGAAAAAATCCCGTCCAGAAATTATGCCCCTGGCCTTGGGGGACAATCAGTTGGTACAGTCCTGCATTGTCTGCTTGTTGATATTGATTCAGAAGTGTCTCAGAATTTTCATGAAGAGGAACGACAGTATCTTCATTCCCATGGATAATGCAGACAGGTATACCAGCCTTTGCCAATGCATAGGTTTTTGCAATCGGGTTGAATTGATCCAACTGCTTTTCCAGATCTGCAGTGGTCATCTCAAAGGCAGGGGCAGCTCGGTTGAGGCCTGGATAAGTGCGTAAATCAAATACCGGATAGATTCCCGCTAATCCCGCCACTTTATCCGTATTCTGAACCGCCCAACTGCTGACCCACAAACCACCCCGACTCCGCCCCAATAAGCAAGGTTTTGAAGCAAATCCACGTTTTTCTACAAGTTCATCATATAACGCAGTAAAAGCCCGCTGGACTCGAGGACTCCCATAAGCTTCCCCAACATCAATCCCCGCCACCGCGACTCCAGCCTTCAGAAATTGCTCATGCATCCACTTCTCGTGCTGATCGGGATAAGCCGGCAATGTGGGAGCATATAGCACCCAGGGTTGAGGAGTCGTTCGTTTCTCGGCAGCCGGCCACAGGATGAACGCTGGCTGGTTCTCAACGAGAAACGATTCTCCAGGAAGTATCAGCTTTTTAATAACTTCATCCGCTGGAGTCTTTTTCTGATAACAAAGGGCTACCAATAAACAGATACTGACCAGTCGCAGGAAACTCCAATTATTCATCGACTCAACCTTCAAATGATAAACCTTCAGGGGAAATCAAGTGCCGAAACTCATTCTCAAAGCATATCAGTTCATGAGCCCATCGTCAGGGGATGACACCAAACTCCAAACATAACAACACTTCATCGGATCCAGCGGTGACTTGTGAATAATTAGATGAACGGGATTTCGAACAAACGGGCAGCATGGAATTTAAAATAAGAATAGCGACGAACTTTCTGAAAAATGGTCTCAATCTGTGAGGTATTTCCCTGTTGAGGTGGCTGCAGATATACCCCTCAATTTAAGTGAAATCCCTTTAATTATAAACGGAATTGGATGCTTAAAAGTTACAAAGAAACTGCTCACCCCATTTCCTATACCTGCATGTAGGGGATCTCTTTCAATTTTCAAAAAGGTTGAAATTTATGAACTAAATTTTTGATGTTGCAGGAAAATAACATCTCAAACTTTCGACTGTTCATTCGGGAAAACGTCATGACCACAGCCATCAAGAGAACATCTGAAATCACCGCCAAAATTGTCAATCCGCTTCTATCATCTACTAAAGATGTCTTTGAGACGATGCTTGGATGCACGCCGGTCCGGAGTGGCTTGTCTCTTAAAACCAGAAATAACCCGGAACATGAATTAAGTGCCGTTATTGGGATTACAGGTAACGCTGTCGGCACGATTGTCTTGAGTGTGAAGAAGCAAACGGCATTGAATATTTATGAAACCATGCTCGGAACAAAAGCTGAAGAAATTGATCAGGATGTGATGGATGCAGTAGGAGAAATTACCAACATGATTGCGGGGGTCGCCAAAGCGAAACTGCAATCACTTTCACTGAGCATCAGTATTCCCAACCTGATCTCAGGGAAAGGTCATGAAGTTCACTATCCCACGGAAGTCACGCCTATCTGTCTGTCGTTTGAATCTGACATGGGTAGCTTCTGCATTGAAGCAGGTTTTTCACCAAAAGAGTAATTCTTCAGTTCTAATAAGACATCATTTCTGGAAAGAAAGAGAGTTCAATGAAAATATTAGTTGTAGACGATTCTCGCACGATGCGAGTCATCATTATGAGGGTCCTGGCTCAGTTGGGAATTAAAAATGTTATTGAAGCCGGAGATGGTCAGGCAGCTTTGGAAATCTTTAAAAACAATCATTTTGACGCAGTGCTAAGTGACTGGAATATGCCGATTATGAACGGTCTGGACTTCCTCAAAGAAGTCCGTCAAATCAACAAAACGATCCCCTTTCTCATGATCACGACAGAAGCCGAGCGGGGGAATGTTGTTTCTGCGATTCAGGCGGGGGTGACGGATTATGTGATCAAGCCGTTTACTCAGGATGCCTTGAGGAAAAAACTCGAGCAGAGAATTGCTTCCCTGGTGTAAGTCGAAGCGTCTTTCTGGATCTCTTTCTTTCAAATTATCGAGCCAATCCATGTCAACAATGTCCTGTACAGAATTTCAATCGAAGTTAGCGGTCAAACAGCTCCAGGAGTTGCCTCGTGAAGAGATCAGTTCTCGATTCCATCAACTGGAAGATGCCGAGGTTCTCGATTTTAGTTGTATTGGGTCGACGAAGTTCCACGTTAATCATGAGCCAGTTTTTCAAGCACATTACGAGTGATCTGTTCTACGAGCGGAGTTTTACCCGTCAGACCGTGAGCCCAATCAGTTGAGCCGGAAGTGATGACTGTTCCCCCATTTGTATAGATGCCGAGGGTGGCGGAACCTTCGCGGTCTTTGGGGAATTCGGAATACCACCAGCTATCATCCGGATGCCACTTAGCAGGACAGGTTCCCAGAATTTCAAAAGATTTTGGTGTGCCATCTTTGTGGGTCGGATAGGGAAGACCTTCCCTCCATACCATGTCGCAGCCATCACATTCATAGCCGACGATTGTTGCTTCCCCTCCGAACCGGTCGCCCTGTTTGAGTTGAGTGCCTGCAAATATCCAATGGTTCGGCCGATGCACTTCGTAACTACCTGGGCCGTCCATGTATTGTCCGTGACTGAGATGGTATCCGCCAAACAGAAAGCAAACGCCAGTCAGCTCATTTTCAGGCCGACCAATCAGATCGTGACTCCACAGTGTGCTCAGCAATTTGTGGTCGCCTTTGCGAAAGAGTGGATCGATGTTGTACCACTGTTTGTAACAGGTCAACGCCCGGCCATTGTCTTCACTGCGGACTTGCCAGCAACAGGTGTTGCCACTGAAAAAGGCCACATTGCCTCCCTCGGCAATGAACGCTTCGAGATGATCCCGCATCTTCGCCGACCAGTATTCATCGTGACCGACACTGAGTACGAGGCGATAGTTGCTGAGTATTTCGGGATGAAATTCGAGATCCGAATTGACCGCGTAATCGATTGCGAACCCATTCTGCTCGGCCCAGGTTACAAACGGAAGTTCCCATTTATAGAACTGTGACGAGAGAGGCCGATCAAATGAAACCCGATGCCCCTGTACGCCATCCCGATCGTGATATGAATAGAGGGAATGCCCGCCCCAGTTGGTGTAAGCGTTGTAGGTGTTGGTTGAGAGCTGGATAAGAATTTTCGACTGTTGCCCCGGTGTCGCCGACCGGACAACAAAAAATAGACTGCTGCTGGCTTCGCGGCGATTTCGTTGCACGAATTGGCCGCCATTATCACGTACCGTTATTTTGGCTTCATAATATCCTGTGGGCCAATCATCAGGGATTGTTAATTGAAACGTATCCGGCCAGCCACAACCGTGTGACGATGCTCGATCTGGACTTGGATGATTGCCGACAGGAATCTGACCTTCCTGAAACATCTGGGTCCGCTTTGCCCCCACTCGTTCGATTGTCATCTCCATCTGACTGACCGATGAGTTGCAGTGGAAATGGACTGTATGGCCCGGTGTGTAGCTCAGTTCGTTGGTGTATCCTTCCACAAACAAACCGGGTGGCTCGGCTTGTTCTGCCAACACAGCTGAGAAATTGAGTGCAATAAAAAGACAGAAGGTGACAACAAATCTTGGGGCAGGCATAGTGGTTCCAATCGGAGTTAACTCGGCTTGTTGGTCATCGTTTTGGGACGTGGCGTGGAAAGTTATTCGTTGGTCTTTTGAGACTCATCATCGGAAGGTTTAGAAGTCGCATCAATCACATAAGCAATCACGTCGGCCAGTTGATCAACGGACAGTTCCTTTTCCAGACCGACTGGCATCAACGAGAGTTGACTGCCGTTCATCAGTTCGATTTCACTACGGGGAATAACGGTCGATTTTCCATTGCTCAGGGCAAGAGTCAAATTCGATGCTGTTTCCTCCTGAAGAATTCCCGTCAACACTTGCCCACGTCGTGTGACAATCTGGTATTGCAGATATTTGGCTTCTACTGCTCGATTGGGATCGATGATTGCAGTCAACAACGCATCTGCGGAACGATTGAGCAGTCGACTCAAATCCGGGCCGATGTTTTGACCTGTCTTGTCGAGTTGATGACAGCTCGAACAATTCTTGACGAACAACTGGCGACCCTTCTTGGTATTCCTGTTCCCTGTATTGACCAGTTGGATCGTGGGTTCGTATTGATTCAGCACGGCAGCACGATCTGCATCGACCTGGCCGAGTAACTGTTCGGATCGGTCACGTATCTCCTGGCTGCGATGCTTCGTTAATCGCTGTCGCTGCTCTGCGGATAATGATGTGGGACGAATGTCGCCATTTTCCATAGCGGTCAATAACGGGGAGATCCAACCATCACGACTGAGTAATCCGTTGAGGATCGTAGCACGAATCTCTGGACTGTGTCCTCGCCAACCTTCCAGTACAAGTTCAGGGACGGCATCGGAGGGGATTTCGAGTAGCTTGATGGTCGCCGCGAGTTGTAATCGGGGATCAAACCGAGGATCGATCAACAGGGACAACAGTTCCGCATCAGACGAATAATGCCCCGGCTGATACCCAAGCGGTTGCATTGCTGTGATACGTTCGGGCATTGGTCGGTTTCCATCATTGACTCTCGTTCGAGCCTGATTGAGCAGTGCATCGAGTTGAGCAACATCTTCTGCTGGAAGCTTTTTCCAGAGAGAGGCCGACTGAGAACCGAGTTGATCGAACCACTCCTGGAGAGTTAACCATGTGGTATCACTCGCTGATAATTCATCGATCCAGTCCGAAACGGCATCGATCTCTCCCAATTTCATAGCCATCGCGGCGAGTTGACCAATCAATTGAGGATCTGCTGTTTGACTGCGAGTCCTGCCAAAAAGTTCTGCGATGTTTTCCTTATGAACGCTACTGAGCACTCCAGCAACAAGATACGGATCCGCTTTGACCTGTTTGAGCAAAGCCGCCAGACACTCTCCCGCCCATGCTGCATCGCATTCTCCGAGCAGATATGCCAATTGCAGCTGAACCTGAGGCTCATCTGTTGTTCGCTCCGTCAATGTCTGACTCACAGTCGGTTCATCAGCTGCACCGGGCATGAATTGATTGAGACAGCGAATCGCGTGACGTCTCACACCGGGATGTGAATCTGTTACCGCCCCGAGTGTGGCTTCCAAAGTGAGCTGTCCCATTCCATCCAGAGTACACAAGGCCTGCAAGCGTGTTTGGGGGCGATCGCAATTCTGCAATAACTCATGCAGCAGTTGAGTCGCTAAAGCGTCGTTTCGCTGAATCAACATCCGCTGCACTTGATCCCGTTGCCAGCCACTCGAAGAATCGAGAGCGGCGACAAGTGATTTGGTATCCAGATCGTTGAGCGGTTTGAATATTCGTCGGTTTGTGTTCACCGGAGCAATCCGATAAATCCGCCCCAGTTCTTCTCCCGAGCGAACGTTCAACGTCTTTTCCAATTCGTCATCAATCCATTCAGGATGTTCAATCACTTCCCGCATCATATCTGCGATATACAGTGCACCATCAGGGCCGACATGTAATCCCGCTGGTCGCGACCACGGATTCCTGGATCGAAAGAATTCCATCTCGCCCTCATGCAATTTATGACTTTCAAACGTGACTCCGTCTGGAACGAGTCGGCGGGCGTGCACAATGTTGTAAACCGGCTCACTGGTGAAGGTCACATTCTCATAGTCGGAGCCAAACAGATCATCACGATAGACCATTGTCCCACATGCCGATGTAAATCGTGGGATAGCTCCAACTGGTCGGTACTTCGTATCACAATGGCTGATGATCGGCCCGATGGGATAAACGCGTGAATCGCCGACACGGATATCCCGACGAACCGACGGCGGACTCAAATGAGGATTCCGACTCAGCGATCGTTCGTCGAGGACGTAATGAAAAATTGGATTCGGATTATTACACCCAAACCAGTTGCCCCAGTCATCGCGATTACGTCCAAACTGCGTCCGCCCGGCTACCAGTTCCATCTGACCAGTCTCCGGCCGAATGCGGAGATCAAACCCTGCCAGGTTGAGTGTTTCTTTCGTTTTATGAGACAGGATCTCCCCGCCACTGTCGCCGTTCGCCAGATAAATCCAATTATCGAGTCCCCATCGCAAACCATTGACGCGGTGCTGCTCGTTGCCTTCAGAAAATCCCGAATAGAGCTTTTCGATAACATCAGCCTTCAGATCTCCGTCGGTGTCTTCCAGATACAGGATATCGGGACAAGCTGTCACCAGTACGCCATCACGCCAACGGAGAATACCGTTCGGTGTCTGCAGTTGATCGGCAAATAGAGTCGAAGTTTCATAACTGCCATTCTGATCTCGATCTTCAAGCACGCGAATTCGACCACCAGCCGAACCCTTCCCATCAAGCCCATGCGGGTAGTCGGCCATCTCCACAACCCACAATTTTCCGTCCGGTCCCCAGTCGAAATCAACGGGATCCTGCACTAACGGTTCGGCTGCCACCAGGCTGATCTCAAACCCGTCAGCAACCTCAATCTCATCGAGTGAATCGGCCCAGGTATGTGGAGTCGTGCAAGTCAGCATCAAGCAGCATGCCAACGTGATCGAAAACCAGAGGTAGATATCTTCACTCCAACGCAGACATTCGAATCGTATCATTATAGCCGTTTCCATGAATGTGTAGCGGATGATTGACTGGCAATATAGGGTTCAAACCATCAAAAGCCGTTACAGTAATCTGCAAACTAAAGTAGAATCGCTTCTCGGTATAGTATTGCAGGCGGCAAGCAGTCTTTCACAATGACAAAACTCGAATCGTTTTTCCAGATCAACCATTCCGAGCTGATGGCTGACAAGGGAAAAATATTTTCTACGCAAGATCAAGTACAGTCGGATGAGCGTGTTGAACAGGATGGAAAACGGTGACTGGCTTCGAGTATCAATTAATTTTTCCAGGCATGAAATCAACGATGCAACGATACATTTTGTTATTCGATAGAGGCCCCCAGAATTAACAGTAATGGTGGAGATTTAGTTGCAATTCCTTCATGTCAAAACTTGTGGGATTTCATTTCAACAACACACTCCCATTTCTGATTTCTTCCATCGAGCAACATATTCATTGTTTTATGTCAATTTGGATAGGTACCGTATCCAATGAAAGCCATCAAATTTGATACAAATGTAAGACACGAAAAAAGCCATAAACCGTTGTGGTTTATGGCTTTAGGTAATGGGCGATGAGGGACTCGAACCACCGACATCTTCGGTGTAAACAAATATGACATGCGGTTTTCTAGCTTGTTTTTGAGTTTTCGGTATCCAATTTCCCCCCAGATTTTGCCATAATTGGATACCGGGTATCCAATTCATCATCCCATCTCAGGTGAGACATGGCAAAGAAACTATGGAGTGAAATCCAAATCGATAAAGGGATCAAGCTGGAACTGACATGGTTCAAGCCCAAGAAATGCTGGAAGAAGTTTAAGGGCAAAGTCTTTTACATGTCTCACCCTAACAGCAAGAGTGGTTATGAGGCCGCACTTTTGGAGTGGGCACAGAAGAAAGCAGAACTCGATCATCAGAGACCCTACGCTGCAACCTTTCAACACCACAAAGCACTTTTCCAAATTGTCAAAACGTATTGGGAGCAATTCGGACTACCACGAAGTGAAGTGACACTGGCGAAGCAGGTCGATCAAATGATTGATTGGCTTGACGAATGTTTGGTTCAGCCGAACTTGCCTGATCCGATGGCAATTGCGGTCTACTGTGCCAACTTGAAAGCCTTGTCTGCGGAATTGCAAACTGTTTGGTACTGGTTTGCGACTCCAGATTTTGTACTTCCTGAAAAGTGGCAGGACCGGATTGACCGACTCAACAACAAGGAACACAAAAAGCACCCACAAACAATCGAATACTGGCGTGAGCAATATATCAAAAGACAGAACGAACGTGCTGGAAAGCAAATTACTAAAGACACAGGACGTAACAAACGACTCAAGCTCAGTTACTTCAGGAAGAACCGAGATCAGCAGGCACACATCACAACCATTGATGGACGATACATTAAAGATTTTCACGTTGAGGTTGATGGCCTCAATTTGGCAAAACGCACACGAGAGGACTACTTCGATAACTTCAAGAGCTTTTTAACTTGGTGTCATGAAGATGAAGATTGTGAGTTCGTAAAACCTGCCAATTTTAATTCTTCTGAGTTCACATTTCGTGAACCCGAGGGGACTGGACGAAAAAGATTACAGAAGAAGTTGCTATTGTGGACGCCAGATGAAGTCAAGAAAGCCATTAGCGATCTACCTGCTCCTTACAACTGCTATGTGATCTTGATGCTCAATTGCGGATTTCGTCATCAGGATATTTCCAGCCTTCAGCATTTTGATCTGCACATTGACCAGAAACGAATTATCATCCAAAGAGAGAAATTGAACCAACAGGATACTGCTCCCGTGATTTCATACCCGCTCTGGAGCAAGACACTGGAACTCATTCAAGACAACATCTCGGAACATGAGAAGTATGTCTTTCTGAATGAGAAAGGAGGTCAGGTTCGTGGTTCAATAAAGACGTGGTGGTTCAGACACAAGAAAGAGTATGGCTTCGATCACAAACGTCTCGATTATCTAAGAAAAACGGGCAGTACAATCATCGCCAGAAAAGACAAGAACCTCGATGAGTTTTATCTTGGAGAGTCCCTGAAAACGACATCACGCATTCACTACAGCTTCACTGATGGCGAATCACTGAAAGAACTCGACGATGCTATAGCATTTCTCGGAGCAGAATATGGGTTTTGCGAAGCACCCTCAAAGACCATCACGCTGACACCAGAACTAATGGCAAAAATGGAAGCAGCAGGCATTGAAGTCTGATTGGCAATTCAAGGCTCACCGGCATATCTAATTGATGCCAGACAAGATCAAGACCTTCAATCCATTCCCTCATGCCACACCTTCACATCAGCGACGTGAAGACATGCAGTGGTATCATCTGGCACGCTGGAGACGGCTTCGGAACTGGAAGTTGAGATTGAACCCGACTTGCCAAAGATGTGGCACTCACGAAGACCTGCATGTCCACCACATCAAGCCGAGAAAACAATTTCCTGAACTGGCACTCCAATTGGAGAATCTGAAAACGCTGTGTCGTAAGTGTCATGGAATTGAGGAATCCTCAGTCACCAAGTTGTAGCTTTCCAGCTTGCTTCATTGCTTTTAAGAGTGAAATGATTGGATCATTGATGTAAGTTTTTGACTTAACGACACTCATTACTTGGTCAATCAGAGTCTCGACATCAATTACTTTTACTGGGCCTGATGCTGTGTGAAGTTGTCCAAGATGATTTACGATGTCAGTCTTGTCTGCTTCGGAAGCAAACTTACCAACATAAAGCCTTAGTTCAATTTGGTTTTCATCGTAGCCTAACAACTCAGCAGCTTTGTTGATGACTCCCTGTCTTATAACTTCGTCATTGAAAAACTTCTGACCAGAAAGATTTGCACTCGTGGACCTTTCGTCTAATCCCTTGAAATGCCTTCGAGAAACTCCTTTTGATCCAAAGTATGACTTGACTGATGCCAGCACCAGCTTGTCACGACGTGCCCCAACTAGGTCGATCTCATAGCCATGAGTTTGTGTTTCTTCTCGATCTTTCTTTCTGGTTCGTTTGGAGACGGGGAACTTCATATTGCTGGTAACAATGAGATTCTCCAATTCCATGGCCACTTTAACGACATGCTCAAAACCTTCCATCAATTATTTTCTTTCGGGGTAGGCATATATAAATCGTCATCAACTCCAGTAGACAGGCAACACGCCTCTTCGTTCCTTTTTTCGGTGCATTATTGGGGGGTGGGGGGTAAACAAGCATTTGCAAATTTCTCACCCCATGGGGTAATTACGATCCTTGCTCGAATCGAAACAAAAGATAGATCAGTAAATGAATCATAATCTCCCCTGATCAGTCCCATTTGCTCAAGATGGTCAATTGAAGAAACTATATTCTCTCTATGAGTTAAATACGAAAAATCATCATCTTTGATTTTCAATACATCTGATAACTTCAATTGAATACTTGCAACTTCTGGTGAGTAAATCCGACTATGATGAAGCTGCTTGCTTGGATTGAATTTCATATTCTGGAAAATCAGAGCCTCGTCTGAACCAAATTCTTTCAACAAAGTTATAAAAGCGGGATGCTGGTTGGATTGATCTTCAACACCTGACACAAGTAATTGTGCCCACATTTCTTGAAGAGTATCGTCTTCAACATTTCCGGCAGCTTCCAGAAGCGGTACTAAAAATCCCGGTGGTAATACTTTTGGTGCAATATCATTAGCATCCATAATCTTCTGTGCTTTATTGGCAATGCGGATTCTATTTGTCCATTGCCATGCGTAAATCTGATCTTCCAGCATGTTGCCTGCAACTTCGCATGGCTTCCCAAGCAACTTGTCCATTAGTTTTGCGGCGGTCTTCAGAACGTCGTTGTTGGTTAAAAATGTGGTTGCCGCTTCGATCAAAGTTGTCATCTTATTGTCTATCTACTTCCACTATGCCCAAAGGAAGACCCCCACGACCGACCAAACTTCAAGTTGAACTCCGAGGTGATCCCTCAAAACGCCGAGGAAATACCATCGAGCCTGATGCCCCCAAGGGCTGGCCAGATTGTCCTCAACATGTGCAGGACGATCCCATCGCTTACGAAGAATGGAAATCGATCTGCTCCCAGCTTGAATCAATGGACCTGTTATCCACAATTGATGGCCGTTCAATTGAACTGTACGTTTTGACATATTCTCGCTTTCGAGCTTCACAAGAACAAGTCAAAAAGCATGGAGATGTTCTGCTCTTGGGGAAGAACAAATATCCGCAGGTCTCGCCGTTCTACACAACCATGAATCGATACCACGATGACTGCCGGAAATGGTTGATTGAGTTTGGTCTCACGCCAGCGGCTCGGGCACGTTTGAGAATTACTGTGGACAAACAGAAAACCAATGGCAAGTGGAGTGGGATTCTTCCAGTAGTTGGATAGATATATTTGGAAAACCCCTGTGCCCTTGATGTCGCTTCGGCGATGTTGAGGGCATTGGCTTTTTGATCTTGTCTCCACTATCTACTGAGTGGAAACCTCAGACAAAGCCATTCAGTTCATTGAAAATCTTACCCTCGTTGGGGATCACTCGGGAAAACCGTTTGTTCTCAGGCCATGGCAAAAGCAAATCATCACCGCTCTCTATCGTGGTGAAGTCTCCAAGTGTTTTCTTCTATTGCCTCGTAAGAATGGTAAAACGCAAATCGCAGCAGCCATCTGCATGTTCCATTTGTTGTGTATGACAAACCAGCAAATCTTAGGAGCAGCAGCTTCACAGGAACAGGCTTCCCGAATCTACGATGCAATGGAGCAGATGATTCGTGCCGATGCGACTCTAAGCAAACTCTGTGAAATCATCCCAAGTAAAAAGAGAATCGTCTGTGAAGCCACCAATTCCTTCTATGTTGCTGTGACTTCTGGTGGTGATGTTCAACATGGATATTCACCAACACTCGTGGTCATGGATGAATTGCATTCTTGGACTCAGCCCAAACATCGTCGTCTCCATGCCGCACTCACGACAGGTTTTGGTGCGAGAACAAATCCACTCACGCTCTGCATTTCCACACAAACATCAGATCGAACAAGTCTGGCCCACGAAGAGGTGTCTTTTGCTCGAAGACTGAAAGGTCGTATTGAGAATGGAAAGGTCAAACGGTCAGGACAGGTTGAGAACCCAAACTACTTGGCGGTGCTTTATTATGCTGATGAGAAAAGTGACTGGACGGACAGAAATCTTTGGAAGGCTGTCAATCCGGCTCTGGGAGATTTTCTGAGTGAGAAGTATCTTGAAGAAGAGTTCAAGATTGCTCAGCAAATCCCATCCAGACAAAACCACTTTCGTCAGTATTACCTGAATGTTCCCATTGACTCTCTCGGCAAATGGATGGACATGTCGTTGTGGGACAAGTGCCGTGGGACATCGCCGGACCTCACTCAATACAAATGCTGGGGTGGACTCGATCTTGCTCCTGTAAACGATCTCTCTGCTTTTGTTTTACTCTGGGATGTCGATGGAATCTATCACGTTAAATCGTGGTTCTGGTGTCCTGAATCTGACATCCTGCAACGTTCCAAGATCGAACAAGTTCCTTAATCCCATTGATATCTTCGAGGTAAGGTGGGAGGCAATTGTGCATCTATTGGGCCTATTCTGGACGGCAGGCGTCATTGGAACTTTTCTTGCGTTATTTATTGTTCAAAGAAAACTGGCTTTTTATCAAAAACTTCGGCACATCTGGACTATTGCGTTTGCCCTGTGTCCTGCAATCTATTTTGCGTTCTGGTTGGAGAATGTGAGTCGCAACGTATCTGGACAAGGAGGATTAGCGTTTGTGTGGCTACCCGGCGTAATTACCCCTTATTGCTTTGTCCACGGTTTTTTGACGATTTTCATTGCGTCTTTCTTCTGGAAGTGGTCCTGCAATCCTAAATGCGATTTACCTTGAAACTCGTTTTGTAGTGGGTGGAAGCAGAACGCATTCGGAGGCGTGGTTGTTTCTACTTTATGCTCTACTGTGCAGTACACCGTTTGCTGACCGTACTCGTGGCATCTTTTTTAGGGGAATGTGAAGAGCTTCAGCGGGGCTATTAGTGGTTACAAATGTGGAAAATCCATTGTGACATTCTTGCATTACCGCACGCCAGCAAAACCCATCCCGATGATTAAGCCCAGAAGTCCCAATGGGATGTAAACAACGTAAGCGATTCCTGAGATTACAAAAGTCATCTGCTTGATTCGGTGCGACTTATGATAGAATCCGGCAATCCACGACATGAGTGGGATGACAACAAGAGGAAGCAATAAGAACGAGATAATCTCGTGAACTCTAAACTTCCATTTGATTAGAAACCCGCAAATCACGACGACCAAAAAAGTAAGCAGCGAAGAGATCACAACCAATAATGGTCAGGACTTGCCGATCCCGACCTTCGATGACACCGCCAATCCTGACCGCACAGTCTTGCACATCGGTAAGCTTATCAGTCAATACCATTGGGACTTATCCTTATGAATCGGCAGTCACAGTTGTAGGTGGCACAAACCCCAATAGCGGCACATGGCAATTCAAGGTGGATGTCTCTGGTACGATTTCGACTGCCACGCTGAATTGGGATGATGAAGACTTTGAGATCGAGTCCAAGATAGCAGCTTCATTCAACAACGCAGGACATTCTTGGTCTACTGTTGCTGTCACAGGATCGATTGATACTGGTGAAGTCGTTGTGGATCATGATGTCTTCTATGACAGTGTGACTGTCACATCCAGTCTTGAATACTGCACAAGTGGTGGAGGCTATGGCTACGGATATGGATGCGATGACCTGCCAGCAGCCGAGATGATTCTGTGTCCGAGTAAAGATACCTCCAATATCGACACGAGCCATCTCCACGATTTTGTAAGAGGCACTGACAGCTCGACCGATGCTTCTTGGGTTTTGGTCGATGACCTGTATGCTGTGGACTTCGATGGAACAAACTCAATCGACGTTCCCTCTGATTCCGCTTTTCCTCAGAATGCCGCTCCTCATTCCATCACATTCTGGATCAAGGCAGACTCCATTGGTGGCACGATTCTGGACATGGAAGATCAATACCAAGTCTATCTGTCTGGGACAAATCTTTACTATCGCTTTTTTGAGGTTGGATCGTCTGATTTCTTTGGTCGATTTGTCAGCTTCGATGATACGACAAGCATTCATCACATCGGACTGGTCTGGAATGGTAACAATGATTCCTCTGGGATTTCGGTATATGTGGATGGAGACTATGTGGAAGGTGTCCCACAGTCTACGGGAACAGTCAGCAGTTATTCAGGTACAGCACTTGGCCTGACAATTGGTGATGGCTTCGATGGTAAACTGGATGACATCCGATTTTACAATGCGGAACTGTCATCAGCACAAATTGCTGTTCTGGCTTCCGAGCGTGGAATCTGTATTGAGGAAGCTGAAATTGGGGGACTGGTCGGTGGCGGTGTAGCCAATATGTATGCTGCGTTCAATCCCGACATAAATGGTGGGCTACTTGCTGGTGGTGATTCTGAATACACATCCTCATCAAGTGCGGATGGTTCAGGTGGTGTCGTTACAGGTGGAAACATTGAGAGTTCTGTCATTGTCTTCGACATTGCCGAAGGTGGTCTGACCGCTGGTGGTGAAGCTCTGATATTCACGAGCCTGACTGGTCGTGGGGGTGCAGTTGTCTCTGGTTCAGCACAAATTGCAACCAACATCTCAGAGCAGTCTTCTGGCGGTTTGGTGATCTGTCAGCCCATGTTTGCGAATGGATTTACCAAGAGAATCACGCTGACAATTCCTGCCAGTAAGGTCTCGGCTGACCTCATTCATTTTCCGGTTGGTGCGATCCTCCAATTGTCGAGTTCGGTTTTTATTATCACAGACAGTGAAGGAACGGTCTTGGATCACGAGTTGAGAGATGAGGATGACGACATCAAATGGATATTCTTCAAGGCTTCTCTGTCATCCACCATCGATAACATTTTCTATCTTTATCATGGAGGTTCATGATGGTTTTCTGCGCCTGTAATCCTATTGAGGAAATCAGTTCCGGTGGTATCAAAGCTGGCGGCTCAGCACTTGTGACCGTGGACACAGTTGAAGGTGGTGTCTCACTTGGTGGCTGCGCCTTGGTTTCAGTCAGTCCTGATGTCTGGGATGATTTTCATTTTGTGCTTCCGCTCGATGAAGCAGGGAATGGAACACCAGACGAATACCGAGACCGGACAAAACACAATCTGCATGGAACAGGTGGTGCTGGTGATATGTGTCCCACGATTGATCTGGGAGTCTTCTGTCAGCCATCTCAGTATTTTGATGGTCGGGATTTTATCTCAATCCCAGAAGACAATCTGGACATCTCAGATGGCTTCACGATTTCGTTGTGGGTGAAGATGGAACGCCGGTTTGAGGAGAGGGCATTCTACACTCGTGGCGGAATTGAAGATGACTGGAACTTCACGATTGGACAAAGTTATCTCAATCACATCTGGGCCAGAATCAGATTGTCCGGTGATGAGGAGGTGGTGACTCACTACGTTTTCAGCGAACGTCTCCAATTGGAGACATGGTATCACATCGCCGTCACTTGGATTCCACAATCGAGTTTAGGAGTCTTGGTAAATGGCATTCCTCACGCCACCATAGAGACACCTCAGACTTCAACCTTGGCTTCGAGTGGTGCTGGTGGTTACATAGGTCGCAAGCAGGCCCAGAGTCTCACAGGGAACATTCAGGAGGTTCGACTCCAGCCAGTTCGTGACGAGGCTTGGCTGGAAGCAGAACACGCTTCGTTTTGTGATGCTGGATTTGTGGTAGAGGGGGATGAAGAGGAAGCGGTTGTTGAATAGAATAGTTCCTATTCCTGTTTTTAAGATTAAAATGGCGGTGTATCAGCTAAACCATACCGATGAAGTATGTCAAAAAAAAGAATCCAATTTCATGGATTCTTTTCTGCCTGCTTTATGCTAATAACATTACTAACATGATAACTAAGCCAACAATGCTGGCCAAACTACCTAAAAAGCAGATTGTACGTTCTATTATTAAGAACATTATTGTTCTCCACTATTTTATTCCATAAATAGTAAAACTCCTTCAAGTAAAAGTTCAACAAATGGAGTTTGAGGACCGTCCTCATATTATTATACACCGATTGTTCGATTATATTGAATATATGGCTCACTTTGTCATTATATAAAAAGCCCCTGTAAAACAGGGGTTATTGTATGATTCGGTGGTTTTGCAGGATATTTTCTTGAAAAAAAATAAAATAAATATTTTAAACTTGTCCATGAGTAGTAATCTTTTCCCAAAAATCGCCGAAATCCACGATCTTTCGTGAAAGATCGCATATAGACGCAATGTAGAAAAAATTTGCTTTATAAAAATAGATAAAATATAATACGCCCATCAAAGCATGGATGCGGCGAACTATCAGAAACATTTTTGACGATCACCCCAAACGCTGCATCCAAGCGGGGTGGTCGTCTTTTTTATTGGAGTCAATGAAGTGAATACAGACAGTAGGAGGCAGTGCGTTTTCACCTGCATCTGTCTTCCGTCTTCTCCTTCCCCGTGCGAACGCATCCCTCAATTTTCCTTGTCCAAGTATTACAAGGTTTATCTTCAATGTTCAGGATATATATAAGTAATACTTGTGACAGATTTACCGCATCGGGACAACAGATATTCAACATTCAGATGCAGGAAATGCCAAATGGCATCAACAGAAAGGACGAAAAATGCACATCGAAAATGAAATGAGAGGTAAACGCTTTGTCTGCGTTTATCTTGGAAAAAAGGATTTGGAACTCAACCATACAGACAGGCTCGTGTTCAGCTTTCTTGGATACAAGGACAGATACACACAAGCCCTGCCACAATATGTCAGTGTCTCGCAGGGAACTGGACTTGATAGGACGACCGTGAAGAACTCCATGGATCGTCTGCGTTCCTATGGCCTTATTGTGAAAGGCAAGGTAGTCCTGCCAGACATGTGGAAAACTCAATTTAGAACTTCTGGTTTTACTGGTGGACACTGGAGTCAGGGGTTGCAGTACTGGTCAAACCTCGCAGTGCGATGTCTCTGGTGCAGGCCAATCGGGAAGTCTACAGGCTGCTCAAGGAGGGGGTGGAAGTCACCTTCCAGAATGATGAGGGTGAAGAGACCGATGCGAAGGTCCGCATCATCGACTGGAAGCATCCTGAGAACAACGACTTCTTTCTCGCCTCCCAGTTCTGGGTTTCCGGCGATATCTACAAACGCAGGACCGATCTGGTCGGGTTCGTGAATGGTCTCCCGCTGGTTTTCATCGAACTGAAGAAGAGTCATGGCAAGATCGAACATGCCTACAAACACAACCTCAAAGATTACAAGAACACGATCCCGCAACTGTTCTGGTTTTCTGGTCTGATTATCCTGTCCAATGGCTCACAGGCCAAAGTGGGAAGCGTGACAGCTGGCTGGGAACACTTTGCCGACTGGAAACGCATCAATCATGAAGGGGAACAGGGGATTGTCTCACTGGAGACATTGATTCGGGGAACTTGCCAGAAATCCCACCTGCTCGACCTGATCGAAAACTTCACACTGTTCGAGGAAGCCCGTGGTGGACTGGCGAAGATTGTCGGCAAGAACCATCAGTATCTTGGTGTGAACAATGCCGTGGGAGCATTGGAGGAGATCAAAGAGAACCAAGGACGGCTCGGTGTGTTCTGGCATACACAGGGGAGCGGCAAAAGTTATTCGATGGCCTTCTTCTCTCAGAAGGTATTGCGGACGATTCCCGGCAACTGGACATTTCTGGTCATTACCGACCGGAACGACCTCGACTCGCAAATCTACAAGAATTTTGCCAGCACCAGTATCGTCAATGAAGACTGTCAGGCTGAGAGCGGGGCACACCTCAAGCAACTGCTCAGCGAAGATCATCGCTTCATTTTCACACTGATCCAGAAGTTCGGCACGAAAAAAGGGGAAGACTACCCGAAGCTGTCCGACCGCAGCGACATCATCGTGATGACCGATGAAGCACATCGGAGTCAGTACGACACGCTCGCCCTGAACATGAGAAACGCTCTGCCCAATGCGGCCTTCATCGGTTTCACTGGCACACCGCTGATGGCTGGCGAAGAGAAGACCAAAGAGGTCTTTGGGGATTATGTCAGTATCTACAACTTCCAGCAGTCGATTGAAGATGGAGCGACTGTCCCGCTGTTCTACGAGAACCGGATTCCTGAACTGCAACTGGCCAACGAAAACTTCAATGACGATCTGGACGCATTGATCGAAGCGGCTGTACTCGATGAGGAGCAGGAGAAAAAACTGGAGCGGGAATTTGCCCGTGAATATCACCTCATCACACGAGATGACCGTTTGGAGAAAGTGGCCGAGGATATTGTAGCTCACTTCATGGGCCGCAAGAGTGATGGGAAGGGCATGGTCATCTGCATCGACAAGGTGACAGCCGTAAAGATGTATGATCGAGTCCAGAAATACTGGAAAGCCTATCTGGGAGGCTTGCAGGCTCAGTTGTCGGTTGCCGAGGACTACCAGAAGCCGGAACTGCAAAGACAGATCGCCTTCATGGAAGAGACCGATATGGCGGTGATTGTTTCCGGTCAGCAGAACGAAGTCGAGATGTTTCAGGAAAAAGGTCTCGACATTGAGAAGCATCGACTGCGAATGCTCAAAGAAGATATGGAGACCAAGTTCAAGGATGCCGACGATCCCTTCCGGCTCGTGTTTGTCTGTGCGATGTGGCTGACCGGCTTCGACTCGCCTTCGGTCTCCACGATTTATCTCGACAAACCGATGAAGAACCACACGCTCATGCAGACCATCGCCCGAGCGAATCGAGTCTTCGAGGATAAACACAATGGTCTGATTGTGGACTATGTGGGTGTCTTTCGTAACCTCCAGAAAGCACTGGCGATTTATGGCTCGTCTTCTGGTGGGAATGTCAAAGAGGGTGAATGTCCGATCCAGAAGAAAGAGGCACTGGTCGAAGAACTGAGAATGGCCATCGCTGAGGCAATGGACTTCTGTGATGAGCGTGGTGTGGATGTGAACGCCATTCTCAAATCGGAAGGCTTCCAGAAGGTGGCCTATCTCGATGATGCGGCTGGCAATCTGGTGGACAAGCAGGTCGAAGAAGCCGTTGATGATGCGGTGGAACAGGTGATCGTCAATGATGATCTCAAGAAGGAGTACATCACACTCGCCAATCGTGTGATTCGTCTCTACAAGGCCATTCTGCCTGATCCGCTGGCCAATGAGTTCGCCCCGATCAAATCGTGTCTTTCCGTACTGGCGGACAAGATTCGTAACTTCGTTGAAGATGCGACCATTGAAGAGATCATGGATCAGGTGGACGAACTGCTGGACGAATCTATTGCCACTAAGGGCTATGTGATCCATGCGACCGAAGAAACATCATTGATTGATCTGAGCCAGATCGATTTCGAGGCATTGAAGGCTCACTTCCAGAAGGGAAGAAAACGAACTCAGGTTGAACAGTTGCGACAAGCTGTCGGAGACAAACTCCAGCACATGGTTGCCCTCAACAAGACCCGCACTGACTTCTTGGAGAAGTTCAAGAAACTGATCGAGGAATACAACAAGGGCATGGACTTGGAAGCGTTCTTTGCCCAACTGACCAGCTTCGTGAAGGATTTGAGCAAAGAAGACAAACGAGCGGTCTCAGAACAATTGACCGAAGAAGAACTGGCCCTGTTTGATATTCTCACCAAACCTGAGATCGACATGACCAAAGATGAGAAAGAGAAAGTCAAAAAAGTATCCAGAATGCTTCTCCAAACCTTGAAGGAAGCCAAACTGGTGCTGGACTGGCGTAAAAAACAGCGATCCCGAGCAGATATTTACTCGACGGTCAAAACTGTTCTGGATGAACTCCCCAGAGCGTACACGACCGAAATTTACAACCAGAAATGTGATACCGTCTACCAGCACATCTACGACAGCTATCAGGGCGAAGGCCGAAGCATCTACACCTCAGCATGATGTCTCACCAATTGGAGAGACCCCACGTCTCCCAGAACCATCCCAGATTTCTCCAGATTGGAATGATGGCAAATTGACCATATTGGACAATTGAGCATCCACGGACGATCTGGGGACGCCAATTTGGAGAGGCTGGTATCCAATCCAAAAAGGGTCAAATTGGATACCATTTGAGAAAACCGGAAATTGGATACCAAATCAGGGCACGAAAAAAGCCATAAACCGTTATGGTTTATGGCTTTAAGTAATGGGCGATGAGGGACTCGAACCCCCGACATCTTCGGTGTAAACGAAGCGCTCTAACCAACTGAGCTAATCGCCCTGAGTATTTAGTATGACCCAACACAGTGATTTGGGTTCGCTTATTATGGAATGTTCCGCGTGAGTGTCAATCCTGAGGGGTGTCATTGTGCGTGACTTTCAGGATTGTCTGGTAACTGCGCCCGCAAGGTGATATTTCGTTAAGAAGCAACTTTCTGGGAGGAGTTCGAATTGCCTGGAAATGAGATTTAACTCTGGACCAGTTACTTTCCCGCCAGGTGATCGGCCCATTCCATCTCGATATCCAGTGATAAATTCTGAACCGTATTTCTTTGGATGCGGCGATCGAATTCAAGTGGACTGAGGGCATCGGAAATTTTGAGGTGTGGGTGTTCGATGAGATTGACGAATCGGTTGCTGACCGGATTGCAGCGTGAGTCTAACAAGGTTTTTACGACCGGCTTATCGTAACTTTCCGTATTGTTGCGGAAGACTTCGGCCACAGAACCATTGCTCAATTCTACAATTGAGCCAATAGGAAACAGTGAAGTTGTTTTCAATAATCCGCGAAATGCATTCGGGTCGAACAGCATGTTCTGAGTATCAGTGAGTAACAGTTTGATAGCTTGATAAGGAGACATCGCAGGGCGATAGGGGCGTGCGGAAACCAGGGCAATATAGACATCGGCCACAGCTGCGATTCTTGCAAGGGGATGAATTTGATTTCCGATTCGTCCACGCGGGTAACCAGTCCCATTCCAGCGTTCGTTCATTTGCCAGGCGACTTGCCGGGCAGTGTTTGAAAGATCACTGATTTTTTCCAGTGCATGCCAGGTTAAACCAGGGTGCTTTTTAACTTCGAGTCGTTCGAGTGTGGTAAGCTCTCGACGAACATTCATCAATCGCTGGAGATCGGGAGTAATGCCAATTCGAGCAATCATACAACCGATGCCGGCCTGGTTAATATCTTGCTCAGTATGCCCCAATACCGTGGCGATGGACATAGTTAAATTGGCGACGCGGTAAGAATGCAGGCAGGAATTGGATTCATCTTCAATTTGAATAGCCGATTTGACAAACAGATCAATATCGCTAAGCAGCATTTCAATCGACTGGTTGGAAATTCCTTGAATTGGTTCAATGCGGGTCCGGGGACCAGTTCTCACACTCTCATAAAACGATTGAACATTCTGGGAATGTAACCTGCTGTTAGCCATCATTTGTTTGATGAGAGTGGGGTTATATTCAATTTCTTCAGGTTTGGCGATTCGGTCGGAAAGTGGTAATCGCTGAGCTTCGTTTTGCTGACGTTGTTCTGAGAGATGGTGTTTCTGTAATTTGATACCTGTCGAACCACCATTGTCGGTGTTCCAGATGCTTCCCACGTATCGACTATCAATCGATATTGCTTTGATACCACGGGATTGGAGCCGACTGAGATTTTCTGCTGTCAGCGAAAGTCCGCGATTGAGCAACATCACCGTGCTGTTATCAGCATCGTAAATTGCTGCGGGTAATACCGCCCCAACGCGAAGTTCCCGAATTGGAATTACCGTGGTGGCCATTGACTCTCAGTATTCTCAAGAAGCGAATTAAATTAATGCAGATAAAGTTTCTGACAAGATTATGTTCCTGCTCACTTGAACTTAGCTTGAGCAATGTTCGGAAGATCAATTGATTACTCATAGTGTCGAAGTTTACGGAGTTCAAAATACGGATTGCATCGAATATGCCGTTTGGTGTGGATAGAATGGCTGAAAACGATGTTGAGATTGAGTCGATGATCAGAAGAAATCATGAATCTGGAATCGAATTGGAATAGCACGGCAAATTATGAGTGTGGAATTACCAGAGAAGGCTCGTCCGATTTATAGAACGATTTTTATTGGAAGCCTGCTTGTCTTTCTGGTCGTTGTCGCCAAGGCGTTTGTGGTCAATCAATTAAAGCTGGATCAGTTGTTCATCCCGATCCTCGTGTTTGCAGGTTCGGTCGTTCTACGAAAAATAATTGCGATCCGCTGGGATCGATTGACGAAAAAATCGATGCCAGGTCTGTGGATGATTCGTACGATCTTTGGAAAACAGGTCAGCCAAACCATTCGCGGTCGGCAGGAGATGCTTGCCTATATGATGTACTACACCTTGCTGTTTCTGGAGCCACTCATCCTGGTTTTTGTTTCAGCAATGCTGTTTTCGGAAACTGGATTATGAAGTAATACGGATTCTAATAAGAAATAGCGCGTTTCCTAACCAGCTTGACCATCACAGATTGTCCCACTCAGTTCAACAGAAATCATTGAATTTATCCCATAGAATCGACAATAAGAAATTGGAAATCAATTCAGTGATCAATCCAATTTGGAATCAGTAAACAGGAAATCATAAAGAATCACGCAAAGACGCAAAGCCGCAAAGGGCTTACAAAGATCTCTCTGAAAAATTCTTTGCGACTTTGCGTCTTTGCGTGTAACTATTTTCTCTAATGAAAAACACGACGATTCCTACTGTTGATTGAGTCTTAGTTCGCGCTATTTCAATTTAGTTCGACTTTCGCACTTTT
>DEML01000066.1 GCA_002359185.1 Planctomycetaceae bacterium UBA2671
TGCGTAAAAGTGCGAAAGTCGAAGTCAGTAAGAAGCAATATTCATCTGGTAAATCGCTCTTGGTTCCGAATCCTGACTCTTCAAAAGTTCTGCAACGTGACATGCCCCATTTGCGCATCATTAACGATGCGCTGTGGTACGCGGCCAACAATGTGATTTCTGATCGTGGAAAAGGAGGAAGTGATAAAACTGGACGCGACCATCCACTCCACGGAATTCCACGAGACTCACGCGGCCCACTTTCCAACCTCTTCGTGTGTGGGATCTGTGGGAGCAAAATGTATATGGAAGGTCGAAATGAGGGCGGCTATCGATGTAGTGCAGCAAGTAAGGGGGATTGCTGGAATAAGGCGACTGCATTGCGTGATTTTGTGCATAATCAAATTGGCACCTCTATTTCAAATGCAATCTTGCACAATGCATCTTTACTTGTACCTTCCTTGGCGAGTTACGCTGAGGAGTTGATTCGTTCACATGGTAACCTCGGTGAGCAAGAGTCGGCATTGAAAAAGAAACGACTTGAGATCGAGAAACAAAAACAGAGACTTTTGGAGTACATAAAAACGACTGATCAGCCACCGGAATTCGTACAGGATGAGATGAAGCAACTTCAGTCGGACATCTCCAGACTTGAAATTGAAACACGGACTTTCAATGCAAAAAAGAATCGTACGGTAGAGAGCCCATCAGTGGATCAACTGCAGGTTTTGATTCACGAAGCTGCAGACAAGTTTACTCTAGCAAATCGCGAAACGAATTCGCTTCTCAAGACTCTGTTACAAGGCCCAATACGTGCCATCCCATGTCAACAGTTTGGCAGCAACAAGGTTGTCCTACGCGCCGAGTTGATATTGCAATTGACCGGCCTGCTCCCCTCTGATTTCCGTACTTATCTGTCAGAAGAAAGTTTACCTGAATCGGATCGCGAAATCACGAAACAGTCGATCACTTTGGATTTGTTTCAACCGTCTTTCGCTCCAAAATACGCAGTAGAAGCACTCCGCTTCTATGAATCATTTCCCCAGAAGCCTCCCACGCTAACTGAAATCAAAAACCATTTAGATATCTCTAGACGAACCGCTCATCGTGCTCTCAAAATGGGTAAAGAAATGAAAGCAGCTGGGATAACTGACCCTTTTATCCCGCTTACGGAGAGACCGGAAAACGTTTCGCGATGGGTATCTAAGGACTCAGCGTGAAGTCACAGAAACGTCTGCAATGCAGTGGATGGAATCTGATACTTGCCATTACCTTTCTAATTAGAAACGCTTGGCCGCCATATTGGCGGCCAAGCAGTCATTTTCTTTAGCTATCAGAAGCCAACATCTGAAAGCGGTTTGATGTCTTGGACATTATTCGTTTATCACGGGAACGAATTGGATAAATCCTACCGCGAATTAGGATGCCGGAGCCAAATCCGAAAGTTCACGACTTTTGAACTATTTAATAACTAAAAGATGTCTAACAGAGTGGGCATTTGGTGTCCCAGCAATAATTTAGGGTATGTATCATCCGCCTATTAAATTGAGGCTCGATGCCTGATGTTACTTCCGTTACGGGTCAGTGGATTATTCTGTGTATGCTTTCTGGTTTAGCTCCGAAGCTTACAGAAATTGGATCGCGTGAAAGCCCATAGGCCAAGCACGTTCGGGACCACTGGAAGATTGAGAACCAGATGCACTGGAGTTTGGACGTCACTTTTGCAGAAGATACAAGCCGGATCCGTAAAGGTGAGGGAGCGGCGAACGCAGCGATCTTCCGCCGATTAGCACTGACAATTCTGAAACGCTACACCGAAGAAAAACTCAGTATGCGAGCCAAACGACTGACCGCAAGCTGGAATTCAGAGAACTTACTGCGATATTTAACAGGAAATCAGGCGTAATCTCATGCGATTGCCCTGGTATGGCAAATGCCAACTCTGTGCCTGAGCATTAAGGCATCACCCTACATTTTAGGATGCAGGGTTTTTCGGCGTTCCAATGTCTTTCATAATCACTTGCTGGAGAATCCACCCCATTTGACGTAATCTAATGTCACCTATGGTAGTTTCACAGTACACACTATCCACGTGGTCACTCGCTGTGGCAGCGACTTGGATGGGCCGTGTCAACCTTAACAGGATTGGAGATCGAAATTCGGGCCAGGAACTGACGTATCACGCGTTCATGACAGACAATCTTCCAACACCGGCTTCCGACTAAGGTGGAGAATTTCTGCTTTAACAGACTGATGACGACTCAACCCGCATCGTAGTTCGGATGGTCGACGAAACTGTAAAACTGCCCCAGAAAGACATGGCTGAGTGATTTCAGTCCACGCCGCAAAATATAACCCAGCATCTCGCTTCGAGTTACGAAGAAGTTGAATTCGTCGAATCAGCAACTTGTAAGGAGTGCTTACAAGTTCGACCCAAAGGTAAATAATCATGCCAACAACACCGGCTCAAATCGATCTTTGGCGAGTGATGCCGTCGGAATCGCAGCATTTGGAATTCAAGGAAGCGAAGACCAGCTTCGACAACAAGAAGTTGTACCGCTACTGCGTCGCTCTGGCCAACGAAGGGGGTGGCCATTTACTATTGGGAATCGCTGACAAACCACCACGTTCTGTCGTCGGCACACAAGCATTCAATGATCCTGTTGTAATGGCTGCCAAACTGTTTCAGGCAATCGGGTTTCGCGTTGAGATTGAAGCAGTAGCACATCCAGAGGGGCGTGTGGTGGTATTCCAGATTCCATCACGTCCACGCGGAACTGCTTATCACTACGAAGGAGCATACCTGATGCGGTCTGGCGAAGAGTTGGTACCGATGAGTGAGGACCAGTTGCGCAAGATTTTTGACGAAGGCAAACCAGACTGGCTTTCGGAAACGGTTAGCGGTAGTTTCACGGATGCCGACGTGGTGCGTCTGTTGGACACACAGAGTTTCTTCGACCTGCTGAAAATCCCTTATCCCACGACACAATCTGGAGTGCTGGAAAAGCTGCAGTCGGAAAACTTGATAGGTCGCGCAGAATCGAGTCAATGGAAAATCTGCAACATGGGAGCGTTGTTGCTCGCCAAAGACCTCAATGAGTTTGGCTTGCTTGCTCGGCGTGCTTCGCGTGTCATTCATTACAAAGGGAAAGGGAAGTTGGAGACACGTCTCGACCAAACTGGAAATAAGGGTTACGCGGTTGGATTTGAAGGACTGATAAATTTTGTCTCGGGCCTTTCTCCATCAAACGAATTGATTACTGATGCATTGCGAACAGAGACGCAAATGTTTCCTAAGATTGCCATCCGCGAACTTATTGGCAATGCTCTCGTCCATCAAAATTTTGACGAGACAGGTTCGTCCGTCCGAATTGAACTGTTCGACGATCGGTTGGAAATCTCGAATCCTGGCGTTCCCTTAATCTCCACAGATCGATTTATTGATGAATACAAATCCAGGAATGAAGCATTGGCTGATTTGATGCGTCGCATGGGAATCTGCGAGGAAAAGAGCAGCGGCATTGACAAGGTCGTGAATGCTGCTGAGATTTTTCAACTTCCGGCTCCAGATTTTCGCGTGTCAGCTTTTCACACAACTGCAGTCTTATTCGGCCATCAAGACTTTGAAGCAATGGATCGCGAAGGGCGAATCCGTGCCTGTTATCAACATTGCTGCTTAAAGTGGGTCATGAACGAACGAATGACCAACCAGTCACTTCGTGAAAGATTCAAATTGAATGACAAGCAGTCTGAAACCGCATCTCGAATTCTCAGGGAAACAATGGATGTCGAAAAGATAAAACTTTCAGACCCAACAGTGACGTCAACACGATATCGAAGCTATGTTCCGTTCTGGGCCTGAATTCCGTTTAGAAACAACTGGAAGAGACAATTTTCTTTTCGCGTAACTCGTTGTTTAGCAATAACTTACTACATTAGATGCTATTTCCGGAAGACCTCTCAATGACAAATTCAAATAATTGATACCGCACTTTTGAGCACAGTATCGGGACTGCCTGAACTCACAGATCAAGGGAGATTATGCCAACTTACTTCAGTGAACATTCGAGCACAATGCTGTTCCCGGAACGGATAGAAGCGACTAAGGGCCTCAGACGTGCCCAGAGAGGAGCAATCTTTGCAATTGGATCACATTTCAGCTTGTCTAGGAACAATGCTCTAATTTCTATGCCAACGGGCACGGGGAAGACTGGCGTATTGATGATGGCACCATTCTTATTGAGAGCCTCACGATGCCTGATAATCACGCCGAGTAGAATGGTTCGAGACCAGATTGCAGAAGAGTACCGAAGCCTTGCACTACTAAAACTACTTGGCGTTCTACCCGAATCGCTACCTTGCCCAAATGTTCAGGCTGTTGAATCGAAGATTCTACGAGACGAGCAATGGGAAACGCTCTCATCCGCTGATGTTGTTGTGACCACGCCCATGGGATCGAGCCCAGCCCTAAATGACATTCCTCATCCACCTGACGATCTATTTGACTTGCTGCTCGTTGATGAAGCACATCACAGTCCGGCGAGAACGTGGAAAGCATTGATGCACGCGTTCCCATTGTCACGTCAGATTCTTTTCACAGCTACACCTTTTCGACGTGATCGTAAACAAATCCCTGGAGAATTTGTTTACGAATTTCCGCTGCGGGACGCTTTAGCTGATGGAGTGTTTGGAGCAATTGAATTTGTTGGATGTGAAACTGATAGTCAGCTTTCCAACGACGTTGTGATTGCTCGCAAAACCCAAGAGATCTACAACGGAGATCGAGAAGCAGGGTTGGATCACCGAGTCATGGTGCGAACTGACAGTCGAACTCGGGCTACCGAACTTCTCGAAATCTATCAACAGTCGACAAGCCTACGTCTTGCGATTATTCACGGCAATCATTCTTTAACTCATGTGCGTCGATCCGTCCAAAGATTGAAAGACACAGACCTCGATGGTGTCATATGCGTGGATATGTTTGGTGAAGGTGTGGACTTGCCACAATTGAAGATTGCAGCGATTCACTCCCCCCATCGCTCTCTAGCGGTGACGTTACAATTTATTGGTCGATTCGCGCGAACAGGAGCAGATAACATCGGAAATGCTAAATTCGTTGCAGTGCCGGAGGAAATCGAAACCGAGACCAAAACATTGTATCAGCAAGGTGCCATATGGGAAGAACTTGTGACAAACTTGGCTGACTCTCGTGTATCCAGTGAACGCGAACTTCGTGAACAACTACGAAGTTTCTCTCCAGAACAAATGGTCGTGTCGGAGACAGATATGACACTATCAGTGATACGACCGTGGTATCACAGCAAAGTGTTTCATGTTTCATCATCCGTAAACTTACATACTTCACTTGATTTTTCTGGCGACTTGGACGTCATTCAGAGGTTTGTCAGTGACGATCTCAGTTGTGCAGTCTACGTATGCCATTCAGCAAAGAAGCCTCGCTGGATGGAGGTTCCTTCAATTCAGGATGTTTCATATCACCTTTTCATAATTTATAACGACCGGCCCAGGGGGCTACTGTTCATTAACTCGTCAGTCAAGACTGAGGACATGTATTCCCACATAGCAGAGCAATTGACGAATGGCACCTTTCACGGTGTCTCAACCTCAACCATCAATCGCGCCTTACGAGCCTTGGAGAATCCTGCCTTTTTTAGCGTAGGTCTAAAAAATCGACTCTTTGGGAATCAAGTCGAAAGCTATCGCATTATTTCAGGGGAAAGAGCTGATGGTGCAGTGAGCAACACCGACGCTCAGTTGTTCGACCGGGGCCACTTGTTCGGAAGTGGTGACACAAGCGAAGGGAAAGCCACGCTCGGTATCAGCACGCTGTCCAAAGTATGGAGCAACAAATCAGGCTTTGTTCCTGAGTATGTCGCATGGTGCCGCTCTGTCGCGGAACATCTAACAAACTCTACGCCCGTCGTGACCGGCTCACGTATCGATCTGCTCGCTACCGGTGAGGAAGTGACGTCAATTCCATCCCGGGTCATTGGAGCAAGCTGGCACGAGACTGCATACAAAATACGCCCAGTTGTCACCGACAATGAAGACACTACTTATAAATGTGACCTCCTATCACTCGATCTTGAAATCATTGACAGCAATGCATCATCGGCTCGCGTTCACCTTCACGGACTTGGTGAACCCATAGCGATTGAATTTCGCATTGACGGTACCCCCTTTTTTCAAATTGTTTCGCAGCGAGATATTTCAATAGCCACTCGCACAGTGACGGGTTCATTATCGGAATACATGTCTAGTTTTGGCTTTCACCTTTACCTATCAGACTTCTCGCGTCTTTATCAAAACCAGTTGTTCCGTTCCAACCTTGATTTGGAACATCTTCCCGCAACTGCATTACAGTCTCTAGACTGGACAATGTTAGGCGTGGACATTTGTCGTGAATTTGGCCAGTCACCAAACGGAATTTCAATCCATCAAGCTATCCAAGATCACCTTGTGCATTCTGATGCAACCGTCGTTGTCTATGATCATCGCTCTGGAGAAATTGCAGATTTTGTCACGCTTCAATCGGAAGACGGGGTAGTGACGTGCGAGGTCTTTCACTGTAAAGGAGCAGGTGGTGAATTGCCGTCAAGCAGAGTCGGAGACGCCTATGAGGTAGCAGGACAAGTCGTAAAAAGTGTAAAGCACTCGAAAACTCCAGCCTCTTTGAAGACTGAGCTGACACGACGATTGGCGTCCGGATCAACTTATTGTAAAGGAGGGTTATCTGAAGTTGAACGCTTGCTAGACGAAGCCGAGAGGGATAGGTTCGAGTTTCGCGTCTGTCTAGTCCAGCCTGGAATTTCTATTACCTCGTTGACTGAGCCAGTTGCAAGAATTCTTGCCGGTGCCTTCGATTATGTTCGTGCGACAACTGGGATCACACCAAGATTTTTAGTTTCCGATTAGCGAGAAACTGTGGCTGAGAATCGCATTCCGCACTGAATTTCAAGATAACGAACTTCTCGAAGACATAGATCGCGACTTCTGCATTCGCCCCAGTCTGGGATTCCGTCCGGCCCAGCAATTCCAACCCAACCTGGAAGTTTGCGAGAATCTCATCGCGGTTACGCTCCTTGCCTTCGGAGAACTGCATCTCCTGTTTCGTCGTCAGAGTGTTCTGGTACTTGAAACCATAACTGTATCACATTGTTATGAAGTTAATCGGATCAACAAAGTGAGAATTGAATCCAGTTCCGGACGGGACTGGACTTTATTTTCACTTCAAGAAGATCAGGCGTAACTCAATGCTGTTATAAAGGTTATGACACAGTTAATAATTAACTGCTGATCAGAAAGTTAAGTTTTGAGCAATTTCCATACATGGTATTCATGTTTGTTAGCCGCCGAGTTATCGGTTCGAGTCCTTCTCGGAGATCACCTGACTTCTGGATAGAAGAATCAATCGGGCAGCGAATCCGGTCTGCGTTGCCGGATTACCGCCTCAGCAAATTTCAGCCGCTGATGCCGCCTGAGATCGAGCAGGAAGTACTTTTCGATTACATGCTGGACCGACATCAGAATGTCGACTGGGTCAGGACAACGATATGACTGTTTTGACACCTCTCAGAGCACTCCCAGCAGCGTGCCGCGTTATCCAAGTCAGCTTCTCCGGATACCGACTTGGCCTTTACAGCGGATGATCCCATCATATCAGACGTCCCCCAAAAACTCATCGCCACTCTTTTTACCCCCCAGACGATACTTTTTCTGACCGTTGTTTAGAAAGTCAGTGTGGGCTGAACATGAAAGTCCGCTGAGAACAACTCCGCTTGTGTTGAGGTCCAAAAATAATCCAGAGCTAAGATTATGCATCATATGGAGTTATGACAAACAGTCGAATACCATCGATAAATTGATAAGAATCCTGGAAGATCCAGCCTTTAAGTGTGTTATCCCTGACGAGCGACACAATGAGTGACGCATTTTAGAAACCACCACTCAGGAGTTTAACCATGTCCATGTTACGCATCTCTCGCAAACTGATTCTGGCAGCCATGCTGGTCACTGTAGTTGGAATCGGCAGCGTGAATAACGCTCAGGCCGAAGCGTGTTGCTACTGGAAAACGGTTACGGTGTATGTCGCTGTGACAAAATCTTACACCTACTACGTCACACGTTATGATCATTGCGGACATCCTTACGAGATTGCCAGAACGGGATACAAAACGGTTAATGTGCCTGTCCTGAAAAAGGTGAAAGTCTGTTATTAATTTTGGAATCGAGTGGCTTCGGCAGCAGGCTTGCTTGAAGCGAGAGACTAAGCTGACTAATTTACAGTGATGCCTGCTGACGATTCCACAACCACTGAATTCCAAAAACAGCGTTTTGATCGCTGGTACGACAATTATGCGCCGCGTATTATGGCCTTTATTGCCTCACGGGTGCGTCACAAGGAGTCGGCCCGGGACATTTCCCAAACCGTGTGGAAGAATGTCTGGAGGGCCAGTGACAGCTACCAGGAACAGAACTTTTCCGGCTGGGTGCACCAAATCGCCAGAAATGAAATCGCCAACTACGGACGCAAACGCACCCAACTGTCTCAGGAACAGCCCAATACTGCTTTTATCGAACAGGCGATTCACCAGCCACACAATGCACCAGAAGAACGACTTTTGTATCTTCAGGATTGTATTGAGCAGGCTGGTGAGCCTTATCGAACGACGATTCTCCTGTTTTTTCAGGAAGAACTTTCCTATGAACAAATTGCCGAACAAACTTCACTACCTCAGGGAACAATTGCCTCGCGAGTCTCACGTGGCAAACTGGCAATCGGCGACTGCATTAAACGTAAGATGAATTCATGTTAGTCTGTCTAACCATTCCCGATCTGCCTGAAGACTGGCCTGCCTGGCTGGAACAACAACTCATCGGCTTGCAACTGGCCGAGTTGGTGGAGGAATTGCCTGTCTTTACAGGAGTCGCTGATCGCACCGAGATTCAACTCCCAGATGTGCTGCAGGAACAGGAACAACAGGTTTATGAATCTGGTCTCCATGTCCTGTCTCCGATTCAGATCAAACAATTATTAACTGCTCCCCATCTGCTATTTGAGCTGCAAGAGCAGATTTTGCTCCAAGGTGGTGAATACTGGTCACAGCTTTCTCTTTCTACCTCTCAGCGGGAATTACTCGATGACCAGCGAAAACAACTGGCTACAGAAATCGCTGGAGATCAGACTGCAATTACGCCACCGGTGAGCCAACCAACGCGACACAGTTCAAAATGGTCTTCCTGGAAAACTCTGATTGTCCCCGGGGTCGCCTTGTTAGTGCTAGTGGGGATTGTCACGGTGTGGAACAAACCGGTCGCTTCTGGGAGTTGGGGATTTCAGCAAGGAGGATTACTGTCAGCCGATCTGAATGCCCGTGCTTATCTTGATTCTCTGGCGGATGCAGCAGGACAATGGTTCAACAAACGTCCTGAATCAGCGGAAAATCTGGCGACTCGGCTGCAGCAATTCAGTGATGGATGCCAGACCCTCATCACAGCCCCGCATCCCCAGCTGTCAGAAACAGACAAAGACTGGTTGATTGAGCGATGTCAGGCCTGGAAAGACAAAATTGATAAGCAACTGGTCGATTTGCAAACCGGACAGAAGTCGTACATGCAGACACTGGCTGCAGCGAATGAAACAATCAATAAGCTGATCACCGCATTACGGGATCGATCGGTTACCGCTTAGAAGTCAAACAATTGAGGTTGGAAGTTGCTTGAGAACAAAGTCACAAACGCTGATCGAATTTATTGATCGAGAGTAAAACGGCGTCACATACATTATTGTCTGGCAAACAAGGCCCCGATCATGAATCAATTCTATCTTACGTCAATACCCCTTTTGTCAGCCATTTGTCTGGCACTTTCTCCCTCCCTGTTGCAGGCAGAAAAATATGCCTTTATTGTCGGTGTGGGGGGATACAATGAGACGGAACTGAGGCCTCTGGGAGATTATCCCCGTAATGACGCAATTGAACTTCGGAATTTGTTACTGCAGTCAGGTTACAAACGCGAAAATATTGTGCTGATGGTGGACGATTTAACTCAGCAACCTGCAGGAGCACAACCGGGGCGGTACCTGCCGGAAGCCTCGAAGATCAAAAAAGAACTGAGTCTCTTAATTCCTGGCCTTGAGCGTGAGGACTCTCTGATTGTGGCCTTGGCTGGTCATGGCGTGCAGTTCAAAGCAGATAAGGAACCTTACTTTTGCCCCTTGGATGCACGAATCAGTGACAAATCGACACTTATATCGCTGTTGTGGTTGTATGATCAGTTAAAATATGACAATCCGTCTGGTGTCGGCTGCAAACCCCGGCAAAAACTGCTGCTCTACGATGCCTGTCGCAACAATCCGACTCCTGAATCGAAACGTAGCATTACAACCAGTCGTGGTCTGGCCAGCAATTCTCTGCCGCAGATTGCTCCGCTGCCTGAAGGCCTGGTGGCTTTATTCAGTTGCGCAGAAGGGCAGGAAGCTCATCAGCACGAACCCCTGAAACATGGGGTTTTCTTTTATCATGTTTTGGAAGGCTTGAAAGGGAAAGCTGATGGCGATAGGGACCGTAAAATTACCCTGGATGAAGTCATCGCCTATACGAAATCACAAACCCAGATTTACGCACGACTCAATCTGGCAATCTCACAAACACCCCGTCAAAAAGGATACTTCGATGGTATCTGGGAACTGAACTCCCTGCCTGACACGATCCCCTTCACCAACAGCATCGGCATGCAGCTGGTGCCGATCCAGGCCGGTTCGTTTACGATGGGGTCGAATGACGGTGGTGACAACGAGAAGCCGCCACATCTGGTCACAATCGGCCAAGCTTTTTTTATGCAGAGCACGGAAGTGACGCAGTCCCAGTGGCAGGCGGTGATGGGCACGAAACCCTGGAAGGGAGAGGTTTATGTCAAAGAGGGTTCCGACTACCCTGCCACGTATGTCAGCTGGGAGGATGCGGTCGCGTTTTGCCAAAAGTTGTCGCAGGGTGAGGGGAAAACTTATCGTCTGCCAACGGAAGCGGAATGGGAATATGCCTGCCGGGCTGGGACGACGTCGGCGTATTCCTTCGGGGATGATGCCAGCCAGTTGAGCGACTACGCCTGGTGGGGTGGAATTTTGGGGGATGGAAATGCGAAGTCGGAGCAATATGCCCACGTCGTCGGAACGAAAAAGCCGAACCCGTGGGGGCTGTATGATCTGCACGGAAATGCTTATGAATGGTGCAGCGACTGGTATGATAAAGAGTATTATGCCAACAGTACTGCACGTGATCCAAACGGCCCAGACTCCGGCTCGTTTCGTGTGTTGCGGGGCGGCTCGTGGTACTACTACGCGATCTCCGCGCGTTCCTCGTATCGCAACGTACGCACGCCCGACCTCCGCCTCAATTTCATCGGTTTTCGAGTTGTTGCTGAGTGAGTTTCATCCCATTCATCTATCGTTCCCGATGTCGATTCTGCGATGAACCAAGTTCCACAAGCACGAACGGCCAGTGATAAGAGGATGACTCGGTTCGTCTCCTAGTTCCGGTGGGATTTCAAGATCATTCCCCGAGGGCCCAATCCGAGTTGGTAACCCATCTCCAACCAACGCACCGGGCTATTATGTATCTGGGATTTCAAGTGGGTCGCAAACAACTCCGCATGTCGCAGCAGGGATTCGTCGATTCATACGCAGAGCACGGCAGCAGATGTACAAATTCTCCCAAGGAATGTTCACTCTGCAGGATGTTCCGGTGTCTCTAAAGGCGTGGCAGGCCCACTTGCGGGAACAAATTCCTGGGCGATTCAGCAGGTAATCATCCGGGAGCAGCTGCGGTTCCGAAGAAGCGAGTGAAGGCCACCCATAAAAAACTGCTCCCTGACTGCGACCGGGCGATTCAGAGGCACTGAGGCACAGAAGGGCAGAGACCAGAGAAACAGATTCCCAGAGTCCGCAGGAGGATAACTGGGAAGAAACTCACTCACACACAACACGAAAACCGACACGGCCGCCGCCGCGGCCGTCGGGCGTGAAGTCGTCGCGATCCGAGGAACGCGCGTCGATCGCGTCGTAGAGCCACGAGCCGCCCCGCAACACACGAGAAGACCCGGAGCCTGGTCCCTGCGGATCGGAGGCCGGACTGCTGGCATAGTAATCTTGCCCGTGCCAGTCGCTGCACCATTCACTAACATTACCATGCAGATCGTGCAGGCCCCACGAGTTGGCCCGTTTCCGGCCCACTTCATGGGCATATTTCTCACCGATATTCCAGGCATTCTCAGTGTACCAAGCATAGTCACCCAGTTGGCTGGCATCATCCCCGAAGGAATATGCCGACGTCGTCCCAGCCCGGCAGGCATATTCCCATTCCGCTTCCGTCGGCAGACGATACGTTTTCCCCTCCCGCTGCGACAGCTTTTGGCAGAACTCCACCGCATCGTCCCAGCTGACGACAGTCGCCGGGTAACTGGAACCCTCTTTGACATAATTAAACCCCTTCCAGGGCTCTGTCCCCATGACGGATTTCCACTGGGACTGCGTCACTTCCGTGCTCTGCATAAAAAAGGCTTGGCTGATTGTCACCTGATGCGGCGGCTTTTCGTCGTCCTCACCGTCTTTAGACCCCATTGTGAATGAACCGGACGGGATCGGCACCAGTTTCATTCCGATGCTGTTGGTGAAGGCCTGCGGTGCAACGGATGGGGGATCGGGGGGGAGGGGCTGCATCGGGACTGGAGTCACACGTGCCAAAGTTTTCAGTTCGATCAAGGGAATTGTCAGCCGAAATTCTCCCTTTAATTCCGGAGCCTGACGAGCCCCGTTGTATTTATTCCGCACAAAATCATACGTGCTGGCCGAAACATGTTCGCTCAACTCGGCGATCGTGATCTGGCTGTCTGCAGGTCGCGATGCAGAACTTGTATCGGCATCCCCTTGCAGACCTTTAATGACATGATGAAAGAACACGCCGTGCTGAAGATCCCTATCCTCAAAAGCCAGCTGATTTTCCGAACAACTGAAAAAAGCTGCCGAGCCCCCCGGAGGTGGGGGCAACGCTGGCAATGTTGAGGAGGCCAGACGACTGTTTCCCGGTTTGGATGGATCATTACGGCACGCATCCACCAGCAGCAGTTTGCCACCAGCCCGGCAAGTTTTTAACGCTGCATACAGTTCCCCCAGATCGATCAGACGATTCCGGTCAGTGATGTCGTTGGCCGACTTCACTTTCAAGATATCCGCATCGGCTGGACAAAAATAGAAGCGTGTCGTCTTCTGCTGAGGATTATCCGCATCAATCAGGTCGTATTTCACACCATGCCCGGCCAGCGCCACCAACACGAGATCGTCTGGCTTCAGGAAGGGGTTATCCAGAATCGCCGCAATTTGATCACGAATGTAGTCCGATAACGGAGCAAAAACTTCTTTTCCCAAGATACGTCCCTGCGTCTGCGTCATTACGGTGACATCGTAACCTCCGGCCTCAAGAGTTTTGGCCAGTTCATGGGCGTCATTTTCCGTATAAGCCAGTTGCGGCAACGGCTGCCCTGGACGGTAGGTTTTGACACCCACCACCAGAGCGTAACGTTTGGCTCCCCAGGCGGGAGAGTTTAGTGCCGCAACCAGCAGCAACAGAGATAACAGTATGCGTCGGAAATGCATTTTAGACCTCATGGGAAGCAGGTCTCCTACTGGAAGAGAAAAACTCGAGTTTAAAGAACTTGACAACATCACCGTTCGTAACGAATCGTTAACTCATCACGGACCAGACCAATATAACGAGTTTCCTTGTTTGTATTGAATTTAATGTCATCTCCGAAACCTGATCCTCTGGTTTCAGTTTTTGGTTCATCGGCAGGTCGTTGATTGTCGTTTTCCCAGCAGGCACTGAAGCGGGCCTGGATCAATCCGAAATCTGCAGAAGGCTGCAGGTGAAGTTTGGCAGTGGCCGTGTCTGCGAAAGTATCGACGACTTTAAATTCGGTGGTTGTACTCTCATTGCGATGCCAGCCCAGCACATCGAGCTGCGAGTGGGGTTTGATGATCCAGTAAGTATTTTTGATGTCGCTGAACTGGAAGCAGTTGATGCCATCAATCCGGAGATCCACTGCGGCTTCATGGGGAGAGTTATTGATCAGTCTGACCCCATATATTTCTGATGGATCAAGTTGAAGAAAGGGAAGTTTTTTTTCCATGGTGATTTCGCGTGTTACATACCGGCCTTTTTCTTTGACAATCACTTCAATGGCATACTGGCCGGTCTTCCCCTGTAGTCGGGCATTTTTAATTTCGACCTGAGGCTCGTGGTAGCTTTCACGTATCTGTTGGTTGAGTTCTCTCTGGTCTGTCACTACGGAACCTGATCGATTGCCAGGCTTCAATATCGTTAATACGGAATTATCCAGAATCAAACGCGCTGAGGGTCTTTCGGCTTCAATATCCCCTGTCCGAAGATTAATTAACTGAACGGTGATTTTGATTCCCAACAGAAAGGTAGCCTGATTCGGGTCCACCTGTTCGTGAGCAGGTTTGCTCTTGTCGATCGATTCTTTGCGATTGGCCACAGTATCATCAAAGAGCTGATAGCGTCCCGTCACTTCAAAAGCGGGGTTTGTGTCGGTAATGGTTAAACCCGTTTTTTCCAGTTCCTCACCAATGGCGAGTTGTAAGACAGCACCAACATCACCTTTTTCTAATGCAGACGTATTGAACTTACCAACGGTCGCTGTGAATTTCTCTTTTTTCTTCATAATACTAAAGATGTCATTAGCGACCGCTGCCATCTCTTTCTGTAGAACCGAGGGGACTGACTGTGCATAGATCGGGCTGACCGACAGGAACAGGATGACCAGAGTTAATAACGGCAGTATACGTTTCATGTTAACTTCCTTATGAATTCGAGGGATCTCTCCCTTGGTCTGCAAATATATTGCGTACGGTTTGTAAAGTAATCAATCTGTCGTGCTATTCGTAGATCGGTTGACGCGAGACATAGGGAACCCCCATTCGCAATTCGCTGGCGATATCCTGCATCAATGATGTTCCTTCTCGGGTTTCCCACTTATCACGTTTGAGCGTTCCTGGAGGATCCTGAATCATCGTTCCCAAGCCGTAACGCAGCAGTTCCCGGTTGGCTTCAATTTTGGCCTGCAGGATCTCTGTCTCCTGAATTCCAAGCTCTAAAGCCATCTGTTGCGGAGTGAGATCCCGGAAATACATCTCGGCCACTTTGCCAATCGGTTCAGGAAAGTCTTTAATGTTTTTGTTTTCGTCTGGGCCTACCAGCAAATAGGGGCCGGTCACTTTTTCCAGAGCACGCATGAATATTTCACGATCGCCTTTTGTCAGAGACTGCATTTTTTCATGCGTGGGATAGATCTTGAGGACATGTTCGCGCGGCTTGCCTCCGACCGCATCAGCATGGCGAATTTCATCGCGAAACTCTGAAATCATGCCATCGCGATGACAATAAATGCAGGAGATGCCATTAATGATTGAAGGAGTCCCCAACACGGCCGATCGATCGAACACAACATCCACAGGTCCCTCATTGATTCGATTCCCTTTGCCATCGACCAGCATATAACCCTGCATCCCATTGGGCAGGCTCCAGATAATCTCGCCGCCATCATGATCAAACGCCTGATTGTTAAAAGGATTCTCAGGAAAAACGGGGCCCAGCGGAAAACGGGTCAGGTCGCCCCGCGCCCGACGGGGCAGAAAATCATAACTGATCCAGAAGTAGGGAGTCGCAGGTGTCGAATGGCGTTCCAGTAAACGGTTCTGTTGGGAAACACCACTTTTTGCATATCCACTGCGTGCCAGATCGCCATGTAGAAAATTCTGTGTAATATCGAGCTGTAACTGATGTTCTAATTCCGACAACGTCTGGGGTATGTCGAGCAACAGGTGATACAACGGTGGTTGAGTCGCTGTGACGATAAACCAGTCGGCACGCAGATAGGGAACATCGGCCCCGGAAAACTGTGAGACATCTTTCCAAAGCTGCTGAAGTTCTTCGTCTTTGACATAATCGTATTTCAACGCATAGGGATAATGGCTGAGTATTTCAGCCCAGATATCATCCCGGTTCCAATACAGTTCTTCCAGATTAACGGGATAGACAGATTCACCAGTCTCTGGCAGTGGTTCGGGAATGAATACTTCTCGTCGTTTCGTCAAACTGTTCAGGGTCTTGGCAAAGGCTGCCCGATAGAGACGCAGATCTAATTCCGAAACGGATGGATTGTTATAGAGGTGGGTCAAAGTGTAAAAGCGGATATTCGTGCGATCATCTGCTTTTGCAGACAATAGATGATTGCGCATCGCTTTCAAGATTTGCACTTCGCTGATAAAAGACCGATTTTCAACCACGGGGAATTCGGCTCCGGCTTTCACCCAGTTGACCAGCAATTGCTTTTCTTCATCGGTCATCGCTTTGGATTCGGGAGATCCCTGCTTGGGCATGTAAGAATCGGGACCAGGCTCCAGTGTATCTAGCAAAGTCGAGGTTTCGACAGAACCAGGGACTACCCACGCAAAGCGGGAGCCTGTTTCTCCGCGTTCTTCCAGCAGATTGGCTCGGCTGAGCACATCCAGTCCGGCCTGTTTGGCCGATCCGCCATGACAGCGATAACACCGGGTCTGCAAAATCTGGTAGGCCTGCTGATTGAGGTCTTTTGACTGTTCATTATGGGCGTATAAATATTCAGCGGATAAGAACATTAGAATGAAAAAGCTAGATAATCTGATCATTTTCTTTCCTGAAAATTAAGAAGATGGGATGTTGTCACTGCAGAAAACGATCCTTTTCGTTGATTCTTCCATGTTTCTGGAAAGGATTCTTCTGGTATTCAAAACTGAATCCGTCTGTTACGAAGATAAAAGTTTCAAACCGCCTGTTAATTTCAAACCGCCTGCTAATAGAGATCATTACCTGAGAATAGTTGTTATGCCTCTATATTGGTCTGACAAAAGAAGAATTCACGGGCGTCACACCCTTTTCGTAATCATTGTCATTGTCGAACTCCTCCCAGAGAAAGGATGAACAATAGAAAAGAGCTTTCACGCAATAAGTGGATTGTGGATGCTTTTCTATTCGCCTGTGCAAGTATTGCCTCAAAACTATGGCTGAACTGATCGCCAAACTGGCCCGACTATCGTTCCGTGATTCTCATGACCGGATTTGTCATGAAGGATGTTTCCATCCCCATCCGAGAAGTCGTACAGCAGGACGGTATCGGCGTCGGCCTGGAGTGTGGTAGGTGGAGCAAAGTTTTGCGTGTAAACGACATTACGAGTTAGGTGAAATGCGTGCACGCGTCCCTTAAAAGAACTTTTTTGTTCCAGCCCCTTCGACAGGCTGGCCCCCAAGTGTAGCTTATGAGGACCGGGGAATTCTTTGAATTCAGAATCACGGAGATCACTCTTTGTGATACAGAGCCCGTCGAGATACAGCCTGAGATAATCTCCATCGTAAGTCATGGCCACATGGCGCGGGGTCGCTCCCGTATTTAGAGTTGAAAAGGTCCCTTTGAGACCTAGCCGCGATAAATAACCGTAAATTCCGTGATTGGCCAGATGCAGGTTGGCACGTTGATCCCAACCGAAAACTTCACGCGGGTTTTCGTCGCCTGCCTGAGCTTGAAGAAACGTGAACCACCCCTCAACAGTGAATCGCCCTAAGTCTCCTGGCAGACTAGGTGTGACAACATGATCGTCGTTGCCTTTAAACTCCAACCAGTTTGTAGGCTGAAAGTTGACCGGCTGATATTCGGGGGCCACGGGAAGTTGTTTTAGAGATAAGGCTTCTTCGGCAGTCAGTGGTCTGATTTCAAATCGATGCACGCGAACATGCCATCGATAAACACTAAAAAGTCCTTTCACTGGATTCCACATGGGAATCGATTTTGCTGCAACGTTAAATCTCCCGTCGACACGTGTCTGAATTTCATCACCGAGAAAGACGGTTTCCATAGTGACTCGACCGGGATTGTGAGGTTCAATCAGTTTCAGATTATTGTAATTAGTTCCTTCTCCCTCCGTTGTACTTCCCATGGCGATCATCCACCCTGGACTTCCGTCATAGGGCGTTCCAAACACAGATTGGAACCAATGCTGGGGGAAATGTTCCTGAGCTTCCATAAGAATTCGAGCAGTGTGAGCAACTGGATTGAGTATTTCCAGCTCAGCACGAGCCGCATACAGAGTGCCTAATGTTGATTGTTTGAGCTTTGGCAATGAATGATAAAATTGAACAAGTCCGCTCTTAGCACCTTCGGCAAACCCGGCAGTGGCATCGATTTCGACATAGTTTTCGTGAACACTCACACGATGTCCCATACCCCACGCTGTATTATCAGGCGTGAGCACCGAAAGCCGGGGCATCCAGCCATCCTGTGGCAAATCAGCAGACCACTGTGGTTCAACCGGAGTCGATTCGGCAACTCTGGGTGGTAATTCGACCTCTGAAATTGCGGACTCTTTACGGAGAACCGTAAAGACTATTTCTCCCCCGCGGCGTAATTCGATCTGATTTCCCTGACGCTTGATAATGTATTTATCTCGCAATTCGGCAGGTAAAACCAGTTCGATATTACCAGTTCGAATGGAATGTGATTCCCGCTCGGAGTTGATCTGCCAGCCCTCGATACTCGGTTCTCCATTTCTCAGTACTGTGACTTCGAGTTGGGATGCGATTTTAGGATCAGCTTCTATCGTCACCGTGCCTTTGTCCGTTTGGATTGAAATAATCACTCCACAGAAAAGTGCGAATGCAAAGCAGGTCAAAATTAACCACCATTTGGAAATGCGTCCTCGTTTTTGAGCGGTTTCTTTAACAGTCGATTGCAGGAGAGGATGATTTTTTTGCGATATCTCCTGCGTCTGATCGATTAACTTCCAAAGGTCAGCCTCTTTGGCATACTCGGCCAATTGATCGGCAATCTCGATCGGAGTTCCTGGACGGCGTGAGGGAGATTTTTCTAACATCGAGTGTAAAAGTTGTGCCAGTTCCTCTGAGACCTCTGGTCGCAATGACTGAATGGGTTCCGGTTCGATATGGCAAATTGCTGTCAGTTTCTCGATGGGACTTTGGCCACTGCACAGGGCCAGCGGAGTTTGTCCACACAATAATTTATAGAGGGTCGCTCCGAGGCTATAAATATCAGCCCGGATATCGACTGTATTAGCATGGTTGACTTGTTCGGGAGACGCGTATTCAAGCGTCCCTACAATCATTCCTGCCCCTGTGATTTGGTCGTTTCGCTCTACAGTTGTTGCCAATCCCAAGTCCAGAATTTTCACAACGGCTCTGGGGGGAGTTTCATTAGCACTTCGAGCTAGAATCAAATTTGAAGGCTTAAGGTCTCGATGAATGTGGCCCTGCTCATGGATATACTGCATACCCAGGGCTGCCTGACGGACAATCTCACAAGCATCCGGTATCGCAAATGCTACATTCTGCTGGTGGAGTAGCGAAATATCGCACCCGTTGACAAACTCCATCGCGAGATAACATTGACCATCGACCTCACCGGCATCCATTGCCCCTACAATATTTGGATGATCAAAGCGACCAACGGATCGCATTTCTCGCTGGAAGCGGGAACGACTTTCTGCGTCGGCTGCCTGTCCAGCAGCGATGACTTTCAATGCGACCTGCTTCTCCAGATGACAATGAGTGGCTCGATAAACAACACCCATCCCTCCGCGTCCGAGCAGGGATTCGATTCGATAAGGACCAATCTGTGCCGGCAATGTAGAAGTTTGTTCTGCGACATTATTCTGAGAGAAACCACCTTGTAATAATCGAAAATCGGTCTCCAGTTTCGCAGTCGTTTCTTCACACATAGAACATGTCTCGATGTGGCTGGAGACATTTTCTGCAGCTGATTCTTCAAGTTCACCCGAGATAAATCCCTGAAGCACAAATTTATCGGGACACTTTTTTGACGCTACCATTTATGTATACTCATGTTATGTGATTTGATCCATTAACAGGAGAATGTATTGGTGTCACACCATTTCGGTATTTCTTCCAGAACAGCGGAATTACCAAATCTTTTCTTCTGAATATTGACTTGATGAAATGAAACCTCGATCTCATCCCACAGATCAAACCTCTCTCAGTCTTATCCAAAGACTGAGAAACAATGATGATACGGGCTGGCAACGCTTAAATGAACTCTATCGTCCCCTGATTCATTACTGGTGTCGGAAGAATCAGCTTTCTGAAAGTGACGCCGAGGATCTCACTCAGGAAGTACTCGCGATAGTCTCGGCCAAGATTGATTCGTTTCAACACGGTAGTGATAAGGATACGTTTCGCGGTTGGTTGCGAGTGATCACGCGTAATCAAGTCCTAATGCATTTGAGAACCTCCAAAAATTCTCCACAGGGGATCGGGGGAACAACGGTTCTGGGCTGGATCAATAACATTCCGGCCAATGGAGAAGAATCCGAGGAAATTGATCAGCAAACCCAGAATACCGAGCAACAAATTCTCTTTCAGAAATCGCTCGAATTGATTCAATCTGAATTTGAAACCAGCACCTGGACGGCATTTATCCAAACGGCAATCGATGGCCGAACGACTGCCAATGTCGCGGCTGATCTGGGACTCTCAAATGGAGCAGTCCGCACGGCCAGGTATCGCGTTTTGCGACGACTTCGCTCCGAATTTGGCGATGTTTTGAACTAATCTTTCTCCACAGCGGTCTTCGCGACACCAATAATCTTCGCGTCTCTTCCTCCGCGGCAAAACTCTCAGACAATGACGTTCCGATCACTGAAGATGCGAATATTCATTTGCTGTGACGCCCCTGCATTCCTCCGAGTAACAACTGATAGCAGAGTCGAGGTCGGTTTTTACTAAATACTCAGGAGAGCAACGATGCGGGGATCAACTTTAAGTCATAACAATTCCAATGAGGCAATAGTATCGAGAACGAAAGTTTTCTGGGGTCGCGTAGCGACTTGGGGGCTGGTGATTCTTACTGCAGGGATGGTGCCGGGAGGGGAAATATACGCCAAAGACAATCCAGAGACGGGAGCACCTTTAGTAGAAGTTGAATTCATTGAAGTCACGAACTGGTTTTCGCTGCGATCACTCGATGCCTCTCAATGGGATCAAATCGGCGGTCCATTCGAGACCTATCGGGAAGCTGCTAACTTTTCGATTGCTTATAAGAATAAAGGTGGAAAAGGTACGACTACTGAAAAGGAGGTGACATCAAAAATTCTAGTCACCAAGCCGACAACTCCCAAGCCGCTTCCCCAATCAATTGACGACTCGAAAGCACCAACGATCGAGACATCTTCAAAAATGCGGAGTGATGATGGCCAGAATTCTCCCGAAGATGGGCAAGACAATCTGACCCAATGGGTTGAAGAATTCAATCCCACGACCAAACAGTGGGAAAAAGTGGCAGGAAGCGAAAAGAGTTTTCCTACTAACAATACAAGTCTGTTTCAAAAGCAATCTGAGAAAACAGAAGCATTAATAAAGAAATACAACGATCAACTCACGGGGCAACCACGTTACCGCGTAAAAACCAATTTCGCCCCGAAGAAAATTGAGTCCAAAATGATTATGCCGATCGATGTCGTGCCCGTTTACAATCCACCGGCTGATATTGATACGACAATGAAGCTTAGCCCATCAAAAGCAAATACTTCAGAATTCGCGAGATGGGTTGTAACCCGATCTTTCGCCGCACGATATCAAGAATACTCGTCAAGAGACAATGATTGGAGTTATGGAGTACCGTTTTTAATTACATTGGACGAGGAGGGAACTGCTTACTACTTGATACCTAAAGATGCAGACAAGGGTACATACGAGAGACAAAAGACAACATGGAAAGAAACAACAAGTGGAGTTGAGCTAAACACTTTATCGTGGGGAGAGTCTAGTGTCCAGAAAGTACAAATTCCTTTACGGCTGTTTTTTAATAAAAACAATTACAACATTACGTCATCAGAGTTTTTAATACCCAGATGGAACATACGAAGCAGGCTTGAGTTGAAAAGTGGGGATGATCGCATTGTCATTAGTGAGCCGACTGTTTCGTATCATGGCCATAAATGGTGGGTTGATGGAAATAATTCAAAATACAAAACAATCTTCACAACGGCAAAGCCATAGAAGGATTTCACCATGTTCGACCACACAAGAATGCTTTTTTGCACAGCTTCGATTGTCTTTTCAGTGTTAAGTTGCCCTTCTTTGCAATTACCTGCAGAACTGATCAATCGCCAACCGGATCAATCTGATTTTACTCTCTGTGTTGCAGGCGACCTTCAGGGACAGCTCCAACCTCATGGTTGTCAGCTTTCCCATGCTTCGACTGACGGTGGTCCCAGCCGCATTGCTAACGTTCTGAAGACTTTCGAATTTGATTCGAAGCTACCTTCCATTCGACTGGCAGTCGGACAGTCTTTGACCGAATGGTTGGGAGTTAGGAACCTTCAGCATAAGCAGGATGAGGATCGGATTCGTACGCTTCTCAAATGCCTGGACGAAATGAAATTCGATGCTGTTGGCATTTCAGCGGAAGATTTGGCCTGGGGGAGCGATCGACTGAGAGAGTTTGAGCGAAATTCAAATATCTCATTTGTGAGTGCCAACGTTTACGATAAAGCTTCAGGGAACAGACTGTTCGCGCCGACAACGGAAATCGTGCTGGGAAAAGATCAAAAAGCGATCGTGATTGGGCTGACCGGAAGTGTGAATGAAAAGTTACCCACCGCAGGGATAGAAGTTCGGAATCCGCAACAGGAATTGAAGGAAGTATTGGAGAGCATCATAGATAAAGACGCGATGGTCATTTTGCTCAGTACTCTCCCTCGCGAGGAAACGCAAACGCTTGTTGAAAAGATCGCAGGAATTCACATGGTTGTCTCTAAACACTCCGATGAATTCTCAATCAACGTCGATATGAATGGCCAACAATTCCCATCTTTGATTGTGGGACCTGAAGACATCCTGATTTCTCGAATGACGGGACCGCTGCCTCCCTCACATTGTGAATTTGCAGGCTCTGAGAAAAAAGATGCCAATACGACAATTTGCTACGCTTCTGTCGTTCCCCTCGATTCTCGTTGGGACAAGGTCAAGCAGCCTGAGACATTTAAAGTCGGGACAATCGTTACAGATTTCTTTAATAGACATTCATTATCTCTCACACATGAAATGAAAGTCGGACTTCCATTAGATGTTGCTGAGTATCATTGGGATCTTGGACAATGGGCTAGAGCGGCCGATTGCTATTCCGCTGAGTTTCGATTTTTAAAGAACCGATTTGCTCATCCCGAACCACTATTTGAAGCAGGCTACGCTAATTTCAAAAGTGGTCGAGAAATTCAAGCGACTGCTCTGCTGCGAGATTATGCCAAAGCAATAGCAAGCCAGCCCCATCATTTATTCACCGCAGGGCTTATTCCACATCAAGAGGGATGTACAACAGGCCGGACCGAAGAAATTGCTCAATTCTTAAATGGTTGGAACATGGAAAATCTCAGATCATCCGAGAACTGGTTTGTCTTGGGATTCTATCAATGGATGGCAAATCAGCCGAAGAAAGCAGAGTACTCATTATCTCAAGCGATACTTAAAAGCCCCAATCATACTCTTTCGTTACTGATTCGAGGTCTGGTCAGACAGGATCAAGGAACACAAGGCTGGGAAGAAGATTTAGTTCAGGTCTGTCATTCAGAGCCTGAAGTTGCAGAATTGATCGTTAATCTAAGTAGCAATGGATGGATCGTCGGCGGCACTGAACGTCAGACAGAAGCTGTCATAAGTCGGGGAATTATTTTTGCAAGCCTGTTGCGTGAGCATTATAAGAAGCCGCAAACATTTGAAA
>DEML01000039.1:0-16148 GCA_002359185.1 Planctomycetaceae bacterium UBA2671
CGTTTTCTGGCCGTTGTTTACAATTGGGCTGTCAAACAGGGGTTTATTCCTGTCTGCCCATCGGTAGCGATGCCCAAAGGCACAGACGCGATGAAGGGCAGGCCGATTACAGAAGAAGAATTTGACCGGATGATTGAAAAGGCTGATTGCATCGGGGCGAAAGACCCGGAGGAATGGCGATTCCTGCTGCGCGGGCTCTGGTGGTCTGGCTTACGGCTCGGGGAAGCTCTCAAACTTCACTGGACTGATGAAAATCATATGTGTGTCGATCTCGATAATGAACTGATCATCATGCAGGCTCATAGCCATAAGGCGAAACGCTATACAGAATCCCCGATGGCTCCCGAGTTTGCCGACATGCTGCGGAATGTCCCTGCCGAGAATCGCGAAGGGTTTGTGTTCAATCCTCTTGGTTTCAGAGACATGGGAACCCGACTGAGAACCGATACGGCATCGAAACTGATTGTGAAAATCGGCAAGAAGGCACAAATCAAAGTTGCCGAAACTGATGAGGGGAAAGTGAAATACGCATCGGCTCACGACTTCCGACGGGCTTTCGGCTTCCGGTGGTCACGTCGCGTAAGTTCTACCCTGCTCAAAGAGTTGATGAGACACAAGAACATCGCGACGACTGAGAAATTCTATGTCGGACAGAACGCAAAAGACACAGTTAAGCGACTCCGTGAAAGCCTTGGTACCAGTTTGGGTACCAGTGACCCAAAAACGGAAAAAGGGACTCATGACGAATTGCCACAAGTCCCTAATTAATAAGAAGTTAAAAGCACGCCCGATTGGATTCGAACCAATGACCTACGGATTAGAAGTCCGTTGCTCTATCCAGCTGAGCTACGGGCGCCTGTTCTTTTTGAATTGTGGACTGAACTTCAGCTATTCTGACAGAAGATGTCAGCTTGAAGTTCATCACTTTTTCTTTGTTGGAAGTGTACCGACGAAATCGGCGTGAGTCGAGCGGTATAAGTCGGCAATGTGGCCGACGGACTGATCGATGCGGAAACTTTTTCCGACCTGAACACGCCCCGCCTCTCCAATTTTTCTGGCTTCTTCAGGATTTTGCAATAGAGAGACCAGTTTTTCCGCGAGAGATTCGCTATCGGAATGGGGGACAAGAAAACCGGTTTCGTTGTCTTTAATCGCGGTGAAAATCCCTCCGACATTACTTGCCACAACGGGACGGCCCAGTGCCATGGCTTCGAGCATGATGGTTCCGAGCCCCTGTTTGATGGATGGGAGACAGAAGATATCCATCGCCTTTAAGGCTTCATGGAATCCATACAGATTGGGGACAAAGGTTACGTGTTTATCAATACCGAGTTCTCGAGCGAGTTGACGCAGATTTTTTTCTTCGGGACCTGACCCGGCAACCAGAAATTCGACTTCAGGAATTCGAGACAGAATAATCCGGGCGGCCTGAAGAAAATAAGAGACTCCCTTGATCTGTTCGAGAGGTCCAGCTGTCCCGATAACCGGGATTCGATTTTCCGGTAAAATGGGTTCCATAACGGCATTCGGAGTCATTTCGACTCCACTATGAATGACAACGATTTGATCGCTGCTGAGGGAGGGCTGAGTGAGCAATTCCGATTTGACGGATTCACTCACGGCAATGATTTTCCGTCCGTACAGAGGATCGAAATTCAGCATTTCACCACGGTTGAGATAATCATGAATCGTGAGCAGATAGGGAATATTAAAATGTCTGGCCAGACTAATGCCGTGAGTTAACATTCGCCGGGACTGGATATGAATCAAATGCGGAGGCTCGTCGCGGAAGTCCTGCAGGATTAATCGACGCACAATTCGACTAACAAGTGGGAAGTTGAGATAGGGATATTCACGCACATCAAGTTTTGCACGTCTTTCCGGGGCAACCGTACGAATGCTGGGAGTGAGAATCGTCGCGCGGATTCCATAATTAACAAGATGCTCGGCCAGAACCAGAGTTTGTGTGGAAGCTCCTCTCACCTCAAAGGTGTCTGAGAGCAGCATCACTCTGAGTATGCCTCGTTTTTTACGAGATTTACTGGACGATCCTGACTTGGATAGAGCAGATCCACTCGCAGAGTCTTCAGCTGGGAGTGATTTTTGATCCATAGCGGACTGGCAAGCTATTAAAGTCAGTGTAAGTCAGGCTGCGCCTGAAGTGATGATGGTCTCTTGTTAAGACTTCCGATTTCTCAACGCCAGTGGACGCTGGAGGATTTCACTCATGATGATTGCGTTTTGAACATTGCCGGGCTGGTGAAGCATCGCAGCAAAGTTTCCCTTGCTGGCTGGCTTCTTATACATGGCGGGTTTCGGAACAATAAAGACTGATTCCCTGGGCTTTGTGCGGTCTGAGTGACGTTTGAAAGATTCTGGTAAAGCTGCTATCGGATTCAGGTGTGTGAGTGGTTTTGAGGTCGATGTTTGCAGGGTTTGTTTTTTACTTTTCGCGGTCTTACGTTTGGGTTTTGGCTTGGGTTGAAATTGCGGTCGTGGAGGTGGCTCAGCCGGTTGCTGGATGACAGGAGGTCGATCCTCAAAAACGGGTCGTCGTTCTTCGACCAGTGGCCGTCGTTCCTCAACAAAAGGCTGTCGTTCCACTTGCGGCTGTTGTTGTGGTTTGGGTTTTTCGGCGCCCTGCTGTTGTTGAACCTCTTTGAGGAAGTCTTCGATTTCGCTTTGCAGTTTGCGGCGAGGTCGCTGTTGCGGTTTTTGTCCCGGTTTGGGTTTATTCTTCTGCTCATTCATCGCATTCGAGATCCACCCGATTGCTGTGATGACCAGAATGATAATTGTGACGATGCCTTCCATCGGTGATTTCTCCGTGAGTTGGAATGGCGTATGAGATTTCAGAAGGTATTAAACAGAACTGTATTACAGGCTGACGCGTCCATCATCGACCTGGTCGCCGTTGCTGCCAGCGATTGAGGTTCGCATTTGAGTATCAGCCTGAACGTTTTTGAGTTCGTAGTAATCCATGATGCCGAGTGTACGATTCTTGAACGCGGCGACAATCGCGGCTGGAACTTCGGCTTCAGCCAACACGACCTGGGCACGATTTTCCTGCGTTTTGGCAACCATTTCCTGTTCGCGGGCTTTGGCTTCGGCTCGACGTTCTTCGGCTTTTGCCTGAGCAACGTTCATATCGGCTTCTGCCTGATCTGCCTGAAGTCGAGCTCCGATATTATCTCCAACGTCGATATCGGCGATATCAATCGAAACGATCTCAAATGCGGTTTGTGCTTCGAGCCCCTGGTTGAGTACGGTCTGTGAAATTCGGTCTGGGTTTTCCAGAACATCGGCATAGGATTCATTGGAACCGATCGCCTGGACGATCCCCTGTCCCACACGAGCGATAATCGTTTCTTCGGTTGCTCCACCGATCAACTGTTTGATGTTCGTGCGGACGGTTACGCGAGCACGGGCTTTCAATTGAATTCCATCGCCAGCGACCGCATCGAGGGTGCCGACCCCTTTTTTCGGATCGGGACAGTCAATCACTTTTGGATAAACACTCGTTCGAACCGCTTCGAGAATATCTCGTCCAGCCAGGTCGATGGCAGCGGCTGTGACCCAGTCCAGATCGATACTGGCTCGATGAGCGGCAATCAACGCCCGGATGACGTTGGGAACATTTCCGCCTGCAAGATAGTGAGCTTCGAGATCGCGTGTGCTGATCGGATAAACCTGTGTCAGTCCCGCCTGCACCGCCATAATTTTGGAGCGGGCAATGATCGATGGATTCACTTTTCGAATCGACATGATGAACAGGTTGAGAATTCCGATTCCTGCTCCTGTCGTTTTACATTGGATCCAAAGTCCAACGTAGCGGGCAAACAGAGCGAAGAAAATTAAACCCCCGAGAACGAGAACGATGATCCCGAACCAGATGGCCATGTCCCAGGGACCGGCGGCTAAAATCAGGGAGTTGTTGAGCATGAGTTCGTATCCTCTATCCTGAAATCTTAATGTTGATCGTTCTGAATGTTGTCAGGTTGCTGGAAGAATTTCTATTCCTGAAGACCACATTAAAATGATCCTGTTTTGTGGAAATCACACTTGAATACTATCGAATCTCGGCATCAGCTACCACTCTGAGCTGAATTCCTGTTTCATGGATCAGATGCCTGGCAGCAGTAACAGTCTCCAAATTAAACTTCCGGGAGGTCGAAGTCGAGGGATTTTTCGGAATCGAGATCTTCGAGTTCACCATCCGTGGTTTTGTTTTCAAGTTCATCTGGAGAGACTTCCCGAACGATGACGCGTGTTCCTCTAACCTGAACGATTTCGACAGTCATGTCCCGGTCGACGATCATGCCCTCGCTACTGGCATTAATTCGCTCGTTGTCGATCATGATGAAGCCATTCGGGGTGAGGGGAGTCACGGTAATGGCATGACGATTCAAATATGTTTTGAGTCGAGCTTCCTCGGCTGCAAAAGGGACGACTTCTTCTTCCGTGGGGCCAGCCAGTAAAATACGCCGGCCGAAACGGGTATGAGGTAAAATTGTAAATGCAGCCACGAGCGTACTCGGCAAGAGGACAATTGCGAACCCGGTAAAACCGAAGAAGTAAGCCGGGCTGGTTTTCCACCAGGCCAGCCAGGCAAAGTAGAACGCGGTGAACAAGCTGCAAAATGTTCCAATCGCGAGTATCCCCCCCGAAGGGAGAAACACCTCGGCTACGATTAAAACTGTAGAAAGTGCCAACAACGCGATCGCGAGGAATGAGTTATCCATCGTGTGGAGCTTTCGTGAGAAAGAGGTCAGATGGTAACAGACTTGGGATCGATGCCCGCAACGAGTTCATCTTCCCAGTCATCAAGAAGAGGCCAGTCGACAGCACACGTTCCAAAGTCAGCCATGTGCTGATAGCCTGTCAGCCGATCAATCGTTTTCTGAATCATTTCTGGATCTTTACGGAAGACTGGTCCGTGACTCGGTAACAACCAGGCAACATCACTGTCGCGGATTCGTGTGAGTGATCGAATAAAGTCGGGAATGTTGGAACCGTGATGGGCATCGATATTGCCGACACATCCATCGCGAAACAGATTATCGCCAGAGAACAGCAGGTCCTCTAATCGAAAGGCGAGTTGTCCGTGTGTGTGACCAGGAGTGTGCCACACTTCGAGTTTGAGATCTCCAATTTCCAGCACATCTCCTTCTTTGACCTTTTTCTCAATGACGATTTCCGGTAGATCGATGGAAATATTCTGAGCCGGGATTTCAGCATAGGTCATCAGTCGGTCATTGTCTTTGAGCAGTTGTGCTGCCTCGGGATGTCCAACAATTTGTGCATTCGGGAGCAGTTGCTTGGCGCGATGGAATCCCTGGATGTGGTCGACATCGGCATGAGAGGCAACCAGATATTTGCAGTTGCCGAGTGGGAAATCCATCTGACGAATCATTTCGATAATTTCGTCGACGGTGTCTTCATAGCCAATATCGATCAGAAGCCAGTCGGATTTGTGAAAAACGAGATAGACCGAGCAGCCGAATCTGCGGCGTGCCTGATGGTTGATCTCGATGACGTTGGGGAATAATTCCAATCGTTGCAGCATTTTTGTACTCCGCAGCCAGGCCAATGCAGTGACAGCTAATATCATTTGTTTTTATATGGATACTGGTATCTTAGGCAACAACTTTAAAATTTCCAGTAAACGCAACATACGCAAGGGTTTGTTAATCTTTTGCGAAGTCGAAATGATCGGAGTTTTTTTGTCTGATTACTCTGAATCGAGGCTGGAATTGCAAGCCGGTCGTGGGGTCGTCACACTGAGATACTACTCCTTCATCAATTTCAGGCTGGAAGTTAATATACACGATGAACTGGCGAATTTTGTGTCGACTGTTAGGGCTGTTGTCGCTGCTGGTTGGGGGATCGATGATTCTCTCCATTCCCTGGGCGTTTCCGGTTTGTGGAGTCGCGAGAGAATTTGAGTCGAAAGGTTGTATCGGAATTCTGCTTTCCATGCTGATCAGCCTGGTGATTGGCGGCTTGTTATTTGCTTACGGACGAAAATCGCAGGGGACGATACTGCATAAAGAGGCCCTGGCGGTTGTCGGACTCGGGTGGATTCTGGCTGGCTTTCTGGGAGCGCTTCCTTATTTATTATCCGGGACGATGCGTACACCGGAAATTTCCATGACCGTCATTGATGCATTTTTCGAGTCTGTTTCAGGCTTTACGACCACGGGAGCCTCGGTTCTGACGGAACTGGAAGATCCGACTCAAATTCCCAAGTGCATCATGTTCTGGCGATGTTTTACTCACTGGCTGGGAGGTATGGGAATCATCGTGCTGTTCGTAGCCTTGCTGGGACATTTGGGAGGAGGAGGCAAGGCTTTGATGCAACGGGAAGTGCCTGGGCCATTGACCGAAACGGTTAAACCTCGAATCCGCGAGGCGGCTCTGGCGATGTGGAAAATTTATGTGGGACTTACAATTTTGCTGAGCCTCATCTTTTTAATTGAAGGCATGTCTATTTTTGATGCGTTGTGCCACTCTTTCGGCACTTTGGCGACTGGCGGATTCAGCACCTACAACAGGAGCGTTGGTCATTTCAATTCCGTAACGATCGAAATGACAATCGCACTGTTTATGATCATAGCCGGGACCAACTTCTCCTTATTTTACATGATGACCAGTTCGTCGAATAAAGGCCGCAGAATCCCGCTGTATCAACGAGCTGAGGTCTTGTATAACGATCCCGAATGGCGGGCTTACATGCTGGCGATTGGAGTCGTTACTATCGCGCTGTGTGTAAATCTTTTGATTTCAGGGACTTATGACAGTTTTGGATTAGCTGTACGGCATGCCTTCTTTACGACAGTCTCAATCATCACCACAACAGGTTTCGGGACAGAAAACTTCAGTGACTGGAGCGACTTTTCCCGGGCAACGCTGTTGATTCTGATGTTTTCAGGAGGATGTGCTGGTTCGACTGCAGGGGGAATTAAAGTCATTCGGTTTTTACTGTTCGCCAAAGTGATTCGAGCCGAGGTGGAAAAATCGTTTCGTCCGAATGTGATTCGCTCATTGAGGCTCGGCAATGAAAATCTACCGGATCGTCTGCGACAGGAAGTGGTTGTCTATTTCAGTCTGATTCTGTCTCTGTTTGTACTCAGCTGGATGTTATTGAATACGATTGAACCCGATGACTTATGGCAAAATGGGGGCAATAATGTTAAAGCAGAGAAGCTGATTGATTGCGCCAGTGCGGTTGCCTCGACGATCAACAACATCGGTCCGGGTCTGGGAGTATTGGGTCCCGCATCCAACTACTCGGCTTTCTCTCAGCAGGGAAAATTCCTGCTGACGATTTTGATGCTTCTCGGGCGACTCGAACTGTTCGCCATTCTGGTGTTGTTTTTCCCATCGTTCTGGAGATATCAATAGTTGGAACATTAATAAGAATCACGGATGGATACGGGTCCGCGCGGATAGCAACTTTTGTAGAAATACGTGTAAATGCCTATTTTCAAGCACGATACGGAAGCGAGAGTGTGCATTTGGAGTTGACTCACTCGCTTGCGCTTCGTGCTTGTACTTTGCTTGATTTCTGTTTTTTGAATAATCGAGGTTTGCAGGATGTCTGAGACCTTGCAGGAACTTTTGGAGAAATCGAATCGCACACTCATTCTGGATGGTCCGTTAGGGACCGAATTGACCAGACGAGGGTTTGATGTGGATCGACCGGGTTGGTCGGCTCGGGCATTGGTGGAGAACCCTGAACTGGTTCTGCAGATTCACCTGGATTATGTCGCGGCAGGAGCAAATTTACTGACGGCGAACACATTCCGCACACACGCAGTGAATCTTAAAGAGTGGAGTCCTGCTCAAAATGCTCGTGAGTTAACCTCGATCGCTGTCGAACTGGCTCAACAGGCAGCTGGCAATGCCTGTCTGGTGTGCGGTTCTGTTTCCCCGCTGGGAGATAGTTACCGACCCCAGACCAGTTTGAGTGAAGACTGGCTCATCGAACAGCATGAAAAGATGCTGGATGAACTTACATCAGTTGGGGTTGATATCCTCCTGGTGGAAACTCAGACGACTTTTCGGGAACTGAAGGTCATTCTGCGACTTATCGAAAAGTATTCGATTCCAACAATGCTCAGCGTGGTGAGTTTCGATGGCTTACACTTACTGGATGGAACTCCTTTACCTGATATCGCGGAGTTGGTTACTCGTTCGAAAATCGTGGCCCTGGGCTGCAATTGTGTACCAGTTGAAATTGTCAACACCGTGCTTAACTCATTGAAAGACAACCAGTTACCGAAGATTGTGTATGCCAATTCCGGTTATCAGAATGCTGAAGGAACATGGGTTCAATCACTCGGGGCCAATCTTGATGAACATACCGAGTTGGCAAAGAGTTGGATTCAACATGGAGTTCGCATACTGGGGGGCTGTTGTGGAACGGAAGTCCCCTTGATTGCAAAATTTGCAGAGAAGTTTGGCGAGGATTCAGTCTGAAGAAGCGGACGAAGAAAATAGATTTCGATTCAATCAACATCGACTAATTCCTGGAAACAGTATTCCAATTATATTGAATAACTTTGCTCAGACATTCCGGATGTTGAATAAAGTCCGAGAATTTCAGACTCATTTGAATTCACGACAACTTTAGTCAAATTTCCAGAGAGTTTTGAAAAAATTGAAGAATGGTCCGATTATGACGAAAGCGGAAAGGTGGAAAGTGTCGAAGTAGATGAAGGACGGTAAAAAAACCGGAATCAGTCTTTCCACACGAAGTCACATCCGATATTTTCCGCTCCAACCTCAACATTCCATTCCCAGCACCCCTCTGCGGGTGATTCGAACTTAATCACACGAATACCACACACAACTGAGCAATCAATATCTCATTGAAAGCCAGTAGACTAAAGATTCACATCTACCTACTCCCAGTAAATTCAATTCCTGAATGAGCTGGTCCCTTCCAATCGTTGCGGCGAATTCAATTCTGATATTCAAAGTTTAATTCGCTCACTTCCCATCACAATTCCCCTGATTCCAGGTGACGTCTGTGTTGCGATCTCCGTTGACATTACGCACAACAGGGCAGGCCCGCATGAATACACTCAATAAGACTCTCGAACGCATTGCGACTCTGTTAGGAAAGCGCGACAAATGTTCCGCTCGACTGCAATGTCGTGACCAGCGATCTACCTTGGAATCAGAAGGAATGTTGCTTTCGCGAGCACGTTCGACAGGAAATCCAACGACATCCATGCCTAAACAATATTCGAGTTATTCCAATACGAAGTTTCGGCACAAGTCCTTAGCCGCAACGGTCTGCACGATTGTCTCTTTGATGTTCGGGAGCATGACCGCCAATGCCGATGAGCGACCTTTGCCACCGTCGATGCCGTTCGATGTCGCAGCTCAAAATAATACACAACAAACATTTACCATTGGAGCGCCGGAGCCTGATTACTATTCCATGAATCCGGGCTATAATCCCGGCTATCCGGAACAGATGATTCAGGAACGCGGTCAGGGTTATTATTTCCGAGCCGGCCATCAAGGTGGAAAAGCTCTCGGGACTGAAGAATCGCTGACGTTCTTCGAAGCGATGCCCTACACCTTCTGGGAAGAAACAATGTTCCTTGCAGACATGCGTCTGTGGGCACTCAACAGTGGACGCATGGGGGGATCGGTCGGAGCTGGTTTCCGACGTTACTTCCAGCAGATCGATCGAACATTCGGCTTGATCACCTGGTTCGATGTCGATGCGACTCATCCGGAAGATTTCACAGATATCACAGTCACACTGGAATCACATGGAGCATTGTTCAACTGGGATACAAACATTTATATTCCGTTTGATTTACGCAAACAGGATATTGGTTTGGATTTTGCAGATGGTTCTCAGAAGTTCGTAGGCAATAACATCTTATTCGATCAAATCCGCACTTCAGCGTTCTCGCTGGAAGGGTTCGATACCAAGTGGACGACTCCCATTGGAACCGAATTCGGCCGAACTCACGACATGCGTGTCGGAGCTGGTTTCTACAACCTGAATCATGACGACATTGATAATATCTGGGGTTGGTCGGGAGAAATCTCTGCCAACTTCATGCGAAATCTTGATGTCAGTATGCTTGTGACTGACGATGAAACTTTCGATACCCGCGTCACAGTCAATGCCTCCTGGACGTTCGATCCGAATAACGATACGGGCGAACGCGGTCGCACCTGGGATCGAATGATTCTGCCACCAAAACGTTTGTGGACGGTTCCGAAAGCAGAAGTTTCTGTTGTGGAAGCCGATCAGATTGCGATCAATCCCACGACTGGACTGCCTTATTATGTTGTGCATGTCGATTCCATCACGGGAACCAATGCTCCCGGTAATGGAGCAGTTGAGAATCCATTCAATACCATCGAAAGTGCGATCAACGGCGCGAATGCCGTGCCGATTGACACCTACGATACCGTGTTCGTCTGGAGCGGTTCGACATACGATTCCCAGCCGACAATTGTCGTGCCGGAAGGCAAACGCTTCCTGGGTGGTGGCGACCGCGTCGAGCACCAGTTTAACTACAATGAGTTTGGACTGCTGGCTGGCCCACGGGCTCGTAATGATTACGACGATGGCATTTTCGATCCTCGCCCTCTGTTTACAAATCTGGGAGTCCCTGGTGGTCCAGGGGTCACGTTTGAATTGCTCACTGCTGCTGGTGGTACTGTCATATCGAATGACGATACCGAATTCTCTGGCTTTGTTCTCGGAAATCCCGACGCAGCCGATATGACATCAGGAGATGCGGATTCCTTCGACCCGACTACAACAACTGCACCAGGGCAAGGTCCATTGGGTAATGGTATCGAATTCGTAACTCTGACAACCGACAGTACAATTACCCGCTTTGTCGACATTAACGGAGCGGTAAATAATGGACTCGATTTCACAGGAACCGATGGAACATTCGATCTCCAAAGCATGATTATCAATCAGTCTGGCAATCACGAAATGTTCGTATCGGGAGGCAGTCCAGACATAACAATGAAGTCCTCAACTCGGGGTGAAACCGATTCTCGAGTCGATTCGATCGTTGTCAATCGTGACAATGGATCAGGAATTGCCCCAGATACACTCACTGGTGTTGCCGGTGACAATCACGATCTGGTTGTGCAGGCAACAACGGGTGGAAGTGTGATTTGGACGGACGTCATTACCAATGATCTTGGTGGGGACGGTTTCATCATCACGGGTGCTTCGCAGAGTGATGTGACTATTCCAATCAGCACGACGATTACCAACAGTCGCGGCAATGGAATTGGCATCTTCCCTGGTGTCGATGGAGATATTGTCATCTCGGGAACGCGTACTGACGGGAACCCCTCCGGCAATCCAATGATCATTACGAATCCTGAAGAGAATGCCATTCAGATTGGACTGGCTACGGCTCCAATAACTGCGACGTTGGCCGACGTAACCTTTGTGCAACCGATTTCGATCAACCAGTTGGATCGGCTGAATTCCGGGATTATCATTTCCAATACTTCAGGAGACACAGTTTTCCAGACCTCTGCATCAACTCAAATTGCTTACAACACGGCAACAGTGGGAACGGCATCCGCATTTGAATTCTTCCAGAACTTTGGTGGGAATCTGACATTAAACAATGCGATGACGATTACCAGCCCCGGTGGAGCAGGGATCCGAATTTCGAATGATGACAACATTCCTGCCGGTGTCACTCCGGGAGTCTTCCGGTATCTGGCAGGTTCGGGAGGCTCAACTCTTTCGATCCTAAATGCGTCTGCAACACAGGGAGTTGGCGGAGCGGCAATTGTGATCGGAGCAGATCCACCAGCAGGAGCACCCAACAATTCGCCCGCAGGTACAGGTTACGAGTCAAGTGTCATTTTCGATGTACCGATTACGATCACGAACTCGAACGGAGCCGGGATTCATATCGACTCCAATTCGGGAAACATCTCATTCTCGGACTCGGTCAATATTGATACCAACCTGACGGGTGGAACTTCGATCGTAGGCATTTTCAATAATACCGGCGATGTCTTCTTCAACTCGCTTGATATCGAAGGTTTTATCTCTCCTGATGTCGATTTCGTGGATGACAATGAACCGACAGCTGCCGAACTTGCTGCGATGTTTGCTTCGCTCGATATGCGGTTTAATACAGGAACCCTCACATTCAATGATGTTATCATTGAGGGTGGAAATACCCAAAACAATATTGTGGGTTCAACGGGTATCTTCGGCTACAATAATAATGAAATCGTGATCAACGATGGTGATGTCGATGTCAACTTTGCGACAGCAGTCGAAATCTTTACTGCCGACAGTGCTGTCGGAGCAGGGTTGACCTATAACCTGACCGATTTGAACCTGGAATTACGCAATGTGGAATCGACATTTGCTCCCGATCATGGGGTCCACCTGGCGAATGTGAAGGGCCAGGCAACCTTCAACGGGGGTGATATCACCGGAGCAGGTACGAACTTTGGTAGTGGCTTCCCCGGACCAAACTTCGAAGCCGGTATCTATGTCGATAACAGTCTGGTCAGAATTCTGGAAACACAAAACTTTGGCAATCCAAATCCTAATGCCGATGGTCTGATCTTCGGTCAAGCCAGACAGTTCAACCTTGATGTCAACAATATGGATCTCGATCTGAATACCGCGGGTATTCTTGCCATTGCGATTGATGACGTCATGGTGGATACGGGCAGCTTCACACTCAACAGTCGAGAAGCGATTGACCTGAGAAACGTTGTCACTGCTCAGGTTATCAGTTCCGATTTCACGAACAATCAGGTGGCATCAACTATTGGCGACTTCGCATCGCAATCGACGGCTACCATTCGCTCTGTATATACACTGACTTTAAACGACGAAAACTCGGGGCTTGACAGCAATCCGACTTTTTATGATCTGGTCATCGGGCCCCGAAATGCTGACTTTGATGATCCCACTGCCAATGATGATCAAAACACATTCGATGAAGACAACTCCCACTTCACTATCCTGATGCAGAACCAGGCACAGGACAATGTGATCGGAGTTTTAGATAATGGATTTAGTGGGACCGAGACTGGCTTTATTGTTAATAACAATGCCTTTGATGCTGATGCTAATCCAGGTAGAGATTTCCAGGGATTCATTCACTACCGGGATGTTTCAGGTGCTAATTCTCGAACCAACATCAATATCGTGATGAATTCAATGGAGGCCGCTGATGATAACGTTGCCAACTTTTCTGTAAACGATACCGACCAGGGAGCCATTGGAGTTGTTCATATTTCTGATGATACCGTCAATGATGATGACCTGGTCTTCAATGCCATCGACAACTTGATGGACCTTGGAGAAGAAGGCTCGATCGGCTTCTTCTTTATCGATCAGGGTGAAGGCTCGATCTCCATCAACATCGATGACAATCCTGATGACGGTTTGACTGAAGGTGGGTTTGAGATTAATGACCCCAACTTCGCAGATCTCACCATCTCTGAAGGCCCGGCGTTCTTCTTCGACCTGGAAACAGATGCCGATATCAGTATCCAGAATCTTGAAATTCAGATCACTGAAGATGAAGACACTACTGGTGGAGGGAATGTTGCAACGACAATTGACGAACAACGGGTCTTCTTCTTCGACAATGTCTCAGGAACTGCTGATATTAATATCGGAGGAAACACCATCCTGATCGATGATGCGGGGGCAATTATTAACCCGTTCAACGGACAAGTGTTGTTAGTCAATGATATCCTGGTAACAGAATTTGATGCTGCCAGCGGCGACATTAATTTGAACAGTCAGAATGATAACACCGTCTTGATTAATCCTCTGTTGATCCAGTTGACGAATCCAGACTTACTGTTTGATGCTCCGATTTCCGCAGATTTCACCGGGCAATTACAGTTCAACGGAATCTTTGTGCCTTAATCGGCTAGTTTGAGTCGAGGCAACCACAGGATGGCTGCCTGATGAAATGAGTGTACTTCAAGACCACGTAAGAGATATTTTGGTTTTCGGATTTTTGCCAAGCACGACAGCAGAGTTCTGGCAGGAATTCAATCACCAGAGATAAGCCCTCACCGGGCACGACACCGAGACATTGTGTGACCTCGCAGGAAGAATGGACCAGGACTAAAAATGACCAGATCAATTTCTTCACACGAGGAACTGCCACCGTCATTCTTCGGGATGAGAGTTATGTATTTGAAATGGAATCAATCAGGCTTTCTGAAAGCTGCGTCACCAACTTTGACGACAGTGATGGGAAACCTCATTCAAAATCAATTCCTGAGCCGGGCTTCTCTGTATGTGATGATCTGCCTGATAGGAATTTGTACCGAGACTTGCCAGGCTCAACCTTACGCGCCGGGCTTTGATTCTCAAATGTCGGGAGGATCACCCTGGGATGCCCGACAACGACAATATTATGAACAGATCCCTGCAGACCGTGGTGGATTTTATGAAGAAGTTTCACCATTAGATCGCTTTCTCCAACAGGTTGCCGAGCAATCCTGGATTCAGGTCGACTATCTACTCTGGAATCTGGATCAAAGTGATGAGGGCGTCATCGGTGAAGAGGTCCTGAATGTCCCTAGTCCACAATTCGGATATGGAGTTTTTGACCGTGCAACAGGAACATCTCCCACAGATGCCATCGGTGGCACACGCAATGGTTATGCTCCCACAATGGGGATCGTTGACCTCAACAGTATGAATGGCTTGAGGCTCAAATACGGTTTGAAAACAACAACCGGGGCTTTGGAAGCCAGTACTTTCTGGATATTTCAGACTGACCGTAGTGCTGGACAAGCTCCTTTTGTGTTTCGCAACCCTGCTCCAAGTCAAAATCCAAACATCACAGCGATTGGAACACCTCCAGCTCCAACCTTGGACACGACCGGTGTAACAGCAATTCCATTCTTACTCGATGGTGCCATTACCAACAGCGCACTGATTTTCGATACCTCCTACGCCGTCAACTACAGTTCCTCAATGTTCGGTACAGAAATCAATTATCTTTGGGATGATCAACGTCCGACCAATGGATTCCATCTCAACTTTCTTCTTGGGGCTCGCTATCTGAAACTCGATGAAACGATGACTCAAATCGGTGTCGACAGCGATGTGACGACTGATGCCAACAATAACGATATCACATATTTTCGAACGGCTACGATTGCCTCCGAAGCGATCAATCAGCTTTACGGACCTCAGGTTGGGTTTCGGATGGAACTCGTCGAAGATCGTGTAACATTTGGTGCACAACCCGCATTAACCCTGGCCGTCAATCATATTGATTCGCGGGTTTCGACTGACAATCTGTTTTTAGGCGATGATCCAACAACCACCGCTGACGAGTCGACTGCATCCACGACCGACTTCTTTAATCAGGATAAACTCTCCCCGATTTTCAGTCTGGCTCTGTATTCAAAAATTCGGGTCTTTGAGAACATGCAACTGTATGCCAGCTATGACTTGCTGTATCTCCATTCGGTTACGCGACCTGGGCAAAATGTGATCTACGATGACGATGGGGATCTTGTCCCTGATTTGTATGTCGATCCCAAGCAAACAAACATGCTCACACAGGGGCTGACTGTGGGAACAATCTTTGAGTTCTAAACCATTTTCAAATGGTTTCTGCAGTCGCATGGTCACGAAAAGTCTTAATATCGCTGTGTTTGCTCCTGCCGAACGTTGCAGGTAATTATTGAAGAGGAACTAAAAATCATATTTCGTCCCTCAAGAGAACAAAACAACGTTCTGATTTGAATACAATCTCTCGATATCTCCTGCCTGATTCCCATGAATCAGGCTTTTTCCATTTAAGGACTGCGAGAGAGATCCAATTGCCAGAAACGGGGAATTCACAAATTCTTCATTCGCGGACAGCTTGAATATGGGACATCAGCCCATTATTATCCAATCAATCTATTGAAGAGTTCCGTGATATTTTGGGGAATGGATGCCAGTCGAGTAGTTCAAATTGTGTGAGCGTGGATCGAAATCGTGAAGCAGGAAATGCCAGATTTCAATCTACAATTTAAGGATTTGAGTTCATAGACAAATCCAACTGAATTACTATCGGCTGAAGCCGATAAATTTTTTGGCCGTGAGCTTCGGACTGAAGTCCTTTCGCTCACATGCC
>DEML01000039.1:16289-18810 GCA_002359185.1 Planctomycetaceae bacterium UBA2671
AACCTGAAGGTTTCGCCTGAAGGCGAAGGTTTTAGACCCATCGCAAGGACAATAAAGACTTTTCGGGCAGGGACAGGGAAGGTGTAGCTCACTCAGCGAATCAGAGTTGCTCTTGTATAACCCATGGATGGGCCCACTGCATGGACGCAGGAGACAATACTCCACCAGCCCGGAAAGTTTTCTCTTGATTCGCTCCCAGCGTACTCTCTGAGCGAGCCGCTCAGATTTGAGATCGCCAAAGCAATTCTACAAACTGCCATTCTTTCCGCAGTTGATGAACACATCTTGACGGATGTTTCGTTTTACCAGGATCTCAGACCACCATAGCGTTGAAAATGCTTGGAATCAGGGATAGCATGCTTCGATCAACATATTCTGATTTCATTTCAGGATTTGAGGTCGACACCATCGGAACATTCAACGAGACCGAAAACAACTGCTAGACTGATAACAACCAGGAGACGCCGCGCATGAGTACCCAGCCAACAGAAGCCATCAGTTCCAACGCCTACCGGCTCTTATGGGCCGGTTTTACGGCGATTCTAGCCGCCGGAGTGGGCTTCGCCATTCGTGGCGGAATTCTTGATAACTGGGCGGGTGAGTATGGTTTCACAAACTCTCAACTGGGTGCGATCGGTGGAGCGGGTTTCACTGGGTTTTGTTTCGGAATCATCATAGGTGGTGTGATCGTCGATAAAATCGGCTACGGCTGGTTGGTTGTTGCTGCGTTTGTCTTTCATGTTGCCTCGGCCATTGTCACCTTTATGCCGACGCCCGACATGGCCCAGGGAACAGTCTATGCCTTTCTCTTCTGGGGAACCTTCCTCTTCGCTATCGCAAACGGAACACTCGAAGCGGTTGCCAACCCCCTGGTGGCAACACTGTTTCCAACGAAACGAACTCACTACCTGAACATCCTACATGCCAGCTGGCCAGCTGGTCTGGTTCTGGGAAGTGCAATGGGCTGGGTTCTTGATGACCGTGTGGGCATGCACTGGAAATTTCAGCTGGCTCTGTTCCTACTGCCAACCATCGTCTACGGATTGATGTTCTTTGGACAGAAATTCCCAAAATCGGAAGCTTCCGAAAGTGGTTTGAGTCTGGGGGAAATGCTTCGTGAAGTTGGTATTTTTGGCGGTGCAGTGGCCTGTTTCTTCCTGGCACTGTTCTTTGCAGGTGTACTCGGCCCTATCTTCCCAGACGCTCAAACGGGAAACTATGTTGGTTACGCGATTGGTGGAGTCTTGCTGATTGCCGTTGGAATTCTGACAAACTTCTCGCTCGGCTCCTGGCTCATCTTCGTACTGTTCATCACTCACGCACTTGTTGGAGCTGTTGAGTTGGGAACAGATGGTTGGATTCAAAATATCACAGGAAACATCTTGAGTTCCGAGCAAGGGAAATGGTTGTTCGTTTACACATCCACAATCATGTTCCTGTTGCGATTCTGTGCCGACTTCATCGAGAAAAAGTTGGGACTTTCTCCAATTGGAATTCTTCTCGTTTGTTCGATTCTGGCTTGCGTCGGATTGAATCTCGCTAGTGGGATTACAACTTTTGCCGGTGCGTTGGTTGCCTTAGGAGTCTATGCCGTCGGGAAAACCTTCTTCTGGCCAACCATGCTTGCGGTTATCGGAGACCGTTTCCCCCGAACCGGTGCTGTGGCGATGAGCATCATGGGTGGAATCGGGATGATGTCTGCCGGTCTGATTGGGTCTGCTGGTTTAGGATATGCCAAAGACCGTTATGCTGGTGAAACTCTCAAAGTAGCCGATGTGCAGGTTTACGAGGAATATAAAGCGGATTCAACGAGTCAATTTTTATTCTTTGGTGAAGTGACCGGACTTGATGGTCAGAAGTTCGAAGAAATCAAGAAGCTCCCAGAAGCGGAACGGTCTGAAGCAGAGAAGCTTGTTGTTGAATCCAGCATCACAGGTGATCGTAAAACACTGGTCGCTGATTCCTTTATTCCGGGAACAATGGCGGTCATCTATCTGCTGCTGTTCTTCTACTTCAAATCGATTGGTGGCTACAAAACCGTGCATCTGGCAGGTACAAAAGCTGAAGAAATCGACAAAAACGATGTCGTCATCCCGGCTCACGAAAGCTAGGCTGACAAGCTTACAAAGATAAATTCAAAAGCCTCCGGGATCTTTTTCCGGAGGCTTTTATTATGATATTGCAGTTTGATAAGGGTGGCGGGGACGCACTCGAAGAGAAGCCCCCGCCACCCTGTCGCGAGAAGACTGTTGAAGATTTCAATCGTTAAGCTGAAGGCCTCTTATGGACTTCGTCCACCCTATCCGGTTTCAGGAAAATCACTTATGAAAATTCCTGATAAATCTACTGCAGTTTACAGATTACTGTAGCGGCTTTTGATGGTTTGAGCCCTATATTTTCAGTCTACCACCCGCTACACATTCAGGGAAACGGCTATAATTCCAGGAACTCCGCTGCGTCCCACTGTTACCCTCGTGTCTTAACTCATCTACTGAATTACTATCGGCTGAAGCCGATAGGT
>DEML01000039.1:18927-22491 GCA_002359185.1 Planctomycetaceae bacterium UBA2671
ATAGGTTTTTTGGCCGTGAGCTTCGGACTGAAGTCCTTTCGCTCACATGCCAGGTTTTTATTGTCTTTGGACAAATTTGAACACACGAAAAAAACCTGAAGGTTGCGCCTGAAGGCGAGGGTTTTAGACCCATCGCAAGGACAATAAAAAATGCCCAGTGTTTTTCTGGGCATTTTTGAGCGGTCTGTAGGTGACGCGAATTATTTGGTTCGACCGGCATCGATAATTGGTCCGAAGTTATCGACTGTGAGGCTGGCTCCACCTACCAGGGCTCCATCGACATTCGGCTGACCCAGCAGTTCCTCAGCATTGCTCGGTTTGACACTCCCGCCGTAGAGGATTCGCATCGCCTCGGCTGCAGATTCGCTGTAATTGCTGCTCAACCATTTTCGCAGATGAGCGTGGGCTTCGTCAGCCTGTTCCGGAGAAGCCGTTTTTCCGGTGCCAATCGCCCAGACCGGTTCATAAGCAATGATGATCTTGCTGAGGTCGGCTTCCGAAACATCTGCCAGTCCGCCCTTCATTTGTGTATCGAGCACTTCTCCAGTTTTATCGGCTTCGCGTTCTTCGAGAAGTTCACCAACACACAGAACAACCCCCAGACCTTTCGCAATTGCTGCTTTGGTTTTCTTGTTGATCGTCCCATCGCATTCGCCAAGGACATGACGGCGTTCGCTGTGACCGAGAATCACCCAGTCGCAGCCGATGTCCTGCAGCATGTCGACGGAGACTTCGCCGGTGAATGCTCCCGATTCTTCAAAGTAGCAGTTCTGAGCGCCGACTGAAATTCCGGAATCGCCGACCGCTTCTTTGATAGCCTGCAGGTAAGGAAACGGAGGGCATACCAGCACATCGACAGACGAATCTTTGCCTGCGACATGACTCGCCAAACCCTTGGCCAGTTCTGTTCCACTGGCAAGATCCGTGTTCATTTTCCAGTTACCGGCAATCATCGGACGTCGCATGGGAATTTCCTTTATTCTATACAGTTATTATTTTGAGATGTTGTGCGAGTACGTTGGGAATGCGTGGTGAATTCCCGAGCCTTAACTGGCTCGGCTCGCCTGAGTTATTATTTGAAATGCACTTATGCCGTGGCAACGGGATCACCGATGGTTTTGCCCATCAGCTCGGCCATGCTTCGCATTTTCTTCATCACTTCATCGAACTGATTAGGCAATAAAGCCTGAGGCCCATCACTTTTGGCAAGTTCCGGATTGCAATGCACTTCAATATGCACCCCGTCCGCTCCGGCAGCAATGGAAGCCAGAGACATTGCAGGAATCAGATCCGGTCGACCAGTCGCGTGAGAAGGATCGACAATAATCGGCAGATGAGTCAGTCCTTTTACGTTCGGCACAACAGCCAGATCGAGGAGGTTTCGTGTCGAGGAATCGAAACTGCGAATTCCACGCTCACAGAGAATGACCTGCTTATTTCCATTAGCCATAATGTACTCTGCTGACATCAGCAGATCGACAACCGTCGCACTCATTCCGCGTTTCAGCAGCACAGGGCGATTGGTCGAACCGACTTCTTTCAGCAAATTGAAGTTCTGCATATTGCGGGCACCGATCTGGAAGATATCGGTATACTTATCGATCAGGTCGACCTGACGGGGATCCATCACTTCCGTCACGACAGGCATTTGCAGATCATGACCGACATCCTGCAGAATTTTCAGGCCTTCTTCGCCCATTCCCTGAAAACTGTAAGGACTGGTGCGTGGCTTGAATGCTCCGCCTCGCAATACATTAGCACCACTGGCTTTGACAGCATGAGCAATTTCGGAGAGGATTTCTTTTCCTTCAATCGCACAAGGCCCGGCAATCATCATCAAATGACCGCCGCCGACTTTCACGCCGTAGCCGAGGTCAATGACGGAATCTTCCTCCTGATACTCCCGGCTCGCCATTTTATAAGGCTTGAGAACCGCATGGACATCTTCCACGCCGGGAAGAGCACGCAATGGAGCTTCGCGAAGCAAATCTTCTTCACCGATCACGCCGATGACGGTTCGCTTTTCGCCTTTGCTCAAATCGTGAGCAAAGCCCATCTCCTCGATTTTTTCGAGGATGTGTTGAATCTGTTCGTCTGATGAGTTTGGTTTTAATACGATGATCATGAACTTGAACTGCCGGGGGTGAAAAATAAGGGCATCACGCAAGCTGGTGCGCGATTGGAAATAATGCATGATCAGCGAACTTTAACCGACAGAGGTGATCGCAAACAATCCATTCCACAAAACATTGTCTGTGAAACCCGGAATTTCAGCGGAATTTCATGATTTTCCCTGCAAATCCGTCGGACTCCAAGGCATCATATCCCGAAGGAACTTCTCTGGGGAGACTTCATTTCGCTCAACAACTCCAGATTTTTGAGCTATTCTTACAGACGATCAATCTATTTTTGACTGAACCAAATAAAAACTAAAGCATCAACTGTACATATCAACCGTGAAAGCGACCGTTTCAATGGCAGAGCGTCTCCAGGGAATTTTTACTCCGAATCTTGTCCCAATGACTCAGCACGGGGAGATTAACGAAGCCGAGTTGCGTCGATATGTCGACTGGCTGATCGAAAAGGGGGTCCACGGACTCTATCCGAACGGCTCGACAGGCGAATTCACGCGTTTCACTCCGGAAGAACGCCGAAGAATCGTAAAAATCATTGCCGACCAGACCGCCGGCCGTGTGCCGATCCTGGCAGGAGCAGCCGAGGCGAATGTCAAAGAGACGATTCGCGCCTGCGAATATTATCACGAAGTCGGTGTGCGAGCGGTCGCGATTGTCGCTCCCTTCTACTACAAACTGAGCCCGGCTTCTGTTTACGCCTACTTCAAGGAAATTGGAGATAACACGCCGATTGATGTCACCCTCTATAATATTCCGATGTTCGCCAGCCCGATCGATGTCCCGACGGTTCAGCGACTGAGTGAAGAGTGCGAAAAAATCGTCGCCATCAAAGATTCGTCAGGGGATCTGCCACACATGATTCGCATGATTCAGGCAGTCCGCCCGAATCGTCCCGAGTTCAGTTTTCTGACTGGCTGGGATGCTGCTCTGATGCCGATGCTGCTCAGCGGTTGCGACGGCGGCACGAATGCGACGTCCGGTGTCGTTCCGGAATTGACCCGAGCACTTTACGATTTGACGACTTCCCATCAAATCGATAAAGCCCGTCAACTGCAGTACGATCTGGTCAAACTCTTTGATGTCATGCTTTATTCAGCGGAATTCCCGGAAGGCTTCCGGTCAGCTGTTGAACTTCGTGGTTTCAAAATGGGCTGCGGACGTCAGCCGATGTCTTCAGAACAGAAAACGGATCTGCAAACACTGAGCAAAGAACTGCAATGTATGCTTTCCACGCATGGTTACAGCGATGAACCAATCGGCGGCTGCCCGATTGATGGCAACTCAGCAGGCAATGCGGATGAAGTGACCCGGATTGTCAGCACGGTTGTCGCCGAACTCAAACGCCGCGGTATGGTTGATTGATTTTCATGACGTGCCAGTAGGCTTGATTAATCACAGCACAATAAAAATCGGGTGGCCCAGATAGCTC
>DEML01000039.1:22634-22812 GCA_002359185.1 Planctomycetaceae bacterium UBA2671
GGTGGACGAAGTCCATAAGAGGCCTTACGTTTAATGATGAGTTCTTCACAGAACTTCTAACGGCTGCGCCGCCCCGAAAGAATCTTTCGGGGCCACCCAACAACGTCTAAAAGCACGGCTCGCAGAGCCGTGGCACTAGACGCGTATCTGGGGGCTTCGCTTCGCTACGACCCCAGCC
>DEML01000105.1:0-8179 GCA_002359185.1 Planctomycetaceae bacterium UBA2671
GGGTGGCGGGGGCGCTCCGTTTTAGCGGAAGCCCCCGGAGGTCATACGATTCGGAGGCTTCTCTTCGAGAGCACCCCCGCCACCCTTGTTCTAAAATCTTACGCAAGGAATTTGAGTATTGTTAGACGTTGATACGAAATGATATTAGTGACTTACTTGCTGTTTGCGGAAAGCGGGACTTTTTACAATTTCCACAATCAAACGGGAGATGCGGTATTCATCGTCCCGGGTCGCCATAATAATGTCGTCAATTGTGCAGCGATCATACCATTGTAAACCACGCCCCAGGGCATAGGTCAACATTTTTTCTGAAAGACAACGGGTAAACTCATCAGGGCGTTGTCCCAAAATATTTATCAATTCCAGTGGACCATTAAACGATTTCCCATCCGGCAAGTCGCCACGAGAGTCGATCGGATGCCCTCCCTCTTTCTCTCGCCATCGTCCAATCGCATCGTAATTCTGCAGACCAAAACCGATTCCATCCATCAGTTTGTGACATGAACTGCAAATCGGATCCTTCTGGTGAAGAACTAACTGCTCGCGGAAAGAAAGATTTGGATTCGAGGCCTGAGTCTCTTCAAGTGATGGCACCGAAGGCGGGGCAGGGGGAGGATCCTGAGCCAGGATATTTTCCAGCACCCATTCCCCACGTTTTACAGGAGATGTTCGGTTTGGAAACGATGTCAGTGTCAAAATACCAGCATGGGAAATCAATCCACGACGTGGTTTTTCTTTCAGGCTGACCTGTTGAAATTTGGATCCCTTGACCGAATCAATTCCATACAACTTTGCCAGTTTTTCATTGACGAATGTGTAATCAGCAGTCAGAAGTTCTGTAAGGCTTAAATCCCGTTCGAGGATGTTGGCAAACAGAAGTTCGGTTTCCTGCTGCATATCTCGAACGAGTTCTTTGTTGAACTCTGGAAACATATCAGGGTCGGGAGAGATCTCATTCAACTGTCGTAGCCCCAGCCATTGCCCCACGAAATTCTCGGTGAGAGCCTTGGCCTTGGGATCGAGCAGCATTCGTTTAACCTGCTTAGTCAGGACTTCATCCTGATTCAATTTTCCAGACTTAGCCAGCTCAAATAATTCTTCATCCGGCATGCTGCTCCACAGGAAATAAGAGATTCGAGAGGCGAGCGCGAAATTCTCGACCGCCACAGCCTCGGTATTACTGCTATCGGGTTTGTTTTCAATACGGAACAAAAACTCTGGCGAAACCAGTACGGCTTGAATCGCAATCTGTAGCGACCGTTCATACGTTTCATTTCGAGACTGAGCCAGCTCAAAGATTTTCAAATAACGAGTCAATTCCTGATCGGTCACAGGCCGACGGAAAGCTCGATCGGTGAATTTTCTTAACACCTGTGTTGCAGCTTGTGGTGGAGCCAGTTTGTCGGAAGGCGTGGCGGTCACAATCATGCGATGTGAAGCCGGATAAGCCGAATCTGGGACTTTTTCCGGGCCTATGATTTCAACGTATTTCAAATACATATTTCGATCACGACGCTTCGGATCTTCCGCATCAGGATCGTAGAAATCGTTTTCAAAGGCGACATCGAGTTCGTGATCGCCCTTTTTCACATCCTGCGACCAGGCAATTGTTTTATATTTTCGATGCTCAGGAATTTCGTGCGATTCAATTTGGGAATTGTCGAGTGAGATCTTACATTTGGCGAGTTCATCGCCCGCCTGAGTCGCAGCAACAACTACACGGAATTCATACTTGCCTCCAGCAGTGGCCTTGAAGCGAGCCTTGGCCGATCCTCTTGAAGGAAAGCCGACTTCGTTGGAATTGGCCGAGCCAGAACCACTGATCACAAAATCGTTTCCAGTCCACTTGCGATCGACAACGAAAGATTCCGGCAACGCAATCGCAGTGGAAGTCGCCGTTTCTGCAGCCGAAAGATATCGCTCCATCAGAATCGGAGAGATCGTCAGCACATCGCCGATGTTATCGAATCCGTAACCGACATCGTCGGTTGGGAAGTTTTTCGAAAGTTCCAGGTTTACGCCCAGTAAATCTCGAATTGTGTTGTCGTATTCCGACCGATTCAATCGATGTACGGTTACATGACCGGGGTTATTAATGCCCTGACAATCGAAATGATTGACAGCACCATCCAGCCATTTCGCAACCGCTTCCCGCTCGGCTAGAGGAGGAGCCTCGGCATCGGAGGGTGGCATCGCTCCCAGTGAAATCTGCAAATAGGCATGATGCCAGAACTCATGGTTTTCCAGCAAATTGGTATTGGGATCGAGTTGATCGAATTTGACGCCCCCTTCAGAAAAATCTGAGCTGTGGCAGTCGATGCAATATTTTTCCAGAAACGGGATAACTTTCGTCGAAAACTCATTTTGCTGTTCGGCAAAAATGCGAGTAGAACCAGGAGAAACATCTCCAGTTGACCCGGAAGGCAGAAAACTACTGACTGCAAATGCCAGAACTACAACTCCGGCAATACCGACCGCAATCGGCCAGAGTTTTCTGGCAGATTTTTTTTGACCTTTGGTTTTGGTTGCAGATTGCTTGCCGGAGCGAAGTTCCCGTCTCGTTTTTGGTAACGGTGCAAGCTCAGGTGCAGGCCTTTTGGTTCGAACAGGCTTTGTAGATTGTTTTTTTGCGACAGGCGTCTGCTTCGATGGTTTCACCGGAGGTTGTGAAGATGACTCTTTTTTGAGAGCCTTCTTTTTGAGCTTGGCTTCAATCTGTTCCAGAGTTGGCAGTTTCAATTTGGCGCCGCAGTCTGAATTCGGGCACTGCGCAGTTTGACCGGCACGATCCATGCGGATTCGTAACGACTTTTCACAATTTGGGCAGCGAAACTGAAATACTTGCATGTTCAATTATAGAGGCAGTCCATGGCTCTGGAGCAACAATTTCGCTTGAGTCGCGGCAAAATTGATGCAAATTACAGTTGTGGAGACTGAAATCACTTGAAAATCAATAGTTTTGCGGAAGCCATGAGGGAGGAAAGTTGGCGTGCATATTGTGCGGGAAACGTTGGCTTGATGGCTCCTATGCAATCAGTCATTGATTGACATAATGATATCAACGTCTCTTGATTTTACTAAATCTCGACAAACCTTATAGGGTAAATTACCCATTCCGGACAAATTTCTGAGAATTTCGGGGGAATAATCAGCTTGCAGGCTGATACTTAAAATTTACGAACCGACGTTGAAATTGGTTTTTGATCTACATTTTGTAATTCAAGCTCTGTAGTTTTCCAGAGATATTGTCCTTGATCATCCGGCTCTGCAGAGATCTGAATTTCCGCCAGATAGCTGTTCGTCCGTTCGTGAATATGCCCCCAATGCTCCACACGCCCCGGCACATTCCAGCGGCACAGGTAACGAAATTCCGGACCTGCTGAATTATCGAAATTGTTGGAGAGTAATTCGCAGGACTCAACCTCAACGGCACCTGCCTGACCAACCGCTCCGTTCTGTGCTTCCATCGTCAGCGATTGCCGAATCTCCAGATACATCTCCCGCAGCAGAGGACCGGAAACAACATTTTCCAACGCTTCGAAAGTGGCAGTTTCGTCTCGTTCATTCACCGCTTGGTAAACCTGGGTTAAGAGTTGTTGGGTGATTTCTTCGGCATTCACCATTGATTCAAATTCAACGATGATTGACTGTTGGATAGTCCATTGAGAATTAATAATTAGGGCAGTAAACAGAATACATAATAAAATAAACACACTCAGGAAATAGGATTTAATTCGATTATCCCGAGATAAAAACGTCGAGATGGTAACAGTTAGAATCAAACAAGCAACTAGTACAAAGAATGTCCGCTTTTGACAGGGAATTCCAGACTGCATTTCATGGAGCAGATCCAAGTGCGCCTGTAAGTCTGGGCTAAGGAAAACCGAAGTGGGCTGTAGACGGTCTTCATTATTTTGATCAAGTGAATACGTCAAAACATTCTGCTCATCCACCTGCCGTAATGTATTTTGCTCGGTATTCTCTCCCTGAACGAGAATCAAACTGACCTGATACAAAAACTCATTGAACAGTTCCCATTTCAGCTCCACATTTTTATCTGAGGATGTTCTGGCGATTGAAAGTATGACACCCACTCGGGCATTCGCCATACTGACGACTTGCGGCGGCCTGTTCTTGGAAAAATCGCGAATGGCGACTCCGAAAAATTCAATGCGATCGAATTCCACCTGAGTGGACTCGCCATCGGTTTTCAACTGAATCGACTTGCGGAACAACTCTTCGATTTTCGGTTTCAATTCTTCCTGCTGTTTCAGATCAAGTTTGCCGGTTGGGTCAGAGGCAATATCGAGGGAGCCTGAGAGTGTCGCCAGCGGAACCAATGTTTCCAGTCGAATTTCGTTCGGCTCCACATACAAAAATGCGTAAGTTTCTCCATATGATCGCATCCCCAGAGAATTCTGACGATCCAGTTCCATCTGTTCTTGGGGTGAGAGTTCCGCCTCTTTAGTGGCTGCTTCCTTCGTAGGAATTTCTGTCGTCCAGGGCTGATTGGGCAGCAGCAGGCTTTGCTGACGCCTGCCGTAAGGGGGTTTCACTTTGACCTGCACTTCCGCAGGAAATGCCGATTTCTCATTCACGAACTTGTGCAGGAACGTCAAAAACTGAGGCGATTCGCTAACCGGATACTCAAAATGATAGAACAGTTTAAAGAACATCAACTGCTCAAACGGAATCGCCACTCCGGGAAGATCCTGCTCATCAACGGAAAGAAAATTCGGCGTTATCGGAGTTCCGTCTTTGTCGAGAATCAGAAAATTTTTTTCCAGAAAACTGCGATGTAATTCTGTCCCCCGTTTGATCTCCTCGACAGAAAGTTTGTTGTCAGCATCAAGCGGCAGATTGTGGAACAGATAGAGATCTTCAACATACACTTCGATACGAGCCACAAGCCGGTCCGGTTCGACCTCGACATACACATCAGAAACAGAAATCGGATGAGCAGAGCAGGGGGCATTGAAAAACGTCATCCCTGCTAGGATGAAGATCAAACTGGCAATCAACCGACTCAAAATCATCCCACCATTTCAATAAGCCGTAGGTCAGACTGTGCCTGACGAATAGCGATGTCAGTTTCTCTAAAAAGTTGAACCGCAGATGGACGCGGATGAACACAGATTTTTTTATCCGCGTTTATCTGCGTCCATCTGCGGTTCCAATTTTGATGAATCAGTTGACGGGTTACAAGTTAGACTTCATCAGTCTCACTTTTTGTCTCCTCCACTTTTGTCTCAGTTTTTGGCCGGGCTTTATCAGAAATATCCTTGCGGCACCAGGCACCTTCCCAGCGAATTCCCTTAACACGTTCGTAGGCATTCAACTTTGCCTGATCGAGATTATCACCTAGAGCCGTCACGCCGAGGACTCGTCCACCGGAGTTGACAATTTTGCCATCTTTCATACTCGTGCCCGCATGAAAAACTCGCGAGATTTCAGAGTCGGCTTTGGGATCGAGTCCACGAATCGCAAACCCTTTTTCATAGTCGCCCGGATAACCTTTGGATGCCATCACCACGCAGACAGCTGGTCGCGGATCCCATTCCAATTCCGGTACGTCCCGCAGTTTTCCTTGAGCAGCCGCGTACAGCATTTCGAACAGATCAGACTTCAGCCGCATCAAAACCGGCTGCGTTTCCGGATCCCCAAACCGCACATTGAATTCCAGCACCTTGGGACCTTGACGCGTCATCATGATACCAGCATAAAGCACACCGCTGAACGGGCAGCCTTTTCGCTTCATTTCGTGAACCAGTGGAATCAGAATCGTCTGGGTGATCTGATCCATCATTGCCGCATCAATCACGGGCGTTGGGCAGTAGGCACCCATGCCCCCAGTATTTGGGCCCTGATCATCATCGTAAGCGGCTTTGTGATCCTGACTGGCATCGAGTGTGATAATCGTTTTGCCATCGACAATCGCCAGAATACTTGCTTCTTCCCCCACCAGGCACTCTTCAATAATCACCCGGCTGCCTGCTTCACCAAACCGATTTCCCGCCAGGCAATCCCGCACAAACTCAATCGCTTCTTCTGCTGTATGACAAACCCGCACCCCTTTGCCAGCAGCCAACCCATCGGCTTTCACAACAATCGGTTGTTCCCACAGCGGATTGGTTCGCTGAAAGATTTCACCCTCTTCGTTAGTCACATTGAGAGGTCGTTCGTTGGAGGCAAATCGTCCGCCTCCGCAGCGTTCAAGGATGTAGTTGATGGCTCGATTCAAATTATCGAACGTGATGTAATCCGCAGTTGGAACTTTTGCCCCTCGCATAATCTGTTTGGCGAAAGTCTTGCTTCCTTCCAGCTCAGCTGCTGCTTTTGTCGGGCCGAAAATTGTCAGGCCAGCTTTGCGGAATTGATCGACCACACCCAAAACCAGCGGCACTTCCGGCCCGGGGACCGTCAGATCAATTTTTTCCCGCTTGGCAAAGTTTAGAAGTTGATCAATATCGGCATCAGAGATATCCACATTCTCAGCATGCTGCGAAGTCCCCGCATTACCAGGTGCACAATAAATTTTTGTGACCTGCGGGGACTGTGACAACTTCCACACCAATGCGTGCTCACGTCCACCCTGGCCAATTACAAGAACTTTCATAGGAATCTCAACGGTCTCAAAAACATTTCAATAAAGAGAAATACTCAATAAATTGAGTCGGTTTGAAGTTCGTTATACCGATCCCGACAAGAATCGCAATCCCGTGAGAAAGATCCAGTCTGCCCGATCAGTCTACACGTTGTGCTGAAAAATGCACTATCGGCGAAGAATGCTTAAAAAGGCACCACGAAATGCCCGCAATGTGTGCAGTATGCTTAATGGATTGGCATTGATTATTTGTGAACAAGTAATTATTCCGATATGTGTACGAATGATTTCGTAAAAAGATCATTAATTTTATCTGAGGAGCCTATAATTAATGCAAACAGGTGCGATATTATATCACAGTACATCGAGTGATTGTTCATGAGGGAATACCGACAGACCAATCGCAATCATTGAAATGCACCATTTGATTTGAAATAGTGAAATGAACATAGCATCTGATCGTCCCAGTGCTCTGGCAGGAATCATAGGGAATTGCCCTGCCATGCAGGAGGTGTATCGCACAACCGTAAGGGTGGCGCGATCCTCGGCGACAGTGTTGCTGTTGGGAGAGACTGGAACCGGTAAAGAGTTGATTGCCCGGGCGATACATGAGCTCAGCCCTCGTTGTTCGGGACCCTATATTCGTGTCAACTGTGGAGCATTGAGTGAAAGTCTGCTCGAAAGCGAGCTGTTCGGCCATGTGAAAGGAGCCTTTACGAGTGCCTTCGAAAATCGAACCGGACGATTTGAAGCGGCTCACGGAGGCACACTATTTCTCGATGAAATCAACTCGATGGGCTTCCCCCTGCAGGTAAAACTACTTCGCGTCCTGCAGGAACATGAGTTTGAACGCGTCGGAGATACGAAAACCGTCACGGTCGATACCCGAATTGTAGCCGCGACGAATCGCGAATTACTTGAAGAAGTTGAAGAAGAACGTTTCCGAGAAGATTTGTACTATCGACTGAATGTGCTGCCGATTTTTCTGCCACCATTACGGGACCGAACGGAAGATCTTCCTGAACTCATCGAGCATTTTATCGATAAATATGCAGCCGAAAACGACTGTGCACCTCTTAAGTTGACCAAAGACGCTCTGGAGGTAATGACGACCTACACCTGGCCGGGCAATGTTCGGGAACTGGAAAACTATGTCGAGCGAGCGGTTGTGATGGCCGATGGTCCAGACTTTTCCGTCGATTTACTGCCGCCCCATGTTCGTGGTCTTTCGCCAATTCGCCTGGGAATCAGCAAGTCCCGAAATGTCGAAACGATCTGCGAAGAGTTAATCAACTTCGGCATGGCCGAACAATCCGGTGATGAGACCGACTTATACCAGCAGATTGTTTCCATGGTTGAGAAGCAACTCATCAGCCAGACCCTCAAAGTCTGCCATGGCGTCCAGACCAAAACCGCGACCCGCCTCGGCATCAATCGCAATACATTGCATAAGAAGATTGAAGAGTATGGCTTGGCGGACGATGCGACTTGAGAGGGTAGAAGGCGGAAGGCGAAAAATTTTTACAAGCACGAAACGCAAGCGAGTGTGTCAGTCCCCTCTCCCTCGGGGAGAGG
>DEML01000105.1:8295-9911 GCA_002359185.1 Planctomycetaceae bacterium UBA2671
CCCCTCATCCGGCCTTCGGCCACCTTCTCCCCAAGGAGAAGGAAAGCAAACCGCCCCCAAGGAAAAGGGAAGAGTACTGCTCCCCAAGAAGTAGGAATGGTTTCCTGTTTCATGGCATTAAAAAAGCCGATCGAAAATTCGATCGGCTTTTTTATATTTGCATCTCATCCGAAGATGATTATTGTTTCATAGCCGCTGCCAGAATCTGCGAAGTGCTTTCTCGCATGATCCGTGGATCGACCAGTTCACCTTTTTGCAGTGTCGCACGGACGTCTTTGCCGGAGATGAACACTGGTTTTTCGTCTTTATGATTTTCCATCAGATCGACGCGGCCCAATGATTCGTAGTAAGCTGCGAAACCAACATTGATTGGTTTGATATGCAGTTCACCGTTCAGGTTATTGAAAATTTCCTGAGCATCGAAATCACCCCAGATGGCCGATCCATCTTTGTAGGGAGCGTCTGCATGTTTACGACCAATCACGATATTAGTGTAGCCATAGTTCTGGCGATAAATTGCGTGCATGACCGCTTCTTTTGGTCCGCCGTAGAACATTTTGAGGTCGAGACCGAGCAGAACAACACGATCGGGAACGGCTTCATTGCGAGGTCCCCACAGTTCGGGATCACTATCGCCATCGCCCATTGCACGATCGGAAATCAACTTCTCGTAAGTTTCCATGCGGATTTCCGCACTGACGTCATCCCCTTTGGTTTCACCAACCAGAGGATTCAGAATTGCGCCAGCGTTTTTGCCTTCGCGAATCAAAACTTCGAGTGCGTAAACCAGTGCATATTCGTGGGCACGGTGCAGGGGGTTGCGGGTCTGGAAGGCGACAACGGCATCCCAGCCTTTATCGGCAACCAGTTTGCGGGTTTCGCGTGGGCTGAGAACATACTGACCGAACGAAGAATTCTTCGGCTGCGGCAATGCCATCAAGGTTCCGCCGAGCAGGTGTGTTTTGTCGGCATCATTCACGAGAACCATGTCGGCTCCCGGATGATCGGTTCGGTCGGTGCCGTAGACAGATTTCAGATAACGAGGTTTGTCCCATTCGAAGACATCGCTGATATCCAGTGTGCCGACGATATTGCCTTCCGGGCAGGTCAAAGCAACTTTCTGACCGCTCGACAATTTGCCAGCCAGTTCGGAAGTGACTGGGAAAGAAATCGGAATCGTCCAGGCGTATTTTTTGCCATCGTTTTCGATGACCGATTCATCGAGCACACGATTGTAGGTCGCACTGTCCATCGGACCTTCGAGCGGAGAGAGTGTTCCGTCGGCAATTCGGTAGACACTGGAGAGGTCAGCAGCCGTCATCGGCACTTTTGTCAAAGAAGCCGCTTCGCTTTTGAAAGATTCGACATCTGCTGCAGGTACGGTGCGGCAGACAGGTTCAGATAGACCACCATGCACAGGAATTAGATCGCTCATAGTTTAATTGGTTCTACGTGGGAAAGAGGAAACAGTTTGCGTAAACAGAGCGGACGCAAGCTGTCCACCCGTGCCGGAAGATAGAACATCTGACAAGCCAGCGTCAACCGGGAGTTTCAGAAAAGCGAATTTCCTGTCAGATCAACGATATACTATGCGTCGGGTGGCTGGGGTCGTAGCG
>DEML01000105.1:10049-27661 GCA_002359185.1 Planctomycetaceae bacterium UBA2671
GTAGCGAAGCGAAGCCCCCAGAACGATCAGCACCCTTGGGGCTCATTTCATTCGACCCCAGCCACCCTTATTTATTGCCCGATCAAACTGTAACACCAAGTGAAGCCGCCAGTTCATTGATCTGACGCCAAGTCTCATCAGGTAGGGAAACCCCATCCTGACTTCGTTTGGTGTAAGTTTGTCGTTCCATTTCGCCTGGAAACAGAATTTTTTCCACACCCGGGCACTTTTTCGCCGATTTGATGTGTTCTTCGTAGGATTTCATCCAGCCATCGTACTCTTCTCGCCCGACTATTTGCTCGATGTCGATCAGTTGCATCCAGACTCCGTTGGCTCCGCGAGGCAAGTCGTTTCGACCGACTCCGCTGCCGGAGAGGATTCCGCAAAAAACATCGACCATCACGGATAGGCCAAAGCCTTTATGAGCCAGTGGGCCACCCAATGGTAAAATGCAGCCGTTGGGTTCGGCGTAAAAGTCGCCGGGAGTTGTACTCGGGTTGCCGGCTCCGTCAATCATCCAGCCTTCCGGGACCTGCAGACCCGATTGATGAGCGACTCGCAATTTTCCTTCAGCTGTTGCACTGGTTGTCATGTCGAGCACGATGGGAGCCTCGTTTCCCGGGGCTGCCATGGAAATCGGATTCGTTCCCATGCGTCGCTCCATCGCTCCGAAGGGAGCCACTTGGCCGGGACCGGGAGCATTTACGGACATCAAAGCCGCAAAGCCTTTCTCAGCTGCCATTTCCGTGTAAGAACCGAGTCGACCGACGTGATTGCAATTGCGAATGAAAGCATCAGCAGTACCGCAATCGCGGGCTTTCGTGGCCAACTGATCAAATGCGAAAGTGGAAGCGACCTGACCAAACCCGAAATGGGCATCAACAACCAGAAAAGCCGCACCTTCCCGAATCACTTCCGGGCTCACTCCCGGTTTAATGTGACCATCTCGAATGAAACTCACATACTGCATCAACCGCATTACACCGTGGCTATCGTGCCCGACCAGATTCGCCCCGGAAAGTTCCGCAGCCACAACACTTGCTTCCTCAGGCGTAGCCCCCGCAGCAGTTAAGATTTTTGTACCCAGTTCCAAGAGCTCATTCGCAGATAATACCGGCATCGATGCATCCGTAGACAGAAGTTTTAATAGGAATCAATAATCGCCGAGTGTGGCAATTTACAGATGACATCGCAAGCTACAGGAACGACATGCTGAGTGAACCTAACCAAAATTGAACAGTCACTCAGTGGCTAATGCAGCCTCCAGGTCATCGAGTTTTACTTTCGCAACTTCCATTGTCTGTTTTGCTCCCGAGAACGCGACCAGAATGTGGTCGTCTTTTTCAATGATGTGCGGATAGTCGATGTGACGCTCGCCAATCAGGTAGAGCAGAGATGTGTAGACCAGTCCATCCCGACTGATTGCAATCGTGAGAGGATCACGCTTTTGGGGATTTGAATTGGACACAAGAACGTAGAAACCACGGGATGTCCGAAGCACAAAAAATTTGCTGGTCGCATCCGGAAAATTCGTTGTTTGAATTTCACTCCAGGTTTTTCCCAGATCAGTCGAGAAGCAACGGAGCAATCGTTTTGAGCCACCATTGTCGCGAATTAAACCGACCAGCGTTTTCCCATCCGGCAACGTGTACCAATAGGGCTCTTCTGGCTTCTGTTCTTTTCCATATTTCGCCAGCGGTCGGTCGTGCCAATCGCCGAACGATTTGACACCACCGATAATAACGCTGACTTGCTGGCGATGATCGCGCCTTGTCATCAGCCACTGACCATCAGGGAGTTTCTTTGGTGGAAAATTATTCAGAGTGTCATCATTGACCGTGCCGTGGCTCTCCCATGAGTTCTTCATTTCGTCCCAACGAAAGGCTTCCAGGCTCAAACCAGGGCCCGGATATCCAGGAGCATTGAAGTGACTCGCCAGTGCAAGGAGTTGACCATCACGAATCCAGAATCCACGGGCAATCCAGCCGAATCCCTCTCGTCGAGGTGGACCGCTCAAATCTTTGGGCTCACTCCAGTTCAAGCCATCAGGACTGGTCGCGTAGGAAACTCTCGTCCCCGGGCGGTCATGTCCCGGCACAATATTTCGATGCTTTTCGGGAGCCACGCCAGAATGAGGTAGGCCTGGTCCATCACTCCACATGGCCCAATACTGATTTGCAAAGTCGCAGACATAGGCATGCTGATGAACCCAATGTCCACCCTGATTACGAACGTCGCTGATTATTGCATGTTCAAATGGGATTTTCGGGAGATTACGGAAATCGATTTTTTCAGTCTGCGTGCCAATTTCTGGCAGGTCGAGCATCACGCGATCTTCGATTGGAATGACCTGGGTATTATCCAGGCCTTTGTCCTGTGCAAAAGAAGACTTCCCCGAGCAGACCAGGGTGAGCATCAGGAAAAGAGGAAGTGCAAATTTCGACATGGTCAATCCAATTCGATTCAGGGAAATACTGGAATCAGCTGAACTATGTATAGTTCATTGCTGATGCATGCTGCCAGCGTACGCACGAATTGAATTGGTTCATCCAAAAGCTGATTAAAACGGCCAGAAGATTTTCCACCATGACCAGCCACTGCCCGGACTTGGTTTGCTTGATTCTTTTGTCACAACAGTGTCTGGAGAAAGCGTCTCCAGAGAAGCTGTCTGGATTTCAGAAGTGAGATCTTCGGTTGGTCGTAATGGCCCGGGAACCAGCCAGGCGAATTGGGATTCGTGAGCGGTCAAGCCTCGTGAAACAACGGGAGCTCCAGCCAGAGTTCGTTGCACATCGACCAGCAGGCCATCAGCATAACTGGCGTGGCCCAGTTCGAAGAGGCCGAAATCGACTTGAGACGCATCGATCATGTCGATGAATTTCTGTTCCGGAAAGACGGTTAACTCAACTCCACCTTGTCCAAGCCGGCGCCCCTGATGCACCAACTGCGATGCCTTCAGAGCTTTATCATTCGAGGAAGCATAAATCGTTACACGATCCGCCTGCGTGATTTTCGGAGCAATTTCGTATTTGAACGTACGGGCATCGATATCGGGAGCGGCCAGAATCACCTGATTAAATTTTGGGACATCACGATACAACGACTGCTCAGACAGATTCTTGAGAACATCGGTCACAATCCGATTCCCCATGCTGTGAGCGATCAAATGCACTTTTTTCGCGCCGGAATCGCGGGCAATCTTTTCAACAAATTCCAGGACGTGATCTTTCGCAAAATCTGCGGAGGTCATGTCGGCGACATAACCCGGCAGCTTTCCCTGAGAAGGCCAGCTGAACATGATCGGTGGCCCCTGAAATTTCAAATCGTGAGCCATCTGAGCCGTCCGTCGAGCTGCGTGTGCAAAACTGACGTTATAGCCATGTACAAACACGAAAGCTTCTTCACTCTCTGAATACTTGACCTCATCCTGTAAATCTTTGAGGAATTCATCTTCAAGCAAAGCTTCGACACTTTGCAGCATAACGTGACGTTCAGGATTTTCGCTGAACTCCAGCTTCCAAATAGAAGGCCGTTCAATTTCTCCGTAATCGTGTGTACTCGGAATACTGACTTCACAGATACCGTATTGGAGTGCGGTCGGTTCGGATCCATAATAATTATTGGGGCTTCTCTCGCCAGTTGGCGTTCGATCCGTGCCGTAATAGACGCGGACAATGTCCAATGTTTTTTCGTAATTCTTAGGAAGATGGTCACTTGCTGACCTCGGATTACCGCCCAGACTGCAACCATAAATGAAAGAAGCAGTGCAGACTATTCCCAAAGTGAAGATGCGAAATCCATTTCGCATATCCAGACTCCTATTATCGAAACCAAATTAACTGTCGAGCACAAAATCGGTGGTCATCCGTAGCGTGATAAGATATTCAGGGAAGAATCGTCAATATCTCGCTGGAATCGGAGAAATTGTGTACTTTCTTCAATGATCTGCTGGTAATAATCATGAAAAATAAAGCAGAGAACATTGATATGTATTGAAGTGACGATGCCTGATCGGTAACAATAGAAGGGAACAAATCGACATCCCTGCCTGCACACCCCTGAGTTTCCCCCACACAAACAAAACACAGAGGACATTCGATGCTGAATTTTGAAGGGAAAGGTGTTTCCCACAATTGTAACGGCACCACCCGTCGCGACTTTCTGCAAGTCGGAACATTGGGAGCGATGGGGCTGACGCTGGCCGATGTGATGGCGGCTGAGGCGGCGATGAAGCCGGAGCAGAAAAAAGACAATCGCTCCTGCATCATGATTTTTAATCTCGGTGCTCCCAGCCATATCGATTTGTGGGACATGAAGCCCGATGCCCCCTCCGAAATTCGCGGCCCCTTCAAGCCGATTTCAACCAACTCGCCGGAAATCCAAATTTCCGAAATGCTCCCCCGGCACGCACAAGTCGCCGATAAATTTTCGCTGGTCCGCTCTGCACATCACGGCGGAGCCGCCGTCCACGATTCCGGCTGGCAAATTGTCCAGACGGGTCGCCAGTTTTCTGGCGGGGTCAATACTCCCCATGCCGGTGCCGTTGTGAATTATTTGAAAGGACGCCGAACAGATTTACCTCCCTTTGTCGTGCTCCCCGAATTGATGGGGCGAGGCGGTGGAAATTTGCCGAATGGTCAGGCTGGTGGTTTTCTGGGCAAGGCTTACGATCCCTTTGCACTGAATGCGAATCCCGCGGAGAAGAATTTTCAGGTCCCCGATTTACTACCGCCCAAGGAAATCGGCACCGTCCGATTGAATCGACGACAGAAACTCCGTGAGTTGGTCGACGAAACGGCAAACGTCTTCGAAGCCACAGAAAACGCGGCTTTGCTCAATGACAATTTCGAATCCGCATTTCGCCTGATGACCAGCCCACAGGCTCGCGATGCATTTGATCTTTCCAAAGAGCCCACTAGCGTTCGTGAAAAATACGGGATGAATCGTTTTGGACAATGTTGCCTGCTTGCTCGCAGACTGGTCGAAGCTGGCGTGCGATTTGTGACCATCAACACATTCCTGACTGTGTTCAATGAAGTGACCTGGGACATCCACGGCTCCAAACCGTTCACATCCATCGAGGGGATGCAAACGCAAATCTGTCCGATGTACGATCAGGCCTACGCCGCTTTGCTGGAAGATCTGGAAGAGCGGGGCTTACTGGGAGATACAATGGTCTGTAACCTCTCCGAATTCGGTCGCACTCCACGCGTCAATCCGGCTGGCGGTCGCGACCATTGGCCTCAGTGTTTCACCGTTTATTTTGCTGGAGGAGGAGTGAAGGGGGGACAAGTTGTTGGAGCGAGCGATCCCATCGGCGGTGTTCCCGCAGATCGTCCCGTAGAACCAGCTGATATCGTTGCCACCATTTTCAAAAGCCTGGGACTGGATCCCGAAACGACATTGCCTGGCCCAGGAAACCGCCCATTCCCGCTCGTCGACTTCGGCCATCATCCGATTCACGAATTGTTTTGACGTCTTCCCAAAGGTAGCCCGTGTAGGTTGGGTTCGCGAAGCGTAACCCAACGAGAAAAACTGATCCGTACATCGACGGGGTGGCGGGGGCGCTCTCGAAGAGAAGCCCCCGAACGATGAAACAACCGGGGGCTTCCGCTAAGTCGGAGCGCCCCCGCCACCCTGCTGTAATTATCCCCATAAAAAGCCCGCCTCATGTCCATTCCCGAGCCTGCCACTTCCGACATCGCATTGGACACACCTGAAGAGAAACATTCTCACATCTGGTTTGGAGTGATCTGTGCACTGATCGCCGCTGTGGGGTACACCTGTGCCAACATCGCACTGCGGCAAAGCGCCCGGCCGGGAAATCTGGAATGGTCGATGTGGATCACTGCTCATAAAGCCATCCCTGCCACACTCCTGACCTGGACACTGGTGCTCAATAATTACTGCAACGGTCGCCCAGCATTTCCACCTAAAGGCTTATTGCTTCCCTTGATCGCAACGGGTTTCCTGATGCAGTTCGGCGGAAACATGATGTTCCAGTTCGCCCTCGGCCTGATCGGACTGGCGATGACTGTCCCGATGACCTTCGCCATGATTTTGACAGCTGGTGCGGTTTCCAGCCGCTTGTTTCTGGGCGAGCCAATCACACTCCGCACGCTCCTGGCGATGTCGATATTGATGTTCGCGGTAACGATTCTCAGCATGGGGGCAGGGGAAGCCTCGGAGTCGATTCTGAAAACAGCTTCGCGGGCAGATATCCTGTTGGGCATTCTTTCCGCCATGATCTCCGGCACCTGCTATGGACTTTCAGGAACCGTCATTCGCCGGAATGTCAAAAATCTGCCCGTCTCAGCCACTCTGTTTTTGATCAGTACAACAGGCACCGTCGCCATGACAACCGCTGCATTGCTCAGCAATCCGCTCGAAGACCTGCTGGCAACAACTCCCAAAGAAGTCGTCATCATGCAGTTAGCTGGCGTCTTCAATGCAATGGCATTTTACGCGATCGGAACCGCTTATCGACATCTGGCTGTCACACAGACGAATATGATCAACACCACTCAAATCGCAATGGCTTCCGTCGCAGGTGTAGTTGTCTTCGCAGAACCAATGACCATCTGGCTGATTCTGGGTGTTGTTTTCACGATGATCGGACTGTATCTGATGGAACGCCGCTGATTATTATTGGTTCATGAGACCCAAAATATAAGCACGAAGCGCAAGCGAGTGTATTTCTTTTCATCCCGACACACTCGCTTTCGCTTCGTGCTTGTAAAAGAAATCTACTTTTGCGTCCGCTCTTTCAGCATAGAGCCGAGTTCTGCGACGAAATCGTTAACGTCTTTGAATTCCCGATAAACCGAAGCAAAACGGACAAAGGCCACCTGATCCAGTTTGCGGAGGTGTTCGATCACCTGTTCGCCAATCATCCGCGAGGGGATTTCCCGTTCGAAGTTTTCATAAACTTCTGCTTCGACCTGACTGATCAGCGTTTCAATATCGTTTTCACTGACCGGACGTTTATAACAGGCTTTTTCGAGACCTTCACGGATTTTCTCCCGATTGAAGGGAACCCGGGAGCCATCTTTTTTGATGACCTTAATCGGCAACTCTTCGATCTTTTCGAACGTCGTAAAGCGACGATTACAAGCCAGACATTCCCGACGACGACGAATCGCAAATTCCGCATTCGTACGCGAGTCGATCACTTTCGTTTCATCGTGACGGCAATAAGGGCAAATCATGAAAAATGTCGATTTCTGAAGGAGCAGTGACAGACCACACACGAAGTCTGATCTTTATTGATTGAACCGCCAAGACGCCAAGTTTAAGAGGATTTAAAAATACAAGAAACTCGATTGGAATGATATTTTTTACCACTAAGCGGCTGTGTTATTTGTCAATCNNTCGTTGAACTTTCGGGGGCTTCCACTAACGCGGAGCGCCCCCGCCACCCCAGGTCAATTGATAATGATCAATTACTTTTTTAGCGTTCTACTTAAACCGGTTAATACCATGAAAAGCTGTGTTCCCATTATTTTGATCCTCGTTGGTTCTTTATGCACGAATCAATCCTCTATTTATGCACAATCGATCATTCTTCCCGCTGAAGTCGTCATCAGCGATCCGTCTGCCACTCAACAATTGTTGTTACAGGAATCAAAAGGACAGGAAGTCGGTTCTCAGATAACCGAAGGTATCGAATGGAAATCCTCTGATGATTCGATCGCACAAGTTTCCTCAGAAGGAGTGGTTACGCCAGTCGCCAATGGCAAAGTAACGATCAGTGCCATTCGTCAAAATGAAACCAGTGAGGTCTCGGTCACCATTCAGAATGTCGATCAGCAAACTCCGCCTTCATTCCAACACGATGTCCTGCCCATTCTTTCCAAAGCGGGTTGTAATTCGGGTGCCTGTCATGGGGCGCTCGCGGGCAAGGGGGGCTTTCGACTGTCTTTACGAGCTTACGATCCACCAACCGATTTCTTCAATATCGTCAAACAGGATCAGGGACGACGTGTCGAATTCGCCGATCCTGGTCGCAGCCTGATTCTCGCCAAACCTTCCGGCGGGATGCCTCACAAAGGTGGCATTCGCTTTGAAACCGATTCGGAAGAGTATCAGATACTCGCCAACTGGATTACTTCAGGGGCTCCCGGACCGACTCCTGAAGATGTTGAAGTACAAACACTCACCGTGTTGCCAGGACGTTCGCTGCATCAAGTGGAAGAGCATCAAAAACTTGTTGTACAGGCTACTTTTTCAAATGGTGACAATCGCGATGTCACATCCCGCGTGATCTGGTCTTCGACGAATGAAGCCGTTTGCTCGGTTGATGAACATGGAAATGTCACCATTAACGGCCCGGGTGAGGGAGCGATTGTCGCCTGGTATTCGAGTCTGGTTGCGATTGCCCGCATCACCGTTCCATTTCCAGAGGTTTCCGATCCGCTGGCCGATCAGGATCAAGTCGATCAGCGTATGCCAAGAAATGTTCTCGATGAATTGATCGATAAACAACTTGTCCGACTCAACCTCCCAGCCTCTGCCGGTTGTACCGATCAAACGTTTGTTCGCCGTGCCTATGTCGACACAATCGGTCGACTTCCCACAGTGGAAGAAACGCAAAAGTTTCTGACGAATAACGCTCCTGAGAAGCGGGATCAACTCATCGAAACGCTGCTCGCCTCTGAAGACTTCGTCGATTTCTGGACCTACCAATGGTCGGATGTGATGATGATCAACGGTACGCTGCTCAGGCCCCAGGCAGTCAAAACTTATTACGAATGGCTGCATTCACATGTCGAAAAGAATACTCCCTGGAATGAAGTGGTGCAGGAAATTGTCACCGCAACGGGCAGCAGTGTCGAAAATGGGGCGACGAATTTCTATGCCCTGCATCAATCTCCCGAAGATATGACCGAAAATGTTTCGCAGGCATTTCTCGGATTATCGATCGGCTGTGCCAAATGTCATAATCATCCTCTCGAAAAATGGACGAACGACCAATACTACGGCATGGCCAACCTGTTCGCCCGAGTGAAGGCCAAAGGTTGGGGAGGCGAGAGTCGCAATGGCGATGGCATTCGCACCCTCTATGTCACCGAATTCGGAGACCTGGTTCAACCAAGAACCGGCAAGCCTCAACCGCCCACACCTCTCGATGCCGTTTCTCTGGAAATGGATGATCCCTCCGACCGTCGCATTGAACTGGCCGAGTGGTTGACTGCTCCAGAGAATCCCTATTTTGCCCGCTCGATCACCAATCGCATCTGGGCTCGATACTTCGGCGTCGGTCTTGTGGAAATGGTCGACGACATGCGCGCAACAAACCCCGCTTCTAATGAGGAGCTGCTGCAAGCGGCAGCTGATTATCTTGTCGAACAGAAATTTGATCTGAAAGCACTCATGCGACTGATTTTACAATCAAATGCGTATCAACGTTCGAGCGAACCGCTGCCGGGGAATCGCGATGAACAACGGTTTTATTCGCGATACTATCCCCGTCGAATGATGGCCGAAGTCCTGCACGATGCTATCGTGCAGGTGACCGGCGTTCCCACAAAATTCGACTTTATCGGCTTCCCGGGAGCAGATCGTCAAAAAACAGATTTCTATCCGGAAGGGACCCGTGCGGTCGAACTGTTTGACTCGGCTGTCGAAAACTATTTCCTGTCGACATTTGGCCGCAATCCTCGAAACATTGTCTGTGAGTGTGAGCGCTCCGCCGAACCGAGTACTGTTCAGGTGCTGCATTTGTCCAACGGAGAGACGATCAACAAGAAACTCAAAGATGATAAGGGACGTGTCGCTGAAATGCTGCGACTTCGCTCACTCGGAATGTCAGACGCCACTCTGGTTGACGAACTCTATCTGAGCAGTCTGGGAAGATACCCTACAACTCACGAGCGAGCAGAAATCACATCGATGCTGCCCGAGGCTGGCTCTCCGGAAGAACGCGATGTAGTTGAAGATGTCTTCTGGGCCATCCTGAGCACCCGCGAGTTTCTGTTTAATCATTGATTCGTAGCTCAGGCTGTGCCTGACGAGAACAGAGGTAGAACGCACAATTCGTCAGGCACAGCCTGACCTACAGATTAAATACTGTCAAAGTGATCAATCATGACATCAAAATATTTCGCACACTACTTGGTATTCAACACATTGCTGTTAGTTGTCGCGTCAGGACAACTTCTTCATGCAGCCGATAATGCAAATCCCGATTACCAGCGCGATGTCCAATCACTGCTCAACAAATACTGCTCCGGCTGTCACAGCGAAGCGGATCGGGAAGCTGACTTTTCTACGGAAACTTATCAGTCTCTCCATGCAGGTTTGAAAGAGAAACCGGTCCTGTTAGCCGGAGATCCCGAAAACAGTCTGCTGATTCGACTCATCGAAAAACGAGCCGAGCCTGCCATGCCTCCAGAAGATGAACCCCAACCGACCACAGAAGAAATCGCAGTGCTGAGGAGCTGGATTGAATCGGGAGCAGCAGGACCAGAAGGCAAACAACCTGATCGTTTGATGCTGAATGTTCCGGAGATCCCCGCTTATCAGAAAATGCAGCCAGTCACGGCTCTGGCAACCACTCCTACGGGAGAGTTAGCAGTTGGTCGGTACGGCGAAGTGTTGATTATGCCCGCCCCAGCAACGGTCTCAGATGACAGGAAACAAATTCCACTGGAATCTCCACGTCTCACGCTGAAAGAGATCCCCGGCAAAATTAATTCACTGTCGTTCTCACAGGATGGAACTCAACTGGTTGTCGCTTCCGGAGTGACTGGGCGGGGAGGGTGGGTTGCCATATATGAAACTGGCACTGGAAAGCAGCTTCATCTGTATGAGGGACATTACGACACTGTTTTCGATGCTCAGCTCTCTCCCGATGCATCTACTCTCGCGACTAGCAGCTACGATAAATCGATTATTCTGTGGGAGACCGCAACCGGAAAGCAGCTTCATGTACTCTCGGGTCATAATGGTTCGGTATACGATGTTGCATTCAGTCCCGATGGTCAATTACTGATTTCCGGCAGTGCCGATGATACCTGCAAAGTCTGGCGGGTAGCCGATGGAATGCGGCTCGATACACTCGGCCAACCACTCAAGGAAGTTTACGCCTGTCAGTTTTCTCCAACTGGAGATCGCATGGCTGCTGTCGGAGCAGATAAAAAACTGCGAGTCTGGAAAACGGTTTCCCGTGATCAACCGAAAATCAATCCCCAACTGTTTGCCCGTTTTGCTCATGAAGCGACCGTCTCCAATTTGTTATGGACGACTGATGGTCAACACCTGTTGACATTCTCGGAAGATGGAGTCATCAAACTCTGGGACGCCAATTCCGTTCAGGAGATATTTGTCTGGGAAAAAGATAGCCGGGAAACCGGTGCAACGGCTTGTCTTTCAGGGGATCAGAAATCGTTCTTCACTGGCCGACTTGATGGCACGATCATTGCCTATCGAATTCCAGAAATTGATTCGACTTCTGCAATGAGCAATCAGAGCGATCACACAACTGATTCCATCATTCCTGAAGCAAAGGAATCGGTCAAGCTGACGGAAACCGAACCGAATCAAACCCCCGACCAAGCTGGTGACGTGCAGATTCCTGCTTCGATCAGTGGCGTTATCTCAGGTCGTAACGGTTTGCAGGCTGACTTCGATCTCTTTCGGATTCATTGTAAGGCCGGTGAAGAATGGGTGATCGAAACCAACGCCGCTCGTTCAAAGTCACCGCTCGATTCTTTTGTGGAAGTTCTGGATGAAAACGGAGAAAAATTACTCCGTGTGAACCTTCAGGCGGTGAGGGAATCTTACTTCACATTCCGTGGAAAAAATTCTGATCAATTCAACGATTTCCGCATCTTCAACTGGACGGAAATGAAACTCAACGAGTATCTCTACTCCAATGGAGAAGTCGCCAAATTGTATCACTATCCCCGTGGGGCAGATTCCGGATTTAATATGTATCCTGGAGGCGGCAATCGCTGGGGATATTTTGATACCACTCCGCTGTCGCACGCTTTGAATGAACCCTGCTATATCGTCGAGCCGATTGCTCCTGAGGAAAATGTCATCCCGAATGGGCTACCAGTTTTTCCCGTTTATTTTGAAAATGATGATTCCAGCCAGCGAGATCTTGGCAGTGATTCCCGTCTCTTCTTCACCGCTCCAGAGGATGGAGACTATCTGGTGAAAATTTCTGACGTCCGTAACTATGAGGGACCAGATTTCAAATATCAACTGGATATTCGCCCGCGACAACCAGATTTTCAACCGCGTCTGCAGACCGATAAACTGACTCTGCATCCTGGCAGCCGACAGGAATTTCAGGTGCGGGTGAATCGCAAAGATAATTACATGGGGCCTGTGACCTTCAAGTTTGAAAATCTGCCTGAGGGTATTTCAGTTACAACTCCGCTGATTGTCGAAGAAGGTCAGATTGAAGCTTTGGGAGTGATCTCAGTTGATGAGAAAACTGATATTGATCCCGCATGGGCAGAAGCCATCAAGATTACGGCAGAGGCTGACATCCTTGGAGAAAGCCGAACCCATGGAGTCAACGGCTTTAAAGAATGGAAAAGTGGTGGCGAACCTAAGCTGACACTGGAAATTGTCCCTTCGCCGCGTAGCCCGCAACCCATCTCTAAGCCCGATGCTGACACCCTGGAGTTCGAAGTTTCTCCGGGAGAAACGATTCAATTGAAAGTTATCGCCAATCGTAATGGACACAAAGGACCGATTTCCTTCGGTAACGAAGATTCCGGCCGGAATTTACCTTACGGAGTTTATGTCGATAACATCGGCTTGAACGGGTTACTGATTACCGATGAAAATACCGAACGCGAATTCTTCATCACCTGCGATCCGGCTGCGAAACCACAATCGCGGCTATTCCATCTGAGAACAACGGCAGCAGGCGGGCAAGCGACTCAACCGGTGCGGATTCATGTGCTTGAGAAATAATCGATGAGATCAGGCGAGCCGAATCAGTGATGGCTCGGGTTCTCTCATGGACTTTCGACAGAGTCGCGACAAATTTTCAGCAATGCCTTGGCCGCCTCTTTTGAAGTGTGGCGGGCATTCACGCCTTCCAATCCAGAATTGCGATGCTGCAAATGCAATTCTGGATTTTCGAGCAATTGTCTGAGTGAGTTCGCATGGTCTCGTGAATTTCCTGGTTCATACATCAATCCTCCGCCCGTTGATTCGATCAATTCAGGGAAACTTCCTCGTCGCGGTTGGACAACCGGAATTCCAGCTGCCATCGCTTCCAATAAATACAAACCTTTCGGCTCCTCATAATTTGCAGGCACACTCAACAAGTGCAGCTGCCTCAGAAACTCCATCTTTTCGGAATGCTGAGCAGGACTGCCAATGTACTGGAATCGATCGCCCAGAAATTTTGCTTCTGATTGAATCTTCTTAAAATACGAGCGATGCTGCGGACCGAGATAGCCGCCGGCATGCAATTCAAAATCGATGCCAGCTTCATGCAAATGACGCGTTGCCTGAACAAGTTCGAGCAGGCCTTTTTCGGGAGCAATTCTGGCAAAGTAACCGATTTTTGGAGTGTTGCTGGGAGAAGTTGAACGATCCTGCACTTCATGAGCTTCCACATCAACAGACAGAGGAATTTGCAGAAAGCGATTCCGATCGATTCCCAGAAATTCAGACATCAAATCGGCATACACACGAGTATGTGTGATAAAACCTGCAAATTGTTCACTGTTTTTGCGAATCGAATCAATGGAGGTTTGCCGGTATTGAGCAGGCAATTGATTCAGAAACAGATCATCCCCCTGAAGGAGACAGAAGATTGGTTTCGAATATCGTTTATTAAGCAGCGGCATCACTCCGCTAAGTAATGCATTCGTAAACAGGATGACATCCGGTTTAAGGTCATCAACAAGATGATCCACAAACACCTGATACTCACGCTGCATCGGTCCGGATTCGCCATTGAGCATGCTCAGAGTCATTGGCCCCAGGTCGGCTCCATCATTCTTAATTCCAAATGAAGTGGCCCACTTGATGACCCGCGGATGATCGAGCCACGAAACCAGAGGTCGCGGCAAGTGTTTCCAGAAGCCGAGGCTGTTATCGAGATACAGATTGATGCCTCCCAGATAGACGGGAGTCTGCGACATGTTCTCCTGATCGACACGGATAGGCGTGTAAGTCGGAATCAGTGAGACTTCGCAGTCCAGTTGCATCAGCGCACGAGCGATTGCGTTGTCCTGCATGCAGGATCCACAAAACATCCCCGCTCCCCCCGCTGTCACAAACGCAATGTGCATCCCAGGCCCTGCTTCCGAATATTCAAACACAATTCAACTTGTCTCGTTACATGAATTCTATCCACTCAGCGGTTCGGGTCCATCTAATGCATCAAATGTCAGATTACTTCTGCTTGGGGTTCTCCGGGAAAAGCATGCTCACACTGGTTCGATCGTGTACTGAACGAATAGCAGCCGCGAAAACTTCGGCGACACTCACAATCTGAAGTTTCTCGCACGATTTACACGGTATCGGTTCAATTGTGTCTGTTGTGAAAAGCTTGGTGATGGGGCTTGCTGTAATTTTTGGCCCCGCACTTTCAGTGAGAGCCGCGTGGGAGACCGCTGCATAAATGTCGTTAGCGCCGCGAGTTTTCAGCAACTCGGCCATCGAAATCAGAGTTCCTCCGGAAATCGTGAAGTCATCGACAATGACAACATTCTTGCCTTTTACATCCCCGATAATTTCCAGAACCTCAGCTTTTTCTGTGTGATCGGTCCGCTCTTTATTTCCTATAACTACGGGTACTCCCAACAGCTTTGCAAAAGCCGAAGCTCCCTTCGCGAATCCAACATCGGGACTGCAGATCACAAGGTTATCAATTCCGAGCGAACTGATGTGTTCCGCCAGGACATACCGCCCGTAAAGATGGTCGACCGGAATCTGGAAGAAACCTTGAATCTGCGGACTGTGCAGATCCATCATCAGGCACCGATCTGCACCGGCTTCCTCGATGGCATCGGCACAAACGCGAGCGCGAATAGACACTCGGGGCTCGTCCTTTTTATCCCCCTTGGCATAACTGAAGTAAGGGATAACCGCTGTCACACTTTGAGCACTGGCGCGTTTGAGAGCATCGATCCAGAACAGCAGCTCCATGAAATTATCATTAACAGGATGATGCACTCCCTGTATGATGAAACAATCCCGGCCACGGACGTTCTCCAGCACACGCACAAACACATTGCCATCACTGAACAGATGGGTTTCAGCCGGAGTCAGGCGCAGGCCGAGTGAACGGGCGATCGCCTTGGACAATTCCTGATTCGCCGATCCTGCCAGAACCGCGAGATCACCCTGAGGAGCCTGAAACGGCATGGGGCGAGGCCCCGAATGCTCGTGATGAATCATCACGACAACTTTCTGCTAATGTTTGATGACTGTGAGATCTATGCAAAATCATGCACAACGAGCGGTCATAATACTCTGCTGACCGGGAACCACAAGCGGGGGACAGAAAACCGGTGGAGGAAATCGATCGTCGCAATAATAAGGGCTATGCATTTCACCGTAGGGCAGGCTTCCAGCCTGTCTTTCGCAGAATGCAAATAGCGATTGACTTTGAGAGGCCCAGACCACTGAATTCAACACTGCTGGACAAGCCAGCAGTGGCACACCTCATTTAGCGAATGACCGATTCAACAGAAGGTTGTGCAGCGGTTCGCGGAGCAGTTGACCGGCGTTTCAGCAGCACAATTTGATAAGGACGCAAAAACCGATCGATTTTTTCCATGACGACAACATCTTTGGGCATCACATCATCTAACTGACTCAATTCCTGATCCCGCACACAGAGAACACCATCAGGATGCTCTTTCCAGAACTGGGCGACTTCTTCACTGGAATGATGTCGTAAGACCGGCCGCTCGGCATAAAACGGCAGGTTCGGAGCGAAATATTGATAGGTGGCCAGAGGAACTGAAGAATCGCTCAATCGGCTGGCACTCAACCCAAGTTGACTGCTCTCCTGAGCTTGACTGATCCAGGGGGTGATTCCTGCAAACACAGTTGAGACAAAGGCGATTGAACAGACTCCGATTCCTTTCAGAATCTGCTTGCGATTCATCAGCTGATTTTGTGTCAGCATCCAACACCCAGCTGCGATGGGAAGACAACCTACCAAACCAACGGCCCAGTAACCCGGTAATAAAATGTAAGACACAATCGGAAATGCGATTATCAAGGCCAACCCGCTGAGGATTAAAGACCGAGCTCCCCAGATGTAAGACCAGTTCGGCAAAGTGAGACTTCCTTCCTGCCAGCGGACGAGCGTCCAACCCATCAAAAGGGCGAGAGGGGGATAGCAGGGCAGCACATAATTCGGCAGTTTCGTTTGAGCAATCGAGAAGAAACCGACATAAACTCCAGCCCAGCAGAGCAGGAATAATAGTCCCTGATTATCCTTTTCAAATCGATGCCGTTGTGAGGCCGCCAGATAGAGCGTGACCGGCAAAAACACAGACCACGGGAAGAATCCCATCAGAATTGCAATGACATAATAAAAGATCGGGCCGCTATGACCTTCCATCGCAGAAGAGAATCGTCCGATATTGTGACTGCCTAAAAACCCTTCGAGCCAGGCTCCATTGGTCATCCAGCCGACGGTGATATACCACGGTAAGGCGACCAGACCGACGACCAGCAGAATCGTAAAAGGACGCATTGCCCACAATGCTGGAAAGAATCGGGAAGGGGTGATGAAGGCCGCAAGATAGTTCACGAGTTCATTTGCAGACTGGAGCGGCCTGTTCCAGGATAAATCCTGAGGAGCATGAGGAGCCTGACCTCGGCACATCAAAAACAGACCTATCACAGAGCAGGGGAGCAGAAAACCGACAGGACCTTTGGTCAGGACAGCCAATGCCATTAAGGCATACAGCAGAACATAACCTGAAAAGTTTGCTGGCAGATAGGCTTTCGGCCAGGCAGCGCTTTCTGGCTGAGACCAGCCCTTTTCTCCGACCGGTTGCAAGCGAATATAGGCAAAGATGGAAAGCGTAATGAAAGCGATCAGTGTGGCATCGGGTGTTGATATTCGACCACTCACGACATACATCATGGTAGACGAAAGAATAATACTCGACCAGAAGGCGACGGCTTGACCGAAGAATCTCCAACCAATTTGATAGACCGTTAATACGGTTACCGTCGCCATGATGGCAGAGGGAAGTCGGGCTGAGAACTCGCTTACACCAAGAAGATTGAACGAGGAAAGCATCAGCCAGTACAGCATGATGGGCTTGTCGGTGCGCAGCTCATAATTGAAGGTGGGTACCACCCAGTCCGACCGTTCGTACATTTCCCGGCCGCATTCGGCGTTTTTGGGCTCATCTTCATCGAACAGGCGAGCTGCTCCCAGATTCAGGAAGAACACACAGCCACACGTCAATAAAAGAATCAGATGATGGCGAAGAGTCGTCGTCATGGCACATCCATTTGCCGGAAATAATCGAATAAACACAGCATCTTGCTGTTTGAACGGAGAGTTTATACGAGATCGGGGAATTGCATCCAGAGCAAATTTATTGTCCTTGCGATGGGGCTAAAACCCTCGCCTTAAATGAAACCTTCAGGTTCTTTTTTAT
>DEML01000105.1:27770-36264 GCA_002359185.1 Planctomycetaceae bacterium UBA2671
GCGAAAGGACTTCAGTCCGAAGCTCACGACCAAAAAACCTATCGGCTTCAGCCGATAGTAATTCAGTCGGCAGGCGTAAATCGAGCCTCTGCTTCAGCCCGCAATTGCACCGACTGCGAGATTTGTCCGACCTCTTCCAGCAAATCGGCTGCTCGAAGCGTTGCATCACGAGCCAGAGGTATGTTCTTCGTGTCCATCATCGTCAGCCAGAGAAATCGTGCAGCTGCCAGTTCTTTCTGTACAATACGTTCGTATCCCAAGCCCAGTACAAACATTGGCCCGCTACGATATTCTTCCTGAAGATCGAGCAGTTGACGTTCCCAGCGTTCCAAATCGCCGTCGGTGATAGTATCCGTAACCAATTCCCGACGCCAGATCTGCGTTTTTGTGAGATGACGAATCAGTGGATCGGGATTGGTCATCATCTCACGCAGCATAGACTCGGCTCGTGTCCCATATTCGGTGCTCTCAACGAGCCAACTGGTTCCGATGAGTCGTTCGATGGCTTTGTTCGACTGCAGCGCGCCCAAGGCCCATATTTTTTCTTCATTCGTCAGTTTTTCATCTGACCAGTGCAACGGAATCAACTCCTGATGCCGGGTAAGGGGATCACTATTGATCAATGTCAAATACTTCTCAACCGCCTCAAGCCAGTTCTGCTGATTGATGAGAACTTCGATCTGTCCCGCCTGGATTTCCCGTTGTAACCAGGGACGCGTTTCCTGGGATTGAGCCGAAGCGAACTTGCTCAAAGCCTCATTATATTGCAGATCTTTTAATGCCTGAACCGCCTGCTGATGAGCCTGGTTCCGTTCCGGTGCATAAGCGACAATGTTATCTGCCGACAATCGTCTGACCGTATCTGGAAACTGCACTCGAAAAATGAGTTCTCTGCGGTTGTATTCTATGATTTGCCCATTCAAGACAACCTGCCCACTCGTCCGGCTGGTTTTATATATGATGGTCTCAGCGGCATTACACGGATCTGCAAAATATAACGTTGTTATTCCAACGATGAGACCTGAAATTACTTTCGTTGCTATCGACTCCCCATTTTTTTCAGTCGCCGAGGACTTCAATTTCAAATCCGTCCGCCCCATACACCACGCCCATCCCAACATCAGAATTCCTACGGAAATCATCACATCGGCCAGATTAAAAATTCCAGTTCTCACAGATCCGATTCCGAGATTCAAAAAATCGATCACAATTCCCTGCCGAAAAATCCGATCCAGCAAATTTCCCAATCCCCCTGCGAGCACAAGAGCAAAGGCCATCTGTTCCAGAGGCGATATTTTACGAGCTTTGAAGAGATAAACGCCGATACCGATCAGCATGACGGAATTCAAACCGACCATCACAGCAAATCGGATATACATCGGAGCCTCCGCTCCCAGACTGAGAAATGCTCCCGTATTTTCGGCATAGACCAGCCGAAATGTATCAGACAGATAAGAAATGGGAGGACTTTCAAGCAAAAGAAATCTGGCCCAGATTTTAGAAATCTGATCCACGATCACCAACATGATCACACCGAACAGCAAACGCATTCAGACTTTTCTTTCTGCAATCATCGAAATTCGTTTGTGTCCCGATACCGATAAGTTCCGCCATTTTCGCTGGAGAGTTTCTGCAGAAAGTTGGGCAGTTTCAAATCGGGAGGCTGGATGCCAAACTCAATACAGTGAATCGCGGCTTTCTCTTTATTGACCCGCCGAACTTCATCCAACTGTTTTGCCGTCATCGCTGGCTCGGCAGCATCGGTCAGAAAGAAAATCACTTCCGGTGAATACGAAAGAGCCTTCATCAAGGCGGGGAAGTGAGCGGTCCCTTCGCTGTTATCCATCTCCGAAATAAAACTGCGACCACGTGCTAAATTCCCGGCAGTCGCCCATTGCACATCCGGTTTGCCGTTTCTGTCCTGAAATTCATACACACTGTCGTTATAAAAGATAATATGAAACTTGTGCGAACTGTCGAGCCGTTCCAAACTTGCCGTCATTTCGGCTTTCGCGTGACGAAACGAATTATTCCGATTCATACTCCCAGAACAATCAATCACGTAAACGAGAACTCGCCCGCGCGTGGCAATGTCGAAGAACTTTGTAGTACTCGGAATTCCCGATTTTGTGTCTGTTGGAGGGGGAAGTTGCTGAGAAATCGAGGCCATCTCATTTGAGGAAGGCTGCAAAGATTCCGCTGGCCCCGGTCCAATTAAGGCATTCGCAGGAATTTCCGGTAGCGGAGTCATTTCCGTTTGTGGAGCATCCGACAGGCTGTTCGGCAGGACCGGCAATTCGGTTTTCTCAGGCTTTTCGACAGGGACTTCGGTGACCTCTTCTGATGTTTCCTCGGCCGGAGTATCATAAGTGATTCCCACTTCCCGATAGACTTCAGTCGTCCCGAAATCTCCCGTCTGACCACAACTGTTCAAATTACTCACGATCAACAATGCCAGTAGAGCATGCACGCACAACGATCCCACAAACGCCACTGAGGACGTCCAGAACCGATCATGATGCATTTCACGTGAGTGCATTTAGTTCCTGAACTTACTTGAAAATAAATTGAGTCGAATATTTTTTGAACCACGGATGGACACGGATACACACGGATATTTTAGAAAGATAAACTTCTAGAGTTCGTATGATTAACAGAAAACAACGCACATTCATGCTTTCCCCCTTCGCGATGCAAGCATGGCAACCGGCTATTTCCCGCCCAGTTTGGCTGTCATTAGAAACCGTATTATGTCACACAATTTGTCCACCGAAGTAGGGTGGGGCCTGCCCCACCATGCTGCCGGCATGGGTTCCTGTTTTGATTGTTACGTTATTAAACACGTCAATTTTACTGTTCACGAATCTTGATGGATTCGATCATCGATTCCGGTGCGTCAGGACGCACCCTACTGCTCTTTCGAGCTTTAAATGTCGCCCTCAAATCGCTATTCCGCAGGCAGTTTGCCTGCTCCAGATCTCTGAACGTACACGACATATAGCGGTAGTTGGAATACTACAGTTTCAGGTCCATCTGTGGTTAAAAAAATAATAATCATGGTACTCAGTAATAGTTAAGCACCATTCTCCATTCTACAAGTTTATGCGCGGTCGATATGAGGCGTCAACGTGGAAGTTTCGGACGACTTCGATGCGCGCATAAAAAAAGCCTCGAACACCGAAGTGTTGACGAGGCGAAAATCCGTAATCTCCGGGTTGCGACGGTGGAGTCGTTGCGAAACGGATGCGAATCAGGTAGTGCAAGCACTCACCTTTTAGTGATTCGGACCCTCGCGGTAGGGTTGGCACCTCCGACGGAATCTATCATGAGAAGTACGGGAAATTCCAAATTCAAGTCTGATAGTTTTGATCGGCTATCAGACTCCTGTGAGATCGCAAAATCTCAGAAATTTGCGATCTCCGCAAGAGGAATTTCCCGCTTTCATTCTCAAATTGACACTTTGAAATTCCGAAGTCGTTATCCCGAAAGCTCTTGAGCGATTCTCAGAGATTTATTTTTCGACGATTGAGGCACTCTTGATGTAATCGAGTTTCGGGAAGTATTCGTTCAGATAACGATTTCCCAACTGCTCGATGTAAGGTTGTTTTGGGCTTTCACCATACTCAGAATTGATCTTATCGACGTTTTCCATGCCGGAAACGACTTTACCAATCGGAGCAAATCCCTGACCATCCAGGAAGGTGTTGTCTCCATAGTTGATAAACAACTGGGTTGTTCGGGTATTTGGACCAGCGGTCGCATAGGTCAGCATTCCACGAACATTCTTCTGAGTGACGGGATCATCTTTCAGAACATCGGCATCCCATTTTTCGTGGACTTTAGGATCTCCACTGATTCCAAACTGAACCATGAAATCAGGAACGACACGGAAAAATCGGGCTTCATTGTAAAAACCATCCTTGACCGCTTTGTAAAAATGATCAACACCGATGGGTGCCCAGGACCGATTGCACTCGATTAAGACATCTCCTTTTGACGTTTCAAACTTCACATAGAACTGCTCAGGAGCCTTGGGGTCGGCTGCTTGAGAAACGCTTGAAAGACTGAAAAACACGGCTGAACAGACACAAAACGCTGTCGTGGTGGCGACGATAGATTTGATCATACTTGAATTCTCCTAACCTGATTTTTCCTGATCGGGCATAATTTCCCTGGTGGGCAACCTCCGCGTGCCCACTCTTCAAATCGAAGCATAGCAATCCAGATGCCGGACGTCAGGTGAAACCGGGAATTTTTCAGGATTTGAGCAGGATCAAAAGCCTCATGTCACTCAGCAGAATCTCTGAAAATTTTTAAATGAGGTCCAGTATCGGAAGTTCGTTTACTCGGTATATTCATTGCTATGCGAGTGGAGGTTTGATTCTGCGAGGTTCGATAGACCAGTTTCGGACTCCGGAAGGCGTGATAATTCAGAAGCAGCGAACCTTTCACATGTGAAAGGGGACAACTCGTGTAGCGGTAGCTTCGCAGTTCCCGAGTCGACCAATATCGAGCTGCTTTCAGAAACTCTGCCTGCAGCGGTGCAAATTCTACGTCTTGAGAACCTGAAGCAAAGGCAGAGTTTAGCACTTTGCCAAGTAGGACTGTTATAAGCTGTGGAGATTCAATATCTGGAACATCGTTATATAAAACGTGAGCCACTTCCAGTCCCGACTCATTGACGAAACTGATTGCCGCAGCGATTGGTCTCCGATCGATGAACATCACTCCTAAATCCAGCAATTGCTGGTTATCAGCTGCGAGGCAACGTCTTCTCAACTGTTTCAACTCGTTTCCGTCTGCACATAACACTTCCAGATGTTCCATTAAGTCTGAAAGAGAGCTTTCGCTGGATGAAAAGTCATTTGCTGAACGATAGTGCCTGAATGTGACAACTCCTTGACGTTGACAAGCGGCTTCAGCCAGGTTGATTTTATTGAGTACATCCTGTCTCTTCCTGCCGAGAAACTCATGCCAGGTTCCCGAAAGCTCGGCAGATGGAACCTGCTTCCAGATTCTTTCAACAGGTTTCCAACCAATATTCCGGAAAGCGGTGCAGGAGCGTCCCAGATCGATCCGATCCCGATCGGTATAAGTTAAATCCAGCAAATCCCAGCCATTGCGGTTTGATGACAGATACCGTAGCCCCGCAGCTAAGGTTGCTGCAGAGTTCGGCCCAATCGGGCCATACCAGTTTCCGCCGCCGTCGAGTGGATATGTCAACACTCGAACCGCCCCCAATCGCGTTTCGACCGTTTTGACAACCAGAGGCAGGATTCCAATCACCTTTCCTCCCAGAGCCGCGATCAAAAATTTGAGTTCACGATCAGCCGGAGCCGCCTGCCAGTAAGCTTCCAGCCACTCGAATGTCATCTGAAAGCGACGTTGACGCCCACGTCCCCACAACTCCTGCCAGCTCAAACGATAGGTTTCGAGTTCTTGAATCGTGTTGACTTCGATAACTTGAAACATGATGACTCCATCTTTTTTACTGAACACGACAGAGGTGAAATTCTCGGATACTTAAGGAAGCCTTACGACGTTCTCTCGGGAGAATTTCAGAAATCTCAGTTCGTGTAGTAGGCAGTTTGAATTGATCTTGTCAGAATCAATTGCAGTTTTCACGCCGAGAAGGATTAAAATGCTCAAGAATGAGGCAAAATTGAAATCACTGGTCGTAAAACTTTACCTAAATTAGACTTGTAAAAATCCAACCTGCATATTTGATGAAAAAATTGTGATAGCCAACTGTTGTTTTCAGGCATCATTTCCATCGCATTGAGGTTTTCTGGAAACTTAATCGCTTAATTCCGTAAACATTTTTGATATTCAATATGAGACATGCTCTGTATTACACCAAAACAAAAACTGGAATCGTTCGTTGAACTGTCTGCTGAGTTAAGCGAATACCTGGTCCGATCAAATGTTGATCAAATTTCTCGACTCAAACTACGAGAAGGTCGAAATGAAAGAGCATTTCAGGACTTATTTAATCTCACCCAAAAATCAGAACCTGATACTGAGATAGATGTCTTCTTCGAAGGTGACTTTTCCAAAGTCCATGGTATTGGTCGTAAGATGAGTGAGGGCCGATTAGAGATCCGCGGAAACATCGGGGATTGCGTAGGCGAAGAGATGACTGGCGGCACAATTGAAGTATACGGCAACAGTCGTGATTGCACGGCTCGGGGAATGAGTGGTGGACGAATTATTGTCCATGGAGATGCCGGAGATCATTTGGGCAGTTTCTGTCCCGGATCGATGAAAGGCATGACGGGCGGTGAAGTGTTTGTTAAGGGTTCGGTCGGCGAGTTCTGCGGACATCGCATGCGGCGTGGGACGATTGTTGTTGGCGGAGATTCTGGAGAATATCTCGGCTATGAAATGCTGGCCGGAACAATTGTCGCCTGTGGAGAAATCCGGGAAACGATTGGGCTGAACATGGTTCGGGGGACAATTCTGGTACTTGGCACTACAAAATTTGAATCGATGTCTCATCTGGCAAAGGCTGTTCAATACGAACCTGCGGTCATTCGTATGCTCTTAAAATACTTGCGGTCTCAAAATCTGTTGCCCGAACATATCGAGGCTTCCGCTTCGCGATTTACCCGGTATCTGGGAGATATGGCGATGGGCCAACGCGGGGAAGTGCTGGTGGTTTCCTGAACTTCCTGATTGTACTCTCTAAACCAACTCACTCGCTTGCCCTTCGTGCTTGTATTATTCTTCACTTGATTTACTAAATATCATCGCATTCTAAAACTGTCTTCTCAATTATTTCTCCATGCCTGACCTCTTGAAATTAAATATTGCTGATCGTCTACGAACAGCTGCCAGTCGCTGGCCTCATCAACGCTGTGTTGTATTTCCGGAAGGGCGAGATCGGAATGGTCGGGTCAGTTATACACACAGTACTTTTGCTCAATTGAATCAGGAGACAGACGATCTGGCCGCTGGTCTTCAGCAACTCGGAACCACTCCCGCACACAAACTCGTGCTGATGGTGAAGCCGGGTATTGAGTTTATCGCTCTGACATTTGCCATCTTCAAAACGGGAGCGACGGTTGTCTTGATTGATCCCGGGATGGGACGCAAACGGATTTTCGATTGTCTGGATGAAATTGAACCGGACGGATTTGTGGCTTTACCAATCGTTCAGGCGATTCGCCAAGCCCGAGGGAAACGATATCCCAAAGCAAAAATCAATGTCTCCGTCGGGCGTTCGGTGAATTATGGTGGCTTGCCGTACCAGAAACTGTTGGTAATGGGCAAAAATCGATATCAGACAGTCGAAACGCTTTCGACAGACCGGGCGGCTATCATTTTCACAAGTGGGAGCACCGGACCACCGAAGGGTGTTGTCTATGAGCATGGCATGTTCAATGCTCAAGTCGATCTGTTACAGCAACAATATCAAATCCAGCCTGGCGAAATCGACTTGCCGGGATTTCCCCTGTTCGCTTTATTCAATCTGGCAATGGGAGTCACCACTGTCATTCCCGATATGGATCCGACTAAACCAGCCGAGGTGAATCCGTTACGGATTATCGAGGCAATTGAAAATCAGGGAATCACTCAGGCATTTGGATCGCCGGCTCTTTGGAATCGCGTGGGAAGATATTGCGTCGAGAAGTCTATTAAACTTCCAAGCCTGAAACGAATTCTCTCGGCTGGGGCACCCGTACCCGTACCTGTTCTCGAAAAGATGAAACAGAGTTGTAGCGAAGTTCATGCGGAAATGTTTACCCCTTACGGGGCGACGGAGTCTTTACCGGTCTGTTCAATTTCAGCAAGCGAGGTTATCGAAGAAACCGCAGCGAGGACGGCAATAGGGCAGGGGACTTGTGTCGGCAAACAATTTCCTCAAGTTGATGTGCGTGTCATTAGAGAAACAAGTGGCCCAATTTCAGAGATTGATTCTGCAGAAGAATGCCCGATAAACAAAATTGGAGAAATCATCGTTCGCAGCCCCAGTGCAACACGTGAATATTACAATCGTCCTGACGCCACTGCGCTTGCAAAAATCCCCGATGGAGATCGATTCTGGCATCGGATGGGAGATATGGGATATTTTGATGATCAGAATCGCCTCTGGTTCTGTGGCCGAAAAGCTCACATTGTGAGGACAGACGAGGGCTTGATGTATCCTGTTTGCTGTGAACCGATTTTCAATCAGCATTCACGAGTCTACAGGTCTGCATTGGTGGGAGTTGGCGAAGCTGGCATGCAACTCCCGGTATTAATCGTCGAACCGGAAGGTGGTTGTTTTCCCGTATCCTCATCTGATAAGAAATCATTTCTTGAGGAATTGAGAGTCATTGCCAGTCAACATGAGTTGACTAGATTAATTGCCGACTTTCGTTTCCACAAAAAACTGCCGGTCGACCGCAGGCACAATGTAAAAATTCATCGGGAAGAATTAGCATTGTGGGCTGCCGGAAAATGAATGACCAATGATTTATTGAGAAAGATATAAACCACAGAGCGGCTGTGT
>DEML01000043.1:0-945 GCA_002359185.1 Planctomycetaceae bacterium UBA2671
CAGTTGCTCTGCCAATTGAGCTATAGGAGCTTTTTTTCTGATTCTACAGTGGGGGATCAGAATAGCAAGTATTAGCGTAGGGACGCTGTTTCTGCGGTTTGGGTTCGCATCAGAATATTACTCAAACCGACCCGAGCCATAATTCGATGGCCCGGGTCGTCGGTAATTTAAAAATCAAGGCAGTTTGTGCCTTGAGGTACCTGAGGATTACTTCGATTCCGGGAAGAAGCGATCGATGGTTTCCTGTTTCGGTTTCGGAGTGATCAGAGAGACGAGCACCATCACGAGGGTGGAGCCGAGGACCATCAGCATGACGGGCATTGTCTTGATGACGTCCGGGCTGAGATGTTCTCCCGGTTTTGTGAAGCTCATGAATTGATCGCCACCGAAATTGATGGTGAAGTTAGCAATAGCCGCGAAGTCCGAACGCCAGAACAGGTACACCCACAATGTGATGGCCGTAATGATACAGGCGTAGGCTCCTGCCTTGGTCAGTCGCTTCCAGTAAAGTGAAGCAAAGACGAGCGGGAACAGGCTCGAGAAACCGCTGAAACACCAGACGCCGAGTGTGAAGACGCGACGTTGTTCAAACAGGCTGAAGAAGTAGGTCAGTGCGACAATCGCAATGATGAAGATTCTCGCCATCAGTACGACCTGTCGATCGCTGAAACGATTTTTGCCGCCGTAGTGGACGACGATATCTTCAGTGAACATCGTGCCAACGCACAGAAACTGACTGTCGAGGGAGGACATGATCGCTGCCAGAATCCCGGCTGTGAGCAGGCCTGTCAAAACGGGATCCGTCATGATTTTTACCATCGTTGCCAGTACGGCATTCGGTGGAAAGTGCGGCGGGAACATCGGCTTGCCGTCGGGTGTGACAGCTGAAGTCGCCCAAATTCCGACCAGCACACACGGCACCCAGACGATCATAATGAAGATCGG
>DEML01000043.1:1093-18873 GCA_002359185.1 Planctomycetaceae bacterium UBA2671
TGAGCAACGACTGGCAGTTTGAAACTGTTTGCACTTTTGGCAGTTAACCAGTGCTGGAACAGGTGCGGAAACATGCCCACGGAGAGGGGCACAAACAGATAGGTCAAAAACTGCCAGTATCCAATACCATGAGGATGCACGGGAGCCCATTTCGTGGCTCGATATACACCACGAGCTTTTTTACGAGTCCATTTCTTTCCCAATGACGGATCGTCGGGATTCAGGAGTTCTTTGGGATGCCCGATTTTGTCTTCAAATATTGTGTAAGCTTTGAGTTGAGCATCTTCGAAGCGAGGGTACTGAGTCATCGTTTCATGATCGAGCAGTGTTGTCGTCCACCATTCCGGTTTGGGATCCGGAACAGCACGATCATCCTGCAACAGATACGCCTCGTTTTTCTGAGCAGTTGTCAGGCCAGCGAGCATGCCGTTCTTTTTGGCAAATACCGTTTCAGCATTCTGCTGCCAGTTCGGCATCCGAGGTTTGAAGTCGGCATAAGCCTGTTGTTTCTGCTCATCACTCAAAGAGAACAGTTTGGCTGTGCGTGTCGCGTAATTGTACTCGGCGATCGATTGCCAGGTGGCAAACGACGTTTCATAGCGTTTCATGTCCTCTTCATCGACCGAGCGAATCAGCTTTGAAGGATTCTTCTCCAGCACCATTTTGGTCGCTTCTTGAACTCCACCCAGTTTGGAAGAGATGATCCAGAAGGTGACCACGCCCAATGCCATGAAAACGAGTGTCTGAAAGGCATTCGCCCAGGCTGTTCCACGCATTCCGCCGAAGAAGACGTAAATCAGAACGACAATGGAGATGACAAGAGAGCCGAGCCAGGGTGGTAAACCGTAATCATAATTGGCAAATGTGGCTGCGAATGCGCCTTCGGTCACGCTGTTGATGACGACGCCGGAGGAAATGACCCCGATCAGCAGATAGGGAATCACGAGGGCGACGAGAATCGGAAAGAGCAGCAGACCGATTCTATCGCTCTCAAGTCGATCTCGGAAGAATTGAACCTGAGTTGTATATCCGTATTTGCGGCCAAGTGACCAGAGTTTCACTCCCAGAAGAAAGAAGCAGAGGGAGTGCACAATTCCTGAGGATGAGGCGAGCATTCCGTACACGCCAATACCTTCCGCAAAGGCTTCCCCGCTCGACCCGACGAGAGCAAAGGCCGTCATCGTGGTGCCGAAGATCGACATCAATAACAGGAACGGGCCAATGGAATGGCTCGCCAGCATGTAATCTTTGCTGGTTCCCTTAAACAGTGTACTGGCGAAAATCCCGAGCCCGAGCAGGAGAGCCAGGTAGATCCCAATGATGATCATTTCCGTCATGCGTCACCCCCGGTTTTCTCTGCAACCTGAGAAGGAGTTTCGTAAATTAACTCTTCTGGCCAGCAGAAAATGGTTGCCAGAAACCACGTCGCCGCGGCTGCCAGGGAAATGCAGGCATGATAAAAGAGTCCAATCGGCATAAAACCGAAGAGGAGAGTTTTATCGTCCCATAACCAGAAATCCTGATGGATGATCAGTAAGAGGACAACGAGTCCATAAACAGCGTACTTCATGGCGAACTTTCTGAGGCAACACAGGAGCAGTTCAAAAGGTGGGTCTCAAATTATTTCATCGCAGAGTTTCACCTTGCATCGCATATGCAAAGTAGAACAACCGGCATCGCATATGCAAAGTAGAACAACCGCGAAAAGAATTTTTGAGTCTATCAATGTTTAGTGATGGATAAAAGCGAAGAGAATTATTGATTGGGATTCATTGGAAGATACTCGTCATGCAGGAGTCGGCTCGACAACGGGTGTTTCATCCACATCATTGGCCGTCAATTGTTCGACAACTGCACAACCACACGAATCGCTCCAGACATTCATCGCAGTACGGCACATATCGAGAACTCGGTCGACGGCAATAATTACGCCCTGGGCATCGAGCGGTAATCCGACCGCTTGCAGAACGATCGCCATCATCACCAGACCGGCATGCGGAATGCCTGCTGCTCCGATACTGGCCAGTAATGCAGTGATCGCCACAATGATTTGCGTTGACAGTGAAAGCTCGAAACCTGCAGTGGCTTGCGCGATAAACAGTACCGCAACCGCTTCGTAGAGAGCCGTGCCATCCATATTGATGGTCGCCCCGAGTGGCAGTACAAATGAACTGGTCCGATTTGAAATTCCCGCATTATTCTCGACGGAGGTCATTGTCAACGGCAAAGTCCCATTCGAGGAAGCGGTCGAAAAGGCGGTCATCAATGCCGGGCTGAGGGCACGCATATAAGCGATTGGCGAACGCTTAGCAACGAATTTCAGGATCAAGGGCATCGTAATTAACCCATGAACCATCAATGCCAGGAAGACCGTCAGCATATACCAGGCGAGAGTTCCAAAGATTTCAATTCCCTGCGAGGCGGTTGCATAAGTCATAAATGCGAGCACGCCAATGGGAGCCAGATGGATGATGAACATCGTCAGGCCCATGATGACATCGAAGAATGCATTGAAGAAGCTGGTCATCGTGTCCCGTGTGACCGCATTGGAGCGTACGATGAAAACGCCGAATAAAATACTGAAGGAGATGATCGACAGAAAATCTCCGTTGGCCAGAGCAGCGACAGGGTTTGGCGGAATCATATTGTCGACCATGCCAGAAAAGATGCCGATCAGCGATTCATTCTCTCCAAAGGTCGTCACTTCGCCTGTTCCAGGCAGTGTTGCCCCCACTCCCGGACGAATCAGATTGACCATGATAATTCCGGTCGTGATCGCCAGCATGCTGGTTATGAAGTAATAACCGAGCGTTTTGCCGAACATCGAGCCAAGTTTTCCGGTGCCTCCCAGCCCGGCTACTCCGGTGATGAGCGAGGAGACAATCAGTGGGATCGTCACCATTTTGAGTAATCGCAGAAACAGATCGCCAAGCCATTTCGACGTGATTGTGACGTATCGCGATAAGGAGTCACTGTAATTGTCGTAAGCCGCCAGGAAGACCGGATACTTTTTTTCCAGTTCCGCTCGACTGGCAACCCGATCATCCGTCATCAGCAGATGACCGTTATATTTTCGGGAATAGTTGATAGCGATTCCCGTCGAGTCTTCTACGAGCCGGAAGCGTCGCTCAGTGACTTTGACAGTCACATCCCCAGCCTGTACATCGGAAGCAGGGGGCAGGAAGTCAAAACGTTTTTCATATTGTTCGGGAATCACAGAGATGGGAGGAACGACAGGAACCAGTTCCCCCTTAGCTGAGCGTTCCTCCTCAACAATCAGAATTTTGCCATCTTGAGCCTGCAAAGTGAATTCGCTGTTCGGGTCCGAAAACTGAGTCGTCCCGGGATTCATCACAATTCCGATCACCGCTCCGACAATCAAGGCCACTAGAATTTGAATGTGCAGGGGAGCTTTGAAAATATTCATCGGTGACTCCGAAGAGGATTTTTCTCTTTGCGAATTGAATTAGTACTCACGGCGCTGGGGACAAGAGTAACTTTCCCCGCCATATTTCTCCAGTCGCAGTCATTTCTCGGGTGAAGTTAGGGTTTCTTGAGTTGTGCAATCTGGACGAATGATCGACAATACGGCTCAAACGGAAAGAAACACAAGCACGAAGCATAAGTGAGTGTGTCATTAATTTATAAGAGAACCGCGGATAAACGCAGATTTACGCAGATAAAAACATCCGTGGAAATCCGTGCCTATCCGTGGTTCTAAAAGTTGAAGATTTAACGTCGAATGAAACACTGCTGGGCAAGCCGGTAGTGGCACACGTCAATAGACATATCACACAATAACTCCCTGATTTTCTCAGGACTCCCTAAGCAGAATGCTTGAAGGAATCGTACGCATGGCTGGCTTTGATTTGAAATTGCACGGCATCCTGGTAGAAGATGTTCTCCGCAATCCTTCCCCCTCAACCCTGTATGAAGAAGCGATTCGTTTTGATCGGGGCACTACTCTCTCCGATACCGGCTGCCTGATTGCCTACTCTGGCGAGAAGACCGGACGATCTCCCAAAGACAAACGTGTTGTCAAAAATGAAGAGTCTGAAAAAGACGTCTGGTGGGGACCGGTCAATTCCCCGCTCGATAAACTAACCTACAACATCAATCGCGAACGGGCGATCGATTATCTCAATACGCAGGATCGACTCTACTGCATTGATGCGTTTGCCGGTTGGGATCCGAACACGCAATTGAAGGTCCGAGTGATCTGCTCGCGGCCCTACCATGCATTATTCATGTCGAACATGCTGATTCGTCCAAACGAAGAGCAACTCAAAAACTTCGGAGAGCCAGACTACACGATTCTGAATGCGGGGCGATTCCCTGCCAATCGGCACACGACTGGTATGACTTCCAAAACGAGTGTCGACCTGAATATCGAGATGGGTGAGATCGTCATCCTCGGCACTGAATACGCTGGTGAAATGAAAAAGGGCGTGTTTACGATTGTCAATTACTGGGGGCCGAAAAACAATATTCTCTCAATGCACTGTTCGGCAACTGCAGATAAAGCAACCGGAAGAGCCTCTGTTTTGTTCGGACTTTCCGGAACTGGTAAAACGACTCTCTCGGCTGACCAGAAACGTTACCTAGTGGGCGATGATGAGCACTGCTGGACCGATGATGGCATCTTCAATGTTGAAGGAGGCTGTTATGCAAAAGCGATTTATCTCTCTCGAGAACGCGAACCGGAAATTTTCAATGCTCTGAAATATGGAGCGGTGCTGGAGAACGTGGTTTATGATCGCGACAGCCATCATGTCGATTTTGACAACACAACCATTACACAAAATACACGGGGGGCTTACCCGATTGAGCATATGAGTAATGCCATTATTCCCTGTGTGGCTGAGCATCCCTCGGATGTGATTTTCCTCACCTGCGATGCTTTCGGTGTTCTTCCGCCTGTCAGCCGACTTTCTCCAGAACATGCCATGTATCATTTCATCTCCGGCTACACCGCGAAGGTTGCGGGAACTGAAGTTGGTGTAAATGAGCCGGAAGCGACGTTCTCTCCCTGTTTTGGCGGGCCATTTCTCGTCTGGCATCCAGCAAAATATGCTGACCTGCTGGCTGAGAAAATCAAAAAACACAATGCGAACGTCTGGCTGGTCAACACCGGTTGGTCCGGCGGGGCTTACGGTGTCGGTGCACGCATCCCGTTGCCGCAAACCCGTGCGATTATCGACGCGATTCACTCTGGCGAACTGACAGATGCACCAACCGAAAAGGATCCGATTTTCGGTTTTGATGTCATCACCGAGTGTCCGCGTGTTCCTAAGGGGATATTGACACCTCGCACAACCTGGACCAGTGAAGCCGACTACGAAAAAGCTGCTCGTGCTCTGGCTGAACGGTTCTGCAGGAACTTCAAAAACTATGAGGATGGCGTCAGCGCTGAGGTGATTGCTGCGGGGCCAAATGTCTGTTAACTAACAAGTCAAGATGAACGATCGATTCAGAAATCCGTTTTATTCCTTTCATTGAAGCATTGCTCACCATGATGATCATTCACGAATTCCCAAATCGTTTTGACTTTCTGTTTTGCCTGGCTGTGGGCACTTTGTTGCTTGGGGGCTGTTCGAACCAATCCTCCGAACAAAACTCGCCATCTCCGACAGCCGCACCGACGAAACCTCTCGGACCTCCTCCAGAAGGGCAGACGGAACCGAAAGTGATTTCCGACGAAGAGACCTCGATGACTCATACCATCAAAATGGAGACCGAGTTCTACAAGACTGGTCCCCAACAGGGATCTCCCCCGGATGGAACATTGACAGCAGGAATGAACGTTAGACTTGTCGAGTCCTCAGGAAGTTACTCATTGATCGAAACAGCTGATGGAGAACATGTCTATGTCTCCAGTGATGCGCTCATTGAGAATGAAGGAGATTAAGGAAAAAGACCTCTGTCGGCCGGGTAGCTGACAGTTGTCTGTCTGCAATCATGGGCCAGTTAAAGCGATATCATCCTGCCGGCTTTGCATCTCATACTGAATCACTTTCAGATGCAATTGTTGATTGACATCTTCGAAAATCTCCACGGCATCAGAACGCCCGTCTTCAAAACCGAGTTGATAAACCCACAATCCTAAGTAGAGCATAGTGACTGATCCCAACAACAGAGAACTGATGCGTTTCATAGTGAATGGGTCTTTCCTTCACGAATGTGTTCAGAATTGATTTCACATGACAGGAACGGAATGAATTCCCTTTAATAGTAAGACGTAGCAGTCGTAACTATTGTTCATGTTATTTTGAAATTTTTCGTGATCTCCAGAAAAAACTTCAGATAAGAGAATGTTCATTTAAAATATTTTGACATCCGCGAAGTGATTGAAATTCGGACTGCGTCGAGTAAGGAGTAAATGACATCAAGGGATTGTTGTCCCATCAACTCAGCTCCGTGTTTTTACTTATCGCTTACGCCATTTTGTCCCATCTCTTTATTCGCGACATTTTGCCAGTACAATAGGGAGATGCCAGTACCTCCCCGCCCGAGGGAGATTTGTTTATCGAATATGATGCCTTGTTAAAACGACACATTTTTTATCAGTAAGTTCCAAACCATTTATGGCCAGCCAGGATTATTATAAAACGTTAGGTGTCGAACGCGGTGCCTCAGAGGATGCGATCAAGAAAGCGTATCGCAAACTGGCACGCGACTATCATCCCGATCGTCGTCCCGACGATAAATCGGCTGCTGAAAAGTTCAAAGAAATTCAAACCGCTTACGAAATTCTGGGCGATAAAGAGAAACGCCAGAAATACGATATGTATGGGGCAGGTTTCGAAAACATGGGAGGGGGCGGAGGACGCTATCGCTCTTCTGGTGGAACTGGCCCGGTCGATCTGGAACAGATTTTCGGCGGCGGTGGTGGAGCAGGCGGTTTTGATTTTGGCGATCTGTTCGGCGGAGGATTCAATCAAGGTGGTAGCCGACGTCAGGCACGACCACAAAAAGGCCGCGATATCCAGTCGCAGGTCACGGTGCCCTTCCATCTGGCTGCAGAAGGTGGCAAATACGGTTTAACGCTCAATAATGCTGGCAAGCACGAAACGCTTGAAGTGAAAATTCCTCCGGGAATTCACGATGGGGCAACCATTCGCCTGGCCGGACAAGGCGAACATTCCGTCACAGGAGGACCATCCGGTGATTTGCTGGTCAAAGTCAAAATCGCCCCCCATCCGTATTTCAAACGAGAGGGAGCCAATCTGCTGCTCGATGTTCCGGTCAGTCTGGCCGAAGCGGTTCTGGGAGCAAAAGTCGATGTCCCAACTCTTAATGAAGGGGAAGTGACGGTCACAATACCACCAGGGACCTCCAGCGGAGCAAAATTGCGACTCAAAGGCAAAGGCATTCTGGACAGTAAAACGAAAGTCCGTGGTGATCAGATGATTGTCGTTAAGGTCATCGTTCCAAAAGAACTTTCCGCTGACGCCCGTGAACAGTTTCAGAAATTCGCGAATCTGACAGAACAACATCCTCGCAACGGCCTATGGGCTTAATCAGGCTGAATATCCTCAGACAATTGTCAGAAAGTATCTTCCTATGAATTGATGGGTGTGGTATTGCTTAAATACCACAGCCATCAATTCATTCTGGGTTGTGCAATCGTGGGACTTTTCATGCGTCTGCTCCCTATAAACGCGCTAATCGGTCCCCTATTGAAGTTGAACGACGGATCGCGACGAATTGAATACAGGTCGATCAGGCTGAGCCTGATGAAATCAAATGAATTGTCCCTGTCGGAATTCGAAAGCCAAGCTGTATGCCTCCGCGATTTAAGCCGACTCAAACTCAATCACCCCAAATGGCTCAGGAGCAATCTGCACAGTCCAGGATTGAAGAGTTTGCACATTTCCTGCGAACCGAATGCAGCATGGCTGACAACAGCGTTCAGGCTTACACTCGCGACATTCATCAGTTTTATGAATGGATGCAGTCCCGGAGAATCAGTGATCTCCGCACACTCGATCTGAAAACGCTTTCCGTGTTCATGCAGTCTTTGCACGACCGGCAACTCTCCGCCTCCTCAATTGCCAGAAAACTGGTGGCCCTCAAAACATTATTCCGATTCTTCGTTCTGGAAGGTCAATTGACCGAGAGCGTTGCGGAATTATTGAATTCTCCCAAATTGTGGCAATATCTTCCCAAAGTCCTCAGTCCTGAAAAAGTCGATGCGTTACTCAGTGCACCAACAAAACATGACGGTTATCCCTTGCGGGATCGGGCTCTACTCTGTTTGATGTATGCAACTGGGTGTCGTGCTTCGGAAGTGGCATCGCTCACCCTGTCGCAAATCTCACTGGAAGAGAAAACCTGCCGATGCATTGGCAAAGGAAATAAGGAACGAATCGTTTCCTTAAATCCTGTTGCGGTTCTGGCGATCGAGACCTATCTGGAGCATGAACGTCCCTTGTTAGTGAACCGATCCCAGGAAAACGCCTTGTTTGTCAGTCGTACCGGACGTGGATTAACGCGATTGACAATCTGGCGACTTGTGAAGCGTTATGCCGGTCGTGTCGGTTGCAGTGGTGAAGTCAGTCCGCATACGTTGCGGCACAGCTTTGCAACGCATATGCTGGCAGGAGGTGCGGAAATTCGTGCTCTACAGGAAATGCTCGGGCATGCGAATATTCGCACCACTCAAATTTATACCCACGTTGAACACAGTCGTTTGAAATCGATCCATCGAGCCTGTCATCCCCGAGGATAACCGGCTGACCAGAATGGCTTGACTTTGTTGGAATCTCATCGGTTCCGCGTTATAATCGAGAGCTGATTTTAACTCATTGATTAAGTACAAAATCGAATAGACATCGCGCTCAGCTTCTGAAATCATCAGCTGAATCTCACATCGTTTTATTGATCCGCTAGAAAATCGAGTTCATCACCAATGACATCCACGACCTCCAAAGGTTTGAAAAACATTGTTGCCGCCGATAGTAGTATTTGTCATGTCGACGGACAGACCGGACAGTTGATCTATCGCGGATATCACATTGACGAACTGGCACAGTACAGTACCTTCGAAGAAACAGCTTATCTGCTGTACTTCGGCGAGTTGCCGACCAAAGAACAACTCGAAGAGTTTTCCAATCAACTGAAAGCTCATCGGAAAGTCCCTCAGCAAGTTTACGACGTTCTGAAAGCACTCCCTAAAGATGCCCACCCGATGTCGATGATGCGAACCGGTGTTTCCATGCTCGGGAATCTGGATCCGAATGAGGATAACACTTCCCAGGAATCCTTCTTCGATGACTCGCTCATGCTGACCGCCAAAATTGGCACACTCCTCTCGGCCATCAAACGAATTATTGAAGGCAACGATCCGATTGAACCGGATAACAGCCTCTCTCATGCAGCAAACTGTCTGTATATGCTCAATGGAGAGAAGCCGAGTGAAGATGCTGAAAAGGCAATGGATTTGATTCTAATCCTCCATGCCGAACATGGCTTGAATGCAAGCACGTTCGCCGCTCGGGTGATTGCGGCCACGTTAACTGACATGTACTCTTCAATCACGGGTGCGATCGGTGCATTGAAAGGGCCTCTTCACGGTGGAGCCAACACTGCAGTTCTCGAGACACTCAAAGAAGTCGGGGCCGTCGAGAATGTCGAAGGCTGGGTCAAATCCGTGCGAGCCAATAAAGGCAAATTCATGGGCTTTGGCCACGCGGTCTATCAGACGCAGGATCCTCGCGCTAAACACCTGAAAGAACTTTCCCGACGTCTTTCTATCGAAACAGGTGAACCGAAGTGGTACGACATGTCCATTAAAATGGAAGAACTTGTGACCGCTGAAATTAACAAAAACTGCAACGTCGATTTCTACTCGGCTTCTCTGCAGTATTACATGGGAATTCCCGGCCACATGTTTACCTGTGTATTCGCCGCTTCCCGTATCACCGGCTGGTGTGCTCATGTGCTCGAACAGGTTCAGGACAATAAAATCATCCGTCCTAAAGCCAACTATGTGGGATACGAAGAACGATCTTATGTCCCTGTGAGTGATCGTTCTTAGAACGGCTAACAAAACTCTAAAATCAAATCATTTACGAAAGTCATTGAAGCCAGGGTGGCGGGGACGCTCTCGAAGAGAAGCCCCCGAATCGTTGAACCACCGGGGGCTTCCGCAAAAGCGGAGCGCCCCCGCCACCCCAAATTGGTTTTTTCATGATCGAGTTTTATTAGGTTTTCTCAAGCACAGCATTATGATCCATGAAAAAAGCCTCGCAAACTATGATGTCTGCGAGGCTTTTTTATTTGAACGACTTGAACGATTAATGTTCCCAGGTTAAACCGAAGGTCCATTGAGTCATCGTCCAGCCAGCTCGATTGGGATCGAGACTCGGGTTGATTGGGAAAGTCACATACTCAACCGAGTTGGCAGGTCGTGACAGATTTCCCACATACAGGAAACCGTAGCTTGTCGAGAACTTCGCTTCGTCGAAGAACTCAATTCGATTTAGACCAGGAACATATTGAAAGACTCTCGACTCAAATTTGACCGACAGGTCCAACAAAGGCGAAACATGAGTTGAACTGGCCCGGTCATTGAATCGTGTCTGTTCATCGGTTAGGCCACCAATACCAGTTCCCATTTCCCCGCCATCGGGTGTCAGAATGTTACTATCAGGATCCACACTGTTCAGAAAGTGGTTGTACACTCCGAATCCATCGAGACGCATATTCTCTTTTGTGGCTGTCAATCCGGCAATGGCCGTCAGTGTCAATTGGGTTTCATCACCACCAAATTCTGCTTCAATCCCGATTTCCGGTCCAGCCGCATGAGCCTGGTTATAAGCAGCCACCTGCACTTCATAAGGATTGGTTGGGAATGGTAACTGGGGATTCACAGTGCTGATAATCCCTTCGATTGTCCCATCATTAAATGTGTCTGGAGTGGGACGACCTTCGAAACCAGGTTCTCCAGTATTTGCTCCGCCGGTAGTCAGCTCAAAGCCCAGACTATCGAGAGTGTCGAATTCCTGTTGAACATCGATATCATTAAAGTTGAGGAATTCGTATTCGCCACCACTATCTAACCCGCGGAAGTTATAACCTTCTCGGATATTGACATATCGCAAGCCAAGAATTGGTCGAATCCTGTATCCATCACCGCTGGAAATTGCCGGTTTATAAAATTTTAGTCCTGTTCCCCAGGCTTCCTGAGAATATTGAACCTCGAATAATGTATCGAAAGCAATCGTATCGGCGACACCACTTCCGTTATTGATCGGCAATCCACCCGTCAAGGCACTCAATTCGAGCAGATAAAGGGGGTCGTTCCCCAGGAACGAAAAGGGATCCCCACCAGCGACGGGGGTGTAGGAACGAATCGGATCATCTCCATACTGGAAAACCTGGTTCGATTCACCACCGTACCAGCCATTCACACTCCAGCCACTCCCATCTTCCGTTTCGACACCGAGTTCAATTTTAACCCCGCTACTGGACATGTCGTTAAACATTTGATCGAAGGTTCGCGGCTGAAAATAGCGATCAAAAAATGACCGACTGGCCTGTAACGACGATTGGCCACCTGTCGTCGTCACCGTGCCTGGATCTCGAGGTGTCGTGAAGTAAAATGGAGGGATGCGATCGGTAGCGACGACATTCGTATCGATACCACCATAACCAAACAATTCTCCACCTGGCTCGTCATAGACAGGCACAATAAACTCAATACTCCCGGTATAAGTACGAGACGCGTTGAGCATTCGCTTGTACCACAATCCGCCTTCATTGGTTGTTTGCTGAAAGCCGTAGCGGTACATATCCAAGCCGGGATACGGATTCAGATTCCCACCAGGAGGCATCCCATTAAAATTGCCCGGACCACTTGGAGGTGGGGGCCCCTGCTGGAATTGAGCCTGTTGAACGCCGCCCGCCATCATCTCTGGAGTCCAATGGCCGGCTGTCTGAGGACCGCCTGCTCCATACGGCCCTTGAGGCTGAAAACTATTCGGAGACCATCCTCCTTCCGGAGTGGCCGATTTTTCGTAATATCTCGGTTCGGGCTGGGCTTGAACGGTCGTACTTGACCAGGCAAGAGCCATTGCAGCGATACCGACACAGAAGCGGCGAAATCCTCGCATATGAGGTCGTCCTTGACTTTTTTGGGGGAGCGAGCCGTTCCGATCGAGAATTCTCGTTATGTTTGTCATCAGCGACTTTATCTCTTGAGGCATCATCGATCTTGACCTGAACCAGAGGAACCTGTTGGCATCAATTTCACACATCACTAGACAGTGCGCAAAATTGTGGACCTGCCGGTAGTATCGGTTGTGGGGATTGTGAAGCTGTAACGATTGTGACGGTGATGCCGTATTTTTGGTGATTTCCGGCTGTAACGGTTCTCGCAATCGCACGAATCCTGACGACTTTAGCGTTTATTCCAGAAGTTTCTTAACCGGGAATTGTCGTCAAAAAAGCAGTAACGTGTTGATAATCAAATACTTAGGGTTATTCTTAGAAGATCGGTCCCGGCGACCAGGGGCAAAATTCTTCATCTCCGATGCCGGCAGCCTCGGATTTGGTTTTTTTCCCGGAAGCAACAGCCAGAATCTCCTCAAAGATCTCCAGGCCCTTCTCTTCCAGGCTCGTTCCCTCCAATACATCGCCTGCGTTAATATCCATATCTTCACTGAGATAGTCGAAGGTTGCAGTGTTCGAGCAGATTTTCAGCGTCGGAGTCGGCTTACTTCCAAAGCAACTTCCACGGCCAGTTGAAAATAGGGATACCGTCGCCCCGCCTGCAATCATGCCCGTGACACTTGCCGGGTCGTAGCCGGGTGTGTCCATGATCACAAACCCTTTCGCAGTTACAGGTTCCGCATACTCGTAGACGGCAGTAAGAGCCGTCGAGCCTCCTTTAGCAATCGCTCCCAGACTCTTCTCGTAAATCGTCGTCAATCCGCCCTTCTTATTGCCGACAGAGGGATTATTGTCGATTTTGAGTTTGAACTTGTCCGCATAGTCTTCCCACCAGTGGATTCGTTCGATCAGTTTTTCACCAACTTCACGACTGACTGCCCTGCTGGTCAGAAGATGCTCTCCCCCATAGATTTCCGGAACTTCTGACAGAATCGCCGTCCCGCCTGAGCGGACAATCAAATCGCTGGCCACGCCAATCGCTGGATTCGCTGTGATCCCACTATATCCATCGCTCCCCCCGCATTCGGTTGCAACGATCAATTCCGAGGCTGAAATGGGCTCCCGTCGAGCACGATCTGCCTCCTGCAGAATTTCCGGCAGTGCACTCAATGCTTTCTCAATAGTTTTACGAACACCCCCGGCTTGCTGGATATTGATCATCGGTCGAGATTTTTTCGCGGGCGTATCTACTGATTCCAACTGCACCAGCCCCTGAGAATCGACCAGATAATCTGCCTGAGCCGTCTCGCAGCCCAGACCGATTACCAGATATCCACAGATATTCGGATGCCGGGCATAACCAGCCAGGGTCCTGTTGAGCTGTTCGTGGTCCGATCCCTGATATTCGAACGCACAGCCTCCTTTGTGCGTTAAAGCAATCACACCATCGACATGAGGATACTTTTCGAGCAACTCCGAACCAACTTGATCAGCTATACGTTTGGAACTGGTCGCTGAGCAATTCACGGTACTGACAATCGCCACATAATTCCTCGTAGCCGCTTTGCCATTGGGGCGGCGATAGCCTTGAAATTGCCGAACTTCCGAAAAGAAATCCGTCTCAGGAACAGCATCCGCGTAGCGATACTCCAGTTTCAGCGAACCGCAATCGACATTGTGAGTATGGACCCAATCCCCGGTTAAGATGTCTTTGGAAGCAAAACCGACCGTTTGACCATATTTGAGAATCGGTTCCCCAGCTGCGATTTTCCGGCTCGCGATCTTGTGACCAGCTGGGATTAGTGCTTGTGTCGAAATAGATGTGGACAGATCTTCCAGCGTTGTCCCCTGTGCAATCTCACGAATCGCCACGACGACATTATCAATAGAATTCAATCGAATAATTGGGGAAATCTGAGCCATAGTCTGCGGAATCCTGTCGAAGTGCTTTTCAGGCATTCCAACAAATCAGCATCAAACTTACAAGCACGCCGCGCAAGTAAGTGCGTGGGGCTCATCACCAAGGATTATTACGATTGTTCAATAAGGTGTAGGTCAGGCATTGCCTGACGACAAATAGGATGGTGCGCACATTTCGTCAGCAGTTTGTAGGGTCCGCTGTGCGGACCAGATTGCGGGATCATTAGATTCTTACACACTTTCAAATTTGAAATAGTGCGATCCTAAAATTGTTTCACGCAAAGCCGCAAAGCCGCAAAGAATTTAAGATCGATGTCTTTGAAAAATATTTGCGACTTTGCGTCTTTGCGTGATTCCTTCTTTTTTCAAGCGACTTTAACGTATTATTAGGTTGTAATCACAAGGGAATGGTCCGCACAGCGGACCCTACTGCTTAAATATACCGATAATCCAACAAAAAGAGCCGGATGCGAAAACATCCGGCTCTGTATAATCTGCTAATTCCACACAATAATTACTGGGCTTTTTTCGCATCCCACCACCAGCGGCCAACTGGCAGATTTCCAGCCTGAGCCTGCTCGGCTGCGTTTTCCAGTCGGTCGGTCGCGGTCAATTTTGAGAGAGCCGCAGAAACATCGACCTGGACACCACCAGCAACCTGGACAACGATGTTTTTGCCGTTGAAGACTTTGTGATTCACAACAGAATCGACAGTCTGAGGAGCTTCGTAAGTGGCAGGATGATAATCGCCGTGAGCCGCAAAGCTGCCCAAGTCCCAGTTGACCTGTTGAGCCAACTGCTGCTGATTGATCAGAGCGGAAATCAAAGCCAGATCAAAAACATTCTGCAGATCGGCAAACACGAGATCGTCGCGAGACAGATCGGAATAGTGATTCGTGAAGTTATTGGCGAACTGCTGATTGTTGGCCTCTGCAGTTCCTGTGGCAACCCGTTCACCATCTTTGTTGATGAACTGGTTTTCAGACTGGCACAGAACTGAAGACTCTCGCAATTCGTAAGCGTCGGAATCGTTGCTCTTGAGGATCGATTCACATTTGAGTGACAACCACCAGCGAAGGGCATCCAGGCTGGACATGTCCGCGGCTTGAGCGGCGGTCATCAGTTCGAAATAATCAGGAATATTTGAGCCACCTTCGAGTTTGCCGATTCCGATCAGTTTCATGCGGAAGTCGGCTTCGACTATCACGCGGGCAACTCGTGAACTGACGGGCACACCATAAATGGTCACATCCTGCTCGCCGAGTTTGCGTTGCAGCTGATTCGTCCAGCTGCGGACAGCTCGTGAAGATATTGCTCCGCCTGCCTGAGACTTGGCCACATAGTCTTTAAGGTCTTTCAAACCTTCGGGACGTGGATCGATTGAGCAGCCAAAAATCCGTTCGCCTTCTGGTCCGAATGTTCGCAGCAACGTGACCAGATCATCAAGTTGCAGAGTTGGGACACCAGACTGTGAGCTGACGGTGTATCCGCTTTCGGTGTATTTCCAGCCAGCTGCTGGACCAGCGATGACGATTTCGCCTGATTCAGGATAAACAAAGATGTGTTGTACCTGATAAATCCCGGCCAGATTCTGCATGGAATCGGCAACGGGCAGTCCCTGGGCAATCCGGTCCTGAACCGCTTTTTCGAGTCGAGTCAAAGAAACCATTCGCAGGTTGCTTGGAGCAGCCATGTCATTGTTCAAGCTGGCCTGACGAGCTTCGAGGGCCAGTTCTTTCAGACGATTGTTCTGCTCGGTTGTGGTCATTTTTGCGACCATGCCGTTGGCATCGACATAAATTCCGCCACCGGTGTCGAAGTCGTTAATTGTTCCCAAACCGCCGACGGCTTCCCAAGTGAGTGGTGAAACAACGGTTTCGATCAGAGAGATCAGTGATTCAAAGTCGGCTCCACCACCTTGCAGAGATTGCTGACGAGCCTGGGCAGCGGTTGCGTTGGCACGATCGGCATTCAAGGGCATGCGATTGAGAGTTGCCCGGGAGGCTTCAAATTGCTGATCGGCAGTTTGTGCCATGGCAATCTGAGAAAGCAACTCGCTTTTCAGATCGGCATTTTCAACTGAAGCAGCCAGCTCGACGGCTGGCTGAAACTCGCCTGCTTCCAGATGAGCGGCAATCTGTTCAGACGGAGTAGCCGCCTGAGAGACGCTCGTGGAAAAGGCAAACAGACAAAGACAGGCCGTGATCCAGATCGCACGGCGGGAAACTTTTTTAACAGTGACTTGGCTCATAATGTGAGACCTCTTCGGGCGCGTGAAGCAACCGTAAACAGAAACATTGTTCAGTCGGAATGAAAGCTCAGGAGTTAAACCGGTAACCGGTATCTCATAGGATCGTCCACAAGTCGGGCAACGTCAAGCACTTTCCGGAAAATCCGGCGGTTTCCTGCAGTCTGAATCGATGGACTCGAAAGAAACCGAACAGCCGCTAGAATGAGTCTCCGCTCAGGCAATTCATCGAATATGAGCCTCTTTCGACGGTTATGACGATTCTGACAGTTATTCAACGAGTTTCACGATTATGCCGGAACTTCCAGAAGTAGAGACCATGGTCCGGGGAATTCGTGACTGCGTCGTTGGGGGCACGATAACGGCCGTCACGCTTCCCAAATGTTCTCGCAAGCCGATTTCCATAACTCCCGGATTGAACAATATTCGTAAGCGAGTGATCGGAACAACAATCGATTCTGTCGACCGCCGAGCCAAGCGAGTGAAACTCACCCTTTCCTCAGGTGATCTGTTTGTCATCGAACCCCGTATGACGGGATTGATGCTGCTGAGAGATGCTCCGACGCAGGACCATCTTCGATTTCAATGGACGCTCGCTCAAAAAAAAGAATCCCACGACTTGTGGTTCTGGGATCGACGGGGACTGGGGACGATTCGTTTGTATTCCGCAGAAGAATATGCCGAGCAACTTGGTCCTAAGAGACTTGGTCCCGATGCCCTCGATATGACCTCGAAACTCTGGATCACACAATTGCAGAAAACTTCCCGCCCACTCAAAGTGGCGATGCTTGATCAGAAACTTGTCGCCGGGATTGGAAATCTGTATGCCAGCGAAATTTTATATCGAGCGAAACTCTCGCCGCAGAAACCCGCGAATCAAGTCTCAGCTGCTGAGTGCATTCGCCTGAGCAAATCGACGTTATTCATTCTCAAGAAAGCGATTCAATACGAAGGCTCCACTCTATCCGACGGCACCTACCGCAACGCCCTCAATCGGGATGGCAGTTATCAGAATGAACATCGCGTCTATATGAAGCAGGACACCCTTTGCCCACGATGCCAGAGTTCAGAAATCCAGCGAATTGTCCAGGCCCAACGCTCAACGTTCTTTTGCCCCAACTGTCAGCCGGAATGATTCCAGAGTCGATTTGATTTACAACTCGCGTTCTGCTGCCCGGGATTCTATCACTTCAAGTTGAACGAGCTCTCCCTTATTAATGCCTGGGCAATTCTGTTTCAGGTCGTTCCAGGTTTTTTCATCGGTTAAATGCGAGCGCCAGAATGGCCAGGTGCGACACTGAACCGGACGGACCGGATAAATCGTACACTTACGAGCCCGGCTATCGAAAAAGGTGCAATCGCCGTTCGCAAATTCCGTCAACGATTTCTGCCCCCTCAGAGGCCGGGTGTGCATCAGCCTAATTTCGCCGATCGGTTTCTCCAGATACTCGGCGATCGCCTGAATTTCTTCCTCTGAAACCCAAACCGCACCCGGACC
>DEML01000003.1 GCA_002359185.1 Planctomycetaceae bacterium UBA2671
GGTTATGCAGGGACGACTAACTAAGTCGATAATCAGAGTGGTTCAAGTGTTTTATCAGTCTCTTTGAGGAATGACTGTTCGCTGAGTTTATTTCAGGGAGCGGTCGCACTATGAACTGATCTGAACAACCGCCTGACCGAGTACTTCTGGTATAGGAGTGATTCCCAGTCCAGGTTCTTTGCTGGTTGTCATAAAGCCCTGATGTCGTTTGGGAGCTCCAAGAGCTGTTTCGACAGTGACATAACTATTGAAGTCTGTGCTGGTAAACCGAAACTCCTCTGGAGTACTATGGGCGAAATGTGCGATTGCAGCTGTGGCAATATCTCCGCCCCAGGAATCTTCGAGAGTCATTGCGATCCCCATTGAAACGCACAGGTCCCGAGCCTGTCTGGCTCGGGTTAAGCCTCCGAGCTTGCTGATTTTTAAGTTGACAACATCCATAGCCAGATCTTGCTTGGCTCGCATCAACATCGCCAGACTGTCGATGTTTTCGTCGAGTATGAAAGGGTGATTGGTATGTTGGCGAATAGCGAGGCACTCTTCATAGGTTAAGCAGGGTTGCTCGATATAAACATCCAGATCTTTTACCGCTCGTACGACTCTCATCGCTTCATGCTGTGTCCAGCCGGTGTTGGCATCAGCGACGAGTCGCTCCTGAGCCCCCAGAACGGCGGAGACTGCCCGGATGCGTTCGATATCGGTATCAGGATCCCCGCCAACTTTGAGTTGGAATCGTGTGTAGCCTTCGTTTCGATACTGATTGACATTGTGAGCCATCTCGTCTGGTGGTAACTGAGAAATTGCACGATAGAGTCTGACGGACTCCCCGAATCGTCCTCCCAGTAAAATCGAGACCGGCAGGTTTGTTACTTTTCCCAGAATATCCCAGCAGGCAATATCGATTCCCGATTTGACATAGGGATGGCCTTTAAATGCGGCGTCCATACGGTGATTCAGCTGACTCAACTCGCGTGGATCCATACCGATCAAATGGGGGCCCAATTCACGGATTCCCGCGCGAACTCCTTCGGCATAGGCGGGAAGATAATACGGTCCTAACGGGCAGACTTCGCCATAGCCTTTCATTCCGCAATCTGTTTCCACACAGACAATCGTACTGTCGAATACTGAGACCGATTTCCCTCCTGACCACTTGTAAGATCCTTCTTTCAAGGGCAAGTTTACCTGATAAGCACTGATACAGGATATTTTCATTTTTTTGGTCAATCAATAATAAGGGGAATGACGGGTCGAAATAATCCCGATCAATTCAATGGCAGCCAATTAAGGAGTTGATCGCCTAAAGGACGATATTTATCAAAGTTCTGCAGGATATTATTAACAATATTCAAGCGTTCTTCCAAAGTCCCAATGAGTGTAATGAACGGAAGATGTCGTAGTAATAGATCGGACTTGATTTGCTCCTGGAAGACCTGACGATCTGCATCACCGGATCGATCCCACGTATCATCGTATGGAATTTCAGCCCCGCAGAGGAAGAATAAGTCATACCTGTTTTTCGTTTCTGAGGCGAGTTCGGCTAATCGTGGATGGACCTGATTGTGATAAGCCATCGAAAACATAGAAGTGGTAGTCGCATCGGTATCGACGAAAAGAAATCGATTCGCTTGGTGGATAAGGGCATTTTCTCTTTGACGATGGACTTCTGCAATTTCGATCATTTGCTCCATTGTTAGTCGTCTTTCACTGTGATGTTTCTCCCAGTACTCTCTACCGTACTCGGGCATCCAGACAGTCTCATGAATGTTGGCTAGTTCACGGGCCAAGGTCGTTTTACCAGTCGAAGGAGCTCCCAGAAAAACGACTTTTGTGATTAAATCCTGATACACAACTGGAGCAAGATATTTTCGATTCTGAAAAGGATTATCACGTATTACCGTTGCGGAGACAGGGATTTGGGTGCGTTTCGAATCGACACGACGGTCGTTTGCTCCTAATGCTTCACTGACATGCTGACCATAAAATTCACTGGAATAGAAGTTCGTGATGGCCTGTGTCCCCAGTTTCTTCAAGAGATACTGCTCATGTCTGAGTCTGATATCGGGAGTATCACCCACTTCCATCGGACCATCCCAAGCCTCGATGATTTCGATTTGTGGATAGAGTTGTTTTATCCATCCCGCACGGACAGGAAGGGGGATGGTGGTGACCTCAGGAGAATGATAGATCATAACGATCACATGCTCGTTTTCTTGAAGAGCCGTTTCAATGAGGAGTTGATGCCCCTTGTGTAAGGGGGCAAACTTTCCGAGGACCAGGCCTGAAGTCATATAGCCTCACTCCTGTTACTCGAAAATGCTTTCCTCCACGCGAGTAGACCTATAACAGCCAGAATCAGAAAGACGGAATACAATCCAGCTGTTAACACCAGGTTCTTTTGCCAATATATCCCAATAGCAATGACATCAACAGCGATCCAGAAATACCATGATTCGAGTTTCTTTTGAGCCAGTAACCATTGAGCGATCAAACTTGCCACCGTGGTGAAAGCATCTCCATAGGGGAATGTGGCATCGGTGTATTTGGCCATGCCAAAACCCCAGAGGGGTGTAATCAGGCCAGCAATGAGTATCCAAAAACCCCTTTGCTGAGAAGTGAGGGTGGAAACTGGCAAAGCTTCTTGATTTTTTCCGCCGTACAGCCAGTGATGCCAGCCGTAAATTTGCATTCCAATATAAACCAGATGAAGAATCAAATCCGAATAGAGTTTCACCTGATAAAAGATAATGACATACAAAATGACCTGAACCAGACCCGTTGGCCAGCACCAGATGTTTTGACGGATCGTCAGCCAGACACATGCCAGTCCAAACAGGACTGCTGCAAGTTCAATTCCTGTCACGGTTGCCACTCAATCCCATTAATTAATTATCATTGATCGCGTCATATATGACAGGTTTGAGCAGCCATTCCGTATCAAATGTATAAGGCATTATCTGCTCGAGTGTGACAACGATCAGGCCGTCGTCATTCGGGCTGACCCAGTAATGGGTGGAAGCGGCTCCTCCCCAGCCGTATTCCCCGACGCGGGCTGCAGGATCCCATTCGGTGTCGGCCGTGCGAACATTGAAACCGAAACTGTAGCCTGTGCCATGTCGAACCTGTGAGCCGAAACTGATGGGAAAGGCAGCCTCGGGAAGTTGATTTGTCGTCATCAGCTTGATGGTTTCGGGAGACAGGTATCGCTTACCATTCCATTGGCCTCCGTTGGCAATCATAAGTAGGAATTTCATGTAATCAGCTGCTGTACCAACCAGTCCTCCGCCTCCAGATTGGACTGCTGGCATACTGTGATAGCGAGCATCTGTTTCGGAATTGGAAATCGGGATGAGACCGTCTTCACTGCGTTTGTAGTTGACGGCAAATCGATCTAGTTTTTCAACAGGAACATAAAAGCCGATGTCCGTCATATCGAGGGGATCGAAAAAGCGTTCCTGCAGAAACTCGCCGAATGGCTGGCCGGAGACTTTCTGGACGATCAGTCCGAGGACATCAATGGAGTTGGAATAGATCCATTCTTCTCCCGGTTGATAAGCCAGCGGGACGGCTGCCAGTCGATTCACATAATCATCGAGATCTTTTGACTGCGAGAGTTTGGCCTTATTAAACGCTTTACCAACAGCATCGTCACCTCCGCGTCCAAAACCAGTTGTGTGACGCATTAAGTCGGCAACTGTGATTTCTCGTTTCGGCTCGACCAGGCCCTCTTCTGTCCAGACCTTAACTGTGGAGAGAACGGGTACGTATTTGGAAGCGGGAGCATCGATTTCCAGTTTGCCTTCTTCGACAAGCACCATTGCTGCAGCGGTAGCGATTGATTTTGTCATGGAATACAGACGGACGATCGTGTCTTTTTCCATGGGCTTATCGTTAGCCAGATCTCGATGCCCATAAGCTTCGAAGAAAACAACCTTGCTTTTGCGAGCGACAATTACCACTCCTCCTGCAAGTTTGTCATCCTCCAGCTGCTGATTCATCAACTCATTGATCTGATTCAATTTTGAGGAAGACATCCCTACGGATTCGGGGGCAGCCAGAGGGAGATCAGCGGCATGTAACGGAATCGCTATCAGCAGCAAAAGACAAGCACTGAATGAGATACGACTAAACATTATGAGAACTCCGAGAATGAAACGAATCTCCAGATTTGAGACTGCATCATCACGAAATCTCAGCCGAATTACTACTCTGAGAGAGTTCAATACGACTTTAACGTTTCAAGAAATCCTGAAATGAAACGGGTAATCCCGTTTCCACAGATTGTTGAGCAGCCAGGCACATCGCGACCGACCAGCGACCATCTTCGGCAGTGCAGGCGAGTGGAGTGTCGCTGTTGATGGTTTCGACCAGCATCGCGATTTGATCTTCGAGTTCGTAAAGCTCGCCGGTCATTTTTTCGATGGGGATCTCTTCGACATTGTCTCCATTGAACCCTCGTAGCGAAAATGTCGGGTGACGGGTGCGGTCCATGGCTCCACTCCAACTGGCCCACAATGCTCCTTTGGTGCCGGTGACTTTCACTGTTTGATGATGCTCGAAGGCACTGAGTGTTTGTGTCACAACGGCATAAGCACCTTTATCGAACTTCATGATCGCACTGAAATTGTCCTGTAATTCGGGATGGTCGGGTTGCCGGGAGTTTGCGGAGGAGTAGACAGAAATGGGATCGCCACTTTGTGCGAGATACCAGCGAGCAAGGTCGAAAAAGTGGATTGGCTCTTCAAGAATCCAGTTCCCGACGCGGCTGATATCGTATCGCCATCCATCTGCTCCCTGTCGATACGGATTGCGAGAAAGTTCGACTAACGCGTATTGGGGATCGCCAATGTAGCCCTCTTCGATGAGGTCTTTGACCTTGCCCCATAATGACGACAATCGCAATTCGTGTCCAACGGCAAAGATCCGCTTATGTTCTCTGGCGATGTTGATCAGGTCATCGCATTCGGACATCGAAATGGCCATTGGCTTTTCGAGTAACAGATGCTTTCCGGCTTTGAGTGCTTTCGAGGCAATTTCATGATGCAGATAACTGGGAACAACGATATCAACAATTTCAATGGAATCATCTGCCAGCAGGTCTTCGTAGTTTGAGTAAACTTTCGCGTCGGCATAAGTATCACGAGCTTCAGAGCAAGAGGCTTCGCTCCGTGCAGAGATGCCGACAAGTTCTGTGCCGTCTGTTTTATCAATCGCATCGGCGTGATGTTTGCCCCAGGCCCCGAAACCAATTAAGCCGAAACGAATGTTCTTGGTGGAATTGTCAGCTTGCTGCGTCATCATTTTCTTTCAAGTATGGATTGCTTTCGGTTGTCGCTTGTAAAGTTTTACATCTGAATTTCAAAACCGGGTCTGGCTTTGCGAGTGATGAACCGGTCGGCTTCGGAATCATTAATGAAGGTCTCGGTCTCAGGATTCCATTGAAGTTCTCGGCCTAATCGTAACGTCAGGTTAGCCAGGTGACATGTTGTGATAGTTCGCTGATGGGATGCCATATCGGAAACCGGTTGTTTGCGAGTCTTGATGCAATCGAAGAAGTTAGCCATGTGGGAATCCGGGGGAGGGCCGTCGTAAATGCGTTCGAGATAGTCTTTAGGCAGGGGATCCTTTTTCAAACGCTCAACGGGTAGTCCTGTGAGTTTACCGCGATTGACGAAAAAGCGGCCTTCGGTTCCTTCGAAGAGGATGCCGTTTTCTCCGCTGTTGATGACCATCGTGATGTCGTCGGGAAACTGGCATTGGACATCGAATGTCGATGGAGTATTGAAGGTATCGGTTCGAGTGGGATAACCGTTTTCATAGGGGACATGAAAGACGCCTTGTCCACGGACCCGTGAGGGACCGCTATCGAGTTGACCGATGGCCCACTGAGCGATATCGACATGATGGGCACCCCAGTCGGTCAGTTTCCCTCCTGCGTATTCGTACCACCAGCGGAAGGTCCAGTGTGTTCGTTCTCGAATATAATCATGTTCGGCTGCGGGACCTTGCCAGATATTCCAATTGAGTTCAGGGGGAGGAGAAGAGGTTTGGAATGGACCGCCGATATTGCCTGGATCGACTCCAATTACAATTCGCTGAAGTTTGCCAATGCGACCTTCCTGAACGAGAGCAACGGCAGTCGCAAAGCGATGATCAGACTCGGTTCGCTGTTGTGTGCCAACCTGCAAAATGCGTCCCGTTTTTTTGACGACATCAGCCATTAGACGGCCTTCATTGATCGTGACAGTTGCTGGCTTTTCGCAATAGACATCTTTCCCAGCCAGCATCGCTTCGATCGACATCTTGGCATGCCAGTGATCGGGCGTAGCAATGATCACGGCATCAATATCGTCGCTTTCAAGGGCTTTGCGGTAATCATCAGAGATTTGGCTATCTCCCTGACAGATCGTCTGGCAGGCGTAGGCTACTGCATCGGAATCGACATCACACACAATTCCCATTTCCGCATGCTGAACCGCTTGTTTGCCAATCGCGATCCCCCTGCCATTACGCTTAATATCTGGACGCCAACCCGCCCCCAGGAGTGCAATGCGTGGTTGTTCAAGGGCAGAGCGCTTCGAGGCTGGTTTTTCGTCGGCACGTAATCCATACGTGCAAGCCGCAGCGAGTGCTCCCGCCGTTGCACCGAGAACATCGCGTCGAGTGAGCAGATGATCCAATCCCATGATGAATTCCTTGCCTCTGAAGTTATTTTGATATCAAATTTATTCTGATCGCTAAAAAGTGGGAACGCAATAGTATCTGCAAACTTTTCAGGAAATCGAAGTTTCTTTCATTTTAGATTTGACTTGCAGGTTATATTTCGATATCGAAATAACTGCACATTCCTCGAAAGGAGTCCTTGTTGAATTCCCGCACTATTGAAAACACGATCGTTCGCGAGATTCGTCTGGCCAATGCGACTTCGCGGGTGCAGCTGGCGAAGCAACTGGGAATTGCTCCTTCAACGATGGGAATTCAAATCGACCGCCTCGTTGAGCAGGGGATCTTGAAAGAGTCTGTACCGGAGGAATGGGGGCTCGGCCGACCTCCAAAACTTCTGGAGCCGAATCCGACCGCTGGGCAGTTTATTGGTGTCGATTTTGATGCCCGTCGCCTTCATGCGGTAAGCGTTGATTTTTCGCAGCAGTTATTGAAACAGCATTCGAGGGATCTGCCCAGTCAGGCAAAAGCAGCAGATGTCATCCTGCAAATCCAGGAGGTAATCCGAGAGGTCCGGTTTCGGGGACGGAAACTTTTAGGCATCGGACTGGCGATTCCTGGAACACTCGATGAAGAAGCGACGACGGGGTTGCATTATCGATTCATTTCGGATTGGACGAATCTCCCTCTGAAGAGAATTGTTCAAGGTGCTTTTCGCGTACCCGTTTATCTGGAAAACAATGTTCGCGTCATGGCGATGGCGGAACGCTGGTTTGGACAGGCGCGTAACATCCAGAATTTCATCTGTATTGGAATCCGGAGTGGAATCGGAGCAGGGATCTTTCTCAATGGCGAACTCTATCGTGGAAGCGGAGGCTTGGCGGGTGAAATTGGGACCTGGCCAGTTTGCGATTCTTCGTTGAATAAAAAAATTCAGGAATCAATCCCACTGGAAGACATCGCATCACTGCGAGCGATTCTGGAAACACTCAATACTTCCGTTGATGGTTTACTGGAGTCTGCTGAAAAGTGTGATTCTTCTGTATTGAAGATCCTGAAAATTGCAGCCTGTGCCGTTGGTCGCGTAATTTCTCAGATCTCATTGATGTTAAATCCTCAAAGGATCGTCATTGGGGGCCCGCTCGCAGAGCTCGAGGAGGCATTCATGAGTCCGCTATGCGAGGAAGTCCAAAGATGCCTGAATCAGCAAAGTGGACTGTTACCCGAAATTGTATCGACACAGCTTGGAGAATTAGCAGGAGCAAAAGGCGCGGCTGCTTTATCGCTACATCGATGGGAACTCAAAGTCTGAACTTTGGTGTGACAGGTTGTGACTGTCAATAATCGTTAAGATAAATTTCAAATAGGATATAAGTATGATTTCAACATCCAATCATGATGCGTTCAATAAGACCGTCAGCCTGGGGGCTCCTGTGGGGCAGCAAGCCTATGGAGAGACGGTTTTTCCGTATGTTTATTTATCTGACACAGAAGTCGGAACAATCGCTGATGTCGTGGAATGGACCGGGAACAGAAAGACTGAGTTGCTGGATCTGGCGACAAAACATGGAACGATTTTATTTCGTGATTTTCCTATCAACACGGTCGAGCATTTCGATCAGTTTGTGGAAGCGTTGGGAATCGCAAACTTTCCTTACAAGAAATCGCTTTCCAATGCTGTGCGAATCAATAGAACGGAGCGAGTTTTCTCTGCCAATGAAGCTCCGCCGGAAGTGCAGATTTTCTTTCACCATGAAATGGCGCAAACCCCGTTCTATCCAGAATTCATTCTGTTTTATAGTGAGATCGCCGCAAAAGAAGGAGGAGCGACTCCGTTGTGTCGGTCGGATATTCTGATGGATCGACTTGCAGATGAACATCCTCAGTTTGTCACTGATTGTGAGCAGTATGGGCTCAAATACTCGAATGTAATGCCAGGAGCAGACGATCAGTTTTCGGGGATGGGGCGCAGCTGGCAAAGCACTTTAGGTGTGCAGACAAAAGCAGAGGCCGAGGCTCGTCTGCAGGAATTGAAATACAGTTGGGAATGGCTCGATAAAGATTGCCTGCGAGCGACAACACCCGTCTTACCTGCGATTATGACGCTGCCCGATGGTCGCAAAACGTTTTTCAATCAGTTGATTGCCGCATGGAGTGGCTGGAAGGACGAACGAAACGATCCTTCACGTGCCATCCGGCATGGTAACGAACAGCCTCTGGATACTGAGGCCGTGCAATCCGCCATTCGTATTGCCGATGAAATTACTTTTGACATGAACTGGAAACCGGGAGACACCGTGCTGATTGACAATCGCGTCGTGATGCATGCTCGCCGGACATTTGAAGGGCCGAGGAAAATTGTTGCTTCATTGGGGAATATGCAGACACATGCGTTTAAGGCTCCGAATTCATAAAACAGATAGTGCAACTTCGCAGGGTGGCCCTGAAAGATTCTTTCAGGGCGGCGCAGCCGTAAGAAGTTCACTGCAGAATCGATCCTCAAACTGCAGTCCAATTGTGGACTTCGTCCACTAACCATTCGGGGCACAGTCCCAAGATTAATTGACATTATCAAACATTCACTCGAGCGAGCCATCTATGACACAAAACGATCCCCCGGCAGTGACAAATGAAAAATGGTACGAGGGGATTCCCCGCTATCAATGGCTTGTGTTGATCATCGCCTCGGCTGGTTGGGTGTTCGATGTTTATGAAGGTCAAATCTTCAATATCACCCGACAAGATATGCTGATGGAAATTCTCGATGGTGATGTGAATGCGGTAAAGCGATATGGCGATTACTTCCTTGGCATCTTTCTGGCCGGGGGGACTTTCGGTGGTTTGCTGTTTGGATCGCTGGCTGATCGTTACGGCCGTCGTTCCATGATGATCGTCACAATTCTGTTCTATTCCGTTTTCTCGGGACTCACCTATTTCGTCGATAGCCTCTGGCAGGTCGCGGCTCTCCGATTTCTCGTTGCGATGGGAGTCGGGGGAGAATGGGCGGTGGCGGCCAGTCTGGTCGCGGAAGTATTCCCAACGAAAGCCCGGGCCCAGGCCTCCTCAATTTTCCACGCGTCCAGTATTCTAGGAACCTGGCTGGCAGCAATTGCCGGTATTCTGGTGGGAACCCAATGGCGATACGCTTACTTGATTGGAATCATTCCTGCATTGTTGATTTTGTGGGTGCGGGCCAGTGTCAAAGAAACCGATGCCTGGAAGAAGGGCCGTACGACAGACACCTTAAAACAATGGGGCAGTTATGGGGACTTATTGCTGAATCCCCGCTGGGCGACTCGGGCAATATTGGGAATGTTCCTGGCTGCTGTCGGACTGGGGACATTCTGGTCGGTGACGGTGGCTGGTCAGGATCTGGCGTTAGAACGCCTGATGGATGATGGAATCTCTAAAGAACAAGCCAGTTCGACCGCGAAATTTGCGTACGGGATTGTGCAGGCTACTGGAGGTGGATTAGGTTTGCTGTCTTTTGGTCCCTTGTGTGCGAAATTCGGACGCAAGCCAACATTCATCGTATTTCAAACGCTGGCATTAATTATTGTTCCCATCGTCTGCTTCGTGCCACAAAGTTATACACAGCTTTTGATTCTGCTGCCGGTCTTCGGTTTTCTGACGCTTGGCATACACTCCGGTTATGCGGTCTACTTTCCAGAATTGTTCCCGACACATCTGCGCGCCACGGGTACCAGTTTCTGCTTCAATGGGGGCCGACTGATGGCAGTGCCCGTACTCTTGTTTTCCGGTCAACTGAAAGCAATGGAAGGGATCGGACTTCATAGGGCAGTAACGGGACTTTCACTGTTGTTTCTGCTGGGGATTCTGATCATCTGTTTCTTGCCAGAAACGCGAGGGCAGGAGCTTCCTGAGTAGAATACATCATTGCGGAATGACGCTTTGTGATGAATTGAATTTTGATGAAATGGGATAGCAATATGGACGTCTGTCTGCCATAATGTATCGGAGTTCACGAATTCATATGCCGCAAGTATGTTGTCACTTTAATGCAATTATTAAGAGCGATTCTTCTTGTAATAATCTGCCTGTGTTTTTCAAGTTCAATACTGAATGCACAGGAAACGGTCAACGATTCGTTGGGGACGAAACTTCGTCTGATTCATGGTGGTCGTTTCATTCAGGGGATGTCGGGGGGCGAAAGAGTTCTGGAACAGGATTTCCCTCTCTCGACCGTTGGTCAGTTTTACGGCAATGCGGAAGATCCTGCTCATGTGACGTGGATCACGAAGCCGTATTATATCGCCGAAACAGAAGTGACGGTTGCTCAGTTTCAGGCATTTGTGAAAGCGACGGGTTATCAGACCTCAGCTGAAACGGCAAAGACGCAGATGGTTGGCTGGGAGCCGACGCCGGAAGAGAAGCCGCTCTATCAATCTTATGATTTCACTCGGAGTGAAAAGTTCAACTGGAAAAATCCGGGATTTGAACAGAAACCGAATCACCCAGTTGTTGGCATCAGTCATGCAGATGCCAAAGCCTTCTGTGAATGGCTAAGCAATAAAGAGGGAGTCACTTATCGCCTACCCACAGAGGCTGAGTGGGAGTTTGCCTGTCGAGCGGGAACACAGACTTACTTTTCATTTGGAGACAACGCGAAAGGAGTCGTACATCAATACGGAAATCTGGGAAATGCCGAGCTGGAAAAGTTCCGTAAGCATGCCGCTGAGCGGCAATGGTTATTGGACTGGGAAAATGCCCCCGAGGACGGATTCGTGTTTACATCTCCGGTCGGAAACTTTCAGGCCAATCCATGGGGTTTGCATGATATGCACGGCAATGTCTGGGAATGGTGCGAAGATTTATGGCTGGATACCGTCTACAAAGATTTCAGCCGACCGAAATACAATAAGCCGACATTGACGGCTCTCGATCCGGTCAATCGAGATCGCCCTCAGACCAGCACAAACGACTTCCACACGATTCGCGGCGGTTGCTGGTACAACGGCGACTTGCCTTGCCGTTCATCCAATCGAACCTACTGGGATCGCGAAGATGCGGCTTGCTATATCGGATTTCGCATTGTGCGGGAGGCGGGAGAAAATATCCCGCGAAATGCTCTTGTAGACTATGAAAGTGAAAAGCAGGCGATTCAATCAATTGAGGCCGCAGGGGGTGAAATCTTTTCCTCGCGGGGTCTTGATCTTGAAGTTCGGTTTTCCGGAAATCAAATCGATGAGAGTGCGATTTATGCATTGTCGGAACTTCGCGACTTTAAGCGATTGAACCTCGGCTGGCGACAGCGAGACGCTTTGATTTCTCAGAGCGCATTCAACGCAATTGCGGAATTATCAGAACTGGAATCGCTTGAACTTGGAGATAATGTCAATCCCGATGAAGTGAATTTATCGGTCCTCTCTAAGCTGAAGAATCTCAAAGTCCTGCATTTCCCACGTTCACGACCCTTAAATGATAGTCACCTAAAATCTCTGGCGTCTTTGAAATCTCTTACCGATTTTCGATGTTTCGGAACAGGCGGTGGACTGACAGATCAGGGACTGAAATCGATCAGCGGAAACAGAAGCTTAGAGCAACTTCATATTGACGAAAATGAAGCGACGGGAGAATTCCTCAAAAACTTTGTCGGCTGCCCGTTGAAGGGAATGACATTGACAGGGATTTACAACACCCCCGGAAAATTGAACGATGAAGGCGTGTTAACTCTGGTTGAATTCCCTCTGCTCGAAACCCTGACAATCTCCAGACAACCCGAGTTGACTGGAAAGGCAATGAATGTCATCGTTCAGCTCAAGCACCTGCAACGACTTCAGCTTGAAGATTGCCCGCAGATGCAGGATAAAGACTTTGTAGAATTGTCGGCATTATCCCGATTGCAATATGTGGAACTGAAGCAGGTTGGAGCAGGGGATCGAGCGGCTGCTGCTGTGGCACGAATTCCACGAATCCGCAGTGTGCAGTTTCGTAGTGAAGAACTGACCGATCAAGGTATTAAAGATCTTGCCGCTGCCTATTCGATTCAACAGCTGATCTTATTCACCCCCCAAATTACCGATCAGGGACTGCAGTCACTGGGGCGAATTAATCAGTTGAAGAGTTTGATGCTCTATTCTGAAAATGTGACTGGAAAAGGGCTGGGACCACTGTGCAATTTGCCTCAACTCAATGATCTGACGCTCATCACACCAGCCTTGACGGATGTCGCATTTGATTATCTGTCTCAATGTCGTTCTCTCCTGAAGTTGAAACTGGTTTATCAGGGATATCGTCCACCTGCGGCTCTCACTAATGCCGGAATCATGAAGATGAGCTCTGCAACCTGGCTGAGAGAATTATGGTTGCCTCGAAATGGTACGAAAATTACAGAGGATCAAATTCTGAAGTTGAATCAGCTGATGACGAACACCGGCGTAATCCCCTATACGGCAACCTGGAAAGAATGATTAATCGAGAATTCATGATGATGCGGAAATCCATTCTGTTGATCCTGACGCTATGTATGATCGCAATATTCAATAGCAATATTGTGCAGTCTCAATCACTGTCAAAACCAGCACTGTCAGATCCAGGTACTTATCAGACTCATGTGAGTAAACTGCTTTCGAATCACTGTATTGCCTGCCACGGAGCAGATTTGCAGGAGGGCGATTTAAGACTCGATACTCTTAAAGCCGATTTTTCTGATTCACAATCCCTGGCGACCTGGGTCGAGGTGATGGATCGGATGAATCTTGGTGAAATGCCTCCTGCCGATGAGCCTCAGCCGACTCCCGAAAGTGCCGAGATCATTACGGACTGGATCGCGACGGAAATTCAATACGCCAGCACACTGGCAAAAGGAACCGGTGGTCGTGAACTGATGCGGCGACTCAGTCGGACTGAATATGCAAACGCAGTTCGCGATTTACTCAAAGTGGAATTTGTCAGCGGAGAAGGGCCACTCGATTTACTACCGCCAGATGGAAGCCTGAACGGATTCGATAAAGTCAGTAAGGCATTAATGGTTGATCCTTCTTTGATGGAGACCTATTTCGATGTCGCTCAGATGATTGCCGACAAAGCGATCCAAACCGGTCCACCTCCGGTGCCGACACGACGCAACCGTATGGAATACGAAGAGATCAGCGGAGGAATTGAATATATCAAAGATTCGCGCACCACAATCGTGAATGATGAGGGCATCATTACAATGTCTCAAGGGATGCGTTCCGACGAAATGTTGAGACATCCCTGGAATAATGAATTGATTCCCATCCGTGGACGGTATCGTCTGCGAGTCAGGTTGGGAGCAGATCCGAAAGATCGTGAAGCCCTTTACATTCGCATCCATCGTTCTGGAGAAGGAGATTTATATCTCGGCAAAGTTCCCGGCACTCTTACGGAACCGGAAATTATTGAAATCGAACAAGATTTCGATGTGTCTGGTGGAAAGGAAATCGGAATTGAGTTTCAAGATTCCCCCAGCTTTGGAACGGTAAACTATCATTACACCGATTTGCAGCGAACTTCAGAGAAAGCGAGTGCGGAGGGGAATTCGAAACTGGCTGGTCGCATTCGTGCTCAAATGGGAGCTCAGGGATTTCCGAATCAGGGACGGATCGAACCCGATTCCCGCACGACCGAACATATGCCGCGAATCTTCTTTGACTGGATTGAACTGGAAGGGCCTCTGTACGACCAGTGGCCACCTAAAAGTACAGAAACTATTTTTACCCGCGGATTAAACGAGAGTGGCTTTAACCTGACTTACGCCCATGAAATCTTCAAGAATCTGCTCCCGAGAGCTTACCGCAGACCGGTTCAAGATGTTGAGATCGAAAGTATCTTGAATGTCGTTAATAGCGAACTGGACTATGGAGTAACTTTTCCGGATGCCATCAAGTCGGGAATTGTGGCAATGCTGTGCAGTCCCAGTTTTCTGCTGATTAATGAACCGGTTTCAGAAACGAAGGAACGGGAAGAATTGGATCAGTATGAGATCGCAACGCGATTGAGCCTGTTTCTCTGGAGTTCGATTCCTGATAACGAATTATTTCGCAAAGCACGAAATGGTGAGCTCGATTCTACTGAGGCATTGCTGGCTGAAGTGCAGCGAATGCTGGCGGATGAGCGTTCATCCGCTCTGGTAAACGGATTTGCCCGACAATGGCTCAAAGTTGATGAATTTGACAAATTTGCAGTCGATCGAAATCTGTATCGCGAATACTATCAGACCAGTAATGCCGGTTTGAATGAGGCTGTCAATCAGGAGCCGTTGGAGTTTTTCAGGGAGATCCTGCGGAAAGACAAATCCGTCCTCAATTTTCTGAACAGCAACTGGACCATGGCGAATGAAACACTGGCTCGCTATTACGGAATTGAAGGAGTGACGGGAAATGAATTTGTCCCCGTCTCATTACCGGCAGAGACCCATCGAGGCGGTTTGACAACGATGGCTGCTGTTCATAAATGGGGAAGCGATGGAAATCGTACGAAGCCTGTGGAACGCGGCAAATATATCCTCGATGTTTTGTATAACGATCCTCCCAAACCTCCACCTCCTAATGTGGGAGAAGTGGAGCCGAATGTGCAGGGTGAGTTATTGACTGTCCGACAGCGGCTGGATCAGCATCGAACTATTGCAGCTTGTGCGAGTTGCCATCGAAAGATCGATCCGTACGGATTGGCGTTGGAAAATTTCAATGTTATTGGACAATGGAGAGTCAAGCAGGACGGCGAACGCCCCTGGTGGCCCGATCAAGCCAAAATCGATGCGAGCGGAACTTTGCCAAACGGCACTCATTTCGAAACCGTCGAAGAGTTCCGCTCAGCTTTGGCAGAGCAGGAAGAACGATTCCTCCGCGGACTCAGTGAGAAATTATTTACTTACGCATTGGGAAGAGTCGTCGAACCTTCGGATCGACAGACAATTGATGAACTGGTCAGCCGGGTCCAGAGCAATGATTATACGCTGCGAAGTCTAATCGAAGGTATTGTCGTCTCTGAAGAATTTCTGACCAAGTAACACACGATCTTTATAATAAGAACGAGGCAAATCTGATGCGAAATACACATGCTCGCCAAATTGATCGACGTACCGTTTTACGGGGGACGGGAGCGATGATGGCTCTCCCGCTACTCGAAGCGATGCTTCCCAAAACATCTCAGGCAGCCGCTGGGATCGAGAAAGCAATTCCCAAACGGATGGGAATATTCTACTTCGGCACCGGCATGAATATGCGGGAGTTTGAACCGGAAACCGAAGGCAAAGAGTATCAACTCTCTCCAACTCTGCAGACCGTGAGCAAACACAAAGATGACTTCACTGTGCTCTCAGGAACCTATCTGGAGCATGGCGGTGGACACGAAGGAGACTATACATTTTCAACGGGTGTGAAAGCCAAAGATAGTGGCACGATTAAAAACGAAATCTCGATGGATCAGCTTGCAGCTGAGCAGATTGGCCGGGAAACGCGGTTTCCTTCGTTGCAGATGTGTGTCCATCGGGGGACTGGGTTTGGTGGCAATCTGCGAACATTGTCCTGGAATCGAAATGGAATTCCGCTGGCTTCTGAGAACGATCCTCACATTCTGTTCAATCGACTGTTCAAAGTCGATGGGCCGGAAGAGCAGGAGATTCGTCAAACCGGATTTCGTCAGCGACGCAGCATTCTCGATGCTGTCATGGATGATGCGAAACGGCTGGAACGAAATGTCAGCCAACAGGATGGTGTCAAACTCGATGAGTATTTCAGCAGTGTTCGAGAAGTCGAAAAACAGCTCGAACGTGACATCGACTGGAGCGTGAAACCGAAACCAGCCGTCGACACAAATGGGATGAGTGATTTCAGCGAAAGTTATCAGATCCACATGCCGAGTGGTCAGTTTGTGTATGAGCGGTACGCGAAAATGATGTACGATCTGATCGCACTGGCTCTCGAAACGGATTCCACCCGAGTGGTCTCCTATGTTGTTCGTCAGGAAAGCAGCGGAGGAACGTTCGATGAATTCGGCGTCTCCAAAGGTTTCCATGAATTAACGCATCACGGTAACGATCCCAAGAATCTGGCGGAACTTGCCAAGGTTGACCGGATTTATCTTTCGCACTGGGACTACTTCATCAACCGTCTCAAAAGCTTTAAGCAGATCGATAACTCAACGCTTCTCGATCATTCTCTGCTCGGTTTTTCAAGTGGCATGGGAATTGGGCATTCCAAAGACCGACTCCCGACTTGTCTGTTCGGCGGAAAAGCAGTCGGGATTGCTCATCAGGGGCATTTACGGTTGCCAACCAATACGCCGCTTTCAAGGCTCTGGCATACGATGCTCGACCGGTTGGATGTTCAAACAGGCGAAACGTTCCAGGATTCATCAGGTGTGATTAATGAGTTGATTGCTTAACTTAATCCTGAGAATCCGTTAATAATCTGGCGAGAGTCTGCCCGAAGAGCAGGGCGGAGTTATCGTCCTCACCGGTGATCAGTTTGCCATCGACAAGAACGTCATCGGCTGAGGTCCCCGGATTTCCAATCGAGCGGATGGGAGTCAGTCGGGCACCATTGACTTCTGCATTCCAGCGGGAAAGAGGTTGATCTCGTCGGCCGTTATAAATGCCACTGGGACTTTGACGAGGTGAACCGACCGCGCGACGTCCCTGTAGAATACTGCGATTATTAACACGTGCCCAGGCGAGGACAGAAACGCCATGGCAGAGTGCGCCAACATATTTATCCTGCTGGATAAATTCATTGAGGAGTCGGTTGACTGCCGCCTTGATCTGGGAGTCTCCATTATAGACGGCATTGTGGTAGGAGCCTTCAAAAGCATATTGATACATCGAAGAGCCCCATCCGCCTGAGAACATGATTGCATCGTATCGCCTCGAATCGACCTCTGCGATTGCGAAATCAGGCATTACGGCTCCGCTCCCCTGTTGTCCAGAGTTGGCATGTGGATAACACATCTGCTTACGACCGGCTGCCACTTCAACTTGAATGCCAGCCTGCTCGAGTGCCTGACGGGGATCGTGATATTCACGATAGAAGAAGTCCTGATTGGCAATCACAATGAGAACACGTTTGCCGGAACTGGTTTTTGTTTCAGCAGGTTTCATCATTGCTGGACGCTCTATAGTAGCGGATGGAGGGACCGCTTCAGGTTTTACGGAATTCTTTGCCAATAACATCTTACCATCTGGAATGAGGCGAACTTCTGCAGAGTGGAAAAGAGTTTCTGCCTGATAGGCACCAAGCCCGAGTGAGTCCGCTTGAGGCATTCTCCATACATCGGGCAGGCTCAAGTTGGAGCCCTCTGTTTTGTAGTCGGCAATTAACTGATCATCCAGATAAGCCTTTACGAAGGAGCTTCGAACTTCAATACGAGCCTCATATTTGCGTCCGTTTTCAAGAGTAACATTTTCCGTTCGAGTTTCATTCTGCTGGATCGATCGGTTATCAATCATCTGAAGTCCAGCCAGATGCTGCCCCCAGGCATCAACTTCAAACGAGGCCTGTCCCTCTCCCATTACAAAAATGATTGCTATCGAATGCACACCACTTTTCCTGGTAAATTCCACTTCGAAGTCGTATTCCTGAGTCGGCTGATAAGGAAGTGTGATTCGAGAAGATGTGATTGCATCTGTCTGCAGGCCAGCTTCAGTCATTTGCCAATTGCCGGCGACTGCATGCTTTTGCGGATCAACTTGCTTCAACAAATTGATGCTGGATTGTGTACTTTCTTCTGCCAGCGAAGAATTTATGACCAGGAAAGAGGTGAGCAGGAGAATGAGGCAATGAAGCATGGAAAGAACTTTCCAGTCAGGAATACGGAATCAGGATAACAGTCAATCGTAGTCATCCATGAGCCACTCTGTAAATTTATTTGTTACTAACGTGAAATATTGGTTATTGATGTTTAAACGAAATTTCGAATCTGTTTCTACATTAGATTTTGAGTTTCTTCTTCAGAGTGGCTTCGTCTTCAGTTTCAGTTAATGGTGTCCAGTCAACTTTGACATTAGGCATTTCGGCTTTAATAGTTTCAACATCACTTTTAGAAATATCGATCAGGCTGAGTTTAACCTGTTCCAGCTCTGGCAATGACTGAAGTTGCAACAATCCCGCTGCACTCAAGCGGGCTTCCTGAAAGGTGAGGCGTTTCAGGGATTTGATTTGAGCAATAACTTCGAGAGTTTCATCATCAAAACTGGGAGCTGACGATGTCCCCCATCGTGGTAAGCGTTGTCCCATTTGGAGTGATTCGAGTTGCTTTAAGCCAACCAGGTGTTTGATGGCATTGGGAGTTTCCCAGTTGTGCCACTGACGAAATTCTTTCAACTGTGCAATCTTGCCTACGGCTGCAAAAGCTTCATCGCCTGCGGTGGCTCCGGCAAAGGTCAAACGCTCCAGCCTGGGCAGATCTTTCAGGTAAGCCAGGCCAGAGCCGGTGAAATCTTCACAATTTCTGGAAGGATGGAATAGTGATAAGGTTTTCAATTTCTGAAACGCTTTAAAATGTCGATAGCCTTCATCGGTCAATTCTGAGCCGTTAATCAGGATTGATTCCAGTTCGGTTAAACCAGATAGCATCTCCAATTGATGATCGGACAGGTTCTTGCCGCTGATCGATAATGATTTCAGTGAAGTGAGTTGTCCGAGTTTCTGATAATGTTCATCTTCAAAGTTTGTGCAATCCGTTTTCAGTTCGACAATGATCCCAGCCTGTTCTCTCCAGGATGCACCAATTGAGCGAATGATTTCCAAATCGGAACCATTGGAAGTGTTGATTAATGCAGAGATCAAAATCAGCATGAGTGCCAATGCGAATTTCATGATCAGAATCTTTCTGGGATTGCATGAGTGTTTGCGGCTACAGGGTACAGTGGCATGATCATATTAACACTCATTGCGGTAATAATCCAATTCTGGATGGAGATTTCATCATGAATGATCATGAACGATCAAAGTCTGTCGGCAGGAATGACATGTATCGCAGTAACTCGTTAAACTCTGCCAAACTTGAAACTGCAAATTAACAACTGATTTTGGAGTCAATGATATGTCTGTTTGGAAAAGTGGTCTGCTTTGTTTGTTTTTGGTATCAGTCCTAACTTTTACTCAGAACGCAAATGCGGCTGATAAAAATGCATCAACGCTATCAAAAGACAAGCAGCCTCAGAGATATCGCTTGCAGGCTCGGGCCAGTCAGTTGGATCCTCGGACAAAAGAGTATCCAGAGATTAACTTTGTGTTTGGAACAAAAGAAAAGCCTCAGGATCTGGAAAATGCTTCTGTCGATACCCGGGTCGAATCCAAAGGCAAACTGGTCATCTGGTTGATGGGGCATAATGACGGATTGTTTGAACGACTCAACAGCTATGGACTTCATGCCATTCAGGTCAGTTATGCCAATAAGTGGTTTGGGATTTTGTGTCAGCCCGCACCAAAAGATGAACAGGCTCGAGGGAATGTTCGGCTTGAAGCGGCAACCGGCGAAGATTTCAGTGATGAACTGAATCTGGCAAAATCTGATGGCATGAGCGAGCGGGCTTATCAATTTGTGAAGTGGCTGGCGAAAGAAAATCCACAGGGAAACTGGTCGCAATTTCTGACCAGCGATGGCAAAGAACTTCGCTGGGATAAAGTGATTATTGCCGGAAGTTCACACGGATCGACCACCGCTGCACGATTCGCTCAGCATCAAAGAGTGGATCGTGTCGTCATGCATTGTGGACCACGAGATCAGGATCAGGACTGGCAGGCGAATTCCTCGGCAACTCCCGCCAATCGGTTTTTTGGTTTCAGTCACGTTCTCGATGGAGGCTGGACCGGAAAGCATTACTGTCGATCCTGGGAATTGCTGAAACTGAATCAATACGGACCGATTGTTAATGTCGATCAACAATCTACCCCTTTCCAGAACACGAGACGACTGATCTCAGCAGCTGACGTCAAAGGGGATGCTAAGCGTGCCCACTCGTCAGTTACTCCCGGCGGCTCTTCTCCGAAAGATGGCAAGGGAAACTATCTTTATGAACCTGTCTGGAAGTATTTGTTTACACATCCCGTCGATGATGTCGGCATGCCAACTCCGCTTGATCCAGACTGTCAGTGATCTTCAAGCAAGTCTCATTCATTCGAAAGTACAGCGGTCACGGGATGATGGTCTGAAGGGGTTCGGCCATCAAATTCCGTGCGGTCGATGTTGGCGCTGAGGATTTTCCAATCATTGCTGACGGCGATCCAGTCAATTCTTGCTCCCTCGACCACTCCACTTTTAAATCCTGAAAAAGTGGCCTCGCCCGGGCTATTTTCAGTAGGAGTTGTGTGATAGGTATCCAGCAGAGTCAGATCTTTTGTGTTCTCGAATAGGGCCTTGTAGGGCTCGCTCTGGAAAGCCGCATTGAAGTCTCCAGTCACAATCACGCGGCAGCCCTGGGCGAGTTCCTCAAGTTTGTGGCGAATCAGTTTTGCGGATTCAATTCGAGCCTGTGGGCCACGATGATCGAAGTGCGTGTTGAGGAAGAAAATTGGCTGGTCATCCGCTTTGAGATCCCGCAATTTGATCCAGGAACACATCCGCGGCAGGCTACTGTCCCAGGATTTGCTGCCGGGGATTTCGGGAGTTTCGCTGAGCCAGAAGTGTCCCTCACTTAGTTTTTCAAAGCGCTCTGTCCTGTAATAAAGAGCCGTCATTTCACCGGTTTGGCCCCCATCTTCTCGTCCCACACCAAGACTTGTGTACCCGGAAAGATTCTCTTCCAGATACTGTTTCTGAAAGCCGAGAGTTTCCTGAGTCCCCAGCAAGTCGGGATTGTAGGCGGCTATGGTTTTGATGACATTTTCTTTCCGCTTCTCCCAGTGATTTTCGCCATCTCGGGCTGATCCATAGCGAATATTAAAGCTCATCACTCTTACGTCTTTGGCCACAAGCATTGTTGGCTTAATGAATATCATGCTTCCAAATAAAATTGTTGAACAGATCCAGGTCGTAAGAATGTTTGCTGAAAGCTGAAGACTCATTTTTATCTCAAATCGTTCCGTTGGAGGAGGGGGGAATTACTTTTTATCCCCATCTGATCAGTTATTCTTGCAGAATTCAACTCATGATCAATTGCTCAAGATTTATTTGCTGGAATGAACACGCCTGCTCAAAGTGAACAGGAATCGCTCTCTCTGATTTGAATTTGTAGAACCACTCCGTCAATTGCAGCAAATTTTTGCATTGCTCTGCAAGTCAATGCAGTTATGAAACAGGAATTCTTTGATAGAAAGCCTTCGAATTGTGTACTGCGAGTTTGGCATAAGAAATGCACGATGTGATTTCAACGACTCATCCTTACGCCTGCGGCGTTCGCAGGCCGATGAGTCGCAGAATTTTTTTTGGAAAGACACCACCATGAAAAAATTTGCAATCGGATTTGCCCTTGTGCTTGGATTCATTTCAATGGCAGTAAATAACAATGCAGAAGCTGCACGCCGACCTCATTATGGTCGAATGCATTTTGTTCATCATGATTCCCCCTCCGTTAGTCATGGGCACAACCTGTAGGAAATGATTTAAGTACACATGTTTCTCAATTCGCGTCCTGTTTGATCTTGGATTAAGCAGGACGCTTTTCATTGAATGACTCGATATCTCGAAATAGATTGACAAATCAGTTTTGGTGATAGGTTGAGTATGATATTTTATACTCGGACTTAAGCCTCAATAACTTTTTCAGAGAGTCGGCCATGAAAGCATTTTTCACTGCAATTCTCCTTTTCTCTACCAGCGTTTGTGCCGCTGAGGAAATTCTCCCTTCGTGGAATGATGGTGCTGCCAGAGATGCGATTATTGATTTCGTCGAATGCTCCACCAAAGATGGCTGCACGAAATATATCGAGCCGGAGGATCGAATTGCAGTTTTCGATAACGATGGAACCCTCTGGTCAGAGCAGCCTGTCTATTTTCAATTGATGTTTGCAATAGATCGCGTCAAAGAGATGGCTAAGGACCATCCGGAATGGAAATCAGAACAACCCTTTCAAGCCGTTCTGGAGAATGACATCAAAGCTTTAAAATCATCAGGTCAAGAGGGGCTTATGAAAATCATTGCCGTTACTCATGCGGGAATGAGTACCGATGAATTTGCAGAGATCGTTCACAACTGGATTGCCACTGCAAAGCATCCTCAGAAAAATAAGCTTTACAAAGAGCTGGTTTTCCAGCCCATGCTGGAACTGCTGCAGTACTTACGTGAGAACGGGTTCAAGACTTATATTTTCTCAGGAGGTGGAATCGAATTCATGCGGGTGTTTGCCGAAGAAGTTTACGGCATTCCACCGGAACAAGTCATTGGCAGCAGTATTGTCACCAAGTATGAATTGCACGATGGTGTACCCGTATTAATTCGTCAGCCTAAAATTGACTTTATTGACGATAAAGAAGGCAAACCGATTTCGATCAATAAATTCCTGGGCAAACGCCCGGTAGCCGCCTTCGGTAATAGCGATGGTGATCTGCAAATGCTGCAATGGACGACTGCTGGCGAAGGGTCCCGGTTTGGTTTGATTGTCCATCATACAGACAGCGAACGCGAGTGGGCTTATGATCGAGAATCCGCAATCGGACAACTCGATAAAGCCTTCACCGAAGCCAAAGCGAAGGGCTGGACCATTGTTGATATGAAGCAGGACTGGAAGTCGATTTTTCCTGAAAAGTAGTTATTCAACTTATTCAAGTTTCAAATTTGATATCACTTTGTCGAGTTTTTCAACAGAAGCGGGGTTCTCTAACAGTGCCTCATCATGAAATGCCGGCAGCAAATGTTTCCAGACGAGTTCGAGTTGTGCTTGCATGTTGCCTGTTTTGGCGGTGATTGCAATGACCGCATCCTGATCAGGTAGAACGATGCAGAACTGGCCATCTTTGCCGTCGCCACGATAGGCGTTATGGCGGCAGCGCCAGAATTGAAAGCCGTAACCTTGTTGCCAGTCGGATTTATTTTTGCCACTGGGGGCAGAAGCATTTTCAATTTGTTTATTCGTTGCGGTTTCGATCCATTTAGAAGGAACGAGTTGTTCGCTGTTCCAGTTACCTTTCTGCAGGTAAAGTTGTCCAAATTTAGCGATATCTTCAGTTTTCAGATAGAGCCCATATCCGCCCAATGAGATGCCCTGTGGACTGGTTTCCCATGTTGGGGTTTCGATGCCGAGTGGTTCGAATAATCGGGGTGTGAGAAATTCGAGAACAGTTTTGCCAGTGACTTTCTGCACAATTGCCGATTGCATATAGGTTGCAGGCGTGTTGTAGAGAAATTTAGAGCCGGGCTTGTTTGGAACGGGTTGTGAGAGAAATCGTTTCGTCCAGATTTCCTCTCCCTTTGCCCACGGTTCAGCATCGTGTCCTGTCGACATGGTCAGTAAATCTTTAACAGTCATTACCTTCAAATTTTCTGAAGGATTCTCCGGAGAGTCTTCAGGAAAGAAACGGATGACCTTATCATCGAGATTCAATTTTCCTTCTTCAATCGCCAGTCCCACTGCAGTCGAGGTGAAACTCTTACTCAGTGACCAGAGGATGTGCGGTTTGTCAGCTGCTTCAGGACTCCACCAGCATTCGGCAATTACTTTTCCGTGACGCACGAGCATGAAGCTGTGCATGGATTGAATCTGTTTATCTGCTGCGGTGACGAATTTGAGGATACCTTCCGATGAAACTCCCTGAGCTTCAGGGGTACTACGAGGTAAAGACTGACTTTGAGCCTGGAGTGTCGATGCCATTAACATGATAAGGGTAACAATTAGTGAATTCATCATCCTGGTCATTCAAAACTCCATGGAGTAGAAGTGAGATTCCTGATAGTCTAATCGATTTGGTCAGCACAGCAGGTCCTACAATGACAGACCTTTTAATGTTCCTGTGCCTGTCGAGAACTCGTCGATTTCCAATTCGAGATGTTGCAGGAATGAGACGAGAATGTTGGCCATAGGAGGAGCCTTGTCTTCATTGAAGGCGAGGTGTTGTCCATGTTGGAAGTTTCCACCGGCTACCACAATCGGCAAATTGGAATTGTTGTGACTGGAAGCATTTCCCAGGCTGGATCCCATCAGGATTGCCGTTTGATCCAGTAAGGTTTTCTCTCCTTCCTGAATACTGTTCAGCTTTTGTAGAAATTCGCTGAATAGCCGCATTTCTTCTTTTTCAATGATACTGAGTTGATCTATCTTCTCAGGGGAACGACCGTGATGGCTCAGGTTATGCCAGCCATCATCGACACCATTGAGACTGACGACTTCATTGCCACCAGGACCTTTGAGGGTAATCAAACGTGTTGAATCGGTTTGAAGTGCAAGAGCGATCAGATCAAAGAGAAGTTTCATCTGTCCACTGAAGTTGGCCCGGTCTTCAATATCGGTAGGTGGTTTGGCATCAACAATCGGCTTGGGGAGTTTAGCCCAGGCTTCCTGTTGTACGAGTCGCTGTTCCAGTTCGCGGACACTGGTCAGGTATTGATCGAGTGTCTGCTGATCTTCCCGACCGGTGGCTCGCTGAATTTTTCTTGTCTGGCTGCCAACGAGATCGAGAATACTCTGGCCATCCTGAATGCGTCGGATTTGGGCTTGTTTTTCTGAGGCAGATCCTTCCAGAAACAATTGCTGGAAGACGCGTGAAGGTTTGGATTCTGCAGGAATCAATACACCGGACCGCGTGTAGGACATTCCAGTATTGCTTCCAGTTAGTGACAGAAACGGGAAGCGTGTCAGGTGTCCAATTCGCTCGGCTGCATATTGATCAACGGAAATCGAATTACGGAAACTGGGCTGTCCCGGATGAGCAGCTCCTGTCAGATAACTTTTCTCAGCGGCATGTCCACCATCGACCATCGGGTGCATTAGACCTGAGATCACGGAGAATTTATTCCGAACGGGTTGTAATGGTTCCAGATAAGGTGTCACTTCATAAGCTTTTCCAGCAGTCGTGGGAAACAAGTTTGGTGTGTGAATTCCCAGCGGAGCACACATCGCCAGCATTCTGCGAGCTTCTCCACTGGAGTTGGCAGCCTGAGCGGATCGGGGAGCCATGCTTTGCAGGATGGGCAGCCCGAGTGCGATACCGGAAGATCGCAGGAAAGTTCGTCGGTTTAATTTGGAACGCATGAGATGTCACCTTTTATGATATGATTTGAACCGCAAAGCGAATCTTATGGACTTAAGAAGAGTTCACTTTCAACGACGGCATGAATCATTGATCGTAAGCCGTAATTGTTTTTTTCAGCAGCTTTAACAATTGAATCAATCGATGATCGTTCGCGTGATGTAACTTGACGTCCACTGCCGTAGATGAGCAGTTTCTCAGCAATAGCCCGGGTGATCGTATCAGGATCCTCAAGCAATAACTCTCGAAATTCTTCGAAATCAGCAAAGGTTTTTCCGTTGGATAATTCGCCTTCCGATTCCACAGGCAAACCGGGATAGTAATTCGTTTTGGTCACTTTGCTCCCCTTACCTTCGAGGGAGCGATACCATTCTCGATGTCCCCCGATCACGTCAAACTCTTCGAGCGCAAAGCCAGGAGGATCGATTCGGATGTGGCAGCGATTGCAGGATTCATTCTCGCGGTGCTTGCTGAGTTGTTCACGAATGGTGACGGCTCCACGAATATCGGGCTCGACGGCTGGAACGCCGGGGGGGGGTGGAGGAGCCGGCTGAGCGAGGAGTTTGTCGAGCACCCAGACACCTCGAAGAACTGGCGAGGTACTGGTTCCATTGGCTGTCACTTTTAAGATGCTTGCCTGCGTCAGTAATCCTCCTCGAATGGAATTCTCCGGCAGACGAACAATCCGAAATTCTTCATGACCACGGATACCTTCAATCTGATAATGACTGGCCATTCGCTGATTCAGTACAGCAAAATCGGAATCGATAAAGTTGAGGACACTCAAGTCATTTTTAAGGATGTGTCGGAAAAAGCCGTGAGTTTCTTCCAGCATTGAACGGAGAAGGAGTTCGTCATATTCCGGATACAGTTTCTTATCAGGTGTCGTGAATTCAATTTCCCGCAAGTCGAGCCATTGACCGGTAAAGTTCTCAATAAATCGTTCAATTTTGGGATCCTGAATCATTCGTTCCACCTGGTCATAACGAACTTTCGGATCACTCAGCTTGCCCTCGGCTGCAAGTTGCAACAATTCTTCATCAGGAAGAGAAGACCATAAAAAGTAAGAGAGACGAGAGGCGAGAGTGTAATTGTCGACCTCATCTTCCTGATTGATCAATAGAAAATGAGGAGAGCAGAGGACAGACGAAACTCCCGTCCGCACGGCTTGTTCGAATGTTTTTCCCTGATCGAGACGCGAGAGAGCCAGTTCGACAAATTGATTGGTCAGACTCTCATCAACTGGACGTCGAAATGCTCGCGGGACGAAATCGCGAATGATCCGTTCGACATCGGCTCGTGGTTCGCTTGATTCGACTACATGCGTTTTAACACCCTTGCGGTGTCGCGTGTAAATCGGCTTGTCCTCGACAAGTGAAGTTGCAGGAGAATTTCCAAAGAGTTTGAGTTGTGCTGCGGACGGAAATTTCTGATCGAGGGGACCATATGTTTCAGCCCAGGCAATGGCAACTCCCGGCCTGTTCTCTTCTTTGTCTCGCCAGGTGACATGCTCGGGGTAGATCCAGGGAAGAATGTGAATTGTATGCGATTCCTGCATATGAGTTTCAAATTCAATGATGCGAGGATTGTCCGCTGTCCCGGTCACATCGAATACTCCTTCAAACTTGCGTTTGCCATCTCCGAAGAGTGGCCCCGTAAATATTCCGACGCTGAGAGTGCGTTGTTCTCCCGGATCGTGCGGCCAGACAGCGACTCTGCAGCGATAGATTCCATCCTCAATCGGATGTGCAGGATCAATTCGAGAAGGTGGCCAACCTGCGGTGAAATCGACAAAGGCCCCTGCAGATTCAATCACGCCTCCCTTGTTTCCGTTGACAGACGCAATATTGTCTTTCAAATCCATCAAAACCGCACGGCGAGTTTCAGGAGGAAGCGGTTTGATGCGGCGAATGGTGCCTTCGAAGGCCAAGTCTGCCGCTTCGAGATAGCGTTCCATTAAGATCGAAGAAATCCCGAGCCCTCCGGCGACATTATCAAACCCCTGGATTTGCCCATCCTCTGGAAGCAAGGGAGAGAGAGACGTTTTGATACCAAGTAAATCCTGAACGGTGTATTCATACTCCGTACGATTCATGCGTCGGAGTGCGGACGAAGGTTTGACAATCTCGCTTAACTGATGACTGATAGACGTCAACAGTTGTTGTTGAGCGGTCCGATTGGGGCGTGATTCGCCTTGAGGTGGCATGTCTCCAGATTCCAGCATGTCGACGATCAGCGACCATATTTCTGAATTATCGGCATTCGGGGAGGCGAGCATGTCGAGTCGTAATTCGGCTTCCTGCTTTTCCGAGCCGTGACATTTTAAGCAATGTTGCTTTAGAAATGAATGAACGTCATCAGCTTTGACCGTTTGAGTATTCAACAATGCAAAGACTGCTAATGGTATAAATTTATAGTACGTCATCGACCTAAAGACTTTAAAATAAATTTTTGGAAAAAAGAGAATCAACTCCGAATGACAACATGATACTAAACAATGAAGTAATAGAACACTTCATTCAAGTGCTTATTGATATGGGAGACTGGCTGTTATTTTCTGGAAAGGCTCAAATAGGATACGGATCATGTGCAAGCTTCTCATTTGATGGAAAATCTCTCAGGAATATTGCGTCTTATCTCATGGACATTATTTGATATGTTTAGAGAATAAGATCGTCGAATGAGACTTTTCTAATCTGGTTTGCCAGAGTCCTATCCGGAGAGAGCATTGATGCGTCGTTTAATTATTATATGTCTCCTGCTTGTGAATTTTCCTGCGAGAGGATTATCTGAAGAGCGTTCTTTGAATCTGCTGTTTCTGGGAGATCAGGGGCATCACAATCCTCAGCAGCGATTCAACGATCTCGCTCCGCATCTTGCTGTTCAGGGCATCAAACTCGAATATACAGAGAACATCGATGTCCTGAATTCTGAAACCCTCAATGAGTATGATGGACTTGTGCTGTATGCAAATATCGATTCCATCAATCAAGCACAGGCCGATTCGCTGCTAAACTATGTCGAAGAAGGTCATGGCTTTATTCCTTTACACTGTGCCACATTTTGTTTCCGCAATGATCCGCGGATCGTCGCTTTGATGGGAGCTCAGTTTAAATCTCATGGGACTGGAACATTCCAGACTGTTCAAGCCGACATCAAACTTCCCATTCTGGAAAAATTCGATAGCTTTACCAGTTGGGATGAAACCTATCTGCATCATCTCCATAACACAAAAGATCGAACGGTTCTCGAATTCCGTGAAGGGGTTCCTCAGGCAGATGGGAATACTCAGGAACCCTGGACATGGGTTAGAACGCAGAGGAAAGGTCGCGTCTTCTATACGGCATGGGGACACGATGAACGCACCTGGACGCATCCTGGATTTCTGAATCTGGTAGAGCGTGGGATCCGCTGGGTTTGCAATGATGATCCCGCAGAAGCAGGTCCTTATGCACCACCGAAATCTCGCGAAGAGTTTATAGTTCCAGAAATGACAATAGTGTCAACTGCTGCACCGAAGTTTGAATATGTCGATGTCGGCCCGAAAATTCCCGATTACAAATCCGGCAGTGGGAAAACACAGAATCTAATGCAGCAGCATCTGGAATCAAAAGACTCAATCAAACATCTGGTTACTCCCGCAGGTATGCATGCCGAACTTTTTGTCGATGAGACCAACCTGCAAGGCAAACCGATTGCGATGAACTGGGATGACCAAGGTCGGCTCTGGATTTGTGAAACGGTCGATTATCCCCATAATCTCACACCTGAAAATCAAGGGCGAGATCATATCCGCATCTGCGAAGATACCAACGGCGATGGTCGAGCCGATAAGTTCACGCTGTTTGCGGAAGGCTTGAACATTCCCACAGCAATCACCTTCCACCGGGGTGGAGCGGTTATTCAAAATGGAGCCGAGACCATTTATCTCAAAGACACTGATGGTGATGACAAAGCCGATGTGAAAACGGTTCTGATATCAAACTGGAATATGAACGATACTCACGGCGGTGTCAGTAATTTCCGTTGCGGACTCGATAACTGGATTTGGGCGATGCAGGGGTACAATTCCTCATCACCGAAAATCAACGGTGTTGAACAACAGAATTTCCGCATGGGATTCTTCCGCTTCAAACTTTCCCAAACCGATCCTCCCGTCGTCGAAGAACTTGAGTTTATTCGCTCAACTAATAATAACACGTGGGGCTTGGGAATTACGGAAGAAGGCCTGGTTTTTGGCTCCACGGCCAATCGCAATCCATCAGTCTTTATGCCGATCCCGAACCGTTATTATGAACGAATCAGTGGCTGGGCTCCTGAAACACTGGCAATGATTTCTGACACGCATCTCTTTAACCCTATTACAGAAAATGTACGTCAGGTCGATCATCATGGCGGATACACGGCAGCTGCCGGGCATGCGATTTATACGGCACGAAATTATCCTCAATCCTGGTGGAACCGGACGGCTTTCGTCTGCGGGCCGACCGGGCATCTCGTTGGAACATTCGTGCTGACACCAGAGGGAGCAGGGTTCACTTCAAATAATCCCTTCAATCTTGTCGCCAGCGACGATGAATGGACTGCCCCCATCATGGCGGAAGTCGGTCCCGATGGGAATGTCTGGATAATTGACTGGTATAACTACATCGTGCAACACAATCCGACACCGCTGGGCTTCGAAACGGGGCCAGGGCATGCTTATCTGACAGACTTGCGTGACAAACGCTTCGGACGAGTTTACAGGATTGTTCCTGATACTCATGAAACTGCTGGCACGTACGATCCGCTGAATCTTTCAGCTGCAACAAATGCGGGGTTGGTCGATGCTCTCAGAAATCCCACGATGCAGGTTCGTTTAACTGCTCAACGGTTGTTGATAGAACGAAATGCTGTCGAAGTAATGCCCGAACTCGTGAAGCTGATTGAGAATAGAGAGATTGATGAGATTGGTCTGAATGCAGGTGCGATTCATTCTTTGCAGACATTATCTGGGCTTGGGCAGATTAAGAATGAGAATTCACAAATATCGGAAGCCGTTTACAAAGCCCTTTCACATCCCTCCGCTGGAGTCCGCATTAATGCACTGCGACTCTTACCTGACTCTGAAGAGTCTGTTGAAGCGATTCAGGCATCTGGCTGCTTACAGGATTTTAATCGTCAGGTAATGCTCGCATCGATTCTGGCGATTGCAGATATGCCTGATCATAATCAAGGTTCTCAACTGGCGACGATGGTGACGAATCCCGTTTTGATCCGTGACAAATGGCTCAGAGATGCTTTAACGAGTGCGGCTGGTGTGCATGCGGAATCGTTTTTACCTGCGATCATGTCAGCTTCGACTCGAATTCCATTATTGGATCAACAATTGGCGTTAATGAAAATTGTCGCGGAACACACAGCTAGAAATCGTCCCGATGCCGATAGTGTTTCATTGATTTTAGAAGCTGCGGCGACTGGAACTCCTGAAGCGGCACACAGCCTTGTGGAAGGTCTTCTGGCAGGTTGGCCGAGAGATCACAACATTCAACTTTCGGAAACATCCTCACAGAAACTCCTGCAACTCCTGGATTTGATGCCGAGCGATCGCAAATTGCCTGTGATTCGATTGGCACAAACCTGGGGAAGTGATGCGTTTAAGAGCCGAGTTTCAGAACTGATCACGACACTCCTAAAACAGGTCAAAAATTCCAAGGCCAGTGATACCGATCGAATTGAATCGGCTAGAAACATCATCAGTTTTGCCCCTGAAAACGAAGATGTTGTTGACACTATCGCCGCTGTAATGACACCAAACGTCTCCCAGAAACTAGCCGAAGGCTTGATTACTGCTCTCGGAAAAAGCGATGCGAAATCCAGCGGTGCAACCTTGATCGATTTGCTCTCCTCGGTCACGCCTTCACTACGAAGCAATATCGTGCAGACTTTACTCGGCCGACCTGTAACGACTCAACTAATGTTGACCATGATCGAAAAGGGAGAACTTCAGGTTGCCGACTTGTCAATCATTCAGCAACAGTCATTGACAGAGCATCCGAATCCTGAAATTCGTAAACGCGCCAATGAAGTCTTCGCGGCTCATGGGGCGACGATCGATCCCAATCGAGCCTCCCTGATCACTGCAAAGCTGTCGTTAATCAAGCAGCAGGGGAATATTGAAAATGGCAAAGTTGTCTTCACAAAGAACTGCGCTGTTTGTCACAAATTTCAGACAGAAGGGAAAGACGTCGGTCCGAATCTGACAGGTATGGTCGTACATCCTAAAGCCGAACTGCTGACTCATGTCCTCGATCCGAATCGAAGTGTTGAGTCGAATTATCGGATGTATACAGTCCTGACAATTGATGGCATCGTCGTGAACGGGTTGCTGGCAGCGGAGTCGCGAACCACAATTGAAGTTGTTGATGTCGAAGGCAAACGTCACACAATACTCAGAGAGGAAATCGAAGATCTGCGAGCATCTCGAAAATCGTTGATGCCGGAAGGTCTGGAAAAGAATATCGATGATCAAGGTCTGATTGATTTACTGGAATATCTGACAGCAGCAGGGGATTATGTCCCTCTTCCTCTTGATCGCGTCGCCACAACGATGAGTACACAGGGAATGTTCTATAACCGGGACAACATGGCTGAAACGCTGGACTTCAAGGACTGGTCACCCAAGGAATTCAAAGGGATTCCTTTTCTGTTGACGGATCCAGAAAATAACACGCGCAATAATGTGATCATGCTTAATGGGAGTATCGGACCGTTCGCTCCAAACTTACCCAAATCGGTCCGTCTTCCCTGTAACACGCCTGCCAAAGCGATTCATATGCTGGGCGGTGTGGGAGGATGGTCTGCCCGTTCGGCTGGTGAGCAAGGTCTCTCTGTGATTGTGAGACTGCACTATGCGGATGGCGAAACCGAAGATCATCAACTCATCAACGGGCAACATTTTGCCGATTACAACGGACCATTCGATGTTCCCAAATCTGAACTTGCATTTCGCCTTGGGCGAAGTCAGATAAGATATCTCTCGGTCGAACCTGAGCGTCAGGAGCATATCGAATCAATCGAATTGATTAAAGGAACCGATCATACCGCTCCCCTGTTTTTCGCAATCACCGTCGAGCCGATAAAGTCCCGATAACGTCATTGCCCGAGTGAACGAGATCCCTGAGGACTGCCGCCAATTAATTTTCCCAGCGGCAAAGGTCGGGCAGCGATCCGGTATCCTTCAGCTTGAGCGATGCGAACGAGTGAACTGTAGAGTTCAAAACTGTCTGGATAGACCCAGAAGGTTATTGTGTCTTCACGAGAGATGCGTTGCAGTTCGGTGCGGAACATCGAGCCCAGTATCTGAGCCTGCTCCAGTGTTTCCCGATTGTTCAGGGTCGAAGGGACCAGTTCCCATTTCTGGAGGCTGATTCTCATCTGAGAACGTCCGAAGGTCAATTCATCCGTTATCGTTCTTTGATCAGGACCTGCCAGGAAACGAACCGAATAGCCAGCTACGGGACCCACAACACCTTCATAATCGCCATATTGGGCGATCCACTGCAGCCGCTGACGCACGCGGTTCATCACTTGCTCGATCAACTCATCGAGGGGAATGTAGGAAATTCGGTTCTCGCGCAATTCAAAATGCCACTCTTTGCCATCCACGACTCGCGTGACAGGCACGACTTGATGTTCGAGGGTCTGCCGCTCAGTTGGTGCCTCTTCCAGGCGAGCGAGTTGCCCCTGAAGTTGTAGGAATGATTGTTGATCGTTCTTTTGTGAGTTTTCCAGTTCAGAAATCTGATTATCAATTTGTCGGGTTTGTTGTTCCAGTAAATCTGCGGTTTTGGTTAACTGATTGAGTTGATTGAGTTTCATCGCAGCTGTGACACTCAATTCTCTATTTTTGAGCTCTTCCGCGTTCAATAAGCTTTGCAACTGATCAAATTCAGAATTGTTCTGGGGAAGTTCAGCGATCGGCTGCTTATCAGGTCTCAATGGAAATTCCTCAGACTCACCCAGGCGAGCAATAATCGGAATTGACTTAGCGACTGAGTCCGATTTCACTTCAGAAATTTCGGGAATGCTGACACGATCATTTGGAACTGGAGGCAGGATCAACGGCTGTGGAGGCGTATCTTCTTCGATACTCTCCACCACTTCAATCGGGCTCGGAGGTGCTTGAGTCATGCGTACACCAGCAATCACAATCAGAATGATCAGGATCCCGACGATATTGGCGACAATATCGAGAAAGGAATCCGACCCTGCTTCGAGGGTATCCGAATTGTTACGCTTACGAGACATGATCTTTTTATTACCACAAAAGCAAAATAAATTTAGAACTAATATTCAATGCTAATTTAATAGGAAAGTTGGTTAATCTATCGTTTGAATAATTCGTCCAGCTGTTGACTCATTTGATATCGTGTTTTTGAGGGATACTGGAGTTGATCGGTAATTGATTCCAGCCGAATCGCCAGCTGATTTCCGCCCGGCTCAACACGATACTCAATCGCCGGAACCCAGTGCATTCCCTCAGGAGGAGCATCCCAATTGGCCAGTTCCTTCAGGATTTCAGCATCGAATTGCTTGAGAAGTTCGCGGTGTTGCAGAGAAGAATCGAGTTCAACTTTATTCCGCTTGCCGACCTTGACACCAGTCAAATCGACTTGAACAACAAGAGTGCGTTCTAATCCGATTGTCGTAAACATCGGAGGAGCTGATGAATCGGAATTAGATGCACTCCCTCCGGATGCTCCCTGATTTGCAACCTGTGGAGCGAAAGGATTCGGGCGTGATTCATTTTCACCCATTGATTTGGGAGGAGGATCATATTCCGGGAAACGAGCATTGGGTGATTGCTGTGATGCTGTTTGCGAAGGAGAACTCTGAGGGTTTTGCATTTCTGGAGCAGAGCCAGCACTGGAGCTCAACTGCTGTTGAGTAACTGGAGATCTCTCTCCTGTCATTAAATCAGGTAGCTTGGCAGGCTCCTTTCGATTGTTTACGAATTGATCTGCAGATTGCTTGCTGCCTGTAAATTTATCTCCAGTCGAGACTTCAGCATCCCGCTGTGCCTTACCAGCAGCAATACTATCGAGAATTTCATCAAGTGCCTGTTTGCGTGCGAAACCTTTTGAGGGCAGCATTGCCTGCTGTGGTCGTTTTTCGATTTGTGGCTGTTGACAGGCGACTTCAAAGGCCTGCTGAAACTTATTGCTGGCGTTTTGATGTTCGTCGCCATAGTAGAATTTCTGATCGGAATCGACCAGCTCATACCCAAACTCAATATTGTTCGCTTTGAGCAATTGCCCCACTGTATAAAATTCATCAATTCCTTCAGGGCGAACAACTAACAATGCATAAGGAGCTGAGCTCGATTTTGTATCACGACCAAGTTGTTCAGCATAGGCCTGCAACGCGACGGCCAGTGGATTATTCGTTGGTGAATACGATGTCAGAAATTCGGTTTCCGCTTCACCAATCCCTGGCTGAACGCGAACTTTTCCCGGTAGACATTCAATAAATATTGGTCTTCGCTTTTGACCACTCACTGCATCGAATGCGACAATCTGCATGCGTTCATCTTGTTTTGGTTTTGTGGACTGTTTGAGTTGAATACTATCTTTCGTGCGGAGAATCGAGTTATTGAGTGCTGATGAGGCGGCTTGTTTTTCCTGCAGTGTTTTTTGCAGACTCATTAACTCCAGTTGACGCGAACTGAGCAGTTTCGTCTTCTGCTCAATCGTATCATGAGTCATTTCCGCTGAAGAAGTCAATTCTTCATTCTTCTGCATCGTATCCTTCAATGCGGCCTTTAATTCCGTTAATTGTTTCTGTTGCAGATCTTTCAGCACTCGCTCACGCATGAGGCGATCTTTAGTAATGGCATCAGCATCGGTCAGAGGATTGTATTGAGGTGCAATTGGAAATTGGGAATGATCTTCATTAGTTTTCTGAAATTTTGACCAGCGAGCGGAGCCGATTTCTGAGGTTGCAAAGGCTTCGCTGAGATCACTGGGTGCAAACGATTTCTCAAGAAGATTATCACTGAAAACAGTCAGAACTGAGATTTCATTTTCAACGGGTTCTGCCGGGACCACACTTGCCTGATGATAGCTCGGATGCAGATGCCGGGTGATGATCAGCAGGAGCAGAATAAGACTTCCCATCGCGCAGACCAGAACCGCCAGAAATGGAAACAACGAAACCGTTGTGCCAGATTGTGCTGTTCGACGGGGCATGGCATGTTTATAATCATGTAGGTCAGGCTGTGCCTGACAGAATTCAAGGTCGTCTGTTATTTGCGTCAGGTACAGCCTGACCTACGAGCTTTATCAAGCTGCACGACTAGAAGAGTTCACGCGAGCATTCAGAAGTTGAATCGCTGCTGTCAAACTATTGAGAGTTTGATCTAATGTTTCGGTAATCCGATGAGCATCGATCGATTCATCCAGTTTCTGCTGCAAGGTTGTCAGCGTCTGCTGTTTTTCGACCATATTATGTAGAAGAATCGTTTGCGAACGCTGCTCTTCAATTTGTGATCGCAATCCCCCGCTGACTTCACTCAAGGTAAAGTTCCAATCGGTGAGGGTCGTTTCCAGATGAGAGAGCAACTCGTTCGTTCGTTCCGATTCCCGCGAGCGAACAGCAGAGAGATAGTTATGCTGGGACTCCAGCGAACTGGAAAAACCTTGTTCAATCATGCTAAGGAAGCTCTGCTGTTCTGACTCGAGCGTTAACAGTAGTCGACCCTGCAACTGATTGAGTGTATCTCGCCAGGCTGCTGTCGCCTCAGTGACAATTCTTTCGGAAGCTTCCATCAGTTGCTGAGAAATTACAAGCTGATCGTCGACAATATTGTTTGATGAGCCGGAATGAAACAGAATCGTCAAAGGCTGATCAATTCCCGCTTCGATTTCATTCAGCAATTCTTCCTGACGACTGCGAATCCGAAATGTCGCAAAGACCAGCACCAAAGAGAGTGAAAGTGAGAGAGCCGTCGTATCGAAAGCAACTCCCAGTCCGCTCGTGACCTCTGACAAAGACTGATCGAGCTGCTCGGGCGAGACGTTAGCAATGGCGATCGTAATCCCCATGACAGTTCCGAGAAAACCAACAATCGGAATTGCCCAGCTGATCGTATTGACCAGTCCAAGACGTTGCTGAGAGCGATCGAGTTCCAGATCTGCACAGTGTCTTAAATGGCTCTCGAGATGTTCGCTGGAGTTCGTCTTCTTGAAATAATTGGCAGCCTCAAGTAACCGTTGCCCCGCGATCGATCCAGAAATTTTGTCTCGTAACACTCGTGTTTTTTCTAGAATGGATATCGCCAGATCAAAACCTGTCGTCTTTTCCTGCTCCACTTCCTGTAGAATGCTCCGGGCAGTCTTCACGGACTCTGCTTCCAGGTGGAGTTCCCTCCAGCGGAAGATTAAAGTCGACATACCAAAGAAAAATAAGCCGATCGTGATGTATTCAAGCGGATGCGAACAGCAGTAACGAGTCAGTAATTCCTGTTGAAATGGGATGTATGGCAAAGACAGGTAAAAGAGGATACAGGCCACAGACCCCCAAAGCAGGGGATGCGAGCCCAGGCCAGCGGCTTTATTTTTTCGTCCACTTTCGAGTGGTGCGAGTGTCACTTGAGAAGATTTCATAGCGTCCTGCATTTCCTGACAGCTGAGATGTGACCGAGTGTTCAGACGACAATTTCGTCGACGCAATCGTAGCGCACATAACTTCTATCGGAACTTCAGGCGTTACAACCTGAATGACAACTCCAGTTCTTAATATCCCCCCAGATTAACAGGGCCTTAATTCTGCTATGATACTGGTCATTGATGAAGTTACATTTATATTTCACTATCTGACCTTATTTATTACTTCAAACTTAACCCTCGCATCCCTCTCATCAATTTCATCCAGGGCAATCCATTGAATTTTACTAACCTTGCTGTTGCAACTCATCTTCTCATTGAAGCGATTCTTATCATTCGTGTGCTCACACGCCCGCATCGCGAACCAGCTTCACGCGTCGCCTGGATTGCAGTGATCGCCTCATTACCATTTCTGGGGATGCTGATTTACCTACTCTTCGGTGAAACCAATATTGGACGTCGTCGCATTGAACGCTTGAAACAAGTGATCCGGGAGATGCCTCCAGTTTCTGACGACAATTTATCAGGTGAGTCAATAGCTCCGGCCAACGTCCCCGAACGGTATCAGCATCTATTTCATACAGGACGATCTATCAATCGATATGAAGTTATCGGAGGAAACTCCGCTCGATTGATGGCGGACTCGAATGCCTCCATTGATTCCATGGTCGAAGACATCGATGCCGCGATCGATCATGTGCATCTACTCTTTTACATCTGGCTACCTGACAACAATGGGCTGAAGGTTGTCGACGCACTCAAACGAGCGGCTGCCAGAGGCGTGACATGCCGGGCCATGGCTGACGACCTGGGTTCGCGGACCATGATTCACTCGCAACATTGGACCGACATGCAAAATGCAGGAGTTCGTACTGCCCGAGCATTGCCAATCGGTAATCCCATTTTGCGATTATTCAAAGGACGAATTGACCTGAGAAATCATCGCAAAATTCTGGTCATCGACGGCAAAATCACCTATTGCGGCAGTCAAAATTGTGCAGATCCTGAATTTCTTGTCAAAGCAAAATATGCTCCCTGGGTGGATGCTGTCATGCGATTTGAAGGGCCGATGGTACGTCAGAATCAGCATCTTTTCGCAAGCGACTGGATGTGCTATTCCGATGAAGAGGATTCCGCCATTGGTGAATTGTTAAGGACTCCAAATGAGGCTCCCCAATCGGGCTTTCCTGCTCAGGTGATTGGCACAGGACCGACGGTAAGATATTCAGCAATGCCTGACGTTTTTGAATCGTTGTTTCATGCTGCCCGCCACGAACTCACGATTTCAACGCCGTATTATGTTCCCGATGAATCGATGCAAAATTCACTTTGTGCCGCTGCCTGGCGCGGGGTGAAAACAACTATAATCTTTCCGGCCAGAAATGATTCGTGGATCGTTGGAGGAGCCAGTCGCAGTTACTATGCAAGCTTGCTGGAAGCGGGAGTCGAGATCTATGAATTCGAAGGTGGGCTTTTACACACGAAATCGTTGACGCTCGATGGAGAGGTCACACTGATTGGTTCAGCCAATATGGATCGTCGAAGTTTTGATCTCAATTACGAAAACAATATTCTGTTTTACGATCCCGAAATGACAAAACAGATGAGAGCACGCCAGGAACAATACCTGTCGAACTCACATCAGGTCACACTGGAAATGGTTGAGAACTGGTCGCTTGCTCATCGTTTGTGCAATAACACACTCGCGACGTTAGGGCCTATTCTATAAGGATATTTTGTTTATTCATTCTTATTACGTGGCAAAGAAATCGCCTCAGCATAAGCTAACTTTCCAGTCCGTCCCTCATAATATTGGAAGATAACTTGTGGATGCGGATAGGCGACTAGCCGTTTGCCGCCGACTTTTTGCGGCATATTGAAGACGTTGTTAACTTGAACGACGCAGTAATAAGGATAGAGTCGTTCCAGACGTGGCAGGTCGGGGAGGACGTAGCTGGACCAGCGGATGTTGCAGGCGCGGGGGCCGGACTGGAAATGGCCGGTGATTGGTCGGTCGGCTTCATCGAGTTCGGGCACGTGATTCACTGAGTTGTGTGGACCGCAGCAGAACTCCCAGACATTATCGGTCACCTGAATTGCGAAGCTGTTGTGCAAATCACCCGTCATCACGAAGACTGGTTTGCCGATTTCGTCCCAGGTATCGATCAGCATTTCCCGTTCATCGAGAAACACCACCCAGGCTTCTTCTTTGTTGAGGGCATCAAACTCAAAACCGCCGGCTCCGCTGTGCGGAATCATGAACGGGACACTCGAAACCACAAAGAAAAACTCGGCATCACTGGTTCGCATTTCTTTCAGCAACCATTCCCGCTGATCTTTCCCCAGCATGGTCAGCCCGGGTTTGTCAGGTTGTTTCACATCGTGCATTTCTCGATAAGTCTTAGTATCGAGTAGAAAAAACTGACAATTGGAGACACGAAAAGTGCCATAGCTGCGGCGCCCAATGGAATAAGAGGCTTCGCCATCGGCGACCGCTGCATGAGAAAGTTCGAGAGTGTGCTTGTCGACAACGCGAACAATGTCGTAAACACGAGCATTCGGATTTCCGCTGTCATCGTCGTAAATGATGTCGTTCACTCCAGCATTCGGTGTGCCCCAGTGGACATGCAGATTGGCCATCTGATCGAGAGGTAAAGCGGTAAAGTCGGCTTGGGAATCTTTGAGAAGCTTGCTCTCTTTGGTGAATTGGGCGGTTCCGAAATGAGCAGATTGATCGGAGACTGTTGGATTGGCCCAGCCGAGATAATCGAACCAGGCTTGAATGCCGATGTCGCGGAAGACAGTTCGGCGATGTCTTCTGCCAGCGGTGCCGCAGCCCCAGATATCGTTGACGAGTTCGTGATCATCGAACGTGAACACACTCGGCACCTGCCGATGCCACTGAGCCAGAGGCACGCCGCGTGACTGATAGAGTTTATAATTCTCCCAAACTCCGACAATAGAAGGAGCATTGTTGACGATATCTGGCGTTTCTTCCTCAGACAAGCGATTCTTAGCGGTCCAGGTTTCGACGGGGGTATCCCGAAGTTCCTCATAGAGCCAGTCTCCATTCATGATGCCGAAATGAATGTCATCTGCCAGCTCGCGCAACATAGTCTGATAGAGTGGAAGGGAATGGCCGATGCCGTGGAGTGGATTCTGGTTGGCACACGACCCTGCTTCAAACCGAAAATTGAATAAGCCTTTCGGATTGTATTTCACATTCCGAGAACCTGCGACAGAGGGGAGTGTCAGGAAAGAATTAATACTTCCCTGAGGAGAATCTTCAATGTAGACCTGATAGTAATAGCGGGAATCTGCTTCCAGATCCTGCAACTCAGCGACGCCTGTCAAATCATGAGTATATTCGGTTTTTGGAGATTCAGCAGTATTTGTCAGATCCTCTTTCGATAAACCATAATGGACAGAAAAGGGAGTCGGATGCGAAGTTCTGGCCCAGACTTTCATCGAATAATCACTCGGCTGACCGAGCATGGGGCCATGCGTCATTGTAGGAGGGTCTGCTGCATAAGCACTGGTATATACAGCGAGCAAAAAAATTAACGATAACGTTTTCATCCATGATTGATATGATACATGCATCTGAGAAATCCTTCGAGCGGCGTTTCATTTGTTGTTCAGAGTCTCAAGCTAGCCAGTTGAATGGAAATTGTCCACAATTCAGTTTTCTTCCCTCAGTAAACCAATTCAGACCAATGTGGAATTCCAGTTTGAATATGGCTTACAATTTGAGGGCCTGATTTTGTTTCAGTTCTATTCTTCTCCTTATACTTACGCAGCATCATGACCAAATCTTCTGACAATCAGGAAACGAAGCTGGACGTCAATCAGGTGATTGATCGGCTTTGTGATCAGTTTGAAGAGCAATGGCAGGCGGGAAGTGATCCCCGGATCGAAAAGTATCTGGAGAATCTGGCCTCTGAAAATCATTCGCAGGTACTGTGGGAACTTCTGGCGCTGGAGTTGGAACTTCGTCAGCAGCAGGGAGAAATTCCAGAACGCTCTGAATATGCGAATCGATTTCAGAACTTTACCAAAGTTGTTCACGACGTTTTTCGCGAGCAGGAAACCGCTGTCGCGAACAGCATGCACAGTTTGACGCAGAGTCCTGAAGTCGTCGACAACCAGCCGAAAGATTTTGCGGGGACAGAGCGGTTTCAGATTCTCAAAAAACTGGGGCAGGGGGGCTTTGGTCAGGTTTATGCAGTGCACGACCGATTTTATCTCGAAGACTGTGCTCTGAAATTACTGACACTGCCTGAAGGGGGGTCGCTGTATCGATTCAAACGTGAGTTTCGCACACTGGCCAGTTTGAATCATCCGAATCTGATCAAATTGAAAGAGTTGATCGCGGATGAAGATTACTGGTTCTTCACGATGGAACTGATCAAGGGAGTTCCTCTGAATCAGGCATTGCCGAAAATCAAAACGAACTCATTCGAACCGAAATTGAGTGAGCGGATTCCGCTGCTGTTTGGTCAGTTGCTCGATGGCCTCGAAGCGATGCATGAGAACGGCTTTGTGCATCGAGATCTCAAGCCGGGCAATGTGATGGTTACGCCGGAGAACCGTGTCGTTGTGCTCGACTTGGGACTGGTTTCGACCATCCAGTCTGAATTCCCGGAATGGCAGCAGAGTGTAGAACTGGGAGTAGCTGGCACAATTTCGTATATGGCTCCTGAACAGGCAAGAGAACAGTTCAGCCCGGCCAGCGATTGTTATGCGATTGGTGTGATGCTGTTCGAGACACTCACTGGAATGCGTCCTTTTCAGGGATCGCCACTGGCAATTCTGCAAGCCAAACAGACTTTTAGTGCCCCTGAACCCAGAGAATACATTGATGGGATTCCCGAGAATCTCAATCGACTTTGTTGCGATCTGCTCGAACGAATTCCTGAAGATCGGCCAACAATCTCTGAGATTCGCGAACGGCTGGCAATTACTCCGGTTTCGCATGTCAAGCCGACGGCAAGTCCACAGTCTCGCCATGAACTGATTGGTCGTGAAGCGGAAATCGAGACTCTGCATCGGGCAGCCCTTCGATTGAGTGAGAATGTACCTGCACTCGTTTATGTGGATGGACTTTCCGGGGTAGGGAAAACTTCGCTGGTCGATGAGTTTCTCCATCAGTATTCGGCCTCGAAGGCAGATGTCATTGTATTGAACAGTCGCTGTTATGAACGTGAGTCGGTTCCTTATAAAGCGTTCGACGGGATCATCGATTCGCTGAGTCGGCATTTGAATAAAATGAAAACCGAGGAAGCGTCGCTGCTGCTGCCTCGACATATTGGCGATCTGGCAAGATTGTTTCCTGTATTGCAACGCGTGCAGATCGTCGCTGATGAGGTCAAGCGATATCGGCCACCTTCTGACTTTCAGGAATCGAGACGCCGGGCGATTCAATCGCTGAAAGAATTGTTGTCGGCGATGGCAGATCGGCAGAATGTCGTCTTAACAATTGATGATTTGCAATGGGGAGATCGCGACAGTGCACGCCTGCTGCAGGAATTGTTTTACACCGAGGATGCTCCTGCTGTTCTCTTGATCGCAACTTACCGCAGTAACGAACGCGAACGAAGTTCCTGCTTGAGACAGTTGCTGGATTCGGAGACGCGCAGCGAGCAAAGCACGGAACTCATCACAGAAATTGCATTGTCTGAATTGACGGAAGAAGATGCACGCCAGTTGGCACGAAGTCTGTTAAGTGAACATCAACAGAATGATGAAACGATCAATCAAATTGCGGCAGAGGCGGGAGGAAGTCCTTACTTCATTCGGGAGTTGATCCGGCATACAGAATCGCTTGGGGGACAGTTTACGACACTCGATGAAGTCATCGTTAAACGTGTTCATAAATTGAATGAAGACTTGCGGCGTGTTCTGGAATTCATAGCCATTAGTGGTCAACCACTGACAATTCTCGAAATACTTGAAATTGCCAATGTCACTCGTGCAGAACTCGATCAACTTCGAAATGAAAATCTGATTCGTTCCAGCGGAACGTCTCAGGATGATTTTGTCGAGTGCTATCACGACAGGATCCGGGAATCGGTCACTGCCGATGTTACCTTTGAGCGTAGACAGCAGATTCATCAAGTTCTCGTCAATGTGCTGGAGAACATCGGCCGCGCCGACTCGCAAACTCTGGGGCAGCATTTTGAGTCTGCTGGCATGTCGGTCGAAGCGATCAGTCATTATGAAAAGGCTGCTGAGGATGCATTGCAGCAATTGGCGTTTAACCAGGCGGCACATCTTTATGAAAGAATTCTTACACTCTCTGAAGTGACCAATCAGGTAGTACAGGCTCATTATCACTCTTTAATTGGTGAAGCTTATGCAAGTGATGGTCAGGGAGAACGAGCTGCCCGACATTACGAGTTAGCAGCAGATGCAAGTATGGAAGAGGAGCGGGCCTTCGAGTTATATCGGCTGGCAATGATGAGGCTGTTTCAGGTCGGACGTCTCAGCAAGGCTCATCAATTACTCGAAAATTTGCTCAAAGATGTGAAGCTGGCTTATCCGCATTCGATGGTGCAAGTGGTTCGCGGAATTGTCTGGGAACGAATTTTGCGGACAAAACCAATCCGCCCCTTGGCTTCCAGATTTCACCGACGCTCCACCAAGCTCGCAGAACAACGCATTAAAACCTGCTGGGCGGCTGCCCAGAGTTTGAGCATTCTCGATCCGGTTCGCGGTTGTTACTTCCAGCATATTGGAGAACGGGAAACGAATCTGGCACCTCATCTGATGGAGTCTTCCCTACTCATTGCTTATGGAGCCTGCCTGACAGCAGCGACGGGGCAACAAAAAGACATTCGAGCAGCGCGTCGGATTCTGGAAGAATTGCGAGCCTCTCCCAATTATCCGGGAACCTGCTACACCGATGCCTTTGTCGAGATGTGCGAAGGAGCGACCGATTATTTGACATCCGACTTTTCACGAGCGATTGAACGCTGCACCCAGGCGGCTGAGGGGTTTACGAATCATTGTCCGGAAGCGTGGTGGGAGGCCGATTTGAGCCGCATGTTCGCGCTGTTCTCCGCGAATTTTTCCGGCAACATCAATCGGATTCGAGAACTGACAACCATCGATGCAGCGACACGTTCGAAGCGTGATACGACCTATCACGATTTGATGATTCGGGGTGTCTCTGAAATTGTCCTCGATATGGCTCGCGATGATTTCTCGCAAACTCAATCACGCACAAAAGAGTTGGCGACTCTGCTCGATTTCAATGAATTCAACAACCTGCATTTCAATTACTACTTAAGACATTTATGGGAACTGCGATATCGCGATGAGAATGAAACGTGCTGGGAAACGATGGTCAAAATTGAAAAACCGTTTCGTTCGGCATTGTTACAGGGGCACCACTGGTCACGTCATGCATATAGTCTGCATCGAGCCTCGGCTGCAATTGCGACGATTGCCAATCATCAGCACGATTCAAACTTCGCTGAAGTGAAGAAAAAAGGATTGATCGCCGATGCCGAGAGGCATATCAGTAAGTTGCGAAAAGAATCGATTCGCAGTTGCTCAGCCGAGGCTGATTTATTGATGGCTGGCTTGTCAGTCACGATTGGCCGAAACGATGCAATGACTTATTTGCCTAAGGCGCTGGCTGGTTTTCGCTCGGAAAAACTGGTGATGTACGAAGCGATCTGCTACGACCGCCTGGCTCGGATGGGGAATGCTCAGGCCAGTCAGATTGGGTCCGAAGCCGCGAAGAAATATGTGAGCGAGCACGGGATTGTCGCTTCTGATAAATTCTTTCAGGTCTTTTCACCGGGGAATTGGCCTGCGATGTAAAACACAAGCAGCACCTGATCTATCCAGGTTATTCCAATTTTTCAAACAGAGAATCTTGGAGTGAATTGCATACCCAATTCAGGAATTTGGATATTCCCCAATTGAATACAATTAGCACAGTCAAAAGAAACAGGCCGAATGAACTGTAATATAGTGTGCTAAAGTTTAATACTAATGCGACAAGACTAAGCGGAAGTATGGCAATCAGAATTAAGCCATCAATAAAATGGAACTCATTTTCTGTCTGTCCGATGATGACGTAAAGTGGTATCCAAATCACAAGTATTGTGAATGGATAAGCAAAAATTTGCCCCAGAATAAACTTTAGTATTGATCTGCCTTTCTGGCTTTGCATTGATTTCGCTTAATGAATTTTGAAGCACAATTTGGTCCGCACTGCGGACCCTACGGGTTTTGATCGAATGATTTGTCGGCATGGGCGAGCCATTTTTCGCGGATTAAGGCTGCCTTGCGTTTAACCGTTCGGGTTGTTACGCCGAGTTTTTCTGCAATCTCTTCTGTCGAATACGATTCGAGTTTTAATCGGGCGACTTCACGGAGGACATCGTCATCGAGTTCGTCCATCAACTGGGCGTGTTGCTCATCGAGCGCGAGTAGAGTTTGTGGTGTTGGATCTTCTCCGAGAAATAAATCCCAGCCGGGGGCGGCTCCAGCATCGGCTCGATTCAGAAAGATTGATTCTCCACGAACATCTTTTCCACCACGTTTTTTAGCGAGTTGATGGCGAACCTGATCTGTCACCTTGCGTTGAGTCATCACAATGAGCAGAGCCCACAGTCCATCGCGATCTTGCAGTTCGGGGAACTGACCGCGAGCCGCTCCGTTCATGAAATTATTCATGACACTCAAAGCGACATCTTCCTCATCGGCAACGCGTCGGTTAGCGGCTCCGAGTCGTTTCCGGGCGAGGGGGACTAGCCTTTCGAAGTATCGATTCCATAAATCCGCCTGCGCGTCCGTCTCTCCCTGTTGCAGGGCATCGATCATTATACTGACGGAACCGGGTGAAGAATCGTTCTCTTCCATTTCAGCTTTGTCCTGTAGAAAAGTTGGGATATTGGGAAGACATCCAGAAGCGGCTATTTCCAGTACACGTTATCTTGATCGTTACTGGTTGACTCCGCAATAAAAAACGCCAATGCAAATTCGGAATTAACCGCATGCATTGGCGTAGCATATTCAGACTGACAATAATCATGCCAGAATTTCTATTATTGGCAGTAATCCCCCCCAAGCCTACTACCGGTGCAAATGGTAGTGACCGGGCTGGTAATGGTAGTGGTTACCATGTCGGTTAAACTGACCGGGGTGGTAATCGAAATGTGGGTATCGAGGATGATAGTTATACGAGCGACCATAATTGTAATTTCGATACCCATAATTGCTGTATCCTCGAAATGACGGAGAGTAGCCGTATCGCGAATACCCACGGTTGTAGTGGTTGTGTGAACCAACGGCAAAACCGTAATTCCCACCGTTCACATAAACTTGCCAGTCGCTGGCCTGTGCCGGTTGGCTGCCAACCAGGCTGAATCCTAAAACTGCAATTGCGCACAGTGCATACTTATACATTGCAACACCTCTTCTTCCTACATTAATTGTTATATTTGACGTCCATCCCGCTTACTCAGTGGATTGTGGCCACACGTCAAAACTGCTTGCACTCTGCATAGCGAAGCCTTTGCCGCTCAGGGGACATCTTTTTGAATGGAATTTCCAAAATAACCCCAGATTCCCTCAAGATTAAATTGTTCGCTGAAATAATAGGGTGATCAAGGTGTACAACCCGTAAAGAGAATTCCGCTCGATTGCAGCAGAGCAGGGGAACACTTATAAGTAGTGTGTCTTCCATCCTAATAATTTGGATTGATGATGTTGTAAAGCACGACAACGGAGTGCGTTACAGTTATTAGAGGCCCAAATCTAAGCCCTGCAAGGGCAGCAGTCCAAGCTCTCCAAGATCAGATGAGAGCATCAGACCGACAGGAAATATGATGGCAGACCAAAAACCAGATCCTCAGAAAATGACATCCTCCCTCACGACCGCCAATGGCGAGCAGGTTGTGCGGCTGGTCATTGAGGCTCAGTCGACTACGAAATCCCGCTGGGGAACGCGAATTTTGGGGTTACTTCTGATGTTTTCCATCATTTTGAACCTGATGCTGCTTTCATCCTATGGCGACTATTTCAATGAATTTGATGGTCCCCTGGAGCGATACTATTCAGGCAGTAAGGAGGCCGAGCAGAAAATCGCATTGATTCGAGTCTCTACAACGATCATGCCGCCCTATACAGAGCGGATTCTTGAGCAGATCAAAAAAGCGAATGAAGACGATTCCATCAAAGGGATGGTACTCGTTGTCGATAGCCCCGGTGGACTCGTCGCTGACAGTCATCAGATTTATCATCGCCTGAATAAATTTGCGGAAACGAAACCGATTTATGTGCAGATGCAGCGACTGGCTGCTTCCGGAGGTTATTACATCGCGATGGGTGGTGGTGATAAAGGGAAACTGTTTGCCGAGCCGACAACCTGGACGGGATCGATTGGCGTGATTATTCCCCATTACAATATGACGGAATTGGCCGACAAAGTGGGGGTGCAGTCCGAGCCATTAAAGACGGGTGAGTTCAAAGATTCTCTGAGTATGTTCAAGCCGATCAGTGAACGGGATCGGGAAGTCTGGGATGGGATTCTCGATGAAGCCTATCAGAAATTTCTCGGGGTGATTGAAAATGGTCGCCCTGATATGACTCGTCAGCAGATTGAAGATATTGCGACAGGCCGCATTTTTACGGCTGATCAGGCGATTGCGAATGGCATGGTTGATGAAATCAGTTTTCTGGATGATACGATTGCGAAGTTGGAAACGGATTTGAAAGCTGGGCCGATGCGGGTGATAGAATATGAATATCCTCCGACATTGACGGACGTGTTACTCGGTTCAGCTTCGGCGGAAAGTGAAATGTCTCTGCTGAAACAGCTGCTTGGTTCGCCGGCTCCTCGAGCGTTTTATCTTTTGGGTGGTTCGCAATAATTACGACGGACGCAACCTGCCTAGCGAAAATTAGACAGGCTGGAAGCCTGTCCTACGGGGACAATTAACAAAACAGGATCAGGTCGATGAGTGGAATTGATTATAAGTCCTCTGGAGTGGACCTGGATGTCTACGAAGAGTCGATGCGTCGCGTCGGCAAACTGGTCCAGAGTACGACGACGCCCGGTGTCATGCCTCTTCCGGGCGGTTTTGCCGGATTGTTTCGGCTGTTTTCGGAAGGTCGACAATATAAAGATCCGGTGATTGTTTCGGGAACTGATGGCGTCGGCACCAAAATCAAAGTCGCTCAGTTGACGAATCGCTTCGATACGATTGGGATCGATCTGGTCGCGATGTGCGTGAACGATTGCCTCTGCACAGGAGCGTTGCCGCTTTTCTTTCTCGATTATGTGGCGATGAGCCATGATGATCCGACGTTAACGGAAGCACTCGTAACGGGGATCGCTGAAGGATGTCGTCAGGCAGGGATGGCATTAATCGGCGGCGAGACAGCGATCATGCCTGACTTGTATCGTCGGGGAGATTTTGACCTGGCAGGCTTTAGCGTGGGAGTCGTTGAACGAGAGGATGTCCTTACATGTAAGGAAGTTAAGCCGGGGGATGTTGTCTTTGGCATTGCTTCCTCAGGCTTACATTCGAACGGTTTCTCACTCGTTCGAAAAGTTGTCTTTGAGCATGCGGGCTTGAGTGTCGATGATCATGTCGATGAACTCGGTACAACGGTCGGTGAGGCTCTGCTGACACCGACTGTCATTTATGCAAATCTGGTGCAGTCTGTTTTATCTGTTCCTGAACTTCGACCTCTTGTCCATTCCATCGCTCATATTACCGGGGGGGGGCTTCAGGAAAACCTGGCTCGCGTGCTGCCTGATAATGTCGATGCTGTACTGAAAAATAATTCATGGGAAATTCCAGCTGTGATGAGCTGGATTCAGAAACTTGGTGATGTTGCTCAAGCTGAGATGAATCGCGTGTTCAATATGGGAATTGGGCTGGTCATTGTTTGCGATGCGAGTGGGGCGGAAGAAATCGAGGCGATCCTCAGCCAACAGGAGTTGACTTGTTATCGGCTTGGTGAGATTAAAAAGGGGAATGGTCAAGTTCAGCTAGGTTAGATGAGCGTATTTTAGACAGGCTGGAAGCCTGTCCTACCTTTGTGGTATCGGGATGTAATGAGTGAGGGGAGTCCAGTTGAGGATGTGTTCAAACCCAATTATCTGGGTGTCTGGACACGCTGTGCTAAAAATTCGATTGTGCGGGAACTTTCATTTCGCAGTAACTTTCTGATTACGATCATCACACGAGGGTTCTGGTTTGCTGCTCAACTGATTCTGTTTGAGATTATCTATCAGAATGTGAATACGATTGCCGACTGGAATCGAGCCGAGTATTTCGGATTCATGGCGACGGGAATGCTGATCAATGCGATCATCGAAAGTCTGTTCATGCCGAACTGTGCGAATTTCAGCGAGTTGATTCGCACAGGGAATCTCGATTTCGTATTGCTCAAACCGATTGATACTCAATTCCTGATCTCGATCGAGAAAATCAATCTGGCAATGATGAATCAGATTCTGCTTTCAGGAGCATTGCTGGCATATTCGCTGGCGAATCTGGATCGCTCTATCGGTTTTGTGAATGTGCTGATGTATCTACTGTTGGTTGCTGTTGGGGTCATCTTCTTTTACTGCCTGATGATCACGCTGGCGAGTACGAGTGTCTGGTTTGGACGCAATCAGGGCTTGTATGATTTCTGGTTTTACGTCACGGTCTTTGCCCGTTACCCGCAGCAAATTTACACAGGGGGCGCATTGGCCGAATCGATTCGGGTACTGTTCAGTTTCGTCCTGCCGATTCTGCTGGTCGTGACCGTTCCTGCTCAGATTCTGGTGAATAAAGCTCTGGAACCTTCCTGGATTGCGCTGTGGTCGGTCATGATGACTGCCATCTTTTTTGTGGTTTCCCGCCGCGTGTTTTTGTGGTCAATCGGGAAGTACCGCAGCGCAAGTAGCTGATTATCAGGTATTTGCAATTTTCGACTTCTCAATAAATCCTCAAGAAGATCGCATTTTCTAACAGAATCTTCTCGACGACTTAGGTTGAAAAGACTTATAATCAAGTTCCAATGTGATCATGCATTTAGGATTCATCCCACCTGATTTCCCTCCAGCAGAATTGATTATGCCATCGTGTCATTTTGCAAATTAAAATCTGTCAGAATACTGTTAACGATCTTTCTGATTCTGGTTACAGTAAATCGTGATTCAAAATCTGCGGAAGACAATGCGTTTGCACCACAAGATCTGGAGTTCTTTGAAAAGCAGGTTCGGCCTCTACTGGTAGAGCATTGTTATTCGTGTCACAGTTCAAAGTCGGAGAAACTCAAAGCCGGATTGTATGTCGATCGTCGCTCCACATTGTTAAAGGGAGGCGATTCCGGCCCGGCTATTGTGCCTCATAATGTTGAGGAGAGTCTATTCATCGAAGCAGTTCGTTATGACTCATACGAGATGCCCCCCAAAGGGAAATTGTCCGACGATAAGATCGCGATCTTCGAAAAGTGGATCAGTCTGGGAGCCCCCTGGCCGACTGAGGAGAGTCCGGAAGAGGAAACTGGACGCGAAGTATTCGACTTACAAAAACGGAAAGCAGAACACTGGGTCTGGCAACCGATTGAGTCTCCAGATATACCTGTAGTCAGCGATAAAAAATGGCCTCAGGATGACATCGATCATTTTATTCTTCACAGGCTCGAAACAGCAGAATTGTCTCCAGCAGAGGAAACGGATCGGAATGCGCTCGTTCGACGATTGTATTTCGATCTGATTGGATTACCCCCGACGCCGGAGCAAGTGAATCGCTTTTTCAATGATCAGAGTCCCAATGCTATCGAACGTCTTGTGGATGAGCTACTTGCTTCACCTCACTATGGAGAACGCTGGGGACGACACTGGCTCGATCTGGTTCGCTATGCCGAATCCCGCGGGCACGAGTTCGATGAGGATGCGCGCAATGCCTATCAATATCGGGATTATGTCATCCGGGCTTTGAATGCAGATGTTCCTTATGATCAATTTGTGCGAGAGCAGATTGCAGGAGATTTGATTGAATCTCCGCGACTGCATCCCACAGAAGGATTTAACGAATCGATTCTGGGAACAGGTTTCTGGTTTCTCGGAGAGTGGGTGCACTCGCCGGTGGATATTAGTAAAGACGAGTCTGATCGATTCGACAATATGATCGATGTCATGTCCAAAACATTTCTGGGAGTGACCGTTTCCTGTGCCCGCTGTCACGATCATAAGTTCGATGCCATTTCCACAGCTGACTATTATGCGTTGACCGGATTTCTACAGAGCAGTTGTTATCGGCAGGTGCGATTTGAATCACTCGAACATAACCATGAGATTGCAGAGCAACTTGAGGCACTCAATGCAAAATATCAACAGAAATTGACGACACTGCTGAATGATCCTTTGCTGACTGACAACACCACTGAAGTCTCCCTGATTACCTCCACAAAGGATGTATCGACTGAAATCGGAAATGATATCCTTATTGACTATGGTCAATTTGCAAAGGAAAACTATTTGCAGGATGGTTTTGTGTTTGGTCTTCGTCCCCGAAAAGCAGGGGAGTATTTATTAACGGAGAACTCTGGTCAACCAGAATTGACATTAGCACTGAACGATGCTGCAGCTAGCGATTCCTTCTGGAATGGGCTCGAATCTGTCAGTGAATCGCCCACTCAGATGCGAGATCGTCTTGCGAAAATCCCTCGCAGTGGACGCACCCTTCGCACGCCAACTTTTTCTGTTGACGATGGAATTGTTTCTGCGCGAGTCAACGGAAGTGGATATGTTGTAGCCTGTGTCGATTCTCATCGTCTGGTAGCCGGCCCGTTGCATAATGAAACGATACAAGAGATTAAGCCTGAGCAAACCTGGGTTCAATTAAATCTGAAGCGTTACACAGGGCATCGCATCCATCTGGAATTCACGCCTGCCGAAAAAGCTCAACTTGAAGTTCTGTGCGTTGTGCAGGGTAATGATGCAGCAATCCTCAAGCAGATTGAACAGGAAGACGAGAGACAAGCTGCAGAGGTTCAAAGCCAGATTATTGAATTGAATGAACGACTTGCAGAACCGGGAACAGTGTCAGATCAAGTTGCAGATATCTTGCAAAAATGGACAGAAGAAAAACGAAAGTTAAAAGAACAAGTGCAACAGAAATCGCATCTGGCAATGGCGATGCTGGATGGTACGGGTGAAGATGGCCCACTGCTAATTCGTGGAAGTTCTTCTAATCCTGGTCCTATCGTTTCAAGACGTTTTCTGACTGCTGTTTCCGGTGACGAGCCGATGAATCCTCAGCAGGGAAGTGGACGGCTCGAACTGGCAGAACAAATCAATTCCCCGACGAATCCGCTGACATCCAGAGTGATTGTCAATCGCATCTGGCATCACTTGCTGGGTCGGGGGATCGTCCCGACAACTGATGATTTTGGTGTGCTGGGACAACGTCCGACACATCCGGATCTGCTCGACTATTTGGCAGTACAGTTCCGTGAAGATGGGCAATCCATCAAGAAGATGATTCGCAGAATAGTTCTTTCGCGAACCTATCAGATGTCGAGTCAGTATCGAGCAGAGGCATTGGTGCGGGATCCTAAAAATTTATTGTGGCATTATCGTCCTCCCAAAAGATTAGAAGGAGAAGTGATTCGTGATTCTCTTCTCGCGATATCTGGCAGACTGGATGAATCGATGTATGGAGAGTCGATCCCGATTCATTTGACGTCCTTCATGGACGGAAGGGGTCGTCCTGGAAAAAGTGGTCCACTGGATGGAAACAACCGAAGATCGATTTACATTTCCGTACGACGAAATTTCATCTCTCCATTCATGCTGGCATTCGATACTCCGGTCCCGTTCAGCACTATGGGTAGCCGAACGGTATCGAATGTGCCTGCTCAGGCATTGATCCTGATGAATGATCCTCTGGTCGTCGAACTAACCAAATCATGGGCAGGGCGAGTCTGTTCTGCGGTTTCGCCCCAGGACGAACAATCAATAAATGCGGGCCTGAAGACTTTCTATGAGACCGCTTTTGCACGCCAACCGAGCCAGCAGGAACTGGAAATCGCCATGAAGTTTATGAGGGAACAGTCGCAGGCTAGAAATCTGCCTCTCAATCATGTGGAATTGTGGTCAGACATCGCTCACGCTCTCGTGAATACGAAGGAATTTATTTTTATCCGATGAATAATCTCTCCCCCTATCCCTGCCAGAGAATTCAATCGTCACCCCTCTCGCGTCGCGACATGTTGCGAAAATGCGCAGGAGGATTTGGCGCGGTTGCCCTGTCTGCCCTGGCTCAAGATCCTACCTATGGGCTTACTAAGGCTTCGGAAACAGAAATCAGCAAAGCCGGTCATGGACCGCATTTCCAGCCTCGTGCAAAGAATGTGATCTTCCTCTATATGGATGGAGGACCATCGCAGGTCGATACCTTCGATCCCAAGCCGATGCTTGACAAATACAACGGCCAGAATCCGGGAGAATTATTTACTCTGGAGCCGACGCAGTTCAATAATACCGGAAAGGTGCTGGCCAGTCCGTGGAAATTCACATCGCATGGGGAATCGGGAATTCCTGTCAGTTCACTTTTTCCTCAAGTGGCTACCTGTGTCGATGAACTGGCTGTGATTCGCTCGATGGTTTCAGAGTTCCCCGAGCACACCTTTGCCAACTATTTTCTACATACCGGCAGCGGTTTGCAGGGACGCCCCAGCATGGGTGCGTGGGTGAACTATGGATTGGGAAGTGAATGTGAAAACATTCCCGGGTTTGTGGCGATCAATGGAGGATTGATTCCTCCCGGCGGACTGGATTGTTTTGGCAGCGGATTCCTGCCCGCCAGTTATCAGGGCTCTGTTTTCAAACCTTCTGGCAGTGCTGTTGCGAATATTCAACGAACAGAGAAAACGGCAGAGCTTCAAAAGCAGAAACTCGATTTAATCGGTCAACTCGATCAGATGGCGACTCAGAAGTTTGGCAAACACGACAGTTTGGAATCAGCGATCAAGAATTATGAGATGGCTTATGAAATGCAAATGGCTGTTCCTGATTTGATGTCTCTGAAAGAAGAGCCTCAGCATATTCAGTCACTTTATGGGCTGGATGCTGAGTATGAGCCGACAAAAATCTATGCGGCTGAATGTCTGATGGCGAGACGATTAATTGAACGGGGAGTGCGGTTTGTCGAACTGACCTGCCCAAATGTTCGACATGATCGCTGGGATCAGCATTCCAATTTGAAGAAGGGGCACGAAGATAATGCCCGAGCAGTCGATCAACCAATTGCGGCTCTGTTGAAAGACTTGAGGCAGCGAGGTTTACTCGATGAAACTCTGGTTGTGTGGGCGGGAGAATTTGGTCGGACACCCTTTGCACAAGGGAATGATGGTCGCGATCATAACCAGTATGGCTTTACCATCTGGATGGCAGGTGGAGGCGTGAAAGCAGGAACTGTTTACGGAGCCACTGACGAATGGGGTTATAAGGCCATCGAAAACCGAACGGAAATTCACGATTTGCATGCCACTATGCTACACTTATTGGGAGTTGATCATACCCAGTCCACTTATCGATTCGGTGGTCGCGATATGCGATTGACCGATGTCAAAGGCCATCTGATTCACGATATTATTTAAAACGCTCAATTCCTCATTTCTTGCCCCAAAGTATTACCTCATGCCGTATCTCTCCATGCGAAATTACTCCTTGATTCTAACCGTATGCCTCTGCATGACGATTCTCATTTCAGAGAGTCCCGCAGATGACACCCCAGTGGCAGGCAATAAGCGGGTTGAAGAAGTCTTCAAGTCCTTCGGAGGCAAGGGGGTGATGTCGGATGGTTCTGATCCGACGCCACCGCTGGAGTCCCTCAAATCGTTTGAAGTCAAAGAGGGAATGACGGTGGATTTGATCGCTCATGAGCCTGAAGTTTCCCAACCCCTGTTTCTCACCTGGGACTCTCGCGGTCGAATGTGGGTTCTACAGTATCGACAGTATCAATACCCTGCTGGATTGAAGGTCGTTCGTTTCGATCAGTATTTGCGAGCAGTCTTTGATAAGATTCCCGATCCGCCACCAAAAGGAGTGAAGGGACTGGACAAGGTTACGGTTCATGAAGATACCGATGGCGATGGCATCTATGATACATCAAAAGATGTCATAACAGGTTTGAATATCGCCTCTTCGGTTCAGGTTGGCAATGGCGGCATCTGGGTCTTAAACCCTCCTTATTTGCTGTTTTATCCCGATGCTGACGGCGATGATATCCCCGATGGTGACCCCGAAGTCCACTTGAGTGGATTTGGAATTCAAGATACGCATTCGATTGCCAACAGTCTGTTATGGGGACCGGATGGCTGGCTCTATGCTGCCAATGGCAGCACGACGGCTGGGGTTGTTAGTTCTGCAGTGACCAAAGGTGTTGAATTTCAGGGGCAGTGTATCTGGCGATATCATCCTGAAACGAAAGTGTTCGAGATTTATGCCGAAGGAGGCGGGAATACTTTCAGTCTGGAAATTGACTCTAAAGGACGCGTTTTTTCTGGAACCAACGGCGGAAATACGCGGGGGTATTATTATCCCCAAGGCAGTTACGCTGATAAGAACTGGGGAAAACATGGTCCTCTCACGAACCCGTACGCGTTTGGATATTTTACTCACATGGGTTTTGAAGGAGATGGCAGGCGTTTTGCACAAGCCTTTCTCATCTATGAAGGCGGGTTGTTTCCCCAGGATTACAACGGCGATATTATTGCACCGAATTCTCTGCATAATGTGGTCTGGCACAGTGAACGAATTCCTCAGGGGTCGACTTACCGCACGGTAGATCACACGAACCTGCTCGAAAGTTCGGATCGCTGGTTTCGGCCGGTTTACAATGGCGTCGGTCCAGATGGAAGTGTTTATATTGCTGACTGGTCCGACACTCGCCTCAGTCATGTCAGCCCTGTGGACGACTGGCATAAAGAGAGTGGTCGTATTTATCGTGTCCGACCGACTGATTCATCACCCAATTATCAACTCGGAGATTTACATCAGAAGGCTGCCGAGGAGCTAATCACTTTATTCGAGCATTCGAACAAATGGGTACGTCGTCGTGCGATGCTGGAACTGGGCTGGCGTGGGGATAATTCCGTACTCGAGCAGTTGATTGCAAAAGTTAATGAGAAGTCATCGCTGGAAAGTTTATGGGCGTTGAATCTAATGGGTGAGCTGGACTCCAAGCTTAGCCAAAAATGGTTGCAGCATCCGGATGAGCATATCCGCAGATGGATGGTCAGGCTAATCGGGGATGGCACACTCAAAAATATAGATTCACAGGTTTATGAAGCGCTTGCCGCTGTTGCAGCAAATGAACCACAGGTGCAGGTCCGCAGTCAACTGGCTTCGACGGCTAAGCGAATCGAGGCTCAATATGCCCTTCCTGTTGTGACTCAACTATTACAACATGAGCAGGATCTATCGGATCCTCATATGGCTTTATTGTTATGGTGGGCGGTTGAAGCCCATGCGGAAGAGTTTGCCGAGATTGAAAAGACGTTTTCCAATCCGGAAGTGTGGTCACTGGAGTTGACTCAGACAGCGATCACAACACGGCTCATGCAAAGATACGCTGCGGCAGGAACGCCCGAAGATTTGCAGTACTGTGCCCGTCTGGTAGAAATAGCACCGGATGACAAATCCCGTGAGCGTTTACTGATGGGTTTGAATAAAGCTTTTCAGGGCCGAACAGTGCCACCACTTCCAGTATCACTGGAAAAAGCTCTGGCAGATTATCTGGATTCCCTCGGGAATGATGGCATTGTGCTGGCTTTACGTCAGGGAAAACCTGAAGCTGTTCCTCCTGCGATTAAAGCCTTGAAAGATACGAATAACGACCTGGGGCTGCGAATGGAACTGGCTCGCGCCTTTGGTGAGGTAAAGACTCCTGAAGTCGTCAGTACACTCGTCTCACTGGCGACTGGACGCAGTACGAATGAGCCTGCGTTTCAACGGGTAGCAATTCAATCGCTGGCAAATTATGACGATGCGGGAATTGCAAACAGTTTGATTGGTTCTTTTCAAAGTCGAATTTCAGCGGAACACAATTTACGAACTACTGCCTGCCGTACACTTGCTTCCCGTAAAGACTGGGCCATGAAACTGGTGGACTATGTCAATTCCTGGCAGATGAAAGCAGAAGAAGTTCCAGCTGATGTCATTCAGCAGTTACGAACATATGAGGATCCTGAACTCACTGCTGCAGTCGAACAGGCATTCGGAAAGCAAGTCCAGGTTTCCAAAGCCGAAAAAGCGGAGGAGATCAATCGATTACTACAAGTACTGATGGAAGCTGAAGGAGATGCTGCCAAAGGTGAGGTTCATTTCAAAAAGAAATGTGCGAACTGCCATAAGCTGTTTGGACAGGGGGAAACGATTGGACCTCCTTTAGATGGTTACGAGCGGGGAAATCCGAAATTCTGGTTGCCGGCTATGGTGGAGCCGAGCCTGGAAATTCGGGAAGGATATCAATCCTACATCGCGGTTACTTTGGATGGACGTGTCATCACAGGTATGGTTGCAGCTCAGGATCCTCAAACGGTTAACATCCGCACGGCTGATAACCGCAAAATTATTCTCCCTAGAGAGGATTTGGAAATCTTCAAGGCGATGGAGAAATCCTTAATGCCTGAAGATGTCCTGAAAGAACTTTCGGATGAAGACATACGTAATTTACTGGCATATCTCTCGCAGGGGGCTCGTAAAAAGTAAGACGTTATAAATAAACCACTGCCGGAAGTCCTGGCAGTGGTTTAAGGTTGAAACTTTTTCAATGATGAATTGCCATCAAAAATGTTGCTTCAGATTGATTTTTAAGGGTGATGCATATGCTCGGAATACATTTTGTGTTTCATATCTCCTTGAGCATATATGTAGGCGAGCAGGTCGAGAATCTCTTCTTCGGTTAGCTTGTTCAGCAAGCCGGCTGGCATGATGGAAAGCTTAGATTTGACCTGATCATCGATATCATCCACGGAGATTGTGATCGGATCGGCTTTGGCCATCGGATCGACCAGAAGCTGGATTTCATCATCCGTCTCTTTGACGATCATCCCGGTCACGACTTTACCGGAAGCGAGGACGAAAGTATTCGATTGATATTTTTCTTCGATCTCTTTGGAAGGTTCAATCAGAGACCGGAGCAGATATTCCAGATTCTGTTTCTTCGGATCTAGTTTGGTCAGATCAGGGCCAATCTCTTTACCTTCGTTATTTAACTTGTGACAAGCCACACAGTTGGCAACTTTGAACAGGCTTCTTCCCACTTCAAAGGAACGTCCATGCAAGACCTGGGGCAGCGAACTGGCCAGATCATCGTATTTCCATTCGGTGTTGCGGTTGGCAAACTTGAGCAGCTCGTCTTTAATTTCCAGGGTATGGCTGGACAGATACGCAGCCGGATCGGCCTGATAGGCCTTTAGATCTTCGACGACATACAGGGCTCCGTACATCCTTCGCCAATGTCCCGGATAGGTGCAAACATAAGGGTAAACGCCGGGAGTTTTGGGAACTTCAAACGTTAACGCCTGCTTTTCACCCGGTTCGAGCAGCCGACTGCCGAGCAGGATTTTGTCAGAGACCGGAATGTATTCGCGTTCTTTGGCGTCCGGTTGTCTGGCGGTGTCTTCTGCCAGATTGCCAACTTCTTCCAGGGAGCCGGGCAGGATGATCGCAAAGTTGTGCGGCATATGATCGGAATTGGAAAAGCGGAACTCGACTGGCTTACCAGCTTCAACTGCGATGATTTCTTTGTCGTAAATCATGCGTGCGGGAACGGTTCCAATGGCGATGACACGGACATCCAGATTGTCCAGTCGAGCGAGGACTTTGCCTGCTTCATCTTGGGGTAACCTGGAAGCGAGTGAGCGAACGATGGCAATGGCATCGGTCGAAGTTGCATTGGTTCGGCTCGCAACGGGAACATTGCTCAAGTAGCCGATCAGATTATCAATCAGACTGGTGGAATCGGTTTCAGGCCAGTTCTTTTCCGGGATGTCTCGCATGACCCGAATGGCAGACTGTTGATATTTATTCCGTTTCAGTAACTCGGAGAGATCTTTGAACTTCTCGGCATCATGGCCGGGAATCGAGCCCAGAGAAATGACAGCTAACTGTTGCAGAGACTGACCACCGTTGGCGAATAACACCGAAGCAGGAATTTTTTGCTTCTTGATTCCGGGGCCAGACCAGTTGACTTCCAGTCCATCGCCACCTCCGTTATCGAAGTAAGTGACAGTCAGGGGATGGAGTCCGGCTGTGAGTTTGGCTTTGCCATTCTTTTCTGAAAAGCCGTGCAGGCCGTCGTGGTTGATGAGAAGCTTGTCATCGAGATAGATTCGGGATCCATCGTCTGATTTGATAAAGAATGTGTAATCGCCAGACTTGGGTATGTCGATGAAGCCTTTGAACTGAAGAGCGAATTTATCGTTCTGAGTTTTTTGTGGCACATTCATCACAATTTCAGGAACGATCCCACTGTCCTGTGGTTTGAGTTTTGCCAGGGTTTCGATGGCGACATTGCTCGGGCTCGGATAGTAGAAATCGACATGGATGCCGGGGATCCGTTGTTCAACCTGACCCCCATCCGAAGAGAGATTTGGTGGGAGTTCAAAGACAAGCGAGCGAATACTGGGGTAAAGTTTGCTGCGCAGGTCTGAGCTCTCAATTAACGGAACCGCAGCCAGGAAATCCTGTAAATGCTCTTTGCTTTTTGAGGCCAGAAAATAAGCGTTTTCTCCCGAACCATCTGTGGTGATGAGAGCAGCGATTGCGGAGCGACGCGTTGCATCGTTTTTGCCATCCAAGGCAAATTTCTCGAGTTGATTTCGCACTTTCTTGAGCGAGTCGGCTGGTTGTTCCTGAAGGAGTACACCGAGACCAGCCAGACTGGCGATCTCGTTGGATTGATCACGCTCAGCCATCAGTTTCATTAATAGTGAAGCTGGATTGGATTTCTGTAACTCTGCAAAGCCATTCAATGCTTGTCGCAATGAGTTCACTGGAGTATTTGTTCGAGAAAGAATTGCTTCGTAAACTTCAGCCGATTGCTCATAAGCCAGCAGATCTTCCGGCGAAGAATTTTTCAAAGCATACTTACGGGCGGCAGGTGATAATTTCCCTTTCGATCGCATAACTTCCTGCAACAGCTTATCCACAGGAATCTGACTCAATGCATATTTGATGACAACATCAAGTTCGACGTCCGTGGGTTGAGTCGCGACATTGAAAACAACTTCAGCCGATGTAACACCCGAAAATGCGACCGCGGATTTTACCGCTTCGGCTCGTACTAGTGGAGATTCATCAGCAGAAGCAGCTATCAGAACTGGTTCCCAGCCTTCGATTTGAGTCTCCCAATGTCCCAGAGTACGAATTGCAGCTGCACGAACACGGGGTTCATTTGCTTTGTAAAGTGTTTGAATCAATTCCAAATTTGGAACGCGATGCTCCTCCAAAACCCACAAACTTTCCAGCATTGCCTGAGCATCGTCTGGCTTTGTGACATCGAGTGTTTTTACAAAAGTCTTCAGTTCTTTTACGACTTCATCCGTTTCCCGTCCGCTCAATTCAATCCGGGCGCGATATCGGGTTGCATTTTCTTTGGCGAAAAATGATTTGCAGACTTCCGCAATCGGGGCACCCTTCAAATTAGGTTGCATCACAAGTGGACGGTCTTTTGCTGTGACACGATAAATGCGTCCGTGCTCATGATCTCGATTTGGATCCCGCATATTGTGTTGCATGTGACCGATCAGAGCGTTGCTCCAGTCGGAAACATACAGGGCTCCATCGCTGCCAATTTCGACATCGGTAGGACGGAAGTTGGGGTCATCGGAAACCAGAATCGGTTCGATTTCTTCGCAGATAATATCGGCTCCATCATATTTGACTTCGTGCTGCAGGACGCCGAGGAATCCGATGCAGTTGCAGATCAGGAAATTTCCCTGATTTTCTTCCGGGAACTGACTACTGGAGAGTATTCCAGTTGCAGCAACGGGACGAACCCGTTTTTTGAACCAATGTTTATTTCCGACACCTTTGCCAATATTGACATAGGAGCCTGTGCCGCTTGTGCCATCGTTGGCGAACTGATATCCCCATTGATCGAAGACATCGCCGTGAGGGTTAGGGCCGATCGGGAAGTGAAATTCCATTTCGAATGTGCGGGGATTGAATCGATAAACTCCCGTGCTGCCTGCCCGGAATGTTTTGGTAGGCGTTTCGATATTGGCGACATTGAAGACACCTCGTGACCAGTACAGCCAGCCGTCTGGTCCAAGCACCATAGCATTGGCCGAGTGATGCGAATCGGCACTGGAAAGTCCCTGCAGCATGCGAATTTTCACATCGGCTTTATGATCGCCATCCGTATCTTTGAGGAACCAGAGTTCCGGTAATGCGGCAACCAACATCCCGCCACCCCAGAATTCGAAACCAGTCACACTGTTGAGTTCATCGGCAAAGATGATGCACTCGTCAGCCACGCCGTCAGCGTTTTCATCGGGTAAACAGATGATGCGATCTCGTCGTTCTTCCGTTGGATTCCAGTGGGGATAGCTTGGCCAGACGGAAGCATATAACTTGCCATCTGTGTCGACGGCCATCTGCACCGGGTTGATCAACTCCGGAAACATTTCTTCGGACGCAAAGAGATTGACTTCCATCCCTTTGGCAATTGTCATCTTGGAGATCGCTTCCTCACCACCGAGATAGGAATAACTGCCATCGTCGAGATTTCCGGGCTTATTCGTTTTGACTTCCAGTTCTTGAGGCAGGTTGTCGTCTTTAACTTCCAAATCTCCGCCGCGAGCAACCGCCCAGACTCGTTTGTCGCGATTGGCTGTCATGACATCAAAAATTTCCATTTCCCGCATCATCACGTCAGCATTTGACTGCCCAAACCAGGCCAGTTTAGAGCGCCCCCCAAAAACGTTGTAACCATCGACAACACGATAGCGATTGAACCAGTAATCGTTCTTGACGAGTACTGCCTGTCGCAGTCGCTCAAGTTCTTTGGCGTCGAGATCGATTTTCTCTTTGCCGAACAATTCTTTGATCATCAAGTCTGCCATCACGCGATTCCCATCGCTGAGCAGATGGACGCCATTCATTGTTAGCGGCTTCTCAGAGGATTCGTACAACTTTTGCGACGGATGGAACAGGTCGACATACAGAACCTGCTTAGACTGACAGACATCTCGCATGGCCTCGGTATAGAGTTCGAGATTCTTGTTATTTGCTTCACCATCAGGTAGATGCCGACTGTTTAGATTCTCGTGAGCGATCGGAGAAAAAAAGACGAGCGTTGGAGCCGATTTCCCGTTGTAGTTTTGAGACTGCATTCCATCAATGGTCGATTCGAGTTGCTTGCGGAACTCATCAAGTCCGTTTGGGCCTTTCATCGCTTCGTTGTAGCCGAAGAAATTGAAAATCACATCGGCTTCAACTTTTGAAAGCCATTCATCAGGGCTGCCGAAATTGTCTTCCCGGGGACGGACATTCAATTCATCTCCAGGTACCGCCAGATTTCTGATTGTCAAATCGTGCTCAGGAAACATGGCGTGCAAATACGTTTCCAGCCAGGCATGATGCTGCATGCGATCGGCCAGTGTATTGCCGATGTAGGCAATATGATCTTCTTTTTCCAAAGAGAGTTTGGGTTCAGCCGCTTGAATTGTTTCGAAGGATAGGGTCAGGAAAGTGAACAGGCTGGCAGCGATGAAACAGGAGGTGAATCTTGTGAGGGCTTGAATCATGAGATTTCTTTCGTCGTCCTTTACAGTCAATTGGCATCCCGTATGATCGAGGTATGCATCGAAGATTACTATTGCGAATATCATGGCAATCTTTGGTGATGCCTACAACTCTCTGTACTTATTTCCTGTCCAGTATTGTGAAGAAGATTGTGTCATGCTGAAAACCAGAACACTTGGCCGGACCGGATTGGAGGTCACTCAACTTGGCTATGGCAGCATGGGCATTCGTGGCCCGAAAACCTGGGGCAAACGAGTCGCTTCCGAAGAGGACTCCGAGAAAATTCTGAATGCCGTGCTCGATGCGGGTATCAACTTCATCGACACCGCTCCCGATTATGGAATCAGTGAAGAGCGGATTGGCCGTTATCTTTCCTCGCGTCGAGGAGAATTCATCCTCGCCAGTAAGTGTGGATGCGATTACACCCAGGGTGAGGATGAAATCAACATTCGACATACCTGGAAGAAGGATGTCATTAAGCGGAATCTGGAGGAAACGCTGTTTCGAACACAGTCGGAATTTCTCGACCTTCTCCAATTTCATGGAGGCGATGCCGAGATCTTAGAACAGGAAGGTCTCATCGAACTGCTGGAAGATTTTCGTTCGCAGGGTTTAATCCGCTTTGTCGGAGTTTCGAGTTCGTTACCGTATTTACCGGGCCTGATAGAGCTGGGTGTGTTTGATACTTTTCAAATTCCACATTCCTGCCTGGCTCCTGAACATCATGATTGGATTACCAAAGCCGCAGAAACCGGAGCGGGGATTATTATTCGGGGTGGGATTGCTCACGGGGGGCCAGATGCAGAGATTCAGCGCCCCAATTTGAATGATGTCTGGACGAATGCAAAGTTGGATGAACTGCTGACTGAGAATATGACGCGGGCGGAGATGATTTTACGATATACATTGTCGCACCCTCATTGCGATACGACAATTGTGGGGACTTGCAATCCAGAACATCTTAAAGAGAATGTCGCTGCTGCCAGTCAAGGAGCATTGTCTGCGGAGCTCTATCAGGAAATTCAGACAAGAGTCTCGTCAGTAATCAATGAAAATGAATTTTTATAGGTCAGTCTGAGTTTAAATTCAAAGTGAGGAGAATCCAATGAGTACGAGTCATGCGAGTTTGAATGAGCTGTGGCAGAAACAATCGCTCAGTTGGGAATATGGAGCAGCTGCCAGCCCTGACATTGAGGAGGTGCCGATTCGAGCGTTTCCGGCCTCTTTACATGAAGCTGGTGTCACGGAAATCATCAAGCTGGATCTTTCCGATGTCATCGGGACTTCAACTCCCGCGACCACACCAAGTCTGCTGGCGAATTATCTGGCAATTCAGGCAGAGGATCAAATTCGTGTCGAGGAGCAGACATCCTCGGAGGTCTACTTCGTGATGAGAGGGCAGGGACATACCGAAACAGAGCAGGGCGTTCTGGATTGGAAGCAAGGGGATGCTTTCACCTTGCCGTGTCATCAGGGCGTGACGCACTTTGCCGAAGTAGATTCTGCCTTATACTGGGTGCATGATGGTCCGCTCATGTCATATCTGGGAGTGCATCCAGATAAACCACGCTTCGAGCCTGCCTACTATTCCAAAGAATATCTGGACGGTGAGATTTCGAAAATCCGTGAAGCAGGTATTCGCGAAAATCGAAATCGCAATGGCATCATTCTCGGCAATCCGGCCAGCGAAAAGACAAAAACTATGACTCACACGATGTGGTCGCTGTTTAACGTCTTGCCGAAACAATCGGTACAGAAACCTCATCGCCATAATTCCGTGGCTATTGACCTGGCGGTTTCAGCGGGACCGAACACCTATACGATGATTGCTAAAGAAGTCGATGAAGCGGGAAATCTGATCGATCCGTTTCGAGCCGAGTGGAAACCGAATTCTGTTTTCGTGACTCCTCCCGGCTGGTGGCATTCGCACCATAATGAATCTGAGGTCGATGCGTATGTCTTTCCTGTACAGGATGCAGGATTGCAGACTTATTTACGCACGTTGGATATTCAGTTCATAAAAGATTGATCTCACAATAAGTCATACGTAGTCGAAATCGTCAGGCACAGCCTGACCTACGGACTGTTCTCGAAATACTTCGAATTGAGCCATTTATGCATGACCTGCTGCCCGTTTTACTCTCCTTACTACCGATTGCCATTGTGGGCATTTTTCTTGTCGGAATGCGCTGGCCCGCTGCTTATGTGATGCCGCTTTCTTACGTGGCAGCTGTCGGTGTCGCTCTGCTTTACTGGCAACTCAAGTTTGCTCAGGTCGCCGCGGCTTCCGTCAATGGATTGGTGATTTGCTTCAGTCTGCTGTACATCGTATTTGGAGCAATTTATCTTCTGAATACACTGAGCGAATCGGGAGGGCTCTCGGTCATTCGCAATGGATTCACTTCGATTACGGATGATCGTCGTGCCCAGGTTATTATCATTGCCTGGCTATTTGGTGCCTTTATGGAGGGAGCCGCAGGTTTTGGAACTCCAGCCGTTATTTGTGTGCCGCTGCTGGTTGGACTGGGATTTCCAGCCATGGCAGCCATCATTGCTGGAATGATGATTCAATCGACACCAGTTTCTTTCGGAGCAGTCGGTACTCCGATTTTGATTGGAGTCAACAAAGGACTTGAAGGGAGTAATTCAGTTGTCGATTATGCGGCGAAATCTGGTCTGGAAAACTGGCAGGAATTGTTGCCGATCATTGGCGTTAAAGTTGCGATAATCCATGGCATTGTCGGAACGCTGGTTCCGTTATTCATCGTGGTTGTTATTACGAGATTTTTCGGTGCCAATCGCAGTATTGCAGAAGGTTTCAAAATCTGGAAATTTGCGATCTTCGCGGCTCTGGCGATGATTATTCCTTACGTGTCCATTGCGTTTGTTCTAGGACCTGAATTTCCAACTTTACTTGGTTCCTTGATAGGCATGGCGATTGTAATCCCCGCAGCCCGAGCAAAATTCCTGATGCCTGAGGAGTCGTGGGATTTTGCAGAAAAATCAGATTGGCCCAATTCCTGGCACGGCTTGTATGATGTGAAAGTCGAAGAACCGGTAGTTCGCTTGTCGTTGTGGAAAGCCTGGGCACCATATTTACTGACGGCTCTCATACTCGTGCTGACACGTCTGCCTGCTCTGGGCATTGGCGCCTGGTTGAAGTCGATCACCATTCCAGAGAATGCCGATGCACTGACCAATCTGTTTGGTTCAACGGTCAGTGTCTCACCTGTGCAGATTCTCTACCTGCCGGGGTCGATATTTATCCTCGTCTGCCTGATGACATTCGTCTTGCATCGCATGTCGAAAGCGGCCTGTCAACGTGCGACGACTCGATCCCTCAAAATGATCATCCCGGCTTCAGCTGCTTTGATATTTACCGTTCCGATGGTGCAGATCTTTATCAACTCTTCAGGAGGAGCAGCCGGGCTGCCGTCCATGCCAAGTCTGCTGGCCGATTCTGTCGCTTCAATCTCCGGAACAGCCTGGCCATTATTTTCGCCGCTCATCGGAGGACTGGGAGCGTTTGTCGCAGGCAGCAATACCATCAGCAATATGATGTTCTCCCAATTCCAGTTTCATGCCGGTTTGCAAATTGGAGTCGATCCCACCTGGGTTGTCGCCTTACAGGCGGTCGGCGGAGCAGCGGGGAATGTCATCTGCGTTCATAACGTAGTCGCAGCTTGTGCAGTAGTCGGCATGAACGGCAAAGAAGGGGACATCCTGCGGAAAACATTGTCGCTGTTTGTTTACTATGTGTTTTTCGCTGGAATCCTCGGATTGATGTTCACAAACTAGAAATACAATCAACTCGTACAATCAGCTCAAATGGAACTGATTTTTGTCACGGTTCTCAAATTGTCTTTATTTTCCGGTGACTTACATTCGAAATTGACTGAGGGATAAGTTAACCTGAAGATAGATCAACTTTTCCGTATGCGACGACCTGCCTACTATGGTATTGAATGGAAACAGGTCAAGAAATAAGAAGCTGCCCTCCAGATTGATTGCCTCCCATGAGTGAACATCCCCACCTTGAACAATCACAGGCCTTTCATCCTCATGATCGTGATATCGATAAATTATCCTCCGGTGTTGATATAACTTTTGCGGTTCCCTATGTGCATCGACTTCGAGTAACCACGAATGTCTTGGAGACTCAAACAAACGTATTACTCGATTTGCTCGAACAATCCGGAGAGGCTCCGGCTAGGGTTCAGTTCTGGATTGATGAGGAGGTTGCGAATGCACGTCCCGATCTTTCTCAAATTTTGAGGACGTTTGTCTCAAAGAATTCCGATCGTGTTGCGATGGCGAGCAACATACAGATGGTTCCCGGTGGTGAGGATGTGAAGAACGATGTGCACATTCTTGAGCGGATGCTCAAGGTGATGAACGCAGCGGATTTGGATCGTCGCAGCTATGTGATTGTTATCGGAGGGGGAGCAGTTCTGGATGCAGTCGGTTTTGCTGCGGCCATTGCTCATCGTGGCATTCGTTTAATCCGCCTGCCGACGACGACACTTAGTCAGGCTGATTCCGGGGTCGGAGTAAAAAACAGTATCAATCTCTTTGAGAAGAAAAACTGGGTCGGATCGTTCGCTGTTCCCTGGGCTGTGATCAACGATGCCGACCTGCTATCGACATTGCCAGATCGTCAGTTCCGCGCCGGTTTTTCTGAAGCCGTCAAAGTCGCATTATTAAAAGACCCCGCATTATTTGAAGCGATCTGTGATCAGGCTGAGCGAATTTCTCAGCGGGACTGGTCCGCTTGTGGCCCGATTATTCAACGCTCTGCTGAGTGGCATCTGAAACATATTACACGTGGTGGTGATCCCTTTGAAATGCTTGAAGCTCGTCCGCTCGATTATGGACACTGGTCTGCTCACAAACTGGAAGTGATGACAAACTTCCAGGTTCAACATGGGGAAGCGGTTGCTATTGGCGTGGCAATCGACTCCTTATATTCAGCTCGCAAAATGGGCTTTGATGAAGTTCATGCCGAACGTGTTGTGAATTGTCTGTTGGATCTCGGTTTCGATTTGCAGCATCCGATGTTGCACGATTCTAAAAAGCTCTTTGCCGGTCTTGAAGAATTCCGTCAGCATCTGGGCGGTCGTTTGACTCTGACCATGCTACGAAATGTTGGGGATCCGGTTGAGATCCATGAAGTCGATCAGTCTGCGATGCAGGAGTCAATCGTACAACTGACAGAAATCGCATCCGCTCGATAGAATTGATCCAGATTATAATCTCTCGCAGGATGATTGCCCCATATGGAGAAGATCATTTTCGAGCCTCCGATTCACACGTTTCACATCGACTTCATGAATCATGTGAGCAACATCGTCTACATCGAGTGGATGGAAATTGGACGGTGTCGATTACTCGAAACAGTGGGGATGCCGGTGCCGCAAATTATGCAGCAGGGTTACGGACCTGTACTGGTGGAAACGAACATCCAGTACAAGCAGCAACTGAAATTAGGGGATACCGTTCGAGCCGAAGTCTGGATTTCGGAAATGAACCACGTCTCCGCCTGGATGGAGTTTCGCTTTTACGGTCCTGATCAAACCCTGGCCGCTCTCGGTCGTCAACGGGGAATATTCATCGATCTCCAGACTGGCCGTCCGACTCGCCTGCCGGATGCTGATCGCCAACGATTTCAGCCATTTATCGCTAAGAATTAACTCTGGTTGCTGTCAACGCAACTTTACCTCTTTGCCAGGATGACTCACACGTAGGGATCAATCAGATTCCTTCCCCCTATCCTGAGAATTTTCAATTTCTCGAATTTCGCCTTTATTCTATTGACTAATAAATACATAACATGTAAACTATATGAATCGAACACACATTTTTACCCCAACGATGACTTCATGAACTCTTCACGCTTACAAGATGAACTGAAAAAGAAGAATCCCTTCGAGGTTCCGGAACAGGAGGCGATCCTGAATCTGTTGCGCACGAATGATTACTTTGAAAATCGATTCGGGCGTTTGTTTCGTGATTATGGTGTGACTGCTTCCCAGTACAATGTTCTGAGAATTCTCAGTGGGGAAGGGAAGCCAATGCCCTGTCTGGAGATAGCCTCACGTACAATTCAGGTCGTTCCAGCAATTACTGGATTGATTGATCGACTGGAAAAGCAGGGACTGGTACAAAGACATCGCTGCGAACAGGATCGTCGCGTCGTTTATATTTCACTCACAGAAGAGGCAGAGAACTTATTAAAACGAATGGAGGAACCTGTTATAAAATTGCATCGGGAACTCGTGGGACATTTGACCCATCAGGAATTGAAGGAATTGAGTCGCCTGTTGGAGAAAGCGCGAGAGTCAACCGGACAAGCGGAAGATTGAGTTTTTTTAAGCTATTAGTTTACATGTAAACAATAATCCAAAGGAGCAGATCATGTCGTTGGAAAACAAAGTTGCCATTGTCACTGGTGGAACATCGGGAATCGGGCGCGAAACCGCCATCCAGTTTGCATCAGCTGGTGCAAAAGTGGTGATAGCCGGTCGCCGGGAAGAAGAGGGAAACGCAGTCGTGGAGACGATTGTCAAAGCTGGTGGAACAGCCATGTTCGTACAAACCGATATTGCAGACGAAGGTCAAGTGAAAAACCTGATTGAAGAAACAGTTCAAAATTACGGCCGGCTGGACATTGCCTTCAATAACGCAGGCGTTGAAATGACTGGTCCTCTCGTCGACATGACAGAGGCTGATTATCGCAAGACATTTGATATCAATGTACTCGGAGTAATTCTGAGCATGAAATATGAGATCCCTGCGATGTTGAAATCCGGTGGCGGCTCGATCATCAATACTTCCAGTATCGCTGGTCACGTGGGCATGGCTGGAGCCTCGGTGTACGTCGCTTCCAAACATGCAGTTGAAGGCATTACAAAATCCGCTGCTCTGGAACTGGCGGGGCAAGGGATTCGTATCAATGCTGTCGCTCCCGCAGCGATTGAAACCGATATGATTGATCGGTTTGCCGGAAAAGAGGGAGCCGAAGGTCGTGAACAACTCGCAGCCGTTCATCCCGTAGGACGTCTTGGGAAGGCTTCCGAAGTTGCGAAGGCTGTTATCTATCTGGCTTCGGAGGCCACATCGTTCACGACAGGAATTTCATTGCCCGTCGATGGCGGCTGGTTGGCAAAATAATCTGATATCTAATCATCGAATGTAAACTGTTTAAATTTGGAGTCTAACATGTTTAAAGTTCGTAAAGCGGCAGATCGTGGACATGCCGATTTGGGTTGGCTGGATACTTATCATACCTTTTCTTTCTCTTCCTATCAGGACTCGCAGCACGTCCGATTTCGGACTCTACGAGTCATGAATGAAGATACCGTCCAGCCGGGAGGAGGATTTGGTGAGCATCCCCATGAAAATATGGAAATTGTCACCTATGTTCTAGAAGGTGCACTTGAGCATAAGGATTCGATGGGAAATGGCGAGATTCTTCGTCCAGGTGAATTTCAACGGATGTCAGCCGGTTCTGGGATTACTCACAGCGAATTCAATCCTTCGCAAACAGATCCCGTACATCTGTACCAGATCTGGATTTTTCCCGATAAAAAAGGATTGACTCCCAGCTATGAACAGAAACGGTTTGATGATGACAAGATGGTCAATCAGTTACGTTTGGTTGCTTCACCAGATGCCGCGGATGGTTCACTGACTATCCATACGGATGCTCGTATTTATCTGGCAAAACTGGATACTGACATCACGATTGATCATGAATTAGCTGCTGGTCGTCATGCCTGGATCCAGGTCCTTCGCGGAAAAGTAACAGTGAATGGCTCGGAACTTGACACCAGCGATGGCATGGCTGTAAGTGAAGAAGAACGACTCAACATTCAGTCTCTAAATCAAGCTGAGATCATGGTCTTTGATCTTCCGTAGGTGAATTTTGATTCGCAAAGATCGCGATGGGTGCAAAGCAGAATTATTACACCTTCGTGATCTTTGCGATCTTTGAGTTAACATTCAATCCCATTGAGTCGCATTTCCGGGATGGACTGATATATATTAACGACGCAATCAAATTCCTTTGTGTCACTGATCAATCAAGAAAGCCGTTGATATGTCTGCTCAACCCGGAAATTCAGGACTGACTTCCCGTTCTGAATGGAAAGCCCTTTGCCAGCATTTTGAATCAATCAAAAATGTTCATCTCCGGGATGCGTTCGCAGAAGATGCTGATCGAGCCAGCAAATTCAGTGTGGAAGCGGTCGAATTGTTTCTGGATTATTCGAAAAATCGAATCAGTACTGAAACGATGTCGCTTTTGTTCGATCTGGCGAAATCCGCCAAGCTTAAAGAGCGCACCGAAGCGATGTTCACGGGTGAGAAGATCAATACCACTGAAGATCGAGCCGTGTTGCATACGGCTTTACGAGCACCAAAAGATGCAGTGATTGAGTTTGAAGGTCAGAATATCGTTCCCGATGTGCATGAAGTTCTCGACAAAATGACCGCGTTCTGCGAGCGGGTGATCAGCGGAGAATGGACAGGCCACACAGGTCAGCCGATTCGAAATGTGATCAACATTGGCATCGGAGGTTCGGATCTTGGTCCCGTGATGGCTTACGAGGCTCTCAAGCATTACAGCAATCGCGACCTCACATTCCGATTTGTCTCCAATGTCGACGGCACCGATTTCGCCGAAGCAACGATCGATCTGGATCCCGCAGAGACATTAGTCATCGTGGCTTCAAAAACATTCACCACTCAGGAAACCATGACGAACGCCATGAGTGCCCGCAAATGGCTGGTGGATCAACTCGGAGCGGAATCAGCCGTAGCGAAACATTTCGTGGCTGTTTCAACCAGTTCAAAGCTTGTTCAGGAATTCGGAATCGATACCGAAAATATGTTCGGATTCTGGGACTGGGTCGGTGGACGCTACTCGATGGATGCAGCCATTGGTCTTTCGACGATGCTGGCAATCGGGCCTGATCGATTCCGCCAGATGCTCGATGGTTTTCACGCCATGGATGTTCATTTTCGTGAAACTCAACTCGAAGAGAATCTGCCCGTCATTCTGGCGATGCTCAATATCTGGTACACGAATTTCTTCGAAGCTCAAACGGTAGCCGTGCTGCCTTATGATCAATATCTGAAGCGATTCCCGGCGTACCTGCAGCAATTGACGATGGAAAGCAATGGCAAGTCGGTCACACTGGCTGGTGATGCAATTGATTATGAAACCAGTCCGGTCTTCTGGGGAGAACCGGGTACGAATGGACAACACTCTTTTTACCAGTTGATTCATCAGGGAACGCATTTGATTCCCTGTGATTTTATCGCATTTGGACGCTCCTTGAATCCTGTCGGCGATCATCACGACAAACTGATGGCCAACGTCTTTGCTCAGACAGAAGCTCTTGCATTTGGAAAAACCAAAGAACAGGTCGAAGCAGAAGGAACCTCTCCCGAGTTGGTCCCGCATCGCGTCTTTTCCGGGAATCGCCCTTCAAATACGCTTTATGCAGAAATTCTCACACCGAGAATTTTGGGGAGTCTGATTGCCCTATATGAACACAGTGTGTTTGTGCAGGGCGTCATTTATGATATCGATTCGTTCGATCAATGGGGCGTGGAACTGGGTAAAGTTCTCGCTAAGAAAATCGTGCCGGAATTGGAATCGAGTGACTCACCAGATCTGGAGCATGACAGTTCGACGAATCAGTTGATTCGCCGGTATCGAAAATCGCAGGGGCGTACAGTTTGATATAATACCGTAGGTCAGCCTGTCCTACCGTTGATTAACAATCACTGATCACCCGAGATGCCCTTGACCAGATTTCGATCAACCTGCAGTTCAGCTTGCGTTTGCAACTCTGCAATCTGATCCAGTTTACTGGAGATCTTGTTTGAATCCGTCAATAAGGACAGTTTCATCGAAGTCTTCCAGCTGGCTCCTGCAGCTAGTTTGACAACACGTCCTTCCCGTCGTTCCTGGGCTTTGAAGTTGGGGTAATTTGTCCCCGGTTCCAGGCCAGTGCAATAACCATCGGCCAGGGATTGCGTGTTTTTCCAGATCGTCAGACAGGGCAGGGAGGTTGTATCAAAATCTAAACTGACTGCTTCAGTTTGACTGGCATTGGTCAGTAGAACAGGAGTGAATCCGTCGCTATCGGTAATTGGTTTGCAGAAGAACGCTTCCTCGGCGTAACCAGTGGTCGGTTCGCGATATGTGGAATAAGTGTCCAGTTCTTCTGTGGCTCGGGCATCACGTGGAGTAAGCCTTTTCAGGGGAGCATGCCAGATACTCCCCTTTTCAAGAATTGGACTTCCGATATTAATGTGATACAGCAATTGCAACTCGGCTCCTCGTCCGGAACGATTGGTCACGCAATCAGTAATTGTGACTTCATTTGAATTCAGAACTGTCCGGTATTCGGAAACCAATTCCAGATGCTGTCCGAAAAGCGTTGCTTCCGAGACCGTTCCTCTGACGACAATTTCAGTCTCTCCATCGGTTTCGACTAATTGTAATGTCACTGAAGTCGCAGGCAGGTTGGCAATTCGACCATGCAGAGTAAGATCCGATTCAATGGCGCCCGCGGTTTCATCAATTCCGGGAGGGCCGTTGGAAGTGAGCCCGCAACGGGTCACCAGTTCATTAAAGCCATCCAGCCAACCCAGTTTATTGCGACTTTTCAGGTCGACGAAAGCCGGATGAACAGGGTGTTTGACGGGAGAATCCCAACCGACACGTACCTCCCCCGATTGAATCTTCCAAAGTCCCATGCCGCGTGTTGGCAATATGAAAAGAGACTGGAAGCCATTATTGACTTCAATCACCTCCACACCGGCTGACAAACCAGCTTTCATGGTCGTTTTGGTAACCGACCAGCCTTCAGGAGAGCCATCAATATCTGCAGGAGCTATTTTCAGATTCGCTTTCGCAGTTTCTCCACACAGTTCCCAGATTCCAGATTCAGACATAAGAGCTACGCTTTTGCAGGGGATTATTGAAATCGCTCGGAAGTTTCAATCTCAATGAAATTGAAAACGTCCGAGCGAATGAAATCACAATTTACAATTGCTAACTGAAATTATTTCTTAGGAGCATTTTTTAGAATTTCATCACCGGCACTCAATCCTTCAAGGATTTCCTGTTTCTTATCTCTTTCCAATCCCAGGGTGACCGGCTGCTTCTTGGGTTCATCTCCAGCAAGCCAGACATAAGGCCCATCCTGTTCACTGAACTCATCCTGATGAATCACAGATGTTGGAATCATAATGGCCTCGGCTGACTTTTTGATGCGGATTTTGACATCGGAGGTCATCCCCGGTACCAATCCGTCATTGTCAGCATCTGCTCGACGCAATCGTAACGTGGCTTTGTATTTTCCATCACTTTGTGCGACCGAGTCCACCTCAACAACCTGAGCATACATCTGACCGTTGAGCATCGATTTCGGCTTGACGATTGCCAGTTGTCCCACTTCCACTTCTGCCAGTTGCTCTTCCGTCAGATCAGCCACGACAGAAAGCAGGTCGGGATCGACTACGGTCATCAACACACTGTTGGCTGAAACGGATCCACCCGGAATCAATTGTTTTTCACGAGTACTGATTTCCGACCATTTTCCCAGCTTTTCCTGTCCGTAGAATACGATTCCAGAACGAGGAGCGAGAATGGTCATCCCTTGACGATCAGCTTTCATTTCGGCCAGTTTTTCTTTGCTCTCAGCCAGATCACGCTGCATCTGTTCGATATCGAGTTCTTTTTTCTGAATCATCATCGGCAGTGATACAACAGTTTTGGCCTGTGTCAAAGCGGCTCGGGCTTGAGAGTCTATCATCCCCTGTTTTTCACGAGGGATTAACGCTTCAATCAAACGATCACGACGAAGTTTTGCCCGCTCGACTGCTCTCTGAGCCATTTCTGCATCGCGTTTGGCTCGCAGCAATACGATCTCTTCCGTCTGTTCTGTCAAATCATCGGCTTCATACATTTGCGTCAATTGATTGAGTTCTTCCTGAGCATATTCCAGTTGATACTCTGAAAATTTCAGATTCAATTCAGCCGACTTCAGATCTTCCTGTTCCTGCACATTCAAGTAATAGTCCAGGTTGTCTTTCGCTTCTTCTGCACTGCGATTAACCTGTTCGAGATCCATTGCAGTCGATTCTTTAAGAAAGCGAAGTTCATCCGTTGCCATCCGCAGGGAAAGAGTGGTTGTGACTAACGCCTGTTCCGCTTTGTCGATCGCTTTATCGAGATCTTCTGTTTCGAGAACAATTAACGGATCCCCTTCCATGACAGTTTCCCCATGTTCAACCGCATCAACAACTTTCAAAGTTGTCCAGGCTTTGGGGGTGAGGATGATTTGATCGGCATCCAGTCCGACAAAAATCCCTGTTGTGCTGATCGTTGGCAGAAACTTAGAAGTCTCCACTTTGATGGTTACTGGTTCTTCAGCAATGGCGTTAGCTGCAACATCCTCAGATTTCTCAACAGCTTTTTCATCAGCTTGCAGTAAAGTGGCTTGTTGAAATTCCAGAACTGAAAAGCCAAAAAGGAACAAGAAGAGAGGACAGTAAGTGTTTAGAAAAGATCGTTTCGGTGTCATTCGCATCGTGCGCTCCTGTGAAACTCTATCGATGTGTCAATCTGACAAGGGTTTCCCCGTGACAGATGCATATTGTAAAGTGCTGAACTCTCAAAATCGATGAAATGAACTGTCAGGCTCCCTTTGATTCCAATAAACAGGGAAATGAATTCTAATGAATAAATCATCATGAATTCTACCCTGTTTTGAACTTTAGCGACTTCAGACGGACGCTGCCAGAGAGTGACAATTTTCGGTCAAACCTGATATGCTGGGCAGTTCAATTTAGGCGACCCGAATTTAACAATCGAGAATGGATATTCATCCCATAATGGCGGATTCCAGTACCAAAATCAGTGATTCCAAAAATGAATCCGAGACAAATATAAAAGTAGAAAAAAATAAAAAGCCTGCTCCGAAGCTGACGCCGATGATGGAACGCTATCTCGAAGTCAAGCAGCAGCATCCCAACAGCCTGCTCCTGTTTCGGATGGGAGATTTTTACGAGCTATTTTATGAAGATGCTGAGATAGCTGCAAAGATTTTAGGTCTGACTCTCACGAGCCGTGATAAAGGATCTTCGAATCCGATTGGCATGGCTGGGTTTCCCTATCATGCCCTCGATAATTATCTGCAAAAACTGATTCGCGCCGGTCACCGGGCGGCAATTTGCGAGCAGGTTGAGGATCCTAAGCAGGCTAAAGGGCTCGTTAAACGAGAAGTGACTCGTGTTGTCACTCCAGGCACCTTGACCGAAGATTCTCTACTCGATCCCCGAACGAGTAATTTTCTTGTTTCAGTTTCTATTCATAAAAAATCAGTCGGCCTGGCTTGGCTCGAACTCTCGACTGGCCGTTTTCAATTGACCACCTGTCCCATTTCCGATCTGGCCGATGAATTGGCGCGGTTATCGCCCGCGGAATTATTGATCCCACAGGGCTTAGAAGATGATGACGTCTTCGCAGAATCCGCTTTGACATTGAACGAAACCGTGCTCACGGAGCGTCCGCCTTGGTCGTATGTGGCCGACACCTGTCTGGATCGATTGAAAAAGCATTTTCGTACGCAGTCGCTGGAAGGCTTCGATGTTGAAGATTCTTCTCATGGCGTTGTTGCAGCCGGTGTATTGCTCGAATATGTGCAGGAAACGCAGCGAACTTCGCTCGACCACATGACGCAGCTGGAGAATTATCGCTCTGAAAACACGGTTCATATCGACGAAGCGACTCGCAGAAGCCTGGAATTGACTCAGACACTTCGAGGCGGGCATCGTCATGGATCATTACTGCAAGTCATCGATCAAACTGTTACTCCGATGGGAGCAAGGCTTCTGGCAGACTGGATTGCGAATCCATTGACTGATCTCGAAGTGATTGTCTCACGAGCCGATGCTGTCGAAGAGTTGACACAAAACAGTGCATTGAATCGAGATCTGCGATCGGAACTGGACGAGACATACGATCTGCAACGGCTAGCGGCTCGGGTAGCGACAGGACGCTGTAATCCGCGGGATCTTGTCTGGCTGGCACGGACACTCAAGATGCTACCGAAAATGAAAGCCTTGCTGGCGGCTCGCAAATCGAATCGGCTGCAGGATCTCGAAAGTCGAATCGATTTGTGTGAAGATGTCCGGGCAGCCATCGAGCCCTGTCTGGTCGATGAACCGCCTCTCAATCTGACCGATGGCGATTTGATCCGTCCCGGCTTTAACGAACGCCTCGATGAACTGCGCGAACTTTCCCGCGGCGGAAAAGAATGGATCGCCGCCTATCAGGCTCGTGAAATCGAGCGGACTGGAATTACCAATCTGAAAGTCGGCTTCAATAAAGTCTTTGGTTATTATCTCGAAGTGACCGCTGCTCAATTGAATAAAGTGCCTGACGATTATCATCGTAAGCAGACGCTGAAAAATCAGGAACGATATATCACGCCGGAACTCAAGGAGCATGAGGAGAAAGTACTCACAGCCGATCAGCAATCGCTCGCACTGGAGGCGGAATTGTTTCAGGAGTTGCGGAATATGGTCGGACAACATCTGATGCGACTTCAGCAGACAGCTATTATACTGGCAGAACTCGATGTGCTGACCTGCTTTGCACACACGGCTATGGAACATCGCTACTGTCGTCCAGAATTAACCTTGTCTCCAGTACTCGATATTCGAGAAGGCCGTCATCCCGTTCTCGATCAAATGCTGCCCAGTGGACAGTTTGTACCGAACGATGTTCTGCTTGGAAATGACTCTGAGTCTACTACCGTTGAAGAGGCAACTGAATCTGAGACGTTGCAATCACTTGATCATGGTCGCGTGCAGGTGATTACAGGTCCCAATATGGCTGGTAAGAGTACATACATTCGTCAGGCTGCTCTCATCACCTTAATGGCTCAAACAGGCTCCTTTGTTCCGGCCAGTGAAGCGAGAATCGGTATTGTCGATCGAATCTTTGCCCGTGTTGGAGCCAGTGATGAACTGAGCAAAGGTCAAAGTACATTTATGGTGGAAATGACAGAGACTGCACGCATTCTCAACACAGCGACAGATCGTTCACTTGTCATTCTCGACGAAATTGGTCGCGGCACCAGTACGTACGATGGACTTTCGCTGGCATGGGCGATCACCGAATATCTGCATGATATCACGGGAGCCCGGACGATGTTCGCGACTCACTATCACGAGTTGACTGATCTGGCTGAGACTTTAAGCGGGATCCGCAACTGGAATGTCGCCGTGCATGAATGTGATGGCGATGTCATCTTCCTGCATAAAATTGTTCCCGGTGCAGCCGACAAAAGTTACGGGATTCATGTGGCTCGACTGGCAGGAGTGCCGGGGCAGGTGATTACCCGGGCCAATCAAATTCTGGAAACGCTTGAAACAGATAAGACCGACGAGCAGGGGAAATCAACCATTCCTCCCCGGCAAACAGACAAGGCGACTCAACGCCAGCTCAATCTCTTCGAGCCGCCGCCCCATCCAATTCTGGAAGAACTTAAACATCTGGATCTGGATAGCCTGACTCCAAAAGCGGCATTGGATCGACTTTATGAACTTCGTAAAGGTTTGTGAGATTGCAAGATGAATAAATTGGATAAAGTGGCTCGTGAAGTTGCTGACTCTTTAAAAAGTCAGAATCTGAATATTGTATTTGCAGAAAGCTGCACCTGCGGTTTGCTCGCGGCGACTTTGGGAAAAATTCCTGGAATTTCTCAGAATTTTTGTGGCTCTGCCGTGACTTATCAGAATGATACGAAAGCGAACTGGCTGGGGATATCACATCAGATTCTCGAAAACCCCGGTCCCGTCAGTGAAATTGTCGCCCGCTTGATGGCAGAAAATGTCCTCAAGAAAACCCCGCATGCTGATGTCGCAGTTTCCGTGACCGGACATCTCGGTCCGGATGCGGAGAAAAAGCTGGATGGCGTCGTCTACGTCGGGATTGGTTACCGAAAATTTGAATCAGGCATCGAAGTGACACGGTTACTGCTGCCAGACAAATATACAGAACAGACAGAAAATCACTCGTTGCGACTTTGTCGGCTGGATGACTTACTGCTGCAAATCTTTAAACTGCTGCTGCAATCGCTTGCTGAACAATCTTAGCGGCCTGTTCTGTCATGTCGGCATCGATATCTCGATGAAAAACGGCTCGTATTCTTTGTGGTCCGATGTCGTACATTTTCAGGCCAAGGGCAGCGAAACGAGTCGCGATTTCCTCAGCAGTTCCCAATTCCTCACTGACTTTGATGAAGACGATATTCGTTTCCACTTCATTCAAAGGGACGGTCAATCCAGGAACCTGGCTGATCTCTTCAGCAAATCGATACGCGTTTCGATGATCGTCTGCGAGCTGATCTCGATGGTTCTCCAATGCATACTGAGCTGCCGCTGCAATTATACCAGCTTGTCTTAATGCTCCTCCAAATGATTTCCGTGCCCGTCTGGCACGCTGAATAACATCGTTGTCACCAACTAGAATCGATCCCATCGGACAGCCGAGTCCTTTGGAAAAGCAGATGCTGACAGTATCAAATAGTTCTGCGACTTGAGCAGGAGTATAATTCTGAGCCGTGCAGGCATTGAAGATACGAGCGCCATCAAGATGGCAAATCAAATCGTTGGATCTGCCCCATTCGGTCACTCGCTCCAACTGATCTAAGGGATAGGCTCTTCCGCCACCGATGTTGGTTGTGTTTTCCAGACACAAAACTTTCGACTGCGGAAAGTGCTGTTCTTTTGGTTTTTTGCGTCCTTTGAGATGTTCCACATCAAGCATGCCTCCCACTCCCGGTATGTACTGGACACTGACTCCAGTTAAAGCCGCCGGGGCTCCACCTTCGTAATTGGCAAGGTGTCCGTGGCTCTCGATCAGAATTTCATCTCCCGGTCGACAATGCGCCCAGAGCGCAGCCTGATTCGATTGCGTCCCTGAACAACAAAACACGGCTGCCTGCTTCCCGAACAGTTCACAGCAAAACGCTTCGAGCCGATTGACGGTCGGATCCTCCCCAACCATATCATCACCAACTTCCGCATCAAACATCGCCTGTCGCATAGCGAGAGTTGGTTTTGTGAAGGTGTCGCTACGTAAATCAATCATGATCTGGTTCCACAATGAAGATTTCGGGCAATTTTTCGATGGAAGTTAATATCCAATGAGAATTTTCATCTCTCCCAATTGCTGTAATCGGAGATAGAGATAGGATACGATATTGAGCCCGTTTGAATAAGTGTTAAGCGAAATTCCATCTGCATGAAATCCATGCGGAATTGATGATATTAAGAGGTGTTGTTTTGTCTGAGCCTGTAAAAATCCCGATGATTCGTCTTTCTGATCCTGATGCGGAACGTCTATTTGAAGAATTGCGGGAGAAGTTAAGCCCGCAAGGGAATGTGGTTTCTGCAGCCGGGCGACAACGAACGATGGAATTGTTCGGCGAACCGCTGACGCCTCAGCAGGTTGTCGAACGTATTTGTGCCGAAGTGAAGTCAGGCGGATTGAAAACGGTACTCGAATATACGGCTAAACTTGATCGCAAGGAAATTGATCCGGAATCATTTCGAGTCTCGGCTGCAGAACTTGAAGAGGCTCATCAAAAAGTAGACCCGACATATCTGAAAACAATTCGACAGATTCGCGACAATATCCATGAGTTTCAATCGGCGATTTTGAGCAGAGATGTGCAGATTGTCCGAGATTTCGGGCATGGGCGTGTGGAATTGCGACAACGTTATCTGCCTATGAAACGCGTAGGCATTTGTGTGCCGGGAGGTGCAGCTGCGTATCCTTCGACATTATTGATGACAGCGGTTCCAGCCCAGACGGCTGGTGTTCAGGAAATTGCGGTCGTCGCCCCTCCTACGGAATTTGGCAGCTATAACACCGATCTGCTCGCTGCGTGTTATGAATTGGGTGTGACTGAAGTTTATCGGGCAGGAGGGGCGCAAGCAGTCGCGGCAATGGCTTACGGCGTCGAAGGTTTGCCTCAAGTCGATAAAATTGTCGGCCCGGGGAATCTGTTTGTGGCACTGGCAAAACGACTTGTCTTCGGAGAGGTCGATATCGACAGCATTGCCGGCCCTAGTGAAGTGATTGTCCTGGCCGATGAATCAGCCGATCCTCGTTTTGTTGCCAGCGATTTGATTTCACAAGCCGAGCACAGTCCTGGTTCAGCAGTCCTGATCACCTGGCACGAACCACTGCTCAAAGCCGTCCATGCGGAATTGGATCGTCAACTGGGGCTGCTCTCCCGCGGTGACTTGGCTCGGCAATCTCTTGAAGATTACAGTGCGTTGATCCTGGCCGACTCAGCAGAGCAGGCCGCAATGACGACCGACCGTCTTGCCACCGAACACTTGCACATTTCGACAGCTGATCCCGAAGCGATGCTCAAGCAAGTTCAGAACGCCGGAGCAATTTTCCTTGGGCATTATACACCAGTTGCCTTAGGAGATTATGTAGCCGGCCCTTCGCACGTTCTTCCCACTGGGGGCACTGCTCGTTTTGCAAACGGTTTGTGTGCCAACGATTTCCTGAAACGCTCCTCCATCATTTCCTACGATAAAGATGCTCTCAGGCACGATGCGGATAATGTTCGCCTGCTGGCTGACAAAGAAGGTCTGACCGCTCATCGGAATAGTGTCGATATTCGTTTGCAGGAGTGATTCATTCAAATTTGAACCCGATGGTTTCTTTTGTGTCCGTCTCTGAAATGATCAGCACTTGATATTTACGGAACGGAAGGCATAGCATATTACTATGCACTTCAGCGAAGTCCCTCCGATTTGACCTGAACAGGTCTTCCTCTTGATTTGATGGTGTCCGGTCATTGACCGGCTGAACTATGCTGCGAATATTGCCCACCCTTGGATTCGAAAAACCGTCTTTGCCGAGAGTCGATCAGAGAAATCCTCAATCGCCAATTCGACAGGATCTCAAATACAGCGTGGGCGATGGGGCGGCTTTTGGTTTGATGGTCGGGATGGGTGAAACCTATCTGCCGGCTTTTGTGCTCGCGATTGGTCTCGGCGAACTTGTCGCCGGGATGATTGGCAGCCTGCCTTTATTTCTGGGTGGAATTCTGCAATTAATCTCGCCCTGGGCAATTCGGAAAATCGGATCGCACAAGAACTGGGTGGTCGCTTGCTCGCTCGTACAGGCATTGATGTTTGTGCCTCTCGTCATAGCAGCCTGCCGGGGAACTTTGGGAACGATTGAAGTCGTGTTGATTGCGTCCCTTTATTGGGGAACGAGTCTAGCGACTGGACCGGCCTGGAATACCTGGATTGGGACCCTGGTTCCAGTGCAGGTTCGCTCGAAATACTTTGCTTCACGGACGAGAATTTCTCAAGCGTGCGTCTTTGTAGGGTTCATCGCAGCGGGAGTTTCGCTGCAATATGCATCTGAACAAAATCGGTTATTAACTGTCTATGCAATCTTATTCAGCATTGCAGGGATCTGTCGTTTAATTTCGACTTACATGCTGGCTCGACAGCGGGAGCCGATTCCGATTCCAGCCGGAATGGTTCGTCGACCAATCTCCCAAACATTCCGAGATTTAACTGATGGACCAGGTGGTCGCCTGCTGATGTTTCTGGTGGCGACACAAGCAGCTGTGCAGATGTCCGGCCCGTATTTTACGCCGTTCATGCTGAATAATCTGAAGTTATCGTATCTGCAATTTGTCAGTTTGATCGCGGTTGCGTTTCTGGCCCGAATCTTCGCACTACCAGTCTGGGGACAATTAGCCCACCGCGTTGGAGCAATGCGGTTATTGTGGATCGGTGCTATCGGAATCGCCCCTGCCAGCATCGGCTGGACGTTTTCACAGAATTATTACTGGTTGATGGTCATTCAGCTTTATGCAGGAACAGTCTGGGCGGCGTATGAACTCGCCTTCTTTCTGCTTCTGTTTGAATCCATTCCAGAAAAGCAGCGTACCGGCTTATTGACTGTCTATAATCTGATCAATGTCACTGCCTGGGTCAGCGGTTCTCTGGTAGGCGGATTGTTACTGTATTCCATGAACACTAGTTTTAACGCCTATTTAATTCTCTTTGCTCTTTCTGGAGTGGGACGTTTACTGGCATTGATCCTGCTTACGAGAATTCCCCATCTGGTTGTCGAATCGAGAGAAATCGGTATGCGAACCGTAGCCGTGCGGCCAAACGGTGCCAATCTGGATGCCCCTGTTTTGCCAAGTATGCCCGATCAAACGGAAGAAAATGCATTTGTTGATGAGCCAAATGCTCTGGTTGGATCACATTCCTAATGCCCAGCCCGGGTGTTGATCATTTCAATGTTATTGCAACAGATCGTCTGTTTCTTTTGTCATTCCTGATGAGTCACTTGACGAAGACTAATGTTTGGCAAAAGAATAAACATACGAATAAGCTTCGATGCATTTAATTTTTTCTCGTTGTATTAGGTGAAAACACCATGATTACTCAGATCCCCCGTCGGTTGGCACTGAAATTTATTACCTTTGGTTCGACCCTCCTTGGTGCGAAAAGTCAGTTGGAAGCTCGTGGTGAAGCGGACACGACTTTGCAGGGAATTGAACCGGTTGGGCACTGGGGAACAACACACGATCGTGTCTGGCTGGGTGAGGAATTCTGGGCGAACCCGATGGAGAACTGGCGAATTGTCGATGGGGCAGCTGAGTGTCAGTCGACGTCGGGCAATCGCAGTGTGCACTTGCTGACGCATCAAATCACAAATCCTCAGGATTCATTTCAAATGTCGGTGAATACCCGGCAGGTGCAGACAGGCAAAAAAGAGGGGGGAGTGGCCTTTCGCGTTGGAATCAGCAGTGATCTCAATGAATATCGCAGCAACTGTTTCGCCCCTGGGGGAATCGTAGCCGGGCTTGTCGATAATCAACTCGTTCTTGGCGGTAAGCGCAGCAAATTAAAAAGCGAACCCGATCTGCAGGATGTGACTCTGGAACTGATGGGAAAACCTGCTGGGGAACAGTATCAACTTGAGTTGACTGTTAAATCTGCAGGAACATCACTGGGGTCAGTTAAGAATCTTTTCAGACCTCAGGCAATCCTGGGAAATGTGGCATTAGCTAATAATTTCAATACTGCCGATCGCAAATCCGATGGGAGTCGGTATGCGTTTCGCGACTGGAAGGTTGGCGGAGACGCATTTACTGTCAACGATAACCACAAATTCGGACCGATTCTCTGGTCGATGTATTCGCTGAGCGATTCCCGCAGTGACGAAGGTTTTGTACTCAAGTTGAGTGGACTAACCGGTCCTCTCGGCAAGGATGATCATCAACAATTGGAACTCCATCTCAAGAAACAGGGTGAGTGGCAAATAGCAGGAGATGCCAGCCTGGACACGGACGCCTGGGTTGCGACGTTTCGAATTCCCAACTGGGATGAAAAAACAGAGACTCCCTACAAGCTGGTCTACAAAGAAAAACTTAAGGGAGGAGGGGAGTCTGTTTCGGAATGGACAGGAACGATTAAGGCTAATCCAACTGGCCGACCTTTACGCATGGGGGCGTTGACCTGCCAGAATGATTACGCGTTTCCTTATGAGCCAGTCAATGAAAATATCATCAAACTCGATCCTGATCTCCTCTATTTCTCGGGCGATCAGATCTACGAAAATCATGGCGGCTTCGGAATCATTCGTGATCCCGCAGAACCGGCTATCCTGAATTATCTGCGCAAATTCTACCAGTTCGGCTGGTCATTCCGAGAAGCGATGAAAGATCGCCCAACTTTGTGTATTCCTGATGACCACGATGTGTTTCAGGGAAACATCTGGGGTGAAGGTGGGGCTCCGATGCAGGGCATCGACCAGGGAGCGTCTTCCAAAGGGGGATATCGTGAACCGGTCCGGATGGTGAATGCCGTCCATTTGACATGCACATCACATCATCCGGAGTTTTATGATCCGACGACAGTCAAACAGGACATGAGTGTTTATTACGGCGACATGGTTTATGGCGATGTCAGTTTTGCGATTATCGCCGACCGCCAATGGAAAAGTGGACCGGAGCATGTCGACACAGGCAGTGGACGGGCAGACCACGTTCAAGATCCTGACTTTGATTGCTCAAAATTGGATAAACCCGGCCTGGTTTTACTCGGTGAACGACAGGAAGAGTTCTTAAAGCATTGGGCCGAAGACTGGAGAGGACATTCCATGAAAGTCTTGCTCAGTCAGACGGTCTTTGCGGGAGTGGCGACTCATCATGGAGGTTACAATGGCTATTTAAAGGCCGACCTGGATTGTGGAGGGTGGCCGCAGACGGCTCGCCAGAATGCGATAGAAATCATTCGCAAGTCGAAGGCTTTACATGTTAATGGAGACCAACACCTGACAACGATGTGTCAGTATGGATATGAAAAACAACGAGACAGTAACTGGTCCTTTTGTCCTCCGGCAATTGCGGTCGGCTATCCCCGATGGTGGCGTCCGGATGAAGTTGATATGCCTCACCACAATCGGCCGAAACATGATTTACCCAATACGGGTGAATTTACAGACGGTTTGGGAAATCTCGTTTATGTGTATGCTGTTGGCAATCCAGAAGTTGCCTCTGAAAAGCATCGATACGACAAGGCTCACCAAAAGGGAAGTGGATTCGGAATTGTGACGATTGATACAAAGGCCAAGACATACACAATCGATTCGTTTAAATTCCTGATTGACCCGACCGATGGTAAAGCATCGAATCAATTTCCAGGGTGGCCTGTAACGATTCAACAAGCTGAAAATCAGGGTGAAAATGTCATCACCTGATCCGATGACGGAATTAATCAGAACAGGCGATTTTCAGGATTTCGGAGACAATTTCCTTTAATGGCTCAGCTCCGCTGGTATTAATCATTTTAATGATTTCATCAAATGTCTCCGGTTCATTACGTGCACCTTCGAGTGCATGTAAGCCCATTGTAATGATTCCCAGATGAGTTTTGATGTCGTGCTGGAGTTGTCGAAGTTGTTTACGGCGATCTTCCGCACAGGATGGCGTCGAGTCCTGTTCATGATTCATGATAATGCCTAAGTGTTTTTCAATATGGAGTTCGATAGGGGATACACGGATGGTTTTTGAATGGAGTCGTGTTGGAGGATAATTCATTATCTTAACTGTAAAGTAACAATGCTCCAGTGCAATATTCATGACCAATTAACATTGTCATCAATTAAAACTGGTTTCCATTAAGGTTTGTGTCATTGTTTGTCTTGGAAATCGTAGCCCGATAAGATGGGTTGGCATTAATCTCATCGAAACGATGGACACCCTTGCATCCCTGTTAATCAGGACCACAACCGAATCTTCTGGTTATCTTATGAAGCGAATCACAACCCTTTGCCTGTTGATTTTCCTGTTCGAATCCTCAGCATTTTTACACGCTGCTTCGACTGCAAAGTCTGTCAAGATTGTCAGCTTCAATGTCTGGTATGGCTTTTCCAAAGCGCCAGAACAAAAAATTAAAGCTCTGAAGTATTTGACCGATCTCAAGCCAGATATTGTCTCCCTGCAGGAATTGAACGGTTATCGATCCAGTGATTTAGAACGGGATGCTGGTCAATGGGGACACAAATATAGTCTTCTCCTGAAAGAAGAAGGCTTTCCGACAGGCATCACTTCCAATGCTCCCATTGAAGATGTGAAAATTCAGCTGCTGGGATTTCATCATGGACTGCTGCGATGTCAGACACACGGAATGTATGTCTATGTGATTCATCTCCATCCTTCAAATTGGGAGTTTCGGCGTCAGGAGATTCAGTTACTGCTCAAGGATATAGAGACTCTTCCCGACAATTCGAAATTCATCCTGGCAGGCGATTTCAATACGTTTTCTCCCCGTGACAAATCAGTATACGATTCCTCAGAAGATTTCATTCCGTTTTTTGAGCGTCTCGACAAGCAGGCACAGGGAAACAATCTCAGAGATAGTGAAATTGATTACTGGCACATCGAAAAACTCGAGCATGCCGGGTTAGTGGATGTCATTGCTAAGCAGCGAAAAATGTTTCAAGGGACGTTTCCAACAAAATTGAGAGAAGATGAAGACCTGGGGCCAGAACGCAGGCTCGATTACATTTTTTGCTCACCCAGTTTGATTGATTCCTGTCTGTCCGCTAAATGTCTTGTGAATTCTAAAACTTCAATGTTCTCCGATCACTACCCAGTCACAGCGACGTTTCAAATAGATACACCATAAACTGATCATTGCTCGTTTGCGTGTCTCTCCAGATCAATCTCACCAATCGAAAGTAAAATTGTGCATAGATTTTCTTGCCTCCTGATTCTCACCTTGATGGTTTCTCTTCCAATTCAATCCCTCAGAAGTGAGGATTACATCCATCGGCTTCAAACCGAAGCCATCGAAGCTGGAAAATCTCCTGTCGGGCATTGGGGCTGGGAACAGGACAACTACATGAAGTGGGGAACACACTCAAATCGACTAATTCCCGTTTACACCTTTGGAACCAGTAAAGCAGGCGATGGAATCGATTTAATAGATTATCAAAACGAGAACAGCCCTTATCGGAATTCTGCCTCCGTCCGGCAAATTTTTCATCGCGTCCCCACTGGTTCAGTAAATAAAGATGCCGAGTATTTTGATCAGACAAACATCTATGACATACAACTTTCGGCATTGAGAGCCGAGAAAAAGCACATCATTCTGGTCGTATTCGATGGTATGGACTGGCAGACAACATTCGCAGCCAGTGCTCATAAAACTCAGAAACTGAACTATGATGCCGGTCGCGGAACTGGACTTCATTTCCAGGATTATCAAGCCGGGGGAACTTCGCAGTTTGGCTGGATGGTGACCAGTCCTTATTCTGACAATGGTAAGGTAGACGTCGACCAGCAATCTGTTTCCATGAAGAATAATCCAAAACCAGGGGGATATTCAGCTGCGATTGGCGGCCCCTTCCCCTGGTCAATTCCTACAGAACTCAAATATTTGATTGGCGAAGGGACAATTGAGCATACCTATACTGATTCTGCCAGTTCCGCTACCAGTATGACGACCGGAAACAAAACCTACGACGCGTCAATCAATATCGGCCCATTTGGGAATCAATTCACAACAATCGCTCATCTTGCTCAAAAGCAGAATTATAAAATCGGTGTCGTCACTTCAGTGCCGATCAGTCATGCGACACCAGCCGCGGCTTATGCTCATAATGTTTCCCGAAATGATTATCAGGATTTGACGCGAGATTTGCTGGGGCTCACTTCGATCAGTCATCCTATTGATCCACTGCCTGGGGTTGATGTCCTGATTGGCTGTGGCTTCGGAGAAGATCGAAATCAAGATTCCGGTCAAGGAGAGAATTTCGTTCCTGGCAATGGATATCTGACGACAGAAGATCTTTTAAAAGCCGATTCTCGTATGGGTGGAAACTATATCGTGGCTCAACGAACGGAGGGTGTTTCCGGAAAGACGCTGTTAGAAGTTTCAGCTCAGGATGCAATCGATCAGAATAAGCGACTCTTTGGTTTCTTTGGTGTTAATAAAGGACACCTCCCGTTTCAAACGGCTGATGGAGATTTCAATCCCCCTGTTGGCCGAGGGAAGAAAGCCGAGAAATACTCTGAAGCTGACCTCCTCGAAAATCCGACTTTGAGTGATTTTACGGCTCAAGCATTAAACGTCCTGTCACACGACGACAAACCATTCTGGTTAATGGTTGAAGCGGGGGATGTCGACTGGGCGAATCATGACAACAATCTCGACAATTCGATCGGAGCCGTACTCAGTGGAGATGCCGCAGTGAAGGTCGTGACTGACTGGGTTGAAGCAAACAGCAACTGGGAAGAAACCGTCATGATCGTCACGGCTGACCACGGACATTATTTCGTGCTAGAAGATCCAAAGCTGTTGATTAATACTAAAAGTCAGAATTCTAAGACAGCCAACGAATAATAATTTCGATTGAGAGACTTCACTCATCTGAGTAAAAGACGGCCAACCAGACAGTCGGTTCATTGTCCGTTGTCCATTCAAGACGATGCTTCTGATGAGCAGGGATCAGATGATGATCTCCCGGTTGCATGTTGATCTCTTCGCCCGTGTCGTAAAGCAATTTTGCTTCACCTTTGAGGACGATCACCCATTCGTGCTCTTGCTGGTCATACCAGAAGTCCGGTGGGCTGGAGTGCCCGGTGGAGACAATTCGTTCAATGCGAACGTGTGAATTCTCTGCAAGAACCGTAACCAGTTCTTCAGGAAGTTTGTTCGGTAAGTTCTGAAACAGATTCTGGGGAAGGGAATCATTCATCGATCGTCTCTTCGAGACTACGAATAACCCGGCAGGGATTCCCGGCTGCCAGAACACCAGCTGGGATATCCTTCGTGACAACACTCCCCGCGCCAATAACCGTTTTCGATCCGATTGTCACTCCAGGGCAAATGATTGTAGATCCTCCCACCCAGACATCCGAACCGATTGTAACCGGCTTGCCAAATTCCTGTGACCGTCGCAGTTCGGCATTTAATGGATGTGTCGCCGTATAAATTTGAACGCCTGGGCCAAAAAATGTGAAGTCTCCAATCTGGACTTCACAGACATCGAGTATCACACAATTGAAGTTGAAATAGACGCGGTTTCCAAGATAAATGTTGGAACCATAATCGCAATAAAAGGGCGGTTCCAGCCAGACAGTCTCTCCTCCGCAGCCGAGCATATCTTTGAAAATTTGTTTTCGAATCTGCTGATCTCCTGATCGTGAAGAATTCAATTCGAAACACAACTCCCGGGCACGCACTCGCTGTTTCACCAGATCGGGATCAAGAGCATCGTACAATTCACCTGCCAGCATTTTCTCTCGTTCAGTTTTCATCTGGCATCTTCAACCTCTTCAATAAATTTGAATCGGGGGATCTGCTCTCCATCACACTCAACCATATCCTGGAACATGGTCTTCGGACGGACCCACAAACTTCGATCGCCGTAATCTGTGCGATACACCACCAGTTCCTCTTCGGTTTCACTGTGTCGAGCGAGTCCGATGACGATGTAATCCTTCCCCTTATAATGGCGATATCGACCTGTTTTCAATTTTGTAACTTTCTTATCAGTATAAAGTTTACCCTGTTCCAAATGAAAACGAGATTTTCAATAAAATAGTGAATAACAATCTCGTGGGCGGCGGCGCTCCGCTTCAGCGGAAGCCCCGAAAGTTCAACGATTCGGGGGCTTCTCTGCGAGAGCGCCCCCGCCACCCGTGTTCGATTTTTTTCGTAATCAAACTGTTGCGTGCCGGTCTATGTAGCAGTTTGATGAATTTCTCCGGTTTTCAAATTTAACTTGGTTTAAGTGAGACAGACTCAAATGGTCATTTCGATCAACGGGAAAAGCCAACCAGTAATAATCATTACAAGCAGAACGGTTGCCAGAGCTCTCAGCAGTAACATGAAGTAAAATAGAAATGAAGTTTCTGAACGATAGAGATAGCGTTGAGGCCGATTGGCGACCTTTCTCGGTAAATGAAACCGTCCTTCTTTGAAATCGAAAAATGTAACATAGCTCAAAATCAATCCTGCAATCACGCTAACAAACAGATTGAACATCGCCATCCCATTCATCGACTTACAACTGATTTTAATCTTTAACGGGCAATGGTTTAACATTCTTCTGAACAGATTCGCAACCATTTTCCTGAAATGCACACACACTTGATCTAAATATCATCGAAAGTATTCCTTCACTAAATACTCATAAAGTGGCATAAACCGTTGACAGCCTGCCTGTTGCTGATGATCATAATATGTATCAACGGGAGTCAATGCTTAAGTCGCGTTGATACCACGTGATACCCCACACAATCCCCCTGCATCCAAACTGCCTTGTTATCCTCATATTGTGAATGGATACGACATGAGTCGTGACTCACAAGTCCTTCCTGCGAAATTACCGATGTCATTATTGCAAGGTACGCTTTGCGTATTTCTGCTGGTGATCAATTCCGTATCAGCAGCCGAGGGGACTAAGTCGATTAGTTTCACCAATGATGTGATACCGGTTCTGACAAAAGCGGGTTGCAATACGGGAGTTTGTCACGCAAAAGCTGGCGGTGGGCAGAACGGATTTCAACTCTCACTCCTTGGGTTCGAAACTCTGGACGATTACGAAGCGATTGTTCTGGATGGCCGGGGACGTCGAGTCTTTCCTGCGGCTCCAGAACAAAGCCTGTTCCTCAAAAAAGCCGCTGCTCTTGTGCCTCATGGCGGCGGCATGCGACTGGCCCCGGATTCATCTGGCTATGAAATACTCCACAGTTGGATCGAGCAGGGCCTGCGGTATTCTGATGAGCAAGCCCTCGAATTGGTATCGGTTGAAGTTCAACCTTCCCGTTCACTTCTTGAAATGAATCAACAACAGCAGTTGAAAGTCCTCGCAAAATATTCAGACGGAAGCACTCGCGATGTGACGTCTCTCGCTCTATACGAAGTCAACTCGGAAGCAATGGCTCATGTCGATGAAGAAGGTTTAGTTAAAGCCAGCGACATTCCCGGCAAAGTCGCAGTTATGGTGAGGTATCAAGGACAGGTTTCAGTTTACACGGCTGCGGTTCCACTTGGAATTCCCGTGGGCGCAGTTCCAGAATCGAATAATTTTGTCGATGATTTCGTTTTCGGTAATCTGAAACAACTCGGCATTCCTCCGTCATCGATTTGTGATGATGCGACTTTTTTAAGGCGAGTTTCTCTGGATATTTCAGGACGAATCCCGACGGAAAAAGAAACAACGGATTTCCTCGCCAGTTCCGAGCCCAATAAGCGAGACATCGTAATTCAGCGATTACTCCGCAGCCCAGGTTATGCCGACTACTTCGCCAGCAAATGGACACCTCTGCTCAAGAACAGACGAGATAACGCCAGCGACATCACGGCCAACTTCGCATTTCATGCCTGGATTCGGGACAGCCTCCTGGCCAATGTTGCCTACGATCAGATTGTACGGGAACTTTTGGCAGCGACTGGCACTGTCGTCAGCAACCCCCCTGTCGCCTGGTACAAACGGGTCAAGGATCCCAAGGAACAACTCGAAGATGTAGCTCAGTTGTTTCTCGGGGTCAGAATGCAGTGTGCTCAGTGTCATCATCATCCTTTTGAGCGTTGGAGTCAGGATGACTATTATTCACTGTCTGCCTTCTTCAGCCAGATCGGTCGCAAGCCGACCGCGACTGCTGGAGAGGACCTGATTTTTCACAAGCGTGGTATCGCGACAGCAAAAAATGTGAAATCTGGAGAAGCTCTCACTCCCGCTGCACTCGGAGTAGACATGGGAGATATCCCACCTGATGTCGATCCTCGCTTGAAACTGGCGGACTGGATGAGTTCTCCCGAGAACCCTTATTTCGCCAAGGCACTTGTGAACCGATACTGGAAGCATTTTTTCAGCAGAGGTTTGATTGAGCCGGAAGATGATATCCGCGATACCAATCCTCCAACAAATCCGGAATTGCTCGCGGCACTCGAAAAACATTTCATCGACAGCGGTTATGACCTCAAAGAACTGGTTCGCACGATCACTTCCTCAAAGGCCTACCAACTCAGTGCGATGCCGAATGAACATAACCTGGGAGATCGTCAAAACTACTCGCGATTTTATCCCCGACGTATGCAGGCTGAAGTTTTACTTGATGCCATCGACGACCTGACTGGCGCCACAACGCGTTTTGCCAACCTGCCCGTCGGCACACGTGCCATTGCCTTACCTGACAACAGTTATAATTCATCCCAGTTCCTTCAGGTCTTTGGGCGTCCGAGCAGTTTGAGCGTCTGTGAATGCGAACGTGTTCAATCCTCCAGTCTGGCTCAGAGTCTGCATCTGATTAACTCTTCAGAAATCAAATCGAAACTCGCCACTGGAAACGGCCAGGCCGATCAATTTGCGAAGTCAGAAGAATCAACCGAAGCAAAAATCCAGGAGATGTATTTGCTCGCATATTCACGCAAGCCGGAACCACACGAAATTGAAACGGCTCTTGAATATTTGAATACACCGGCAGTCGACCCAGAAGGTAAACCCATTGCTCCTGCGACTTTAGAAAAACAGAACTGGCAAGATCTCCTGTGGGCGTTAATGAACACAAAAGAGTTCATGTTCAATCATTAAATTGAAACACTGAAAATTGAACCACTGACATCCCGATTCAGTCTGAGAGAGTCAAATATGAAACCGAATCTATTCCAGTACAATCGAATCCTTACGACTTCTGTTGCATTCCTCTGCATGATGACACTGTCTTCGGGGCTTAAGTCGGCCAATGCTCAATCGGTCTGTCTGCCTGCTCCCCGGTTATTAACCACGATGCCAATGGGAGGGCAAACTGGCAGTCAAGTTGAGGTGACGATCACTGGCCAGAATCTGGATGCTGCAGAAGAATTAATTTTCTCTCATCCAGGAATCACTTCTAAAAAACAAGTTGACGCAAATGGTCAGCCAATACCGCTGAAGTATGAAGTGACGATCGCTGCAGACTGCCCGACTGGTATTCACGAAGCTTATGTGATGACCCGTCTGGGAATTTCCTCGTCAAGAGTCTTTACTGTCAGCAAACGCCCCGAAGTGGTTCGCACAAAAGCGAATACGACACTCGAAACGGCTATGCCATTGGATGTCAATTCGTTGTGCAATGCCGTGATGACGAAACAGTCGATCGATTATTACACATTCCACGCAGAGAAGAATCAGCGGATCGTTGTCGATTGCGGAGCCGAGGGAATCGACTCCAAACTCAAACCCGTTCTCATTGTCGCTGACGAAAATGGTGGAGACTTATTTGTTGAACGACGAGGAGGAGCGATTGATTTTACTGCTCCAGAGTCTGCAAGCTATGTCATTAAAGTCCACGATCTGACCTATAACGGGGGCGTGGAATATTTTTACCGACTCTCATTACAGGAAATTGCTCCTGATGAACAGGTCGAGCGCTTGCCTTCCATTCAGTTGGTAAATTCTTTCTCCTGGCCGCCTTCGCATTATTCTGAAGAGACTCTGACAGCAGAATCAGAGCCGAATAATCAGTCCACAGAGGCTCAGCAAATCTCGTTGCCCTGTCTTGTCTCCGGCAACTTTTATCCAGCAGCCGATGTCGACACGTTCGAGTTTGAGGCGAAAAAAGGAGAGGTCTGGTGGATCGAGGTCGCTTCGGAACGTTTGGGGCGGCTGACAGATCCCTTTGTTCTCGTTCAACACGTTGGCAAAGAAGGTGATCAGGAAATGCTCACCGATATTGCTGAACTGAATGACATTCCGAGTCCTGTCAAAGTCTCCAGCAATGGCTATTCTTATGATGGCCCTCCCTACAACGCAGGTTCAACGGATGTGCTGGGCAAAGTTGAAATCAAAGAAGATGGAATTTATCGCCTGCAGTTACGCGATTTATTCGGAGGTACTCGAAACGATCCTTCAAACGACTATCGACTGATTATCCGCAAGGCCAATCCTGATTTCGCTTTGGTTGGTTGGGCGTTACACATGAACCTGCGAAATGGCGACCGCAACGCCCTGTCGAAACCTTTGGCATTACGAGGCGGAACGACGATGCCGATTGAAGTTGTTGTTGTCAGACGTGATGGCTTCGATGGAGAAATCGATATCGAAATGACTGGATTGCCAACGGGTGTCTCAGCGACTGGACTAAAAATACCTGCAGGGCAATCTCGTGGGATTCTCTTAGTCACTGCGGAAGTCCAGGCTCCTCGTGGTTTGTCGCAGGCATCTGTCTCAGGGAAAGCATTGATCAATGATCAGACTGTCGTCCGCCCTTGTTCCATGGCTTCCATGCAATGGCCAGTTGTGAATGCGGCTCAGGAAATCCCCAGTCCACGTCTGTTGACTCAGGTTCCTGTTTCGGTTTGTGAAATCGAAGGCGCTCCTGTAACGATTGCCGCAGCAGAAGATAAGGTCTGGGAAGTGATGGAAGGCGAAACCTTGACAATCCCGCTCGCTCATACTCATCGCTGCGAATTTTCTGGGGCAATCATCAGCTTGAAAACATATGGAGCCGGCTTTGAAAAAGTTCCTGACTTCGATGCTCCATTAAATAAAGCCACCTCCGAAGCCGTACTGGATCTGAAATCATTAAAGACGCCACCAGGTGAATATACGATTGCATTCTACGGAAGTGCCGTTGCCAAATATCAGGATTGTCTGGAAGCCGTCGCTGAAGCCGAAAAAGCACTGGCTGACGCAAAAGCAGAAGTCGAAAAACTCTCCAAAGAATCTCTCGAATTAGCAGAAGTTGCTAAAACAGTTTCCGGTGATGATAAGTCAAATGCCGAAAAGAATGTTCAGGAATCAAACGCAAAATTAAAAACGGCTCAGGCCGAATTTGTCGCTGCGGAAAAGAAGTTAAAAACTGCGACAGACCGCGCCAAGCCCAAAGATATTGTTGATATTGTCGTTTCAAAACCGATTCGAATTCGTGTCATACCAGCGGGGAAATCATGACGCATCCCTTCAATGCATCCAGCGTAAAATTCTGTCCGGGGCCAGAAACCAGACGAGGCTTTCTCCGCATGGGGATGGCTGGTTTTGCCAGTTTAAGCCTGCCGAGCGTTTATCGACTTCGTGCAGAGAGCCTCCAATCGACTCCAGACTCTGCACCAAAAGAAAAACGCTCCGTCATTATGGTGTGGAAACCAGGCGGGTGTTCGCATATCGACACATACGATCCCAAACCTTCAGCTCCCGGCGAATACCGTGGTCCATTTGCCACCATTCCGACAAAAGTCCCTGGGATGCAATTCACGGAATTGCTGCCACTTCAGGCAAAAATTGCAGATAAGTTCACGGTTTTACGCTCAATGCGTCACAACGGCCCCGGTCACCCGGCTGGTTCCATGCAGATGCTCTCCGGCGATACTGATTCCCGTGACAAACCAAAGCCCAAATTGCCAGACTGGATGACAATCGCAAATTATCTGCGATCTCAACAGGGCGAACGAGCCAATCCACTCCCGGCTTACGTAGGCGTTAATGGTCCTTCCACCTACAACGGTCCAGCTTATCTGGGAGATGCCTATGCTCCGTTCACTGTCACTGGCGACCCCAACCAACCAAACTTTTCCGTTCCTAATATTGGACTGGCAAACCCAAATGATGCACTGCATCTGAATCGCCGTTCAACTCTTCGTCAAAATCTCGATAACCTGGAACGCTCTTTTGATCAGGCGGGTGAATTACAAGCACTTGATGAATTTGAGTCTCAGGCAATGACTCTTCTGACAAATCCTAAAACTAAAGAAGCCTTTGACCTGACTCAGGAAGATGATAAAACCCGCGATCGTTATGGCCGAAACACCTGGGGTCAACAGCTGTTGATGGCACGTCGATTGGCCGAGGCGGGAGTCGACATTGTGACATCCAGTTTGCGTGGCCCCTTGTGTGGTCGAGTCCAGAACTGGGACGATCATGCCGTGAATCATCATGTGTTCGATGCCATGCGATTTCGCTCGCAAGCATATGACCAGGCAGTCTCAGCATTGATTGAAGACATTTATGAGAGAGGGCTGGATAAAAATGTTTTAGTCGTTGTGACTGGTGAATTTGGCCGTACTCCAAAAATCAACTATCAACCAAGCACAGGAGCAGGCAATGCCAGTGCTCCAGCTGGTACGAAACAGCCGGGGCGAGATCACTGGCCACGAGCGTTCTCCAACATCTGGGCTGGAGGAGGAATTGAAACAGGGCGCTTCATCGGAGCGACCGATAAACTCGGCGAGGATTCCATAGATCGAATCTGCGGACCGGGAGATTTCCTGGCTACTATTTATCATCACCTGGGCATCGATTCTTCCAAAATCTTCATTAAAGATTTTAATGGTCGTCCGACCCCAATCGTGGGAGAGGGCAGCCCGATTCCTGAACTAATCAGCTAAACAGACTTATCCAGTTCAGTAATCCTTATTGTTGTAATTTAAAGACATGATGGATCGATTGATGGCGCTCAACAAATCTTCCCTGAATAAGACCTATGGAGTTGACCGCAGATATTTTCTGCGATATTTGGCCACCGTTTCCGCGATCCCGACTTTGGCATTTCGCGCAGAAGCCAGTGAGGCAAATCCTCAATTCCAATCGAATCCATTCACTCTCGGAGTCGCCTCGGGAGATCCCGCTCCAGATGGAGTTGTGATCTGGACTCGCTTATCTCCAGAACCTCTTGCAGGTGGAGGTATGCCGAATCATCCAGTGCAAACCCATTGGGAAGTTGCTCACGATGAGAAATTCGAGAAGGTTGTTCGCAGTGGAGTGGCGATTGCGATGCCTCAGCTGGGACACTCGGTACATGTCGAAGTGGAAGGTTTAGAGCCAGGTCGCTGGTATTTTTATCGCTTTCATGCAGGTCAGGAAACGAGCCCGGTTGGTCGTACAAAAACCACTCCTTCTATGGATGTCATGCCAGATCGAATGCGGTTTGCATTCACATCCTGCCAGCATTATGAGACTGGATACTTCAATGGCTATCCTCACATGCAGCAGGAAGATTTGGATCTGGTCGTCCATCTAGGAGATTACATTTACGAATATGGGGGACAAGACAAAAAACCTCGCAAGCATATCGGCAAGGAAATTGAAACTCTTGATGAATATCGAACACGTTATTCCCAATATCGGCTTGATGAAACCTTACAGGAAACACATCGGCTGTTCCCCTGGCTGGTGACTTGGGATGATCATGAGTTTGACAACAATTATGCGAATCTGGTTTCCGAGCAGGAAGGCATTTCTCCAGAAGAATTTCTGATCCGTCGAATGAATGCTTACCAGGCCTATTACGAATTTATGCCGCTTCGTCGCAGTTCGTTTCCGCAAGGTCCGAACATGAAGCTTTACCGGGGATGCCAATATGGACGACTGGCAAACTTCCATGTGCTTGATACCCGGCAATATCGTACAGACCAACCCAACGGCGATCATCAAAAGCCGATGGAAGGTAAGGTCTTCGACCAGACAGCCACGATGCTCGGACAAGATCAGGAGTATTGGCTCATGACGAGCCTGCTGGAGTCACAATCGACCTGGAACGTGCTGGCACAGCAAGTCATGATGGCTCCTCTGAATCGAGGGGAGGGCGACGAAAAACGATATAGCATGGATCAGTGGCCGGGTTACGAAATCAGTCGGCGTCGGCTCTTACGATTCTTCCACGAACGCAAAATCCCCAATCCGATTGTGCTCACCGGTGATATCCACATCAATTGGGTGAATGATCTGCAACTGGACTTCAATAACCCAAAGTCGCCGCTCGTCGGTACGGAATTTGTGGGGACAGCCATGACTTCTGGTGGAAATGGGGGCAATGTGATCCCAGAATACGAACGTGCAGCTGCTCAGAACGATTTTGTGAAATGGTATAATTCGAATCGAGGCTACGTCTCGTGTGAACTGACTCCACATGAGTGGACTTCTCACTTTCGAACAACACCCTTCGTCGATCGTCCCAACTCTCCAATTCTGACTCCAGCATCTTTCGTTGTCCAGGAAGGGCAGCCAGGTGCAGAATTAGTCTGAGTGTTCAGGAGGACTTGACAAGCAATGTCCGCTTGAGTGATCGCAGCAACGGACGTGACGAACAATACATTTTACTCATGAGTATTCCCGTCGGTACCAATATTGTTTGTCTCGAATGCAGATCTGGCCAGATACGTGCAAAGAGCGGGTGACCGGGTGCAGCACAGGAATCAACAACATCCAGCTCAGGCTGGTTCCTGAAATAGTCGATAAAATCATATTCAAGAAGTAAACCTGGGGAATAGCGAGCATAGTCCTCATCAAAAGCAATTTTCCAGGCATATCCAGTACTGCCAGAAATCAAATTGCATTTGAAGGCGATGGGATTCCCGTCCAGAAATAACCCGAACATTTGCAGTTTACTGCGTTCGAATGCCTGCCGAGTGGCGGTCAAAAAGAACGATCGCTGAGAAGGATTTTGATTCAGAGCCGTCCCTTTCGATCCTTTCCATCCACGTTCTTCAAGCGACAAGAATCCGTTTTGCCAATTGGCCAGCTGTTCTGGTGATTTCAAAATGCGTAAATCAAGTTGCCCTTGCTCCGCTAACCGTCGCCTCTTCCTGTTGATATCTCTGCGTACATTAAGAGTCTCCAAATGCTGAGAATCTCGTCTCAAACAGGCACGCTGGCTGGTTTTCACAATGAAAGGAGTAATCCCCAGTCCATTTAACGCGTGTTTTATTGCGGAATGAAATACCCCTTCAGCCGAAACGCAGGGGAATTCAATAATCGAACAGTGAGCCCATTTACTCCACTTTAAAAACGAGGAAATCGCTTCATATTCAGATCCCGCACGGATGAGAGGATCACATGAGAATGAAAGCGAATTCGTGATCAACTTCCATCCAGACCGGGGATACATTTCTATCTGAGCAGATTCCAAAGGAAAAAAGCCACAAAGTTCGTTTGTTGTCTCGAATTGATTATGCTGTCTATAAACAAAAACAAATCGAAGCTTGGGCTCATGATGAAGTTTCTGCAGAGCGGTCAGTAAAAAGTAAGGTTCGTAAAAGGCGTTGGAGATCGAGCAGTTGGGAATCAACTGATGCCAATCTTCCAGATATCCCAGCAAGCCTGAAATTGAATCGACGACTTCGACGTGATAATTCTCATCAATTTGCAGAATACTGGAATGGGCGCGGTCATAAGACTGGAGATGTGTGGAGCCGGAAATCTCTTCACTGGAAGGTCTGTTAGACATCTCGCGCAATCCATATTTACAATACGTAATATTACCTGTTTAAACTTAGGTCATAATTTGAAGTTGTCAAAAATGCACTCCCGGGGGGATTGTATTCTCACCGTCATCCTTAAAAATATTTCTCATTCAAATCTAAACAATATGACATCGAGGACAAAGGACGAGAGATGAAGCAAGCTAAGTCTTTTTTGTCGGTTGTGACACTTATAGTGACCACTGCCTCATTGTGTTCAACTTTTGTTGCAGAGAATCTCTTTGCTGAAGAAGCGGAGTCAGCACAGGCTCAAGAACCAGATGCACTGTGGTATGAGCGGGAGTCCGTTTGGAATGGATATGAACAGTATCATTTCACAATTGCAGACAGGCCAGCCTATATAGTGAAACCGAAGTCTGTGGCTGAGGGGAACCCTTGGATCTGGCGGGCACGATTTCCTGGTTTCCATGCCGAGATGGATGTGGTCCTGCTCTCCAAAGGATTTCACATTGCCTATGTCGATGTCTCAAATATGTTCGGCAGCCCAACGGCGGTTGAAATTGGAGATGAGTTCTACAAATATCTGACAACAGATCGTCAATTGGCCAGGAAACCATGCCTGGAAGGGGTGAGTCGAGGCGGTCTTTTTGTCTACAACTGGGCAGCCAAAAATCCCGGAAAAGTGGCCTGTATCTATTGCGATACTCCTGTTTGCGACTTCAAAAGCTGGCCGGCTGGCAAAGGGAAAGGAATCGGTTCTCCCCAATCGTGGCAACAATGTTTGCAAGCTTATGGCTTCACAGAAGAACAGGCGAATGAATACACTCATAATCCTATCGATCACGCTGCAATAATCGCTCAGGCAAAAATTCCTTTGATGCACATTGTTTCAGAAAATGATCGCGTTGTTCCGCCCAGCGAAAACACTTATCTGTTGCAAAGCCGACTTGCAGAATTCGACTATCCCCTGGAAGTGATCTCCGTGAAAGAAGGCACTGAAAAATCAAATGGCCATCATTTCACCCATCCCGATCCCGAACATGTTGTTCGCTTCATTGAAGAGCACGTCATCAAAAGTATGAAACAATAATTCCGAGGTAGAATATGAGAGAGTGTTCGCTGGAATCCTCCGTACCGGATTGGATCATCGATCATCCGGAAACGACCATGGTCTTTCAAAAACTGGGCATCGATACTTGCTGTGGTGGAAAATCACTTGAATATTTGTGTCAAATTCAGGGACTGGATCAAGATATTGTGCTCTTAAAACTTGTGGAGACAATCAAGTCAACTTGATAATAGGCTTATTTCGAAGTCAGTTTCATCCTGTTCCAGGCTGGAATTGCCAGAGTATACAAAATCGATTGAATACCGCAGCCCATGATGAGCCCCATGAACACACCCATTTTGGCTGAAAAACTGTTGTAATTGTATTCGAAAGCCACTGAAGAGAATAAGAAAGAGTAAATGAGAACACCAACGAGTATGTAAGACCCCACTAGAGTTGACCAGAATGACCAGCGTCTCTTTCGCATCGTCAACCACCCTCCAATTGCTAAGGGGATATGAAAGGCTAAGGTAACCAAAAACATGTCATTTGCATTTGCTGAAAGAATTTCTGATCGATTGACCTGATCATAATACATCCCCATCAATAATAGAGTGTATAGCCAGATAATGATCATACCCTGCATGTAAAATGCAAACAGACCAGCCTGACGTATTCGATCTGATTTCTGACTCCACCGTCTCAAGTGAACGATTTGAGAAGTTGCCCTGGCAAGTATCGGCTTTTCAGCCAGGAAACGCTGTAAATCCTGTTGAAGTTCCTGTGCAGAATGATAACGATCCTCCGGATGCCGCGAGAGACACTTCAGGCAGATGATTTCCAAATCTGATGGGATGAGCTTATTGATCTCACTGGGACGCATAGGCTCCTGTGTACGCACGCGATCGATGATCTCAAGATAACTTCCGCCATCATTGGGGGGATGCAGAGTCAGCAATTCATAGAGCAGTACTCCCAATGAGTAGACTTCGCTGGCTCTTGTATATTGTTCTGTCTGGACCGCCAACAGTTCAGGAGCCATATATTGGGGCGTACCGATCATCAGACTTGATCGCGTGAAATGTAAGCTATTCTCAATGAGTCGACTCAATCCAAAATCTGTCAATCGAGGAACACACTGCGAGAGTCTCTCGATTCGCGTGACCTCGTTTTTGGGTTCGAGCATAATATTGCCAGGTTTCAAATCGCGGTGCAAAATTCCCTGGTCGTGAATATACTGCACTGCCTCTGAGATTCGTGAGATGAATTCAGCGGCCTCAATACAATCAACGGGTTGCTCACGTTGCTCCAGCCAATTCCCTAAATCAGGACCTTTGCAAAATGTAGAAGCAATAAATGGAGGACTTGCTCTTAAATTTGCTTCGAAGATCGGGACGATACAAGGGTGATCAAGCTTGGCTGCCGTACCTGCTTCAGCTTCAAATCGATAAAGTTTATCCTGATCGAGAATGACTTCCGGGCGAGGAATTTTCAAAGCGACTTCACGATTTAATTGAGTGTCTTTCGCCCGATAGACGATTCCAAATGCTCCCCGGCCAACTTCATTCAGAATCTGATATCGCTGTTGGAAATCATCTGTTAGATTAAATTCTTCGAAGTTATTGATTTGAGGATTTGCCAGCAGTCTGTCTAGACGGGATGCAATTTCTTCGACAGACGGGATCGATCCAGAATTGTTTGGAAAGTTGCTCTCATCAGGTAGAGGAGGCTGGTTAGACACCGACTAGTCTCCTGCAATCTCACTGCGAAGGGTTTGAATGGCCCGTGACCATAATTTGCGTATAGCAGCCTCGTTCGAGTTCATCTGCCTTGCGATTTCTTCATAGCTATAGCCCTTTTCATGCCTCAACAAGATGACCGTTTTCTGTTTGTCAGGCAGCTGATGGACTGCATGTAGCAACATCTCGTCGTTCTCGCGACGTAGCATGACCCTGCTACCACTCAACTCATTGCTTTCCAGTTTGTTCTGGTGTTGTTGCTGATCAATACTGGTTTCCCGTGAGAGTTTCCGAGATTGGGTATTTCGATATTTTCTCGCCTGATCAATCAAGTTGTTGCGAAACAGGCGGGCAATCCACAGTCGAAACTCACCTTCGGTCGAGCCTTGAAAACAGTGCATTTCCGACCAGGCTTCCAACATCGATTCCTGGATCAAATCGGAAGTTCCAACTTTTGGGCGTAATTCCTGACCTAATTCAGATTCAGCAATTTTTGTCAGATATTCCCGGAATCTTTCACACAACTGCATAAATGCAGCGTCATTACCTGCGCGGGCATACTCCAGTAATTCACGCCAGGTACAACTTTCATTCCGAGAGGATAATGACATTAAATGAGTTGACCTGGATGATGTTGAAAGAAAATCGATCCCTTGGATTGTGGATCTACCTGAACTGATTTGAGCCAATTATTCATAACTCCAAGTTAACAGTAATTCAAGATTTGTTTCATCATTCTTTTCCTAATATTTGATTTATGGTGTCACAAACTTCGGTATCTCTCGCCATAAATATGAAGACCTTACCTCAATCTAAGTATTACACCGCTGTTCTTTAATTGACTGAAACCAATATGCTTTTTCATGAACTGTGCCAATGTGTCCACTGTCTGCGGTGAAGTTTTTCACCAATGCTACATGAATGCATGTATCTATTGTGAATTCATAATTTCAGCTCAACTTTTATTCGGATAACTGCCATGATAATGAGAGTCAATCAAATAAACACTAGTATCTTTGACAATGCATCGAACTTAAGTGTTAGCAAGCATGTTGAACACTTGACTCCCTTACTTAATCATATTCAGGTATTCAAGTTTTCATGTCCAGCTTCCTCAAATGATGATCACGAGCCCATTCTGCCATTTTTTTTCAGAACCGTTGAACGACTTTTGCCTCCTTATCAAATCATTTTTGACTTCTCTGCTGCCCACCAGGTCTCTGAAGCTGAATTGGATGATTTAATTGCAATCGGACTGGTTTTTATTGATCTAAATGGAAGAGTCATCATGTCCGGGGCATGTGAACAGATTCAACATCACTTGCAGAATCAAGGTGTCAGTCGGTTCATTCCTCAAATCGCAGATTTACAAACTGCGATTTCAATGTTTGAATGATGGCTAAGATATAGAACGGTCTATTTTGAGGGATACTCCCTCAGATGGTAGATTTATTCATATCCAATGAATTTTTCTTCAAGCCGAAGAGCGATCTCTGGCCAACTGGAGGGCTAGACGCGAACAGCAGATCTGCGACGGTAACCTTCGAGTAATAAACCTCGCTGAACATGGATTTGAACCCCACTGCACCCGGGAACTTCATCAATTTCCAAAAAGGGACCACTTTTTCAAACGTCTACGGAACGTGTGTCATCAAGCTATCCAGAACAACCACCAATCCAGTAGATTTGTCCCTGGCATTATCTTTATACAGTGATGGATCACTTTCTGTTCATCTGTTTTTAGATCTATCAGTGGGCTCACACTTTAGGAAATCGAATAATATGAAAGATGCTCATCGATTCTGGATTCTGTTTATCATCACGGGTTCTCTTGTCATTCAGGCAAACTTTGTAAGTGCAGAAGATAAGCAAAGGGGAATCGACGTTATTGATTGCCATACCCATTTTTATGATCCCACACGACCTGAAGGAATTCCCTGGCCAGCAAAGAATTCATCTTTATATAGAACGGTATTACCTCAACACCTGCGAGAGTTGAAGAAATATCAACCTGTCACGGGCACAGTTATCGTAGAAGCAGTCAATCGATTAGAAGACAACACCTGGCTGCTGGACCTGGCCAAGGATGATCCTTTTATCGTAGGCATCGTCGGACGCCTGGATCCGGGAACTCCTGAATTTGAAGAGCATGCGCGTGGATTAGCAAAGAATCCTCTCTTTCGAGGAATCCGCGTTTCAGTTCAGCAGGTTAAAACGATGCTGGAGCAGGGGACTCTGAAAGATTTTCAGTTACTGGCTGATCTTGACTTATCACTTGATGTCAATGGTGGGCCAGAAACACCGCAGGTCATTGCCAAGCTTGCTGAAAAAGTTCCTGATTTACGAATCATTTTGAATCACATCGGCAATGTCAAAATCACTTCTGAAGCTCCATCAGAAGATTGGAAGTCTGGTATTCAGGCTGCTGCTAAACATCCAAATGTGTATTGCAAAGTCTCTGCTCTCGTCGAAGGAGCAGCCAGAAATGGAAACGAGCCTTCAAAATCGCTGGAGTTTTATCGACCTTATATTGATGTCGTCTGGAATGCTTTTGGAAACGATCGTGTCATCTACGGCAGCAACTGGCCAGTCTCCGAGAGAGCCGCCGATTATGAAACCCTCCAGAGAATTGTGATGGAGTACGCCACCGAGAAGGGCGAGGAAGCGACTAAGAAATTCTGTTCTCTGAATGCAAAGAGAGCCTACAAGTGGGTCGAAAGAGAAGGGCGTCGTTAAGCGACCATCTCTTCCCCGGATCAGGTTAGCCCAGATAGCTCCGCTATCTGGGTGGACGAAGTCCACAAGATGTCTTCAGTTTGATGATTGAATTTTCACACAGGTCACTAACAGTTACGCCACCCCGAAAGAATCTTCCTGAAAACCACGTTCATCCACGAAAATCCCTGAAGAGAGTTTAAAAAAGCCCACCGTCACAACAAGAATTGACGAAACGTAAACGCGCTCTACCAGACTGAGCTACGGCTCCATCAAAATTGTTCTACAATTGCAAAACGATGGGAGCCGGTGAGATTCGAACTCACGACCTCGAGATTTACAATCTTGTAGTTCCATCCGCATTCGTGACGGTGGGTGTCTCCAGAAAAATGAGCCAGGGACAAGTGGTGCTGAGAGTTTCCGCAAAGCGGACCGGAGTTGAACCGGTTAAGACCATGTACTCCCAACGGCATTCCCTGGCTGGTTCAAATTTCATAACGGTGTAGGTCAGGCACTGCCTGACGAGAGAAATCGTGACCAGAATTCGTCAGGCAGTGCCTGACCTACACTTGAAACATCAAAAAGGAGTCGACAAGGGGTCTTTGAGACATCGAGACATTGGACAAATGTAGTCCCAAAAGCATTCGACTCCCGGCTTCAATGTTTCAGCAAAATTATGCAGAGTATGTAACACCCCGGCTTGCACCGGGGGCTACGGTTCCTTAATTACAATCGCATCCGTTCGATTTCATTCACCCAGTGATTCTCGCTAGCCTGTCCTTTTGAGACATTGGCAATTAACTTGAATACCTGGTCACTGAAACCACCGACGTTGACAATATCGGCTCGTTCGACCGCCTGCGTATTTGCATACGGCTGAATATCGATGCAAACCATTTTGGCCTGACGATTTCGTCGCTTGAACGAAGCCCATTCCTGCATCGTCGCGGTTGTTCCGCCACCACACCATCCGTAGTGAGGCGAGTCGAGCCACGATTCGTTATCCGAAACGTAAATCAACAAATCTCCCTTCGCCTTCTGACGATTCAAGTACTCCAGCGGAGCACTACAGTTGGTTCCACCAGCTGGCAACGAAGCCAGAGTTCTGGCATTCGTCATCACGCTGTCCCGTGGATTCAACCGACAGGGAATCGCTTTCGATTCGAACGGAATCACTTCGGCTTCCGGGTTCTTTCGCAGAATCGCTGCAGCCACAAGAGCCGCAACGTCCAGACAGCGAACCTTGGATGTCGATCCGACACGATGCCCCGTCACTGGAGAATGCATCGATCCCGAAACGTCCGGGAACACATACACTTTTCCCGTCACACGAGGCACATTCTTAATGGCAATTTCCATCGCATCCTGCAATGCGTTGAGAATTGACTGCGGAACATCGTTCGCAGAATTCATGAAAGCCGCCATTAACTGATACGGAAACACACGAGCCGCAGCGATCTTTCGCGGATTACGCAATCGATTTGCCACAATTCCTGTCAATTCCGCACTCTCGAAAACACCGTGACGCAAAAACGTATTCAAGTTCATACGTGTCATCTGCCAGGAGGCATTTCGTGCAATCTGTTCCCAATCCTTCTTCGTCAATGGCAAAGCCGTCAACATCTGGAAAGGAACATCCGGCACAGTAACCTTACCGGGATTTGTGTTCCGCTTGAACTTTTCATACTGACTAGCCAACTCAGGTAGAGAATCGCGATCATACTCACGTCCAATCAAGTAGGCGTACAATGCCGAACGCTCTGGCGTAGCAGGCTTTGGATGAACCATCTTGATCACATCGGTTAAAGAAGGATCGTTTCCAATTGAGCCGATAAATAGCTGCTCGTCTGATCGAGATTCCAGCCAATTGCGAACCAACTGCTTTGGCATCGTTCCCAGACTTTTACGTCCGACTACTCCCGAACGCATGATCTGCACAAAGTTACGCAGCATCTTCGGGGAATCGATCACCTGGTTGAAAATCTTGATCAACAACCCCGGTGCCTTGACCGACAATACTGCACATAACAGTGCAGGCATATCCTTCATATGACCTTCATTTCGGGCATACAAAGCAGTTCGGGCGATGAATTCTGGCTCGATCTGTTCACACAGTTCGAGCACCGCATCAACCTGATCGGCTCCACTGGAGTAGAATGTCCCGTTAAAACAACCGGTAGCCGCATACTGAGCCAGCGCCTGCTTTGGAGACATCTGGTAAGCCAAACCACCCGCTTCGTTGCGAGCATTCGCCTTTGGGCCAATCTTTCCGATTAATGTGTTGAATAAATTCTTGTTTGCCATCTCTGTTTCCTCCTTAATTACTGGAGGATAAGAGACTAACTGGTGCACATTGGTTCGCGGAGAAACAAACAATTTCTTCAAATTTTATCACTTATGGAATTCAATCCGTTGCAGGTGGTTCTCGATTCAGCATCTCCATGCAGGTCGCAATGAGCGATGTCCAACCGGTCTGATGGCTTGCTCCCAAACCTTCCCCTGTATCGCCATGAAAATATTCGTAGAACAAAACATTCTGTTGCCACAATGCAGGATCAATTCCATTCGCATGACTGATCATACTCGGACGATGCTTCTCCTTATCGTCCATCAGAAACAACTTCGAAAGCCGATTCATCAACTCATCAGCCACCTGATTCAGATTCATCAAATTGCCCGAACCTGTCGGACATTCGACCATCAAGTCATTTTCGTAGAACTCGTAATAATGCCTTAACGATTCAATCAGGATATAATTAATTGGAAACCAGATTGGCCCCCGCCAGTTCGAATTCCCACCAAACATCCAACTGTCCGATTCTCCCGGTATATAGGCCACACAATGCTTAATGCCCTGAATTTCCAGCTCAAAAGGCTCCTCTTTATGTCGTTTCGACAAAGATCGGATGCCGTATTCCGAGAGAAATTCCGTTTCATCCAGCAGCACGGAAATAACATGCTTTAATCGTTCTTCCGAAGGAATTGAGAGTAGCATGCGGCTGCTGTCATCATCACTTTCTGCAAACGTGATATGTTTGACAAGATCGTGACGATACTTCAAAAACCAATCGAGTTTACGACGGAAACTCGGAAGCTTATCGATTTGTGCCTCATCCAGAATTACGACCGCAATCAACGGGAGTAGACCTACCAGTGAACGCACCTTGAGCGGCATGTTCTGCCCATCAATTCGCAGGTGATCGTAATAAAAGTGATCCTCCTCGTCCCACAACCCCGAACCATCCAGCGAGTTCATTGCATCGGTAATGCGGACAAAGTGATCCAGAAACTTCGAAGCCATTTCGGCATACGAATCATCATTGCGTGCCAGTTCGAGGGCAATCATCAGCATCGTGCCGCAATAGAAAGCCATCCAGGAAGTTCCGTCTGCCTGTTCCAGAAACGCCCCTTTAGGCAGACCTTTAGTCCTATCAAAAACTCCAATGTTATCCAGCCCAAGGAATCCACCCGCGAATACATTGTCTCCATTCTTATCAATCTGGTTCACCCACCACGTGAAGTTCAACAACAGCCGCTGAAACGCTTTCGACAAAAAACGAAAATCCTTGGAACCCGTCATTTGAAAAACACGCAAGCAGGCCCAGGCATGCACCGGTGGATTCACGTCGTAAAACGCATACTCATAAGCCGGCAACTGACCATTTGGGTGCATGTACCATTCCCGCATCAGCAACATCAATTGTCGCTTGGCAAAATCGGGATCGAGCTTCGCCATCGGAATCATGTGAAACGCCAGATCCCAGGCCGCAAACCACGGATACTCCCAGGTATCGGGCATGGATATAATATCTCGTGCATACACGTGCTTCCAGTTATGATTCCGGCCCTCTTTTCTCGGTTCTGGCGGAGAATTGACAAGCGTATCCCCATTCAACCAGTCTTCGACAATGTAGTGATAAAACTGTTTCGACCACAGTAAACCGGAATAGGCCTGACGCATGACGTCTGTTTGATCAGCCGTAGCCGTCTGAGGAATGATGGACTGATAAAACTCATTCGATTCCGCGATCCGCTGGGACATCACAGAATCGAATTCGGGACCGAAGGGTTCAGGACTGACAGCATCCATCTCAGTCATACGGACTTCAATTGTCACACTTTCCCCAGACTTGATGTTGAGTTCATAAAGTCCAGCAGCCTTAGTCCCTTTCTTGGCCGGATTGACTTTTTCTTTCTCCCCGTTCACGACATATCGATGAAACGCATCCTTCATATAAGGAGTATAAGACTCCGTACCATACAAGGACGGATTGTTCGTTTCGTTTTCCGTAAACAAAATCGGCCGCGGATTACCCTGCGGATTCGGTCCGAATGAGCATCGAAAAGGTTCGAGTGTTTCGTGATTTGTCTCGACGGTATTCTCATCAATTTCTCGAATACGAGGCTTGAGTGAACAACCTTCGTGACGACACCCCCAGATCCAGGTATTGCGAAACCAGAACGTCGGCAGTACTGTAATATCGTGAGCCTCCGGACCCTGATTTGTAATCGTTAACCGAATGAGAATGTCATCTTCGGTTTGCTTGGCATATTCAATTTCGACATCGAAAAAACGGTTCTCGTTAAAAATGCCCGTGTCGAGAAGTTCGTATTCACGTTCCTCTAAAGAACGCTTTCGATTTTCCGTCACCAGTTCAACATACGGATAAGCTGCTTGCGGATAGCGATACATCGCCTTCATGTAGGAATGTGTCGGCGTAGAATCCTGATAGTAATAATACTCTTTGACATCTTCCCCATGATTCCCTTCAGGACCGGTCAAACCAAAGAGTCGCTCTTTCAGAATCGAATCATTTCCATTCCAGAGTGCGAACGAAAAGCAGAGACGACATTCCCGATCCGTTAAACCGAGCAGTCCATCTTCTCCCCAGCGATAAACCCGATTGCGGGAATGATCGTGCGGGAAGTGCCACCAGGCGTGTCCATAAGCCGAATAATCTTCACGGACCGTTCCCCACTGCCGTTCTGCTAAATACGGACCCCAGCGCTTCCAGTTGACTTTACGTTCCCGGCTTTCCTGTAATCGTTTATGCTCGGCAGTAAGTTGTTCGTCTTGAGTCGGTGAATCATTCGCCATGAGTTGCCTTTCGCATCTTTGCTGAAACTCGATCAACATTGTGTGTTTCGTGCAGTTGTGCATCCCTCCATTTGTGATCGAGTCATGAAAGAGTATAGAAAGGATTGCGAAGAAACGAAATTGAGAAACTTGCCGCCTCTGCTGAGATCGACTTTGCGTTATATGTTGCTATCTTATTGTCTGGATGACCTGCATGCTTGCGGACACAAATTCAGTTCTTTCAATACACAAAGGAATCAGCAAATGAAACTGTTTACCAGATTGATAATCGGAATTGTATTCGTTGGGGCGAGCCTGTTGCCTGAGTTATCAATGATGGCTCAACCTCGATTCGCTCCTTCCCTGAAAGATGTCGCCTACGATGATATCGATCAATCTCAGGTGCTCGACGTCTATCAGACAAAATCAGAGAAACCTGCGCCGGTCATGGTTTACATCCACGGCGGTGGTTGGAGAGCCGGCTCCAAAAATCAAATCCCTGGATGGCTCAAACAGGGTGTTCAACAAGGTCTGTTTTCCGTCGTTTCCGTCGAGTATCGCTTTACTAATGTCGATCCTCATCCTGCCCAGGTCAACGATTGTGTTCGAGCCATTCAGTTCCTTCGAAACAATGCTGATAAATGGAATCTGGATCCCAATCGCATCGGAGTCACCGGCGGTTCCGCTGGCGGACATCTGACATTGTGGGTCGCCTTACATGATGATGCAGCCAAACCAAAGTCCGATGATCCTGTCGAACGGGAATCGTCTCGCGTCAATTGTGCCATCAGTTTTGCCGGTCCGACCGACTGGTCGCTGCTCAGTGAGATGGAACACAAACACCCAGCTTACCGCCAACTGCTCGGCTATGATCCCCGAACTCCCGCTGAGGAGATCACACAGGATGGGATTAAAGATGTCTCCCCGATCAGTTTTGTTTCAGCCGATGATCCCCCAGTAATGCAGGTCCATGGTGATAAAGATGATATTGTTCCGATTGAACATGCGAAAAATATGGATCAGAAATTGCAGAAAGCTGGCGTGAAATCAGAACTTTTGATTATCCCCGGCGGAAATCATGGTGTCGCAGGAGCAGGTCCTCAAGTAACAGATCGCGCAACCGCTTTCGTGAAAGAATACCTGCTGGCTCCATAACAAGAAACATCTATTGCAGTAGATATAAAATTAGCCCCGACACATAATTCAGTGTGCCGGGGCTTTTCTTCGGAATCGACCAGTTCTTCGAGAATAGTCTTTAGTTCGTAACTTCATCGCATAAAATGGTAGGAAATGGAACTCATGTCCTCTCATGAAATGGAGAAGAACAATGTCGACTCGCCGCTCATTTTTGCAAACCTCTCTGGCAGCCGGAGCACTCGGTGATCTGGCTTTTCTTTCGGGATTAAGCCCGGTCTCTGCAGCCGATCTCAAAGCTTCAAAAAATGTCGTGCAACTCGCACCGGAAATCGAACCCGTTGTTCGTATGATCGAACAGACTCCACGCGAGCGACTCCTGGAGGAAATGGCCGATCGTATTAAAAAGGGGCTGAGCTACGCGGAAGTTCTCGCCGCGTTACAATTGGCAGGCGTGAAAAATGTCGAGCCGCGGCCTTCCGTCGGACATAAGTTTCATACTGTTCTCGTGGTAAACTCGGCTCATCTGGCTAGTGTCGCAGGACCGAAAGAACATCGCTGGCTTCCACTGTTCTGGGCACTCGATTACTACAAATCAGCCGCTGCCCGAGACGTGAGAGAGCGAGGCGATTGGACGATGTCAGCCGTCGACGAATCCGCGATTCCCTCTTCTCAGCATGCTCGAAAGTCATTCCTCAATGCCATGCAATCCTGGGATGAATCCGCTGCCGATGTCGCAGTGGCTGGATTAGCGCGCACCGCAAAACTGGACGACATTTATGAAATGTTCTTCCGCCTGGGTGCACGAGACTTCCGTTCAATTGGCCATAAAGCAATCTTTGTGGCAAACAGCTATCGAGCATTGCAAACCATCGGAGAACAACATGCTGAACCAATTCTCCGCTCACTCGCCTATGCCTTATTGATGCATGAGGGCGACAATCCTCAAAAACGGGATGACGAAGCCGACCGTCCCTATCGACGCAACGTTGAACTGGTCAACACCATCCGCGACGACTGGAAATCAGGACAACTCGATTCCGAAGCGACACGCGAATTCCTGCAAGTTCTACGGAAGGGCAACAATCAGGAAACGTGCAATCTGGCAATCGAGCAGTTGAATCAGGGAGTTTCTCCCCAATCGATTTGGGACGCCATGCTGGTCGGCTCCAGTGAATTACTCATGCGACAGCCTGGCATCGTGGCATTGCATTCGGTGACCACATCGAATGCGTTGTACTTTGCCTACAAAACAAGTCAAAACGATGAGACTCAACGCCTGATGTTATTACAAAATGCGGCCTTCATCCCCATGTTCCGCGACGCAATGCAATCCCGGGGAAGTATTGCTGACCTGTCGATAGAAAAACTGCAGCAATCAAAGATCGAGGATAATTTTTCAGTTGACCGAATCTTCAAAGACCTGGGCCGAGAGCCGATTAGTGCTGCTGCAGAAACATACAAGTTCCTGCAGAACAATGGCTCTCCACAAGAGTTGATTGACACTGCCCGTCTGCTCGTTTTCCTGAAAGGAAATGACGCCCACGATTACAAATTCAGCTCAGCCGTCCTCGAAGACTTTCAGCATGTCTCACCGGAATGGAGAAATTTCTATCTGGCAGCCAACATGCCCAAAATGCAGCACACGCAATCACGAGATAACGACCTCGTCCAGCGAACTCGCGATGCATTTGCCTGAGGCGAACTAATACCTTGATTTAATCGATTTTGTGGGTGCCATGCTCAGTTGTAGGTCAGGCACTGCCTGACGACAAATGAGGTGGCACACACATTTCGTCAGGCAATACCTGACCTGCATGCCAATCCTCTGCAATTCAAAGTGTCGTTTCACAGTTTCATTCCATTCTGGCACTCTTTCTGCTCAAGAGCAACGACATCTTTTCTTGAGTCATTCCGCTTCACTTCAAACGGGCGCAACAAATTCTGTATTAATAGAGCCACATGAGATGTTACTTTTGCGAATCAACTTACTGTTGAATTAAAGCATCAACCTGTAGGAATGATGCCTTGAAATCTCATTGAGTTTTATACCTTCAACAGCCAGAAATCCCAAACTCAACATTTGGAATAATCTTTACAAAAGTTCCAGAATCTTGAGCGATTTCCCCGATTTTCAATGTACTTTTTCATGATCCTTCAGAATTGCCATTCTGGGAATCCTGACCAAATTCTTGATCCAATTCTCAACATTTGATGCAGCATACTCTTGCCTGACGAAACCATCATGAAATTCTTTCTTACCAAATCCAAACAGAAATCAAACTCCCTGCAAGAGGGGAAACGTCGTGGAGCGGCGACGGTGGAATTTGCAGTGGTGGTTCCCGTCTTTGGGATTTTCCTGGCTGCGATGGTGGAGTTTGGACACGCCTATATGGTGCAAACCGCATTACGCGGCGCAGCCAAAAAAGCGGCTCGTTACGGTGTCGCCAACGGAGTCACCACCTCAGACGTCAAACAGGAAGCCATTCGAGTTGTTTCCGCAGCCGTCGATACAAGTACCCTCTCGGTCATCGTCAAAGATGCAAATGTGTTCGACACCTCAGAAACGCCAACCAATGGTCTCGAATTCGAAGATTTACCCGATATCGAACTGGCCAATGCGAACACTCGTCAACTTTACATTATCAGATTGGCAATCCCCTACGAAGACGTCGCTCTGTTCCCGCCATTCTGGACAGACAATCTGACTTTACACAGTCAGTCTGTGATGAGACACGAATAAGTTCTTTCAATAACCACTGCTCACAAAAGAGTGATCAAAGATGATGCGCATCATTTCAAAAACACAACAACATCATAACCACGAAAAACGCCGTGGAGCTGCTCTGGTCGAATTTGCCATTGTCTCGCCGATTTTCATGTTCCTGATTCTGGGTATGGTCGAAATGGGCAATGCCCTGGAAGCAACAACACAGCTCTCCGCAGCTTTAAGAGAAGCAGGACGCCTGGCGAGCATGGATTGGGCTGAACTTGTTCCGGAAGGTCAGTCACCGAATGATAAAGTGATTCGCGATATCCGTAATTTTCTGAAAGCAGGCGGGTATCCCGGCGATGACATAACCATCACTCTGACCTCGGCCGATGGGAATGATGCCGGACAAACATTTGATCTGGCAGATCCTGCAAATGAACGGCGTCTCTTTAAAATCGAAGCGACGATTCCATTTGAACAGATCAGCACTTTTCCGCACGGCTTAATGAGGGGACGAAATATTACCGCACGAATCGTGATGCGAGCAGGACGGATCTCGCTGATGAATTGATCAAAGTGCGATCATAGTATCCGAAGTCATTGAAGAAGAACACTCGGGCCACGAGCTTCAGGAATTATTCGCCAGGAGAGCGCTCATGAGAACTCAGATTTATAGAGGCCACGGCCATGATGAACCCCTTAGTGAATATTAAAAACAATCGTCGCAAACTTGTGAACGAATTTAACCAGAGACGCGGAGCTTTTATGGTTCTCGCGGCAATCTGTCTGGTTGGAGCCGTTGGATTCGTTGCCTTGAGTGTCGATATTGGTGTCCTGTCGTTGACGAAGATTAATCTACAGAAAGCTGTTGATGCGGCTGCGCTGGCGGCTGCTCAGGAGATTATCGCAGTGATCGATTCAGCTGGAGATGATGGACAAACAGTTGGCGGAGGGACATCCGCAGGCGATATCAATTCGATTGCTATCGATTCAGCGAAACTCATGGCAGAAAAAGTAGCCGCTTTGAATGGTGTTTATGTTGATCCTGATGTCGATGTTGCATTTGGTCGACGTGTCTTCAATGAAAACTTACAACGCTTCGAAGTCGAATGGGGCGATGCTCCTTATAGTGGAAGTGCTGCTTATAATGTCGTTCAAGTCACGGCACGAAGAACAAACCCCGACACGACACTCCCTGATGGCATGGTAGATCTTTTTTTTGCCCCAATTGGGGGAAACGACAAAGCAGCTGTGATGGCTTCAGCAATCGCATTTGTTGAAGCCCGGGACATCGTTTCTGTCCTCGACTACTCCGGGAGTATGAATTACGACAGCCAACTCAGTTCGCTGAATCGATTTGGCCGAGTCGCCCTCGAAGGAAATATCAGGGATATTTATGATGCGTTACAGCCTCTTGATTTAGGCTGTCTTGAATTCACTCCAGAATGGTTAACGGTGGAAGGTGAAGATCCTGATGAAGCTGGGGAAGCGAAGATCTATGTGAAGTTCAGGGATGATGAAATCGATGTCACATCGGACAAAGAAATCCATGAAGTATACATAATCTTTGAAGGTGGGGGATATCAGCATTTCCAAAATCAATCTGGGACCTTCCGTACTTATCAAGGCTCTGGCGATGATGACGATCGATCCATTCACGCGGCATACATTCGTTCTGGTATGACTGCAGTGACCGTATCAGGCCAGGAAGAACAAGGGAAAAATATTCCTCATATCCAAGTAACTTTCATGGAGAACTCGATTTATGTTGAATCGACAAAGGATCTTTCGAATGTTGTCCTGGAATTTACAGACGGCGTCCATCAAAAATTTGAAGGACTTTCAGGACATACGGGGACATTTCTTGGGACCGGCGAGAACGAAGGCAAAGCGATTGTGAATGCCTGGATCAAATCGGGAAAGAATTTCAGTGGAGATGGGCCAGGTTATGGCGAATCTTTTGAAAACCCTGGCGGTTCAGCAATCGAATACCAATACTTTGAAGACAATAATGAAAATGTGAAAAAGGCATTTTGCCTGGATATTACCAGTTACCCATACAACTCAGGCAATTGGGACAAATATATCGATTATGTGCGCACCAGTGCCCAAGTGAAAGATGCTGGTTACCGTAAAAAGTATGGGGGCTTGAACTTCGTCGACTACCTGCTGAGCCAGCAACCACGATCCTCACAAACAGAAGATTTATGGAAGACACCTCACTATCCTTTCCATGCCATGAAAAACGGAATGAGCCTGTTTCTGGAATTCCTGGAAGATCTCGACTTCGGAGATCACGCGGGCATCGCCACTTATGATTCGACCTCACGCGTTGAATATCAGGTCAAGAATGAAAATGGTGTCGTGCTGAGGGATTTGGGAACCGAATGGATTACTGACGACTACGAAAGTCTGGATGAAATTCAGCGACGCAAACAAGCCGGACATTACAATGTGTATACAGGTCTGGGATATGGAATCGAAGAAGCCGTGAATTTGCTCGATACTCAGGCAAGACCGGGATCACGACCGACCTTGATTGTCATGACCGATGGCAATGCGAACCGTAGTCCCTCTGGTTGGAGTCTTCCCTCGAATTGGAACTGGAATGAACTGACCGACTTCGATGACGATGGAACGGCGGATTACACAACCTGGGATCGCCACAAACAGTATGCGTTCTATCAAGCGAAACTGGCGATTGATAAAGGCTACACCATTCATACACTTTCTGTAGGTGCAGGGGCAGATCGTGATTTGATGCGTGCAATGGCTTTCGCCGGTAAAGGGGAATGGATCAATGTTCCAGGGGGAACAACCATTGCAGAAGTCGAAGAGCAAATGCTCGACGCTTTTTCCCGAATAGCCGCCAATGTCCCCCCGGCAAAACTTCTCAATAATGTGGAGTGAAATCGAGGCGTTGTTCTCGTGTCCAAAACAGTGCATCAAAGTGTCGACGGTCTGGATTCAGACGATTATGATAAGTCTGAATCTAAATTCTTCTCATTAATTGATCCTGGAGGATATCATGGCACCGAAACACGGAGAACGTTTTGTCGAATTGTGTGATTCTGTTCGAGGACAAATTCGAGAGTGCACTGTGGCAGATGTGCATGCAAAAATTGAACAGGGACAGGAGATTCTGTTATTCGATGTGCGTGAAGACCACGAATGGGAAAAGGGGCATATTCCCAAATCTAAGCATCTTGGCAAAGGAATTATCGAAAGAGACATCGAAGAACAAGTCCCTGATCCTGAGGCAGAAATCTATCTCTATTGTGGCGGCGGCTACCGCTCGGTATTAGCAGCGGACAATCTTCAGAAAATGGGATATCAAAATGTCATCTCGGTGGACGGAGGATTCCGTGGCTGGAAAGAAGCCGGGTATGCCGTCGAAACTTAGAAACAATACTCAACCTTAATGAAGTAAAAACTATCAGGGGTGTCGGGGGCGCTCCGCGTTAGCGGAAGCCCCCGGAAGTTCTACGATTCGTGGGCTTATTTTCGAGAGCGACTCCATTACCCATCGAACCGGATGTGACATCAATTGTCAAAGCATTCGATCGGTCCGTGTTACGGTTAAGGAGCAGAGACATGACGTCTGTTGAATTGATAACACGTTTGCATGAACATCGCATGTGGTCGAATCGACAATTATTAAACGCATCCGAAGCCTTAAGCGAAGCGCAATTGCGAAAAGTTTTTAAGATTGGTCAAGGTTCTGTCTGGAAAACCTTACTGCACATGCTGGCTGCGGAGTATGTGTGGCTGGAAGCGCTGGAAGGAAATGAAACTCCACTGATGCCGGGGGATCGAGAGGGATTGTTGCCGGGTAATCAGCAGGCTGAAGAAGCAATTCAGTCGTTCAATGAATTGCAACTGAAATGGGAAGATGTGGATCGTCGCTGGAACACTTATCTTTCAAGTCTAAATGAATCCAATCTTGATGAGTTCGTCTACAAGGTCAGCACGAGTTCTCAAAAGGGAAATCGATTGGGAACAAAACGGAGCGATATCCTCCTGCATGTTTGCACGCACGCTCAATACACCACTGCTCAGTTGGTCAACATGTTGAAACAACTTGGTCGAACTTCGCTTCCTGACTCCATGCTCATTACAATGGCAAGGCAAGAGAACCGAGAATGAAAAATCCCGTAGGTTGGTATTCAACCATCGGGATTTTTTGTTTTGATTTCGAGATACTCAAATCATCTTCGTGATGTGATAATGCCGGCTCTCTGAAATGTCGACAGCCGCAAATTCGCCTGCCCGTTCGAGCATACGTTGGCAATCGCCATTCAGATTCTGCAACTTTAGGCGTTTCCCTTCCTGACGATATCGTTCCGCTAATTTCGTGATCGATTCCATAGCCGATTGATCATAAACCCGTGAAAAGTAAAAATCGACGGCGACGACTGGTGGATCGTTGACGGGATCGAACAAGTCGCGAAAACTGCTGACCGATGCGAAAAACAGGGGGCCATGCAACTGATAGATTTTTTTATCATCTTCAAAGTGAATATCGGCCATCATGTGCGTGGCATGATGCCACGCAAACGTCAAAGCTTGAACCACAATTCCCAGAAGGACCGCGATCGCCAGATTATGGAACAAAACAGTGTAGCCAGCAACGAGGACCATCACCAGAACATCACTGCGAGGGACTTTATTCCAGGTATGTAGAGTGCTCCATTCAAAAGTACCAATTACGACCATAAACATAACTCCAACCAGTGCAGCCATCGGTACCATGGAAATGACGGGCTTCAATAGCACAACCAGCACCAGCAGCCCAACAGCAGCCACAATCCCAGATAGTCGGCCGCGTCCACCGGAGTTGACATTAATCAGCGACTGTCCAATCATGGCACAGCCACCCATTCCACCAAACAAACCGCAAACGATATTCGCAGTCCCCTGGCCAATGCACTCCCGGTTTCCACTTCCTCGTGTCTCAGTGATTTCATCAATCAAAGTCAATGTCATCAACGATTCAATCAATCCGACTCCAGCCAGGATTAATGAAAACGGGAAGATGATCACCAGCGTTTCCCATGTGAAGGGAGCCAAGACATATCGTGAATCCAGGAAAAACAGCATCGGCAAAGGTTCTTTGGTCGGTTTCACAGTCGCAATGGCAGACTCGATTTCGGAGTCACTTAAAACCGAAGTATCAATTGCTGCATGATGTTCGACTGCGAGCGGTGCACCAGCAACATGACTATTTCTAACAGCTGCTTCCTGAACCGCTTTCGCTTTCAGATTATTCATAACGAGATCATCAACCGTTTGCACAACATTAGCCTGGCCCTTTGGTGCCAGTGTTTGAGGAGCGTACTGATTGATACCGAGGGAAATCAGAGAGACCAGCAATATCGCTGCCAGCGAACTGGGAATTGCTTTTGTGAATCTCGGCAGAAGAACAATAATGGCCATCGTGAGGCCGACGAGTCCGAGCATGATGAGCAGGGGGGCACCATTCAAATAAGTCATCGTGCCATCAGTACCAAGGATTTTAAAACTCCCCAGCTGAGCTAACCCGATCACAATCGCTAACCCATTCACAAATCCCAGCATCACCGAGTGCGGAACAAGGCGAATCAGTTTTCCCATCCTCAACAGGCCAACTGTAATCTGCAGTAGACCACATAAAATGACTGCGGGAAATAGATATTCAATCCCATGAATCGCCACCAGGGAAACGACAACAACCGCCATCGCGCCAGTCGCACCGGAAATCATTCCAGGACGTCCACCGACAATTGCACTGACAAAGCCAATGAAAAAGGCAGAATACAATCCGACAGTCGGGGGAACTCCTGCGACAAAAGCAAAGGCAACCGCTTCAGGCACAAGGGCTAGCGCGACAGTAATCGCGGCTAAGACATCGTTTTTCACCGAAGCTCTATGCTTCGCAAAATATTCTAACATTAATACTCCAAAATTTTGTTGGGATCGATCTGCCAAGCGAAAGCAAACCGAGACAATCATCTGTGCAATGAATTGAGAGATTGCATTTCTGATCCAGAAATGCTTAGCACAAACGACATAAGCAAGCACTCTCATACAGAGTGCAGAGAGATATCAATCATTTCCGATAGAACGGAGAGTTATCACATTGGATCTTAATCTTTGAGAAGAAAGAGGTTCGAACGGTGGGATCAAAGAGGACTATCAATTCGAGATCATCGAGATCTGCAATGCTATCGACTGTCTGTTTCGATGTACCCCTTTTAATGAATTAATGCAGGTTACAGAAGGTTAAAATCCACAGACTAAAAATTTTTTGTAAGGATTCGGCTTACGTATCAAGACATTCAGAAGTAAGCGTGCGTTGAGTGGACGAACGAATCTAGTATGGGCGATTTGCAAGAACTGCTGATATAATCTGAGAAGAATTCGACAGTATTGAACGATCAGTCTATTTTTGATGATAAAATCCCGCAGGAGAATGAGTCCATGATAATTTATGGAATAGCAATTCTGATCCCGATGGTTTTCCTTTCAAATCTCTCGGGGGATGTCAGTCATCAGGTTATTATGAAATCCTGTCCCGCCATTCAATTGCTATCGAAAGGAAAACCCGAGACTCAAATTCAGATTCAATCAACAACAGAGAAAACAATCTTGAAGATAGATTCCCCATCCGGGATCGATCAGGCTGTGCTTAAGCGAACGGGCGATCATTGGCCCAACGCAATTGAAATCCAATTGCACTTGAATGGACTCGAAACTTTCTCAGTTCACAGAGGAGAGGTTTTTCTCCAATGGAGCGTCTCAAGCAGCGGGCAAGGCGTGATCTGCACACTCAAGAATGGTGATCAGCCTGTAAGAGAACTAAAAATTGAAAATTCTCTTTTTGCTGAAGTTGAGATCGTTTCCAACACGCCACAAATCCCATTACGAAGCGGATATTTCAAGATCCTGCTGCCAGAAGATTTTTTAAAGGGAAGCGCGGAAAGAATTCAGTTGAAGTGGATTGACTTCTATCGCAATTGATTCTTGCGATGATTGCTACTTGCGCCCGAATGCCAGGATGCACATATCGTCCTGCCTGGCCTGTCCAATGCTGAAGGTTCGGACATCCTGCACGATTTGATTAGTTACAGCTTGAGCAGAGGGATCGGCCTTTTTGATGGATTGGCAAATTCCTTCAATCCCATACAGGTTACCGTTTGTATCCATGGCTTCGGTTGCCCCGTCGGTGCAAAGCAGAACAACATCTCCCTGTTGGAGTTGATAGGTAGCGGGGTGATATTCTGCATCGATCGCCACGCCGAGCGGCAGTCCATCACCAGCATGCTTAAAATGGACTAGATTTTGATTTTCAGACTTGAGACAGATTGGCGGAATGTGCCCGGCATTGGCGATTGACAATTGATGATCTTTAATGTTCAGCACACAGACGACCAATGTTGTCATTGAAATTTCAAGTTCGTCTATATCCGTAAAGGAAGCCTCATTGAGACGCTGCATGGCTGATTTCAGACTTTTGGCTGTTTCCATAATGTGATGCAGCCGAACTGTCATTTGTGCCATTTTCAAAGCAGCTGGCATCCCTTTTCCACAGATATCCCCCAAAGCAATAACCAACCGAGTTGGCGAGAGCCATCGATAATAGAAGAAATCCCCGCCAACCTGCTCAGCCGCGCAGTAAAAATCGGCAAAGTCATATTCAGGAGAATCCGGACGATTGCGGGGCAGCATTCTCAACTGAACTTCATGAGCCATTTCCATCTGTTGCAAATATTTTTGACGAGCCAGGGACTCAGTGTGGGCTTTTGCATAGGCAATCGCCAGACCTGTCATATCGGCTACGCTGCTTAACACTTCCAGGTCTTCATCGAGAAAGCGGTTGATTTCCTCTGCGGTTTCCAACTCAATTGCCCCTAACGGCTTTTTGCTCGGAGAGAGCAGGGGGACACACATTGTGGAACAGACCGGTTCGTCGAGAACCGATTCACTGACTTCATCCGAATCGCGAAGAACACCCTGCTTCTTCCGGATCACTTCCGGTGCCAGTTTACTGTTTGAGGGAATCATGGTCAGAACACTGCTGTCATCATCGCGGCCTTGTTTGAATGCGCGGGGAATGAGCTTTCCCTCTTCATCGAGCAGCATGATATGGCCGTTGATCGACTGCGGAAAGATTTCGAACAGGATATCCAGAACTTTGGGCAGAATCTCATCAATATCCAGCGATCCGGCTAGCTTGGAATTAATTGCCAGCAGATATTTGAGTCGTCTCTTCTGCTGAGTGATTGAATTCATACTCGGCTGAGAAAGATCATGCACGACATCGAGTTCATAAGATGTCTCCTCAATCTCGGCGGTCTCATGAGAATCACTACCTGCGATATAGTGATCCCCGCGAAAAACGAGAGGAATTTCGTATAAGTTGATGCGATGTCCATCGTACAGACGAACACGATCACTCACTTTTTCCCCGTTGACAAATGTGCCATTCACACTCCCCATGTCTTCCAGAAAATACTCATCCCCTTCGCAAATGAACTGAGCGTGATGCCGCGAGATTGAACGATAAGCAAGCACGATGTCACAGGTTTCATCACGTCCAACAATTGTGACACCTGTGTTACGAATCGGGTAAGAGACTCCCGCATTTGGACCGGCAATCGTTTCCAGTTTTGCCATGACCCGCGACCTTCCGTGAGTCCACAAAGTAGTACATTAACAGGGGGTTAACCTGAAATATACTTTGTTTCACTCCTGTCGAAGAGAAAGAGGTAGAGTTAAGTGTATAGTATTAGATACTACCAGACAGAACTGAATTTGCTATTCGAATTCACATTTTCTTCACATATTCCAATAATTACATATCCATGTGGACAGAACTCCCTCAGTAAAAATCCTCGCTCAATAAGTCGACACCTGTCGAAAGGAATCAATTCCTGTGTTACCCCACGTAGCGGATATGACGGTTAGGTAAGGCTTGCCTGTCACGACTCAATAGGCGTGTGTCAGCATAAGTTTCAATATGTTTCCTGGAATTTCAGTAATTCTTAAGCCCGATATAAAACATGGAGAGTGAATTGAATTCAATAAATGAATAGTCCTTATCCATTTATTGAGTCGTGCGAACAGAATTTCAAGAGGATGTTGAGGGAGCGACATTCTTGATTCCATACGTTTGCTCACAAATTCATTCTGTTGAAATCTATCAGGGACAGGGTCGTCATGCCTCGTATCGATCTCCCCGCACCCAGCCTGTTCCATGAAGGAATTGTTATGCTCAGAAAACGAATTTCGCTGGCTGCATGTCTTGGAGCCATGCTCTGGGGATCAGCCGGATATCCTGTTCATGCTGGAGAAGTGAATCAGGCAGCCTACCTGCAGTCAGACTCTTCAGAGATAGCTTCCGTCTCTTACAGTGAATGCTCTGAAGACGATTGTTGCGACAGTTGCACAGAAGATGGCTGTTGTGACCTGAGAGTTTTTGAAGACTGCGAAAAGTCATTTCTGCCAGAAATCGATCCGATGACCTTCGAGAATTGTGCCTGGAAAGGTGACGTGGGGATGGCCCTGCGTTACCGATATCTCAATGAGGACAATCGCTTGCGACCTGGTGGACCAGGCCGCACTACTTACAATCAATGGCGATTCACTCCCCATGCCTCAGTCACTTACAACGATACCGTCACTGGTTACGTTGAAGCGATCGACGCCAGCACCTTCGGGGAAGATTTGCCGATTCTCCCCATCGATGAAAACCGTACGGATCTGCTGCAGTATTATGTTGATGTCAAAGTGATGGAACTTGAAAACGGTGATGTTCATGCCCGCTATGGTCGCCAGACATTGAACTATGGCGATCAGCATGTTATCTCGCCGTTAGGCTGGGCGAATACCTTCCGTAACTTCGAAGGTTACTCTGCTTATTATAAAGGGAAAGACTGGGATGTGAATGCATTCTCGGTTCAACCCGTAAACGGTGCAGCCAGAGGAACTGTTTACAATACGACCTCATTCGATAATCCTGACCAGAGTGAATACGTCAACGGGATCTATTCAACTTACCGGGGACTCGATAAAGGCACCATGGATCTGTTCTGGATCTGGGATGTTGAAAACGAACCTGATGCGACTCGACAAGACGGCGACCGTCATACCTTTGGAGCTCGCTACTACGGCAAGCACGAAATCAAAGATTGCTGTGATAAAGTTGAACGATCCTGGGGTTACGACCTGCAGGGAGCATTTCAGGTCGGTACAGATACGTTCCAGTCTGGTGGACCCGGTTTGAATGTGTATTCAGGTTTTTTTAATGCACTGGTCAGCCACACTTGGGAAACAGTGGATATGAAACCATCCGTGTTTGCTCTGTATTATCTGGGAACAGGAGATCAAGATCCGACTGATGGACGAGACAGTACTTACTTTTCACTTTACCCTTTAGGGCATGCGTACTGGGGGATTCTGGATAACTTCAGTGGTCAGAACCTGGTCGACTATTCCGTCGGCTCAAAAATTACTCCTACCGAAAAACTGACCCTTCTGGGGCAATGGCACTGGTTCGATAAACATCGCACCCAGGATTACATCTACAATATTGCCGGTGCACCTCTTGGGCCACGTTCAACCGATGCCGGTGGAACTCAGGATAGCAATATTGGCAACGAACTCGACCTCATCGCAACTTACAAAGTCAACAAAAACCTGACTCTGGAAAGTGGATACTCGTGGTTCTGGTATGGGGGAGCAGTCACCAATACCGCCCTGAATCGCGACGACGCCAGTCAGTTCTACTTCCTGGCCAATTATCAGTTTTAATTTTTCTAATCTATTGTGGATTCCATGAGTTCTCCGTAATTGCGAAGGGGTAATTCTTAAGGCTGTGTCTCTTATGACACAGCTTGAATATCGGAGCAACAGTCAGCACTCGACACCTCTGAGTTGTCTGCTGAAGACTCAGAATCCTGATGACGGAAGCGTATTTCCTTACGCTTCCGTTTTTTCATGTCCACCAATCCCTTATTCATAAAAGTTGCACTGTTATTGCGCCAACATGCATGCAAAGTCCACAGGGTAGTCAAACACATCAAAACTCTCGCGTCTTTCATTTAAGCATGCTCGATTACTATCTATGCACCGCTGTGGTACACCACGTATCCCTTATGTGAGATGCTACGGTCACCCACGAAGCGGTTTCGACTTAATCTGCTCTGGCACACCTGTTGCTTTTGTATCCTCACATACTGCAATTTCTGATCAGCGTTCACTCATCAGAAGAAATTAACGCAGCAATTGAGGGAATGATTCGTGGCATTAAATAACAGTCTGATATTCGCAACTCTGAGCCATTCTTTTCGAGCCTCTCGCTTCTCACTGTTGGGACTGGGATTAATCTTTTGTTTGTGTTTTGCAGGATGTGCAGATGGAAATGCTTCCTCTATTCCATCATTGCAATTGACGGAAGCAGACCTTGCAGAGGCTGATCTGGTTCCAGACTCTGAGTTGGGATCAACCGCGACGCCGCAGGGAAGAATGGCTCTGGAGAAAACCGATCTGAAATTCGGTTTCATCAAGTTGACAGACTGTGCTCCGATTGTCATCGCGAAAGAAAAAGGCTTTTTTGCCGATGAAGGACTTTCTGTCGAAGTCATCGCTCAGCCGAACTGGAAGACATTGCTCGACAATGTCATCAGCAGCAATCTGGATGGAGCCCACATGCTCTCAGGGCAGCCCATCGCGGCTACCATCGGCTTTGGAACCAGTGCTGAAATCATTACTCCGTTCACAATGGACATGAATGGAAACGGCATCACTGTTTCCAATTCCATCTGGGAACAGATGCAGCAGAACGATGAAAATCTTCGATCTGATACTCCTAAACATCCCATCACTGCAGATTCTTTAGTAACCATTGTCAAAGCCAAACTGGCAGCAGGCGAGAAATTGCAAATGGGAATGGTTTTTCCAACTTCAACACATAATTACGAATTGCGATACTGGCTGGCAGCTGCGGGAATCAATCCGGGATTTTATACCGAATCGGATATCGGCGGACGAACCGATGCCGAAGTCGAACTTTCAGTCACACCTCCGCCAATGATGCCCGCCACTTTGGAAGCCGGCAATATTCAAGGCTACTGCGTTGGAGAACCCTGGAATCAGCAGGCCGTCGAGAAAGGGATTGGCGTTCCTGTCTGCACGAATTACGACATCTGGAAAAACAATCCTGAGAAGGTCTTTGGCGTCACAAAAAGTTGGGCGGAAGCCAATCCGAACACGATGATCGCCGTTGTGAAAGCTTTGATTCGAGCGGGCCAGTGGCTGGACGCTACCGATGATACCGGCAAACTGATCAATCGCGATGAAGCCGCCCGTATCCTCTCCCGAGCAGATTATGTCGGTGCGGATTTCGGCGTCATCAAAAACTCGATGACTGGCTTCTTCTTCTTTCAGAAGTCTGACAAACGTCCCATGCCAGATTTCAATGTCTTCTACAAGTATTACTGCACTTATCCCTGGTACAGCGACGGAGTCTGGTTCCTGACACAAATGCGTCGCTGGGGTCAGATAACAGAACCGAAGACAGCCGAGTGGTACACAGAAACGGCAATGAAAGTATATAAGCCGGAAATTTATCTCAAAGCCGCAAAACTATTGCTGGAGGAAGGCTTGATTGAAGAAGCCGATATCCCCTGGGAAACCGATGGATTCAAGCCACCCACCGCAGACTTCATAGATGGAGTAACCTACGACGGTAAAGATCCGATCGGATATCTCAATTCTCATAAAATTGGGAACAAAGATAACTGAATCGGCTGCATCATAGATGGCAAGACACAGATTGAAGTAATAGTAATGGGTAGCCCCGGTTGGTTGCCTGCAACCTACCGGGGTCGCGAAAGCGACAAGAGGGAGTATTTCATTAAATCTGAAGCAGAAATTGGATTTCAATCCATTCATTTCAAACCTCTTGTGACTTCGTCACACCAGTAGCCGCTCCGCGTAAACCGGTGCCACCCAAATTAAAAATTCATAATAAACAGAACCTGAACTGCATAGACCGGAATTTGAAATGGAACGTTTCAAGTATTCATTACTGAAGATTATCAACATCAGTGGACTCACTTTCCTGGAGCCTGTCGTCAGGCTCTGTTACGGAGAAGAACCACGATTGCAGCTGAAAAAGATTGGTCGCTTCATCGTGATCCCTGCGGTGACCTTCATGATCTTCATCTGGATGTGGTCCATAATCGCTCCCGTTTACAAAACAAAATCCGGTGAAGTGCCCACTCCTGCAGTCGTCTACGAAGCTGCTCGGGGGGTGCGAGAATTTCATGATCGGGAAACCGATAAACAGACCGCTTATAGCCTGGATGGTCAAGACCGAGAGGCAAGTCTGGACCAGGTTCAGGAAGAATTGAAAGCCATCACTGCTGAGAAAGTAAAAGCGGATGCTGAAGTGATGTCTGCAGAAATTGCCAGGAAAGCATTTATCACTGAAAAACTGGAACCTCTCAAAGCTGAATATGAAACCAAAAAAGAAGAGTTTCTTAAAGCTCAATTACGTCGAGACCGCGCGTTAAAAATCAAAGCCGCTAAGGTTGAAAAAGGGGATTTGCAAGGGAAAAACAATCTCCTGGGATATGTTCGCGGACATCAGGAACAAACCGCAGCCGAGCTGGATGAACTGGCTGAACTCAAGACCGAACAGGATGACGTTCGCAATCTGAATTATCCACCTCTATTGGAAGCCCTGAAATTTCAAACAGATGTCGCCGAGCAGGAACAGTATCTGACAAAGAAAGAAGAGATCCTTTCTAAAAGTAATCGGAGCCTGAAGCTCGATGAAGAAGAGGACAAGCTCAAACAATTACAGCGACAATATGCGAGTGCAACTGGCCCTGATTTGATTCCGATCGCTCAGCAAATGCTGCGGGTTGAAGAGCGGATGAACAACATTTCCAGTTCGGAATATGCAAAACCCTGGACATTGCCGATGCAAATTGCCCGTTCAGTCGCCTGTGTTTTTGCGGGCTTCTTTCTGGCAACTGCAATTGCGATCCCGATTGGAATTCTTTGTGGTGTCAGCTCCACATTCATGGCTGCTGTTACACCATTTATTGCACTGTTCAAGCCTGTCTCACCGATTGTCTGGTTACCAATTTCGCTGATCATCGTCGGCGGCATCATTACAGATCCTGACAAACACTGGTTGATGGTCGCACTTTCAGAAATGCCGCTCATCGGCTGGTTACAAATCAACCCCGCCTTTATCGCTTCTGCAATCACAGTTGCTCTTTGTTCGCTTTGGCCAACACTTGTTAATACAGCTTTAGGGGTTGCCTCCATCGATAAAGATCACATCAACGTGGCACGCGTCTTGCGTCTAACCTTTACTCAACGATTATTTAAAATCGTCATCCCTTCAGCTTTACCGCTGATCTTCGCAGGTTTGCGTATCTCTCTCGGGGTCGGCTGGATGGTGTTGATTGCCGCAGAATTGCTCAGCTCGAGTGAAGGAATCGGCAAGTTTGTCTGGGATATGTTTAACAACGGTTCTTCAGAAACCTTTGCACAAATGTTTGTCGTGGTCTTCGTAGTTGGAGCCATCGGATTGTTACTCGACAGAACAATGATTGTCTTCCAGAGACTCGTCAGCTTCGATGGAGCCCCGGCTGCCATCTAACTGTTTCAAGGAATCGTCAATCAGCGATCAAACCGGCAAGGATAATACATGCCCATTCTGGAATTTCAAAACGTATCATTTGGCTTCGGCGTTGGCTCGGATAAATATCCAGTGCTCACCAACGCCAGCTTGAGCGTCGAAGAAAACGAATTCGTAGCCATTATCGGTTTCTCTGGAGCTGGAAAAAGCACGGTCATGTCATTATTGGCTGGCCTGCAAACTCCGGATCAGGGGCGAGTTGTGATGCACGACAAACCGATCGGCCCTCCCGGCCCGGATCGGGGAATAGTTTTCCAGAACTATTCATTACTCCCCTGGTTGACCGTTCATGGAAACATTGAACTGGCCGTTAAGCAGGTCTTCCCGAAAATGTCGGAAGTAGAGCGGGAAGAGCATATCCAGCACTATATCGATCTGGTCAGCTTGAGTGGAGCCGAGTGGAAGAAGCCGAACGAACTCTCCGGCGGGATGCGTCAACGCCTTTCGCTGGCGCGCACACTTTCGATGAAACCTGAAGTTCTACTGCTCGATGAACCGCTTTCCGCTTTGGATGCGATCACTCGTTCGGTATTGCAGGATGAAATCACTCGATTGTGGGAACAGGATAAACGAACCGTCGTCATGATCACCAATGATGTCGACGAAGCGGTGCTGATGGCGGATCGCATCGTGCCCCTCACGCCGGGTCCTGGAGCAACATTTGGCAAAAGCTTCGACGTCCATCTGGAACGACCACGCGACCGGGCCACTTTAAACTTCAATCCCGAATTCAAACACATTCGCAATGAAGTGACCAAATACATGCTGGCGATCAATGCAGAATCCAAAGAACTCAAAGTGGTGACCGATCTCAAATTGCCTGATGTTCAACCGATATCGCTCGACAAGGCTCACAACGTTCAGGTGAATATCGTCTAGCTAACCAGTTTATTCTTGCCCATTTGACTCGAAAGAACTGAGACAGGAGAACAAATGAATTCAATCATTTCTGAACGTTATGTCGAGATGTCTAATATCGTTAAGGCTTACCCGAATCCTTACGGGGAGGATGTCAAAGTCATTGATGGCTTCAATCTCAAAATCCACAAGGGTGAAGTCATTGGTGTCATCGGCCATTCGGGCTGTGGCAAATCAACTGTTCTGACGATGCTGGCCGGATTGAACTCCATAACTCAGGGAGGAATTATCGTTGATGGAAAGGAAATCTCCGGGCCTGGGCCAGATCGATCCGTAGTCTTTCAGGCTCCTTGTTTACTTCCCTGGATGACCGCTTATGGAAACGTCAAACTCGGAGTCGATCGTGTTTATCCTCACGTGACTGCTTCTGTCCGGAAAGAAATCATCGAGTATTACTTGAGCATTGTCGGCTTAGCTGACTCGATGCATCGTTACCCCCGTGAACTTTCCGGCGGAATGCAACAACGTGTCGGCATCGCTCGGGCAATCGCCTTGAAACCGAAAGTCCTGCTACTGGACGAACCCTTCGGTCGGCTCGACTCTCTCACTCGCATGGAACTTCAGGATGTCATTTTAGAGATTCTGAATCGGGAACATCTCACAACCGTATTGATTACTCATGATGTTGATGAATCGATCTACATGTGCGATCGCGTCTGCATGATGACAAATGGTCCAGGCTCGAAAGTTGGCAATTTAATGTCGATTCCATTTGCACGACCCAGAAATCGTGCAGAAATCCTCGAACACCCCGATTACTACAACTACCGCGCAGAACTGATCTGCTTTCTTGAAGAACAGGAACATGCCAAATCAGGAATATGCGAACAGCCTGTCGCAATTCAAGCGGTGGGTGAAGAGACACATAGCGAACTCAATTCCTCAAGCAGCGATACTTCGACAGATATTCCAGTCATGAGTGATGAAGACTCGGTTGCCATGTCGCATGTTGGAACAACGGACTGAAGTTAAGTAGGTAAGTAATGTATTCAAGTATTGAAAAAGTGAAATCAAATGCAGACTTTATTGGTCTGTGGTATCGCGATAATGATCGAATGGTCTTTTCGTCTGCAATTTCTGACCGCATGTCCTGGGAGAAGCCGACAGAAGAATGTGATCAGATTGCGCACGAAGCAGCCCGGAATAAATCACCTGTCATCCGCAGCGATGAAACTCAATTTGATTTCACCACTTTCCTGTTGGCGATTCCGATTCTGTCTCAGAATGTCGTGAAATCAGTCGTCGTCTTTCGATTTTTAGAATCGATGATTCGCTTAACGGCTTTGGAAGTCTGGAATCTTGTTGAGGATCGAGCCGACCTGGAATTGTTAGATGGTTGTTATGGACATTTACATCATTTCCGTGAAGTCAGTCAAAATGTGAGATTCCAAATTGGAATTGGTTTACCAGGTATGACCTGGAAAACAGCGATGCCCCGCTTATTGCAACCATTGAGCACATCTGAAGAATTCATTCGCGCAGACGATGCCCTTCAGGTTGGGCTGGAGATTGGAGTCGGATTTCCAATTCTTGGTGAGCACGACGAAGTGCAGTCGGTCCTGTTAATGCTCTCGCCGAATCGACTCACGTTTGCCGAAGAGTTTCAGGTCTGGAGAGAAGAACAAGATCGATTCCGGATGAGCGATTCCCTGAATTGTCGAAACAAACGACATCCTGTTGCCGAAAATCACTGCAGTTTAAAGTTGCAGGCAGTGATCGAAGATCTGGTCGCAGAAGCGATGATTAAACAGACAATTGTCGTGGAAAAAATTCCTTCCCCGCTGTTAACAGAAGAGGAGAGAGAACTTTCAGGCATTGTGGTGATGCCCGTTCTGCGAGGTGTCGGAGCTTCCTCCGCATTAGTGTTATTGACAAATTAAGAGATACAGAATTTCAGCATGAATTCCTCAACAGCATATCCTGACGAAGAGCAGATTGGCGCTCATAGCGACCTGTTAGGGTTACTGTTGCGCGAGCAGCAGGAAATGTCAGCTGTTGAACGATTTTCCCTGCTACACGACAATTCCATCGGAAGTTGCCAGGTCCAGCAATATCATACTTTACTTCCCACGATACCACTCGAAGCGGGTGAACAATATGGATTCTCGGTCGATCTTGATCGCTGCTCCGGCTGCAAAGCCTGCGTCACAGCTTGCCACAACTTAAACGGATTGGACGAAGATGAAGCCTGGCGAGATGTCGGACTGCTCTACAGCGACTCCGCTAAAACTCCACTCATGCAGCACGTCACTTCAGCTTGTCATCACTGTATTGATCCGGCATGCATGAAAGCCTGTCCTACAAATTCCTACGAAAAGGACAAGGTGACTGGAATCGTGCGTCATCTCGATGATCAGTGCTTCGGCTGTCAATATTGTACACTGGCCTGCCCGTATGGAGTGCCGAAGTATCACGAGAAAAAGGGGATCGTTCGCAAGTGCGATATGTGTACTCAACGGTTGAGCGTCAATGAAGCCCCGGCTTGTGTCCAGGCCTGTCCCCACGAAGCCATTTCCATCACAAAGGTCAATATTGATGAAGCGAAAGCGAAAGCCCTCAAAAGGGAGTTCATCACCGGAGCACATGATCCGAGCTATACAATTCCGACAACCATTTATCACTCCAAAAAGCCACTTTCCGAAGAACTGCTTCGTGGAGATCAACATCAGTTGACTCCCGAACATGCTCACCTGCCTCTGGTCATTATGCTGGTCCTGATTCAGGTTTCCACCGGAGCGTTCCTGTTCCTCCAGTTGTGTCAACTTCTTTTTGACCCGGCTATCATGAATACGTTAATGCCTTATTTGACCCTGGCAACTTTCGGAGTCAGTCAGGCCGCTTTGGGGGCAAGTACGATGCACCTGGGCCGCCCTCTCTATGCGTTTCGCGGCATCCTCGGCTTTACACATTCCTGGATGAGTCGGGAGATCGTCGCCTTCGGCCTCTACTCGGCTGCCGCAGGAGCGTTCTTCTCCAGTTTCTGGATCCCGGCTGGCTGGATGCCGATGCAGAGTGTCATTCAGAATTACGGCGGATGGGCTGCGGTTTTGACTGGTTACACTGGTATTGGCTGTTCGATCATGATCTATCAATGCACCCAGCGAAGCTTCTGGAATGGATCCTACACGACAATGAAATTCATGCTGACAACTCTCGTTGGTGGAATTGCTTTTCTGATGATCATCACCCCTATCATTGCCCGATTATTTGGCGATGACAAGGCCTGGGAACTGGCAGCAACGGGTATGGTTCGCCTCTCTGGATTACTGATGGTGGCGGTCATTGCAAAATTGATTGCGGAAGGTTGGGTCTTCAGACATTTGCAATATGAAGAAGATTCGTCATTGAAAACCTCTGCAGAATTACTGGTCGAACCGCTGCGATATGTCCTGGGAACACGTATGGCGTTTGCCTTGCTGAGTATGGCTCTCGCTTTCGTGATCGTCGGTCAGGAAAACACACTCGCTCCCACTGCTATCGCAGTGCTGGCTGCTCTTTCTGGAATATCTGCACTCCTAGGAGAATTGACAGAGCGCTATCTGTTCTTCTCAGCCGTAGTTGCTCCCAAAATGCCGGGAGGATTGAGATCATGAGTTCAACATTACCAAAACATGTCACCATGATTCGTGACATTATTCATCAAAAAACCGGTCCCTTAACCCGCGAACTCGTGCAGTCTCCCGGAGGTTTCGGACTTGGAAAACTGCCTGTTGTTTCCCAGCCGGACCGCACGACAAGTATGGTCTGCGGGTTCTGTTCGACGGGATGTAGTTTGAATATTCACTTGAAAGACCAGCAAGCTATTGGTCTGACACCTTCGAAAAGCTATCCCGTAAATTTAGGGATGGCCTGCCCGAAAGGGTGGGAAGCACTCGAAGTTCTCAAAGCAGCTGATCGAGCAACAACGCCTTTGATCCGAAATGCCAATGGTCAAATGATCGCCACTTCGTGGAGCCTGGCCTTACAAAAGTTTTGCGATCGATTTCAGGCCATTCAAAAGGAACACGGAAACGACTCCGTCGCCTTTCTCAGCACCGGTCAAATCGTCACCGAAGAGATGGCGTTCCTGGGCGCACTCACCAAGTTCGGAATGGGGATGCTGCACGGTGATGGCAACACCCGTCAATGCATGGCAACTGCGGCTACCGCTTACAAGCAATCGTTTGGATTCGATGCCCCCCCATTTAGTTATCAGGATTTTGAAGAATCGGACGTGCTTGTTTTCGTCGGTGCGAATCCGTGTATTGCGCATCCGATCATGTGGGAACGGGTTATGCGAAATCCGAACTCACCCGAAATTGTGGTGATTGATCCTCGCACCACAGAAACAGCGATGCAGGCAACGATGCATTTGCCAATTGCTCCCAAGTCGGATTTGACACTCTTCTATGGACTGGCAAAAACGCTCATCGATAACGGTTGGATCAATCGTGATTATATCGATCAGCACACGAATCACTTTGATGATTTTGCCGAGCATGTTTCGACTTATACTCTTGAGCAGGTCTCTGCAAAAAGTGGCATCTCTCCCGATACGCTTCTGCATCTGGCAAAAACGATTCATGAAGGCAAGCGAGTTTCATTCTGGTGGACCATGGGAGTCAACCAGAGTTACGAAGGAACCCGCGTCGCTCAAAGCCTGATCAATCTGGCTTTAATGACCGGCAACATGGGACGACCTGGCACAGGAGCGAACTCCATTACCGGTCAATGTAATGCGATGGGCTCCCGTCTCTACAGTAACACGACCAATCTGCTGGGCGGACACGATTTCCTCAATCCCGCTCATCGCGAGAAAGTCGCCAATACCCTGAGAATAGATGTCGATCGCATCCCGCAGGAAAACAGTCTGGCGTATAACGAAATCATTGATGCGATCGAAGCGGGGAAGATCAAAGGTTTATGGATCATCGCCACCAACCCGGCTCACTCCTGGATCAATCAGAATCGATTGAAAGCGTTGCGGGAAAAACTTGAGTTTCTCGTTGTTCAGGATATGTATCATACCACCGAGACCGCACAAATAGCCGATCTCATCCTGCCGGCTGCAGCCTGGGGAGAGAAAGAGGGGACGTTCATCAATTCCGAACGCAGATACGGAATCGTCAAGAAAGTTTCTGCTGCTCCCGGTCAGGCACTGGCTGATTTTCTGATCTTTCGTCTCATCGCCGAATACTGGGGCTGTGGGGAAATGTTTGCTGAGTGGAAAACGCCAGCCGATGTCTTTCAGATTCTAAAACGTCTCTCTGCGGATCAACCTTGTGATATTACCGGGATGGCTGATTATCACGCCATTGATGAGCAGGGTGGGATTCAATGGCCTCTCAAGACTGGTGAAGATCTCAAAGACAACCAGCGACGTTTATTTGAAGATGGACAGTATTTTCATCCTGATTGGAAAGCAAAATTCCTGTTTCAGGATTCCAAACCAATGCCCGATCCCGCAACCAGTGAATTTCCATTCATCTTGCTGACCGGTCGCGGCTCTGCTTCTCAGTGGCATACGCAAACAAGAACCAGTAAATCAGCTGTGCTGAGAAAACTCTACCCGGCGAAAATCTTTGCAGAAGTCCATCCCGAGGACGCGCGTCGTCTGGGAATTTCCTCGGATGACTGGATGGAAGTTTCCTCTAAACGAGGAACGATTGAGGTGAAAGCTCTGGTGAATGCCACCGTACAACCGGGGCAGATTTTCATTCCAATGCACTATGAAACGACGAATCAGCTAACTCACGATTCATTCGATGAGTACTCGAAACAACCATCGTACAAAGCGTGTGCGGTTGCTATCCGTAAATTACGAGGAGGATCAAGATGAACCAATCCTACAATCCCTTCGACGACGAACAGAAGAATTATCTGCAGGGATTCATGATGGGAGCCGATGTCTCCCGAGCAGTCCGCGGCTTACCGATTCTTTCTGGACAGGGGCTCAAGGGAACTTCCATTCAAGTGGGGGGCACAACTTCTGCTGTTCCTGAAGGTATCGCAGGACCAGAGAGAATCCATCGCGAAGCCCAGGATCGTTTTCTGACCAACAAGAAAAAACTCTGTGCAGAAGAGCAGGCCAAGCGTGACAAGAATCCTCTCGATATGTGGAATGAAATGCTGGAGCATGCCGCCAGCGACAAATTCCCCAAAGGGACAGATGTCTTCCTCTTCAAGTTTCAAGGTCTGTTCTATGTTTCTCCCGCTCAAGATGCTTATATGTGTCGACTGCGAATTCCAGGAGGCATTCTCCGCAGCGATCAATTTCGAGGAGTCGCCGACTTGGCAGAATCACACGCTGGCGGATATGCCGATGTGACAACGCGTGCCAATCTGCAACTGAGAGAAATTAGTCCTAAAGATGGCGTCCCTTTGTTAATGGGTCTGCAGGAACATGGAATTATTGTTCGCGGATCGGGTGGAGACAATATCCGCAATGTGACCGGCAATCCCACCAGTGGTCTCGATCCCCAGGAGATCATCGAGACATTACCTCTGGCTCGTGAGATGCATCACTTTATTTTGAATCATCGCGAACTTTATGGGTTGCCTCGCAAATTTAATATTGCTTTTGAAGGGGGTGGCTCGATCAGCAGTCTCGAAGAAACCAATGATATCGGTTTCGCCGCAGTCAAAGTGAATGAAGATCATGCGACCACCGAAGTCCCGGCTGGAGTCTATTTCCGCTTAACGCTTGGCGGAATCACCGGTCATCTCGATTTTGCCCGCGATACTGGCGTTCTGGTTTTACCTTCAGAGTGTGTTCCCGTCGCTGATGCGATTTTGCGTGTCTTCATCGCCAATGGAGACCGAACAGATCGCAAAAAAGCCCGGCTGAAATATGTACTCGATGATTGGGGCTTCGAAAAGTTTATAGAAGAGACTCAGAAATTATTGAATTTCCATTTGCGGAAATTTGATTTGACGCACTGCGAAAAAGCAGCTCCTGCTGATCGATATGGCCATGTCGGTGTACATCCTCAGAAACAGGAAGGCTTGAACTATATCGGCGTTGTTCTCCCAGTCGGTCGCTTAACTCCCCCACAAATGCACGGACTGGCTGATATTGCCGAATCACTGGGCGATCGCAAAATCCGCTTGACGGTCTGGCAAAATCTGTTGCTTTCAGGAATTCCCGACGACAAGGTCTCAGAAGCGACATCTCGAATTGAAGCGTTGGGATTGGACTGGAAAGCAAGCAACGTTCGAGGAGCGTTAGTCGCATGCACTGGAAACGCGGGATGCAAATACGCAGCTGCCAATACAAAACTCCATGCTGGGCTCATTGCAGACTATATGGAAGAACGCATTGAACTCGATTCTCCCATCAATATTCATTTGACAGGCTGCCATCATTCGTGTGCCCAGCATTACATCGGCGATATCGGTTTGATCGCGACTAAAGTGGAGGTTGGAGAAGATGAAGACATGGTTGAAGGTTATCACATCTTTGTGGGTGGTGGATACGGCCCCGATCAGGGAATTGGTCGCGAGTTCAAGACGTCAGTCACGCATGAAGAATGTCCTGCAGTGATCGCGAGGTTGTTGTTGACCTACCACGAACATCGCATGTCGGAACAGGAAACCTTTGTCGAATTTGTTAATCGAGTCGACATGATTGAACTCAACAAACTTTACGATGGAAATTTAGTGATGGCATAGCGATCGCTTCTGCAGTTAATTACCGGCCAATATCAAATAATTGTAAATGTTTCACGTGAAACAAAACGAATTTCATTCCTCGGGAATGTGGAAAATTGAAATCGGAATCGAACAATGAGTATTACATTAATCCCGGAAAGCGCACCGTTCAGTGACGAACAAAAAGCCTGGTTAAATGGCTTCTTCGCCGGCATGCTGGGACTGGAGCCTTCCAGCGATGAAGTGAAAGCGGAAGAAAACCGCTTGACGGAACAGGCGGAAGCAGAAGCCGAGGAGGATTTCCCCTGGCACGATCCTGGACTCAATCTCCAGAAGCGCATGGAACTGGCCGAAGGTAAACCGGTTGAACGTCGATTGATGGCTTCGATGGCGCAGTTGGATTGTGGTGCCTGCGGATATGTATGCAAAACCTATGCTGAGGCAATTGCTTCGGGTGGCGAGAAGAATCTGAAACTTTGTGTGCCGGGAGCCAAAGAAACATCCAAAATGCTCAAGAAGGTTCTATCGGAAGCTGATGAAATTCCTGCAGCGAGCACGAGTGGAACACCGGCCACAGCGGAAACGAACGGATCTACTTATCATCGGAGCAATCCCTTTCCCGCAAAACTGATCAAGTCGGAAACTCTCAATAAGCCAGGTTCCGCAAAAGATGTCCGGCATGTCGAAATTGATTTGTCAGGAAGTGACCTGCACTATGAAGTGGGTGATGCTCTGGGCGTTTATCCTACGAACTGCAATGAACTGGTCGAGGGAATTCTCGATCAGTTTTCGGAAGATCGGACAACCACTGTTTCCGTCGGTGCAGATTCCATGAGCTTTGTTGACGCGTTGACGAATCGATGCTGCCTCAAAGATGTTTCCGATGAATTTCTGGAATTGATAGCTGGTCTGGCGAAAGGTGAGCAGCAGCAGAAACTACGCGATTTGATTGATAGCGATGAAATTGATGAGATGGATGTTCTGGATGTGTTGCACGATTTTCCCTCAGTACGACCTTCCGTTCAGGAGTTCATCGCCTCTTTAACGGAACTTGCACCACGACTCTATTCGATTGCCAGCTCAAAATCTGTCGTCGGTGAAGCCGTCCATCTTACGGTTGGACGTGTCATCAAGGAATATCGTAATCGAGAACGCAAGGGTGTTGCTTCCACAATGTTTTCTGATCGTATGCTGCCGGGAAATGAATTACGCGTCTTTATTCAGAAATCACATGGCTTCGGTGTACCTGCGGATGACAACCTGCCTCTGATTATGATCGGCCCGGGAACCGGCATCGCTCCTTTCCGAGCTTTTCTGCAGGAGCGTCATGCCCGAAAGTCTCGGGGCAAGAACTGGTTATTCTTCGGGGATCAGAAGTCCGCAACCGATTTTCTTTATGAAGAAGAATTGAACCGTTATCTGGAAAATGGTTTGCTCTCGCGACTCGACACCGCTTTCAGTCGGGATCAGGAAGAGAAATTCTATGTCCAGAATCGCATGCTCGAAAATGCTCAGGAATTGTTCAACTGGCTCGAAGCCGGGGCCTGGGTTTGTGTTTGTGGAGATGCAAAACGGATGGCGGTTGATGTCGACAAAGCCCTGCATGAAGTGATTGTTACAGCGGGAGGGAAAACTCTGGAAGAAGCTAAAGACTATGTTCGTAATATGCACAAATCAGGCCGCTATGTGCGGGATATCTATTAAACGATTGAACTTGCTCGCTGAAATATTACAAACTTCGCCCGTCGCTGAAAGTTTGTTATCATAAGAGAAATTAAACGATTCATGTTTGCACTCGACAATCCAACTGACATGCCTTCACCGACGCCTACTGAGGAAGTCCTTCAGCAGGAAAATCGACAATTGCGACAGCAACTCATCGATCTTTCCGCGGCTGTTTCTCGTCTGAAGGAGACTTCGGATCTTTACCGAATTGTCGCAGATACTGCTGCGGACGCAATTCTCTGTATCAATGAAGAGGATGAAATCATCTATGCGAATCCCAGCACGAAAACATTGCTGGGGCATTCACCAGCCCGTCTGATCGGCCGGCGACTGACGACCCTCATCCCACCGGAATATCACGCTCGTCACCAAAAAGGATTTCGTCAGTTTATCAGCAGTGGTGAAAAGTCCATCCGCTGGTCCGGTGTCGAACTGGTCGTGCTCCATGCCGATGGCTCACATATTCCCGTCGAAGTTTCCTTTGGAGCGGTGCAGGGAGAAGATGGCCATTATCGATTCTCAGGCTTTATTAGAGATTCCCGTCCGCGAAAACGACTCGAAAAGGAATCTCGCGATCGCCTGGCTGCACTGGCCCATGCCAACCGGCTAAAATCGGTTGGAGAACTGGCTTCCGGATTAGCTCATGAATTGAATCAACCACTCTCGGCTGTCTGTCTTTATGCAGATCTGGCACTTGCTCAAGTTGAAGAACTCAAGCTGGAGAGTACGCTTCGTGAAAATCTGGAAATGACAGTCGCTCAGGCAGAGCGAGCTGCGGATATCATTCGGATTCTTCGGGAATTAATCCGCAAGAATGAGCCAAGACGTGAGCCTGTCGATCTCAACTCGGCCATTAATGCAGTTGTTCAGTTAATGCGATCCGAAATTGATTCCCGCAGCATCCAATTGCATTTGCAACTCTCAGAGATCATGCCTGCGATCCATGCGGACCGAACTCAAATTGAACAGATCGTTCTCAATTTAATCCAGAATGCCCTGGAAGCGATTTCCGTGGATGAGAAAAATGAAAGAAAGATCAGTGTTCAGACTGAAGTGATTGATGCAATGGCTCATGTGATAGTTACCGATTCCGGATGCGGTTTACCTGAGGGGAATGAACAACAAGTCTTCGAGAATTTTTTCTCTACGAAGAAGGAAGGCCTGGGAATCGGATTGGGAATTTGCCGATCCATTGCGGAAATGCATCAAGGTCAGATTCTGGCACGAAATCATGAACCCGCTGGAGCCTGTTTCACACTGATTTTGCCCTGTCATCATAAGACTTCCCAGGAGGTGTTATGAGTCATATTGTCATTAATGTTGTCGACGACGACCCAGCAGTCTCGCAGGCGATTTCTGTTGTTGCAAAATCGCTCGGCTATCGAGTCGCGTTGTATGCTTCTGCTGAGGATTTTCTGTACGGACATGATGCCGATCAGCCTGGCTGCATATTGCTCGATGTCAAAATGCCGGGCATGAGCGGGCTCGAACTGCAGCGCATGCTACGCGATGCTGGTGTTGTTCTGCCTGTCATTATGATGAGCGGACACGGAGATATCCCGATGGCTGTTGAAGCAATGACCGGCGGAGCCATTACGTTTCTTGAAAAACCATTCCGCATGAAGTTACTGGCAACGGAAATCGCCAAAGCAATTGAAATTGATCGTGTCACTCGAATAGAACGCGAGAAAAAAGATTACGCTCTTAAGAAATTGAAAATGTTGACGGAAAAAGAGCGTGTTGTGCTGACAGACATTGTCAACGGGCTGACCAACAAACAGATTGCTGAAAAACTGAATCTGTCGATCCGCGCGATTGAAGATCGTCGTTCTCGTGTGATGAAAAAACTGGAAGCGAATTCCATTATTGAACTGATCGATCTGACAAATCTTGTGCCTCACAAAGAGACCAACGCCAGCTAGTTCCCTAGCTGCAACATCTCTAATGCTTTCGATTTTCATCCCCAGGCTTTAGGATGATCTCAGTTCATTTTGATCGAAGACTATTACGGCTGTCCCGATCAATAATCCTGCGAATCACGCACATGTCGCTTATGTGCATTCATCGTACATCCTCTTGGAATATCGGAGAATCCCTTGAATCTTACGTCTGCATCGGAAAATACTCCCGGATCTTCATTTCGGCTACTATTTACCATCTGCATTATTATTTACCTTTCCTCGATTTCAAATTCAGTAAAGGCCGAAACTCCGAAAGTCTTCAAACTGGAAGCAGCAAATGGCCAGCAGTGGTATCGCGGCAATATGCATACTCACTCTCACTGGAGTGATGGAGATGATTATCTCGACAATATTGCGTTATGGTATCGAGATCATGGATATCAGTTTCTCGTGTTTACCGATCACAACGTACTGGCGAACAGCATGAAGTGGGTCGATATCGAGAAGACGAAAGGTGGGCAAAAAGCGTTCGATAAGCTCATCAAAAACTTTCCAGATCAAACAGAGACTCGAGAACAGGATGGAATTAAACAGGTTCGCCTGCAAACGTATGCTGAAATCGAGAAACGGTTTAACGATCCCGGTAAGTACCTGCTCATTCAGGGGGAAGAAATCAGCGATAAATATCAAAAATTCCCGATTCACATGAATGTCAGTAATGTCAAAGAACTCATCACACCTCGTGGTGGAGAAAGTGTAGCCGAAACGATTCAGAATAATGTGAATGCTGTTGTGACTCAGCGGGAACGAACGGGGCAGCCGATGATTATTCATTTAAATCATCCAAACTTTGGGTATGCAGTGACTGCTGAAGATTTGATGCGTGTTGTGGGCGACAAGTTCTTTGAGGTCTATAACGGTCATCCCGGCGTGCATAACAGTGGAGATGAACAGCACGCATCAACGGAGCGAATCTGGGACATCGTTTTAACGAGACGACTGGCTGAGTTTGAATTGCCTGTGATGTACGGAATCGCTGTCGATGATGGACATAACTATCACAACATCCCCAGTCGAGCGAGCGAACCGGGGCGTGGCTGGGTGGTTGTGTTAGCCGATGAATTAACGCCTGAATCTCTGATCGAGTCTCTGGAGGCAGGTCAATTTTACGCGTCCAGCGGAGTTGGTCTCCAGAAGATCGAATCCACTCAAAAAAAACTGACTATTGAAATCGATGCTGTCGTAGGAGAAGTTTATACGACAGAATTTATAGGCACTCGCAGCGGCTATGATGCAACCAACATGCCAGTGCTGGACAAAGAAGGACAACCACTCTTGTTGACCCGGCGTTATAGCAATGATATCGGCGAAGTGTTGAAAACAGTTCAGGGAACTACTGCTGAGTACGAATACGAGGGAGACGAAATATACGTTCGCGCTCGTGTTACCTCGAATGCAAAACATCCCAATCCTTCGGAAGTAGACGACTTGAAATCTGCGTGGATTCAGCCAATTGTGTTGAAGGAATCAAATACACCATAACTAATTTCGATCATTCCATTGATCCTCTCTGGAAATGTATTTGTAGAATCAGGTGTAGGTCAGGCAGTGCCTGACGACATTCGAGGTCGCACGCACATTTTGTCAGGCAATGCCTGACCTACAAGATTTTCAATGGATTTAGAACCTACAAAAAACAGCAATTGAAAGCGAAATCGTTGATGCAGATCTGGATTGATGCGGATGCCTGTCCGCGGGAGATTAAAGAGTTGCTGTTTCGAGCGGCCAAGCGGACGCAGACAAAAGTTACTCTGGTTGCCAATCAGCAGATGAGCTATCCTCGTTCGGAATGGATCGACAGTATTCTCGTCCCCGCTGGTTTGAATATCGCCGACCAGCGAATTGTCGAACTGGCATCCCCCGGCGATCTTGTCATCACTGCCGATATCCCTCTGGCAGCCGATGTTGTCGCGAAAGGGGCGCAAGCACTGAATCCTCGTGGAGAACTCTACACCTCTGCCAACATTGGAGAACGGCTGGCGATGCGAAATCTGATGGACGATTTACGAGGCGGCGGAGAAATTACGGGCGGTCCTTCTAACTTCAGTGATAAAGATCGCCAGACGTTTGCCAATCAATTCGATCGCTGGATAACGAAAGCGAAAAAGTAAGTCAGATTCTTCGCTTGATTCCCAATAATTATCGCCGAAGATAATCCTACTGATTCATTTCTTAATGACAGGATTACATTCATCTGTGGCCGCTCTGGAGATGCGAACAACGTGAATCCTACTGATAACGAAATTGCCTTTGTCGATACTCACGGAAAATTGCCTCCGCTCTGGGATCGCAGAGTCGCTTTCTTTGCAAATTTACTCGCCTTGTTTTACGGCAATGAATTGCAAACTGAGGCTCTCCGAAAAGAAGTTGGTGAAATCGACTCCTACAGCGCCCGGCTTATTCCCATCATGAATTTACTGTTTCATGATTCTCAGAATTTGCTTGTGCTTGAACGCGAACCCGACGTCTCGCTCTGTAATTATTTGAAAAAGGATCTGAGACTCTCATTGCCTCATCTTGAAGTGTTGCCCCATCAGGAATATGTGGAGATCGGCAATCAGATTTTAAAAGGTGAGGAACTGAAATCTGCTAGCTGTTTAGAACAAATTGAAAAGCTCGATATCGATTGGATTGATGGCTATGTCACCGACGAAACGATCGTTGGGATTGCCCAGCATACGGGGTGCAAGACGATTACCACCAAAGAGGCGAGTCGAGATGGGAATAATAAACTCAAACTCCATCAGTTCCTGATGGATGCAGGTTTACCTGCTTTTGAAACCGTCATTGCAGAGTCACCACTGGATATTAAACCCTGTGCTCTGGAACTTCAGCGTCGTGGTTATCGAGCGGCCGTCGTACGAGCACAAATCGGAGCGTCTGGCATCGGCATGATGCGATTGCATGATCTCTCCGATTTGGAAGCCCTTCCCGAAATCCCACCCTATTTTTTCTTCGAAGGGGCCTGCCTCGTACAAGGCTGGCTGGAGCCGGGAATCAAGGGGATTGATAAAGTCCGTAGTCCCAGTACTCAGTTATTTGTCAATGACACGACCGTTTATGCTTACGATATGACCGAACAGATTCTCAGTCAGGAGAGTATTCACCAAGGTAATATTTCTCCCCCTCCTTATATGAGGGACTGGCCGGGATTGCGCGAAGAAACGATGCGCCAAGCAGAACTGGTAGGCCGCTGGTTGCAAAGTACGGGATATCGCGGGACTGCCAGCATTGACTGGCTGGTGATTGAAAGAGCGGGGCAGTCTGAACTGGAAGTGATTGTCTGTGAGATTAATGCCCGGGTCACCGGGGCAACTTATCCCTCGCTGATTGCTCGCCATTTTCTTCCTGAGGGAGCCTGGCTGCTGCGTAATCTTCGATTGAAAATTCCATTATCGACTGTCAATCTCCTCAACATGTTCGAAAAGCCGGGACATCTATTTTATCCTGACAAAAAAGCAGGCATCATTCCTCTCAATTTGAACTTCGGCTCCGATAACCTTGTCCATAAAGGACAATTTCTTTGCCTGGCTGAAACAACGGATGCCTGCCTGAAATATCTTCATCTGGCTGAACAGGATTTGCCGGTTCAATGGGATAGTGATCGTGATTAATCTAAAATATTTATAATCGCATACTTCAAAAAATGCAGGAGAGAATATGCCCTTGAATGATGACGACCTGAAAGCTCGATTGACTGCTTTAACACGCGACCTGGTCATCATCCCCAGTACGGAAAGTCGGCCTTCCGAACGGGAACGCTGCTTCGAGTTTTTGCACAATCACATTGATAGCATCCCCGGTGTCAAAATTGACTACTACGATGTGAATGAGCACCGCTCAATGGTCGTTCGACCGGAGGGAATTGAAGTTCCAGCAATTTTATTATGCGGACATCTTGATGTCATCGAGCATCCTCAGCCGAATTGCTATCACTCTGAAATTCGCGATGGTCGGATTTATGGCCCCGGCACAGGAGACATGAAAGGCCAGATCGCCATTCTGGTCGAACTGCATCGGGCACTCAATGTCCGTCATCCAGGACTCTCACTAGGGCTGGCTTTAACCTCTGACGAAGAGCAGGGGGGGAGTGATGGTGTGCGCTACTTATGTGACGAGATCGGATTACGTTGCGAGATTGTCATCATTCCCGATGGCGGTTCTCTAAGTGAAATCACCGTTGAGGAAAAAGGAGTTGTGCATCTACAGGTCGCTTTTTATGGACAGGAGGCTCATGGGGCTCGTCCCTGGCTGGGTGATAACGCATTAGAAAAGATGATGCAAAAACTGATGCAGCTCAAAGATCATTTTGCAAAATTCTGGCCCACGGAACCGATTGATGAACAAAAGAATCACTGGTTTCCCACCTGCAGTATTACGATTTGCGGAACAGAAAACACAACGGCCAATCGCATTCCCGATCAGGCTTCCGCAGTGATGGATATCCGTTTCCCGCCACCACATTCAACCGAATCAATCCTGTCAGAACTTGCCGAAATTCTGGGACCAGAAGGCATTTTACAGCCTAAAATGATGATTGCCGAACCAACCCATCTGGCACCCGATCCACTCTTTTGTGAACTGACTAAGGCATTCACGAACTCTGTAAAACTTGTTCGAGCCTCCGGTGGAAGTGATAGCCGTTTCTTCCGCAAGTATGGAATTCCAGTGAACCTCTCACGTCCCCTGGTGGGAAACCTGCACGCACTCGATGAGTGGATCGATATTGATTCGATGGTCACTTATTATCGTATTTGCGAGGCGTATATTGAGCGCAAACTTCATTTGAGTGATGAGTTTTAATTTCATTCCTATGAAATCTCAATCACTGAATCGACATCAAGAAGAAACAGGGCCATCAGGATGCAACTTGAAGAAGCTCGTTCACGGATTCAGACCAATTGTCTAATGATTCTGACGACGGCTGCCATAGGCTATGCCATCTATTGGCTTCGCCCGGTGTTGTTACCATTTGTGATTGCGATTTTTGTCGTCAGCGGGATTGCACCGATTCTCGATTCTTTGCAGCGACGACTCGGCGTCGAACGACTCGTTGCTGCCGGCATTACATTTCTGGCTGGACTGGGAATCGTATTTGTTCTCGGTTGGACGCTGTGGGGCTCGACTGTTGAACTTCGCGAAATGGCTCCTGCATATCGATTGCGAATTCAGGAAATTGTAGACACCGTTCAGGATTATCTTCCCGATCGACTTGTCAAAGACGCCCCGACCATAGAAGGAACTCCCGTCAAGAAGAATACGGAAAGAATTGATCTGTTTCTGGATTCCCTGCTGCGACATGGTTTCTCAGAACTTTCCGGAGCCCTGCTGAACCTGCTGATGACGAGTATCGTCGTTTTAATTTACGTTTTCTTTCTGCTGCTGGGATCCACTGAACCGCTGGGAGTGACAGGGACATGGCAAGATATTGATTTACAGATTCGGAAATATCTTCGCTTGAAAACAGTCATCTCGATTATCACAGGATTTGTGTTCGGCATGGCGATTGCTCTTCTGGGAATTCCCATGGCCATGACCTTCGGGCTGCTCGCATTTCTGCTCAATTACATTCCCAACATCGGCCCTCTTGTCGCCACAGTCCTGCCAATTCCACTCATCATACTTCAACCGGATGCAGGTATTGTCTGGATGGTGCTTGCGATTCTGATTCTTTCGGGAATTCAATTTGTCAGCGGAAATATCATCGAACCCAAAATGATGGGAGAATCGACCGATTTACATCCAGTCGTTGTTCTTTTGGCATTAATGTTCTGGGGAATGATGTGGGGAATTGTCGGCATGTTTCTGGCCACTCCCATTACTGCTGGGATCAAAATTGTATTGGAGCGAATTGATGCGACTAAGCCGATTGCAGCCATTTTAGCCGGCAATTGGAAGCCTTCCGTTGTATCGCCAATGGACTCTGAGAATTCAGCATGATCGATTCACAACCAGTCATTTCGAAAAATTCATTGAAATGATCCTATATTAACTCATATTTCAGTTTGGCCCCTGATTTGCTCATAGTCTGTTAGACGAATTTAGTCTTCCAACTATTAACTCAGGAGCAAGAGAAATGATGACTCGACAGGAATTAGAAGGCCACTGGAATCAAGTCAAAGGTTCTTTACGTGAAAAATGGGCAGATCTCAAAGGCGATGACCTGGATGCAGCCTATGGCGACATGGAACAATTGATCGGGATCGTACAGGAAAAAACCGGCAAAACTCGATCAGAAATTGAGAACTTCGTCGAGGATATTATTGCTGAAGGTTCTGCGCAGGCCGATTCAGCGAGCGGAAAAGTTCGCCAATATGCGAACGAAGTTCGTCATCAAGCTGAGCAATATACGCATGATGCATCTGAGTACGCCAAAAATCAATATGCCAATGCTTCCCATGCCGTGCAGGATGGATATGAAAATGTTCAGGGCGTCGTTCGCAAAAATCCATTGGAATCAATTGCCGTTACCTTTGGAGCAGGTTTGATTGCTGGTGTGATTATTGGGCTGACGAGCAGTCGTCGAGGCTAATCTCGACGCAGTTGTTCCAGTCAAATCACTCATATTCAATCACTGTATTTATTAAGGAGACAGTCATGAATCAGCAAACAACCAATCGTATGGATACCGGCGGGAAAATCAAGCAGGAATGTGCCCAGATGACTCATCAGGTGGAGCATGCCATCGAAGAACAACCTCTGGCAGCGACGATGGCAACCTTTGCTGTCGGGATTGCAACGGGAGTTTGCATCGGCATGATGATCGGTAATTCTGCCTCATCACGGCTATCGACCAGCGAACAAATCAGCCGAAGAGTCATGGACTCGCTGCATGGAATGGTTCCCAGTTCATTCAGCCGGTAATCGTCTCAGTCCGTAAATTTCCTTCATCTGAAAATGCCAGTCAGCGAAAAACATCTTATGAGTGTTAAGCAAAGCAATCCTGAAACCGCAGAAGAGATCAGAGAACAGATGCGGCAAACGCGCTGTCATCTCCAACCTGAAGTCAATCGGATTGTGGAAGATGCTCAAAAGCTGATGGACTGGCATTATTACATGAAGCGAGCGCCTTGGATGATGCTCGGAGTCGCTGCTGCAGTGGGATACATTATTGTCCCGAAACGGTTGCATGTCATGAGTCCGGATGCGGATGAGTTAGAAAAACTATCCAAGAAGCAACGGCTCGTTGTCGAACCGAAGCCGAAAGCAGAGTCCCGTACAGGTCCAATCGCTTCTTTAGCAAGCCTGGCAGCAATGGCTGCTTTGCGAGCCGGTGTAGGCTATGCGGGACAATTTATTGGAAAACAAATCGAAGAGAGTTCCAAGTCTCAACAACGATCTCAGGAACCGCAACAGGTGAATTCATGATCTCTGCACATAATTTAAAACAGAACGGGAGGGAGGGGTTTGCAAAAAATATTCGCTCCCTTACCGATGGCTCATTAGACCCGAAGGAAGTCTGGGAACCCTTGAAAGCATTTGAAAAGACCTCACGTAAGTGGATTAACTCAAATCCATATATCGCCTTGGGAATCGCAGCTACGATTGGAGTGACACTCGGATGTCTTATCAAGAGACGATAAATGAATCTCGCCAAAAGGCTGGGGCTCCTGAAAGACGAATTCAGCGTAATGTTTCTGCATTTTTGCATAACGTGATTGAACTGGTTGAACTCCAGGCAAAACTATTGTCCGTTGACATAAGAGATTCAACGAATTCCTTAAAGTTACCAGTCATATTATTTGCAGTTGGGTTTTGCCTGTTCTTGGGAATGATTCCCGTACTGCTTGGAGGCATAGGTTTTATTCTCTATCAACAATTAGAATGGAGTTTAGGAGCTAGCTTAATCAGCGTTGCGGTTATTGCGACTCTGATATCCGGTGTACTCTGCTATACGGGGTTCAAACTCTCAGCCTCAGGTCTTGGCCTCTTACGCCGATCGCAGCAAGAATTGAAAGAAAATGTTGCTTGGATCAAATCCGCACTTGTGGAAACAGATTCCGTTGGCCTTTCCCCAGGAGAAGCAGCCAAACGTCGCTATTCCCGTTTTTAACAATCGACTTAAACATCCATCATTAATCAGGAGACAAATATGAATACACCAGCATCCCATCAAGCCAGTAAAACGGCATCTCCAGTTCGTTCAGTTCCATTACGCACTTCACAGGAAAACCTGCAGCCGGGTCAGGATTTGATTGCATATGTGAAAGACTATGCCCGTCAAAAGCCGGAAGCTGCCGCCTTGTGGTGCTTTGGTATTGGTTTTGTTGTTGGTTGGAAACTCAAACCCTGGTAAGCCGATTCTACAATTCAAGTTAAGGCCTGTTTAGATGTCTGGGAGTAAAATGCCCAGCGATGAGCAGGCTATTTTCATAGTATTCCCCACTGAATTCAGTGGAATGAAAGTCCGTAATATGCCCACGATGGCCAGAAGCAATGCCTTTACCAACTGGCAACAGTCTATAGGAGAGCGATCTGCTCCAGAGGCTCCTCACAATGAACATGAGAAGATGCTGCAACGGACGGAAAGCAAAGAGCGCATTAAAATTCCGAGAGTCAAAGTTGTCTTGCCCCAGGCAGCAACAACGATCCTGGCAGTGATTTCTGTTCTGGCCGTCCTGACGTTTGCGAAATCCGTAGCAATGCCCGTCGTAATGGCTTTGATGCTCTATCTGGTGCTCAGACCGGTCATGAGAATTTTTCATCACTGGCATCTCCCGCCGGTCGTAGGAGCCACGATTTGTCTGTTTGTGATTATCGGAGCTTTTACTGCTGCCGTTATGAATTTGACGGGGCCAATCAAAGATTGGATCGCCAATGCTCCCGAGTATCTCAATGAGATTGAATTGAAACTCAGTGGAGTCGAAGCACAAATTGAGAATATGGAGGAGGCTTCTGAAAAGATTAAAGATATCGCTGAACCGGATGGAGCTGATGAACCTGTGCCTGTTGCGATTCAGCAGCCTAAACTATTTCCCGGCGTAGAACTTGTCAGCAATTCCGGTGGTTTTGTTGCCGGAACAGTGGTCACACTGGGACTCTTGTTTTTCCTGCTGGTCTATGGACATTCCACCATCTCCAATTTAATCGCTGGCTTCGAAATCACGTCTTCCAAAGCGAAAGCAAAGGATCTCATCGAAGACTTGCAGCATGGAATGTCGCTTTATCTGTTCACAGTGACAGTCATCAACATTTCATTGGGGATCGTCACTGGCCTGGCGATGTATTTACTAGGTTTGCCGAATGCTTTCCTGATTGGTGTGATGGCTACCCTGTTTAATTACATCCCATTTCTGGGAGCATGGACGGGGACTGCGATCGTCTTTTTGATAGCTGTGCTGGAGTTTGACAGCATCAGTTATGCGTGCCTGGCACCTGCTGTTTATTTTGGGTTGACTTCTCTCGAAGGGCAGTTCATTACGCCATGCCTGCTGGGACGTTCAATGAGCCTGAATCCTTTGATCGTATTTCTGTTCATTGCCATCTGGGGCTGGATGTGGGGGATTGGCGGCGTCTTTCTAGCCGTACCGATTCTGGCAGTGTTGAAAATCATCGCCGATTATTTTCCATCTCTGCGACTCTTTTCACAGGCCATGAAATGCTGACATCGCGATTACCTTCCTCGGAAGATCGGATCATTCGGATTGCCTCGCGAGAGCAGATAAGCCAGCAGGTCAAGCACCTCTTCATCGTTGAGTGATTTTAAAAGATCTTTCGGCATCAATGACGTCTTCGCTGCAACCATTTCATCGACATCTTCACGAGCGATATCAATAAACTTAGTCGCATCTTCAGGATCCAACAGAAGTGTAAACTGATCCTCGGACTCACTGAGGACCCTTCCCGTATAAACCTTACCCTCAAATGTCACGACCTGCATCGCACGGTATTGATCAGAAATGACTTTGCTCGGCTCCACAATTGCTTCCGTCAAATCTTTCAGATTGAATCGACCAGCCAATTGAGTTAGATCGGGCCCAGTTGCTCCTCCATCTCCATCAAAACGATGGCAGACAATACAGCGGGTGGCCGCGAACATTTTTTTGCCGTTCTCAAAATTACGTTGACTCTTCAAGCCATTTTCAGCCAGTGTCAGAATATCGCTTAAATTACGATCTTTTCCCGGACCAACCGGTTTGGGTAACTCAGGCACCTGATAAGGTTTTCGAGCACCAGAGGCCTCGATCGCCAAGCGTTCTTTTTCGCTCGCATTCTCAAAGGCTTCGGTTTCAATATTCTGCAGAAATTTTTGAAAACTGTTTCCACCGCTCCACTTTGATGCCTTTTCGAACCAGGAGAAATAAGTCTTACGTTCTTCAAGCGTCCATCCCTGCTTAAGGTTTCGCAATACAAAAGCATAGTGAATCTGCTGGAGATCAGGTTGTTTTTCCAGCATACTTTCGACAGCACGTCCGTAGCCTTTATTTCTAGCAATCAATTGATTCAATTGATCCTGATCACTCAGTACGGAATTTTCTTTCTGCAATTCCGACACTATCTTCGCAGCAATGTGTTGCGATTTCCAATAGACCAGCAACGTCGCTAATTCACGGTTTAATGCATCGACAGCATTGATATCCCAAGGATCCTTAGAACCATTTTCGCTAGAAACCTGCGTCTGCCTGACTGGAAAATAAGGATCGTATTTTGCAGCAAGTTTTTGTTCCATCTCCTCAGAAGGAGGCCCGAGTCTTGCGAAGACTAACTGCCAGGCACGTAGTAGCTCGAGTTGATCAGTTGTTGATAATTCTCCAAATGGCAGCGAATCGAGAGCGTCGATCAACTGTGTTTGAATCCCGGCATTCCCCTGACGAGCCAATCCAACTACGCCATTGATGACACCGGTCGATTTCAAATCCCCATTAAGTATGGCACTTGCCCATTTCTCGACGGGGTGATGTTCCAGAGCAATTCGAGCCGCGTAGCGGATGAAACGATCTTCGTGTTGAAGATAATTAACGGCTTTCATCATTTCGGACTCGGACATCTCATTATCAGAAGCGTGGAATGTTTCGAGATGCTGGCGGATCATGCTCAGTTTCTGGTCGAACTGTGATTCTTTTGCAATTCCTCGATGCTCATTTTCTTTTCCGATGTATCGAACGCGATACAGTTCTGATTGTGTGCCGCGTCCACCAACGGTGAAGTACATCGCTCCGTCTGGACCGACGGCATTATCCGTCAACGGGAGTGGAGATCGGGAAAGAAACTCTTCCTTGGTTGCCGTGTAGCTTGCTCCGTGCGGTTGCATGTGAATGGCGTACATCGTCCCGAATGTCCAGTCGCAAATGAATAATGCCTTTTGATCACGTTCTGGGAAATTAGTTCCTGTTCCAAAGCAGACTCCAACGGGTGAGCCGGGTCCAATGTTGACCAGTTCGGGTAGACTGTCCGGATAATAAGCGGGCCATTTCCCGGTGCCACTCCTCCAGCCGAATTCACTTCCGCTTGTCGCATGGGAGACACGCGTCGGGCGATACCAGGGCGAACCTAAATCCCATTCCATATCCGCATCGTAGGCAAACAGTTCGCCATCAGTATTGAAATCCATATCGTAGGGATTGCGGTATCCACTGCTGTAGATTTCCCAGGAATTTCCTTCGGGATCGGTTTTGGCAATCCAGCCGCCGGGGGCCAGTTTGCCACGCGCATGACCATTGGCATCCCATTGACGAGGCAATAATAAATCTTCACTCCAGTTGATGGGAACTCGGCTGGAGTTTCCGGCTTCGAAAATCTGATCGACAGAGAAGGGGGGATCGGTGTGATTACCACAGATCACATAAATCGATTTCCCATCAGGACTCAATCGCAGAGCATGGGGTCCATGCTCGCCTCCTCCCCGAAAGTCTATCAATTTGGTCAATTCATCATACTGATCATCTCCAGTGGTATCTCGCGCCCGATAGAGCCCCGAACCGGGACCTCCATTGATAGACAAATACAAGGCATCAAATGCGCAAAGCATCCCTTGTGCGGAACTGATCGGAAGGTTCAGACGTTCAACTCGAGTTGTCTCATCGCTGCCTGGTGGAGCTGGTGTAATGCGACAAATCCCCTTATCTCCTTGATCACTGGCGAGCAAGCGGCCTTTGGGATCGAAGGCAATGGCGACCCAGGAGCCGAGTTCTTCCTTCGGAACACTGAACAATTTCTCGACCTGATACCCTGGCTTGAGTAGAAACGTATCTCTGGGGACGAAGGAATCGTCTTGCGTCTGACTGAAGATATTTCCCCAGGGGCCATCTCCAAGTTTTCCTTTAATCGCTGGCTTATCGGAAAGAGAAGTTCCGTCGGAAGAGAGGACTTTCCATTGATCGTTTGAAACAACTTCCCGGGTTTCTCCCTTGCTATCGATGAGTACCAGCTTGAATAGGAATGCCGCGACTCCTCCATGATTTTTCACACGTGCCTGTATTTTGTTCTCTCCCTTCTGCAGAAAGTTCTTGATGTCTTTGTTTTCTGGAGACTGCCATTCCGTACTGGAAAAGATGGACTGATCATTAATTTTCAAGGACATTTCATTATCGCAGGACGCCATCACTCGAGCGGTCAGTGCCTGTTTCGGATCTTGGGACAAAGAGAAATTGTATTCAAGAATATAGTCCGATTTGTCTTCTGGCCCCCAAATCCACTCTGGTTGAATCCCGGCTGCGAAATCGAGCTCTTTAACAGGTGACTCAACACCTTGATTCAATTCTTCCAAAGTTGTCGACGCAGATATTTCGGGAAGTTGCTCATAGATCCCGTCGGCTTGAACCTGGCTTGTCAGAGCAACACATAGCAATCCCATGGTCCATTTTGTAACCAGACAATTGACCGCTGAAAGGAGGTTTTTATTCAACATCTTTATTCCGTAGGAAGTAGGCAGGGATAATCAACAGAAACGGATTTGTTCATGCATAACAAATCCATATATTTAAATTCGAGTTGTGAATGCTTGCATTGTTTGGATAGCGGTGTCAAGTCAATAAAGCTTCCATCATCTCAATAATGGCAACGAAAATTCCATGTTCGATTTGCGTGTCATGAGAAGTTAATGAAATATGAAGTCTGTAATTCCGATAAAAAAACAGCTGGATCCTGAAGACCAGCTGCCTATTTTAAATATACATCAGATCGCTGTTTTAAGCGGTTTCCTCTGGATACCGATATCAGTCAGTCTTCAACACCAAAGAGCAGATCATGCTCTTTTTGAGTGACGAATCCATCCTGATTTCGATCCAGACGTTTAAACAAATCCGGCGATGCTTTAAATTCTTGAGCAGATATTTTGCCATCGTGGTCTTTGTCCGCACGAATCAGAATCTTCTCAAAAGATGGCCGAAAGCCTTCATTGGGATCCGGTTTCGATTCCGCCTTGGCTGTACTCTCGGAAGTGATGGCTTGAGGAGGATTTATTTCGTTTGAATTGCTCTTTAATGTAGAATCAAAAAACTTGAGAACCATTTCGTTCAGCTCGAGGGTATCAAATCCTGCGCCTCCATGTCCTGCTCCATGAATCGTATGAAAATGGACACTCAAATTTTGAGACTTCATCGCCTTGAATAGCAATTCGCTCTGGTTTAAGGGTACGACGGGATCCTTGTCGCCATGCACGATTAGAAACGGAGGATCGTCTTCGTTGATATACTCGATCGGATTTGCACTTGCTGCCTGCTTTTCATTTTCCAGAACGAGGCCGCCGATCAGTTTAGATTCGGGAGAATGGATATCCGCATGCTTTGTGTATCCGGGTGTTCGCACAAAGGCAATCAGGTCGGTTGGTCCATAAAAATCGCAGACGGCTTGAACACTGCTGGACTGTTCCATGAAGTCCCCAACATCAAACTCAGAGACACCTCCAGAAGTACCAACCAGAGCAACCAGATGTCCCCCCGCTGAACTCCCCCAGACCCCAAATCGATCTGGATCGAGATTGTATTCCTCAGCGTGCCCCCGCAGCCAGCGAATTGCGGCTTTACAATCTTCAATTTGAGCAGGAAAGATGGCATGTCCCGACAAACGATAATTGATACTGGCGACTGCATATCCTTGTTCGATATATCCTTTTCGCAAGGGAGGACACCCGTCTTTGCTCCCGTTCTGCCACGCACCGCCATGAATCCAGATTATTAAGGGCAAGGGCTCGCTCGCTTCCTTTGGAAGAAACAAATCGAGTTTATGGCGTTCATGCCCTCCAGAGACATATTCCAAATTCGGATGTGCAATTAGATTCTGCATCATTCGCGAACGGTCGAGTGGATTGCCAGGCCGGTAGTTATCCTTTGGCTGACCGAATGCCATTTCTAAACTCATTAGCAAGAAGCCTGCAGTCAGTAAGGACAGCAATTTCATTATCGTTCTCCTATTTTTGAATTTCATGATCGCTCAGTGATATGTCAGATGTCGTTATTCTTTCAAATTACGGCAGCCCTATTCTATTAACCACACCCGAAATGTTTCGTTGCGGAAATGAGATTCATAATTTTGAAATTTCCACAAATCCTGTAGGTGCAATTGACGTTTCCGATCTGGTGAATTGATTTTAATCTTAAATGTCACCACGCTGTAAGGCACGAGTCCAACTCCAAGCCACTCTTGCTGAATTTATTGCAAATGAAATTTCAGAAACTACGGAGCCTGAAGCCATTCTGGCGAAAACTGATTGTCGCTGACGTTGCATTCAAGATCATATTGCTGATTGTGCTTACGCCTCTTGTCAGCCTTATGTTTCGCTTTTTTGTAGAACTCTCCGGCAGAACGGTTCTGGCTGATACCGATATTGCAATTTTCCTGATTCATCCTACTGGCTGGTTCGCTCTGATTATCGTGGGAAGCGCTTTGATTTGCACATTTGCGATGGAGCAAGCGGTCTTAATGACACTCAGCTTATCGACTTTTCACGGCCTTCAATTACGCGTGACTGAGAGCTTGCGAATTGTGCTTTATAAAGCCTCGGGGATTTATCGGATCACTGCGCGAATGATTTTCCGACTGCTTGGGATAATCATTCCATTCCTGGTCCTCGGATTGCTGATATTCTGGTACTTCCTGACCGATCATGACATCAATTATTATCTGACGGAAAAGCCTCAACAATTCTGGTACGCAATTTACGGCATTGCTCCGCTACTTATGGTCATGTTTGGTCTTGTACTGAGAAGTCTGGTCAATTGGAGTTTCGCTTATCAGTTACATCTTTTTGAACATGTTCCCGCTGAAGATTGCCTCAGAATGAGCCAGCAAAGAACACTTGGTCATAGGATGAAAATCGCAAAAGGGATTATTCTCTGGGCGATAGCAAATTTCCTGATTTCGACTTTACTTATGACTGCTGCGATCACACTGGGAACTCTTATTGTTCCAGAAAGCGTCGAGTCAATCATGTGGTTGGCTTTTACCCTCGGTGTCGTCCTTGCTGTCTGGAACGTGGCAAATTTCCTGGTAAATCTCATAGCGAATATTTCTTTTGCCGTTTTATTGAGTCTGCTTTACGATTCTTGTGGAGGCTCGGATAGCTTCTCTTTTCCAGAAACCTCAGGGGACCGATTCTCTTGGACAATTCGCTGGAATCGTCGACGAATAGCAGCTGCATTTCTGATTGGCTCCCTTGTCGCAATAACAATTGGAGCCACCGCACTCCATACTGTTCAGCTGGATGATCATGTTGAAATCACAGCTCATCGAGGCGGAGCATTCAAAGCTCCCGAAAATACACTGGCCGCCATTCGTCAGGGGATCGCCGATAAAGCCGACTGGATAGAGATTGATGTGCAGGAATCCAAAGATGGCGTAGTGTTGGTTGCACACGATAAAGATTTGATGAAAGTGGCTCGTTCTCCTCTTAAAATCTGGCAGGGCACGGCTGCCGAATTACAGGCGATCGATATCGGCAGTTACTACAACGCCGATTACGCCAGCGAACGCGTTCCGACTTTGGATGATGTGTTGAAGCTCTGTAAAGGAAAAGTTCGAGTCAATATCGAACTGAAGTATTATGGACACACACAAAACCTGGAACAGAAAGTCGTTGATCTAGTCGAGGCCAATGGGATGGAAGACAACATTGTCATCATGTCGCTCAAGATCGCTGGTATCAAGAAAATTCAGCAATTACGTCCGAACTGGACAGTCGGTTTACTGACAGCTGTCGCTGCTGGAGATTTGACACGCTCCAAGGTCGATTTTCTGGCTGTGAGTACGAAACTCGCAAAACGTGGCTTCATTCAATCTGCACATCAAAAAGGCAAAGCCGTCCATGCCTGGACAGTCAATGATCCCGTGACAATGTCGACGATGGTCAGTCGGGGTGTCGACAATATTATTACTGATGATCCTGAAATGGCTCGCGAAGTCTTGGAAGATCGAGCAGAAATGAGCCCGGTGGAACGAGTATTGATTGAGTTTTCTTATTTGTTTCGCAGGCAGAAAAATGAGGTCATCGAACAATAAGTCAGCAATTAACTCATTCATCTTTCTTCTTCGGATCGATAAATACCAAGACTCCATTCACAATGACCGTGAGTACAACCACCGGCAGCGCAATCGCATAATATCCGAAACCGCAAGCAATGCCGACAGACGCAATGACCCAGATTCCGGAAGCAGTGGTTAAGCCGTGCACTCTCGACTCAGTCCGGAATATCGCTCCTGCTCCCAGAAATCCGACTCCGCCGATGATTCCCTGAATCACTCGTGTGGGATCGATATGGAACCAGTCGAATCCTTCGAATGTTTGTGGTGTGTGAATTGAAATTAAAGTGAATGCAGCCGACCCCAAAGCGACGAGCATGTGTGTTCTCAGTCCCGCCGATTTCTCATGCGTTCCCCGTTCCCATCCCACAATTCCGCCAGCAATGACTGCAGTGAACAGTCGCAAACAGATTTCAAATTCGTGCTTGAAGTCCATTGTTCTATTTTACTTTCAAAATAAAATCTCAACGTTTGAATCATGTATTCTGGCAGATGATGACTGGCAAGCAAGTGAATTCTGATGGTTAATCAAGGATAGGGTTTGCGCGAGAGATTAAATCGACTATCCTGTAGCATTCACTAAATTTTGTCGGGTAGGCATTTGCTCATGCCATAAACTCGCATTCAACAAAAGAGCACAGGAGATATTGTGATAAATTGCCGTTCCGGCAATGCGGATACCAGTCGTCAAACAGTTTCAATCGCTACTGTTTTATTACTGCTGTTTTTCTTTCAGGCTTCGCCTGGATTCGGGCAAAGTCCGTCTTCTGAAAAAACTCAGATCGAGTTTGTGCAAAAGAAGTACGAAAGTGTTCGTGAAGGTTATATCGATCTTCGCTGGAACGCCATCGAAGGGGCCACACAATACGAAGTCGTCGAGAATGATGGTCTGGTCGTGTTCCGAGGTGCTTTTCCTCAAGCGATGATCTCCGGACTGGCGAACGGAAAATACTCTTATCAGGTCAAGGCTTTGAATTCTGAGGGAGAGCTGATTGCTCAGTCAAATCAGCCTGCTCTAGTTACAGTGGAACATTGGCCACTCTGGCAGGCGATCGGTCTGTTTTCAATTGGGCTGATTGTTTTTCTGGCGATCATTTTTGTCATCATTCAAGGGGCATTGGCAACTCGCGAATCACGAAGTGAATCAGTAACTGATCAGAAGGAAATAGCGGAATGATCCTGGCTGTCGGAACCATATTAAGTCCGCAGGCTGGGTATGTGATGCTCGGGCTGTTTGGAGTTCTCTGGGTTGCTTTGGGAATCTGGTGGGGCAAGCGTGCGAAATCTTATGATGGTTTTGCCGTTGCGGGTCGCAATGTCGGACTGGCATTAGGTACTGCAACCGCTGTCGCAACCTGGATCACTTCCAACACGACGATGCTTGCTCCACAGTTTGCGTTGCAGCTTGGTATCTGGGGAGCATTGGCATATTCCACGGCTAGTTTTGGACTTTTTGCGTTTGCTCCGATGAGTGGCCGGATTCGTCAATTGATGCCCGAAGGTTATACCGCAGTTGAATTCGTGCGGAAACGATATGGTCAGATTGCAACCGTGCCATTTTTGCTGATCTCCCTGTTTTATGCGATAACATGGTTAATCTCGATGTCGATGGCAGGCGGCAAATTGTTGAATGTTCTTTCCGGGATTCCATATCCTGTTGGAATGACGGTGGTTGTTATTGTGTGCGTACTTTACACATTATTTGGTGGAATGTACGCCGTCATTGGAACCGATTTCATTCAAAGCCTGATCATTCTTGTTGGGCTTGTCGTCGTCTCAGTCGCAGTTCTCACGCAGGTTGATATTGGTGATGTGCACTCGAAGCTGGAAGTGCAGCGACCGATGCTGCTGGCTGTCTTTTTCCCAGCGGCATTGATGTCGCTGTTTAATAATATGCTGTTTGGTTTTGGAGAGATTTTCCACAGCAATGTCTGGTGGAGCAGGGCATTCTCAATGCGTGAAGGTGTCGGACCGAAAGCCTATGCATTGGGCGGGCTTTTGTGGTTACCTGTTCCCATTGTCGCAGGTTTTTTAGGGTTGGCTGCTCCTGCATTGGGAATTGGCATCAGTCAACCCGATACCGTCGGCCCCCTGGTTGCAGCGACTTTGCTCGGTTCTGCGGGTGCATTGCTGGTGTTCGTTGTCATATTCTGTTCATTAGCATCGAGTATTGACAGCCTGCTGGCAGCGACTTCAGACCTGTTAGTCAACGATATTATTGAACCGTTATCTCCTGGTGAGATGTCGGATACCGCCAAGCGTCGTTGGGCGGCGTTCTCGATTATTGGCCTGGGTCTACTGGCGTGGAGTGTTGCCTTACCGAATGTCGGCACTTTGGCGACAGTACTGTTTTTTGCGGGGCCGATGGTCGGGAGTTGTATCTGGCCGATTGTTGGGGGATTGTACTCTCGTCGAGCCAGTCCGATTGCGGCTTCTTTGGCGATGATTCTGGGAACCACTTGTGGCCTTGTTGCATACTTTACGATTGGCTGGTTTGTATCCTCACTCATTGGTGCGGCTGTCTCGGGAATTGTTTTTGGGATCACGATGTGGATTGCTCCCGATGATTTCGATTTCAAAAAGCTTTCTGCTCCTCCTCCGGAAAGAACGATACCTAAGCCGATTACTACGGAGGTGATTTGATGATATTATTTCCATTGTGGTTTTTGCAGTTGATTGTATTCGGCGGCCTGCTCTTATGTGCTCTGGGAGTGATTGGTCTGTTGACGTTTTTTATCATCGATTCCAAGCAAGATAATATCTGGTAGTACAATGAAGCGTCTGTCCGAAGATCAAATCTCACGAGCCCTGACCAATTTTGCATCCAATTCGAAAGGCTGCAAGTTGCGTCCGCAGGAACTGCTTGATTTTTCAAATGGAATCATTGATCGAGAAGCACTCGACTCGCTGGCGGGCCAATCGATATTGAACCCCCGTCAGTTCGATCGCCGTACCGTTGTTGCAATCGCCCAACTGGCGGCTTTGCTGGAATCGCGAAATGTAGAGATGGATAAACCACTCGATGGCAAGATCGCCATCACAGCGTTTTTCGAAGCCAGTACCAGAACCCGCCTTTCTTTTGAAAGTGCAGTCCAGCGATTAGACGGCAAGGTTCTTTCCGTCCCCGATGGTCAGGTGACTGGCGTCGCCAAGGGGGAATCGCTGGCTGATATCGGTGAGATGTTCAACACTTATGGTGATATCGTCATCATGAGGCATCCCGCCACTGATTGCATTGAAGAAATTCAACGAAACTTGCAACGACCTTTGATTAACGCAGGGAATGGATCGGGACATCATCCGACGCAGGCTCTGATTGACTGGTACACGTTGCTGAAATGGCGACCGGAACTTTGTCAGGATGATTGTCCGGAAGATCGAAAGGTGCATCTTGGCATTATTGGAACGCCTGGTTCGATGCGAGCGGTGAAAAGTTTTCTGAGACTTTCTCTGATGTTCACGGGAGCCGTCAAGAAGATCACGCTCATCTCGGAAATGGCCGATCCTGTCGGACTCGATTTGACAGAACCGATTGAGGAATCTCCCATTCCAATTGATGTCACTAATGATGTTCAAGCCGTGTTACCGGATCTTGATGTCATCTATGTGAATTCGATTGCCTTCCTGGGAGACAGTTACCGGAATCTGGACAGTCGATCCAAGTTGCAGGAGAACAGTCCTCTTAAAAAGGACGCCGTGATTATGCATCCTCTGGCCAGGAATGATGAGTTGCCCGAATGTTTCGATGAAACAGATCACAATTTGTATTTTGCTCAGGCAGCGGGCGCTGTGTTTGTCAGACAAGCATTATTAATAGCCGTGTTGAATCGCCTGGATCGTTTGAGCGGCGTTTAACAAAATTGTGACTATTGATTTTCGCATCTCTTACTCAAACGAATGTACTGTATTGAATTCAGCTAAAGAAAATAAACAGGTTAAGTTATGTGTGGTATCTCCGGATTTTGGAATCCTTCTCGAACCAACGAACGCGAACTGCGATTTACACTGGATCGTATGCTCGATGTTCTTGATCACCGTGGTCCGGATGATCGGGGGAGTCGACTGTATGTGGATCAGGGTCTTGCGATAGGTCATACGCGACTGTCTATTATTGGTTTGGATCATGGTCATCAGCCGATTGAAACGAACGATGGCGATTATGCCGTGACCGTCAATGGCGAGTTGTACAATTACAAACGGATCCGAACTCAACTCGGGTGTCAAAATCTCTCGACAAGTGGAAAAAGTGACAGTGCGATTGCTCTTCCGTTGTACTTGCGTAATGGATTGTCTTTTGTCGAACATCTGCGGGGTGAATTTGCTGTTGTTTTATATGACAACAAAAAGAAACAACTGATCCTGGTTCGCGATCGTTTCGGCATCAAGCCCTTGTATTATGCAATGAACGACAACGGCATTGTCTGGGGCTCAGAAGTCAAATCGATATTGAAACATCCCGATATCGATCCGCAACTCTGCCCGAAGGCGGCTTTGCATCAGATGATGCAGGTGATGGTTCCCGGATCGACTTCTTTCCAGGGTGTCGAAGCCTTGAAGCCGGGGCATATGCTGATTGTCAGTCTGCAAGATGGACGTCTGGAAGCCCGCACGAAACGCTGGTGGGATTTTGTATTCCCGGAGTCTCACGAAGAAAACGCCGATCCTGAAGAATACGTTCAGGGAGTTCAGGATCGTTTAATCGATGCCGTTGCGACGCGACTTGAGGCAGATGTTCCCGTGGGATGCTATCTTTCCGGTGGTATCGACAGTTGTTCGATTCTTGGTCTGGCGACGACATTACAGCAATCTCCCGTCAAAGCGTTTACGATTGCTTTCGATAGCGATGAATACGATGAATCGAACATCGCCAAACTGATGGCGGAGCGAACCGGAGCCGAGCAGGAACTTTTGCGTTTGACGGAAAAAGAACTCTACGGCCCGGCTTTTGAACGGGCTACCTGGCATGCTGAAAGAACTTTCTATAACACATTAGCAGTCGCGAAATGGCATATGAGCCGACGTGTGCGGGCCTGCAATTATAAAGCTGTGATTACGGGGGAAGGCTCTGACGAATTATTTGGCGGCTATCCTTTCTTCAAGCGTGACTGGCTCGGACGCGACGATGAAGGGGGAATTTTTGCCGGAGCGATTCTTTCAGAAGAAGATTTGCAACATCCAGCCTGGCAGGATTTGTGTGGGTTCACTCCCTCCTGGATGCAACCCTGGATGCTGACCCTGAAGCGATTCCAGCCGATTCTCTCCAACACGATGCAGGATCTGTTTGAAGAATACGATCCTGTCGGCGAAGTCGCTGCGGCTATCGATCCTGCTCAGGTTCGCGGACGGCATCGACTCGATATTTCGCAGTACACCTGGAGTAAAACGATGCTCGAAGGTCAGATTTTGACCTGGGGTGGCGACCGGATGGATATGGCCAACAGTATGGAAGCCCGTCCTGCATTTTTGGATCATCATGTGGCTGAGTATGCGGTGACAATTCCGCCAGATGTGAGAATTCGCGATGGGATTGAAAAATGGGTGTTGCGAGAAGCCATGGTCAATGTGCTGCCGAAGGAACTCTACGAGCGAAAAAAATTCGCCTTCATGGCTCCGCCTGCTCATACCGATCCCGTCAAACGCAATGCGGTCCAGGAGATGATCAATCACTGGCTGACACCAGAACGCGTTCGCGAAGTCGGCTTCTTCGATTATGATCGCTTGATTCAGTTCGTTGATCAATCCTGGAACGAAACCGACAGCACGGTGGCTCGCCGAAACGATATCGTTCTCAATCACACATTGCAGTTGCACATGCTGCATGGGCAGTATGTCGAGGGAGTCCCATTGCCAGTGGTCGATTAAAGATGATAAAGTCAAGTCAGATAGAGGTGCATTTTGATGCCGGAATCGACAGTAACAACTCCAACCGATTTACGAATTGATCTTCAACGGATCAAGGAAGACATTCTTGCTCTTTCAGAAATCGGCAAAGATGATGAAGACCGCGGTATTTATCGGATGGCCTTTACCGATGCCGATATGCGGGGCAAACGCTGGCTGATTGATCGTATCGAGCAAGCCGGTTTGAAATCCAATGTGGATGGAGCGGCGAATATCTCGGGGATCTTTGCTGGTAAAACGGAGAAGCCTCGAGTGCTCGTTGGCTCACATATTGATACCGTCCCTTGTGCAGGGGCTCTGGATGGAACATTGGGAGTCGTCGTTGGACTGGAGTGCCTGCGCCGTCTTGTTGAGGCGGGTGTTGAAACCGAACGAACCCTTGAATTGATTGCCTTCAGCGATGAAGAAGGTCGCTTTGGCGGAATGTTCGGCTCCCAATCGGTTTGTGGATACATCACCCCGGATTCCCTGGCGACGATGACCGATCTGGATGGCATTCTGCTACAGGAAGAGATGCGACGACAAGGTTACGATCCTCTGGAAGCACTCGATGCGGCTCGCGATCCTGACTCGATCCGCAGTTATCTCGAATTGCATATTGAACAGGGACCGGTGCTTGATCGTATGCACAAATCTGTTGGCATTGTCGATGAGATTACTGGACTATTTACCTGGTCGGTCTGGCTGAGAGGCGAGGCGAATCATGCCGGCACGACACCGATGGACATGCGAAACGATGCCTTCATGGGACTGGCGGATTTTGCTCATGAAGTGCCTCGAATCCTGGAAGAAAATGGCAGCGAACGCAGTCGTGCGACAATCGGCAAAGCCCAGATTCTCCCCGGAGCGGCGAATACCGTGCCGGGAATTGTTGAGTTCTCGCTCGATGTGCGAGATACCTCCGAAGAGTTTCTTGATGATTTGTCGACCGCATTTCGAAAAGCTCTTTCTGCGATCGCGAGACGTCGAAATCTGAAATTCGACTTCGAGCAGAAGAGTTATCTGCAACCGGTCGCCTGTAGTGGTGAGATTGTCGAACAGTTGAAGACACAAGCGAAAGCTTTAAATCTGGAATATCATCAAATGCCCAGCGGAGCCGCCCACGATGCTCAGATTATGGGGCGAATGGTGCCAGTCGGTATGATTTTCGTCCCCAGTAAAAATGGGAAAAGCCACTCTCCAGCCGAATGGACTGCCTGGTCAGATATTGAAGCCGGAGCCAATGTGATGTTACAAACACTGTTGCATCTGGCACAAAACTAATAGAAACGATATGAGTATCAGGTAAATAATACTGATAAATCTGGAAAGTGACTCCAGGAGGGTGGCGGGGGCGCTCTCGAAGAGAAGCCCCCGAAGCATAGAACTTCCGGGGGCTTCCGCTTTCGCGGAGCGCTCCCGCCACCCCGAATCGATTTTGTACTAAAAGAACGCTCAAACCCTCGGCAATTACGCCGGTATGAAAATAGAACTATGACTAACGGAAATCCTCTGCCTGATAACACCCCCGAGCACATCGATCCCCTCAGAGATGTCTATCACGAATCGTTCATCGACAACCCGGCTCACAGCGATTTTCTCGTTAACCGACACACGGCTCTCTTGTGCATCGACTTGCAGTATCTGGATGCCGCTCCGGACCATGGTGTTTTTCGAGATGCTGCCACGGCGGGCATTCCTTCTCAGGAATATGCTTATTACTTTGAACGACTCTCTTCGATGGTGCTTCCGAATGTGCACAAACTTCAGGAGTCGTTTCGGGCGCATAATCTGGAAGTGATTCATACGCGCATTCAATCGCTGACTCGGAATGGACGTGATCGCAGTAAAGGACATAAGCGACTCAATTTGCTCGCGCCTCCGGGATCGCGCGATGCCGATTTCATTGAAGCGGTGGCCCCGGATGAATTTCGTGATGAGATCGTGATCAACAAAACCGCCAGCGGTGTGTTTTCCTCAACGAATCTGCACTATGTGCTCAAGAATATGGGAATTGAATCGTTATTCATCGTCGGTGTTTACACGAATGAATGTGTCGAAACGACAGTCCGTGATGCTTGCGATCTGGGTTATCTGGTCACCCTGGTTGATGATTGTTGTGCGACTGTTACTCCAGAACTGCATGAAGCTTCGCTGGCAACGTTGCGAGATCGTTACGCCAGAATTATGACAATTGCAGAAGCGACAGCGACAATCAATCAGCTTGTCCCGCTCAAAAATAATAAAGAGAGTCCTTCGCCAATAATCAAAAGCCAGGGAGTTTAATTCGCTAACTTTAATCGTGCTGGTTAATCTTTGCGGGATCCAGCACGACGTGTTTCACACTTTGTCGCATCCACGTATACGTGATATGCACAAGACCGTCGCGAGTCTGGATTACTGCCGGGTAGGAAAATTCTCCGCGTTCTTTTTCCAATGTCAGCACGGGTGTCCAATTTTTTCCATTTTGTGAGATCGCTACATTGAGCATAGTCCGACCAGCTGGGAAGTCGCCCCGTTTTTGTGTGTGATTATAAACCAGAAGTTGACGCCCATCGGCCAGAGTGACGGCATCGGTTCCCGAATTGGGATTTGGAAGTTCAGTCGCTGTCACAGGCCCCCAGGTTTTACCATTATCATCAGACCAACTCTGGACAATCATACCTTCCTGACTCCGGCAGAGCACCTGCATTCGCTGTTCGGGATATGTCAAAATACTCGGCTGAATGGCATTGTACTTAGATGCATCGTGAATAGGACCAATCACTTCCCACGTCTTACCCAGATCCTTCGTCAATTCAAAATGGACCTTCCAGCCTTCGTTCTCTGTACTGGAAGGACACAGGATATCGCCATTGGCGAGTTGAATCGGCTTGTTCTTAACTGGGCCGAGTAAATTCTGATTCTCTTTCGGTAAAGCCGAATTCGTCCCCAAGCGTCGCGGTTTGGTCCATGTGCGACCTTCATCACTGGATGTGATGAGCATGCCCCACCATTGTCGGGGATCCAGTCCAACTTTATAGAACAGCATCAAAGGTCCGTCTTTGGGTTGAAACAAAACTGGATTCCAGCAGGCATATTCCTGCTTTTCGCCTTCAGAACCATCGACCACTTCCACCGGAGTGGACCAGCCCTGGCCATCGTTTCGAGAAACCCAGATGCCGACATCGGGATTCTTCTCATGCTCACCACCGAACCAGGCCGCGACTAAACCATTTGAAGTTTCCACAATTGTCGATGCGTGACACTGGGGTGTCTGTCGACCTTCCAGTGGGAAGATCAATTCACCACTGAGATATGCTCCTTGACCTGGCTGAGAAACTGGAGGACTTTCTACATCCCCTGCATTCACTAATTTGGAATCGATCATTGTCCAATGAATGAGAAGTGTTGTGGAGAGCAGGAATTTGATCATCTTGAAAATCTCGACTGCAGATGTGGTTAGCAAGTCAGTTATAGCAACTTCCCACAGCATAAGCGGGGAATGATGAATTCATCAAGCGATCGAGTGAAGCAAAAAGAAAATCCCAGAAATCGGCATCCTATACAATTGTAGAAATACCGACTCTGGGATTTATGATAAGTTCACTGACGAGTAGTCAACTCGAGTGACGTATTAAATGGATAAGTCGATTACACTTCAGCAACTTCCAGTTTCGCCTGACGGCCTTCCTGAAATTTTCGTCGATTCTGTTTAACATCGACTGTCCGGGCGACCGCGCGAGCCGCGCGAATCAAACCTTGATACAAAGCTTTACCAACTTTATCGGAAGTTTCATGAATGATCACATCAGGATGATCATGCAGATGCACTTCAACAATGCACTCGGTATCCACGCCTTTCCTGGGGCCGTTGTGATCTTTGAATGCAATTTTGACATCCTCGATTACTTCCTCAAAACGTTCCAGACGGGATTGAGCACGTTGCTCGGCAGTCTCACGAATCAAGACGGGCAAGTCACAGTCGATTACGCAATCGATCTTCATAGCGTTCCTTTCAGGTAAACCAGAACTTCGAATCACTAATTAATTTTACGTGAGGTTGACATAAAATGATTGAGAAAAATGGACATTTTTATTTTTCTAAAAAAATCATGAGATTTTTCAGTCAGGTTGCCATTTTGTAGTCGTCCCTGCATAACCCTGT
>DEML01000042.1:0-28638 GCA_002359185.1 Planctomycetaceae bacterium UBA2671
TGATTGAGCCGGGATGGAATCGTGTATGGAGAGAAACTCTATGAGGTAGCCATGTCGGCAGCATGGTGCGTCAGGACGCACCTACTACTCTTTCGAGCTTTCAATGTCGCCCTCAAATCGCTGTTCCGCAGGCAGTTTGCCTGCTCCAGATCTCTGAACGTACACGACATTTTATGGTAGTTGGTCCACTACGAGCTGTTAGCCATGGAGGTGTTTGGCGAGAGCAAATGCTCCCAGTACTCCTGATTCATTCCCGAGTCCTGGAGGGACGATGTATGCATCCAGGCCATCGATGAGGATGGGGGATTGAATATAATCGTTGAGGAGTCGTTTCACGTGTTTGCGGATCAGTTCGTGCATGTTGGGCTGTTCCATGACGCCGCCGCCCATGATGATCTTCTGGGGTGAAACGGTGCAGATATAGTTGAGAGCCGCGTAGGCGAGATACTCGGCTTCGAGATCCCAGGCCGGATGATCGGGCGGAAGTTCGAAACCTTTTTTCCCCCAGCGATCTTCAATCGCTGGGCCGCAGGCGAGTCCTTCGAGGCAGTCGCCGTGGTAGGGGCAGCGACCGGGAAAGGGATCGCGTTCGAGATCGTGTGGAATGCGAATGTGGCCGACTTCGGGATGAATCAAGCCGTGCATTAATTCCCCGTTGATCATGCCACCGCCGCCGATGCCGGTGCCGATGGTCATGTAAATGAAGGTATCGAGCCCGATGGCTGAGCCCCAGGTATGCTCTCCCAGAGCGGCGACGTTCACATCGATATCGAAAGCGACCGGCATCTCGAAAGCGTCGCGGATTGGTCCTGCAAAATTGGTGTGACTCCAATTCGGTTTGGGAGTTGCGGTGATGTATCCGAAGGTTTCGGAGTCCGGACGAGGATCCACAGGACCAAATGAAGCGATGCCAATCGATTCAAAATGATGGCCGGCATTCTGCTGATGACGGAAGAAATCGATCGTTCGCTGCAGAGTTTCTTCTGGAGTGGTCGTGGGAAAACGTTCGATCGCCTCGATTTCTCCAGGGCCAGAACCGACGGCACAGACAAACTTGGTTCCTCCCGCTTCAATTCCGCCGTAAAGTGTTTTCATGACAATCTTTCTCCGTGAACATCGATTTGCTAATTTTTGAAATGCGTGCAAGTCTATCTTAACTCATACTGTAATTGATCAAAGACCTTGTGGTAATCCTCAGCGATTTCTTCCAGCAATCCCCTGAAAATAATGTATTTGGACAGATCAAACCGTATAGATGATGAGCCACGGAATTCTTCTGCAGCTTTTGAACGGCAGAGTCAAAGTGACTGCGCCTTACTCAGTCAGCTGACGTTGATTTTATTATTCGTTCAAGTTGCATTCACCTGGCCATTGTGGATCAACTCACACGACTATCCTCGCATCCCTTTGCTCGGAATGAATTTTCTGATTCGTCCCGATCTGGATATCTTCTGGCTGATTGTGATGGGGTGTGCGGGGAGTGGTCTGATCATTGAGAACATCTTCAGGCTGTGGGGAGGATTTCAGCAGAAAAGCCTTGGTGAACATCGCTCACTGTCTTCAGTGTTTCACTTTCTGTGGATGATTCTTTGCATAGCGATGTTGTTTGTGATGTTGACGAATCAACAGCGAATTCAGGCCTGGGCCTGGCAGATTCTGCTTTATGGAATCTGTTTTTCGGCCTTTAATCCAGCAGAGTCGCTGAAGTGGATCCGCCGATTGACGATCAGCATTTACTTCTATTCGGCTGTCTCGAAACTGGATGCCTCGTTTCTGCAATCGCATGGACAGGTTTTATTGGACGGCACCTTAAAACTGTTGCCATTTGAGATTGCACTTTCTGAAAGTCTGCGAACAGCCATCGTCTGTTCGTTTCCACTTGTGGAATTGCTGATTGCAATCCTACTCTGTTTCCGGCTCACGAGGCGCTGGGGCTGGCGACTGAGTCTCGTATTGCATCTCGGGTTGATTCTGATTCTTGGCCCATTTGGGCTGAATCATCATGTGCCAGTTTTGATCTGGAATGCATTCTTTCTACTACAGAATTCTCTATTATTTGCAGGAGGGAATTTTCAATCAGGGGAGAATGGGGAGAAAAATGTTTCACGCAGTCGCAGTAGAGAATTACTGGGGCGAATCGCGATGGCTATCGCATTGATGTTTCCGGCAACGGAGTGGTTTAATCTGTGTGACGTATGGCCGGGCTGGGGTTTGTATGCCTCTCGAGGGGCAAAGGTTCAAATTTCTATTGAGCGGGATGACTTGAAAAAGTTGCCAACGGATGTCGTTCAGCATTGTTTCAGGACAGCGGCTAATCCTGACCATGCTCGGCTTGATCTGTTTCGCTGGTCGTTTGCGGAAACCAATGCGCCGGCTTATCCCGAGGATCGTTTTCTGACAGCCGTCGCTCTGGCAGTCATACAGAATTATGGAGTAGAAGACCGCTTTGTTTTCATCTATTCCGGCACTGCGAATCGCTGGACAGGAGATCGAGAAGTAGTCGAGATTTCTGATCTGAAAACACTTCAGCGATTTGCTGAGGGCTTCTGGTTGAATACGCAATCTGTTAAAGCTGAGGCTGCGGAAAATCTTGCCGATTGATTATTTTGCTTGTCACGACAGGTTCTTCTTCGGGCGACTGGCGAAACAGGTGGATATCGCAGCGGTCGTAGGCCTGAAGTTCGATATGATTGGCAGCCATCTGCAGAATTGTCTCGACATCCTTTTCATAACGATCTGATTCCAGATCGGGATTATAGTCGATTCGTAGAACGATCCGCAGAATGGAATCGATCTCCCGATGCAGACCATGCTTGCCACCTTCAACCCTGGGACTGGAGTTTGGGAACGTTTCACCGAGAGCATCGGTTAGAGAGCGGAAGGGGCGTGTGTGTAATTCCCAGTAAGTCCATAAGCCGACGGAAACTGAGATTGCAAACAGGAACATGACAGCAATCAACCAGCGTCCACGTGTTGGAGAAGTTGATCGATCCTCCAGAGTTTCAGGATGGTGAGGGTTCTTTGTCATGGAGCCGATGAACTTCCGAAAAGTTATAAGCGAGAAGAGCAAGTGAGTGTGTCAAACGGTAACCAGGCTGATTAGCTCACGAATCGAAGTCTCTGGGGGCTGCGCTTCGACCCCAGCCACCCGGTCGAGCTTTTAATGTCCATCTGATGTGTGCCACTGCTGGCTTGCCCAGCAGTGTTTCTTTCGACTCTGAAAGACAGAATCGGGTAATATTGAGTGATAGTTGAAATAGTAGGGTCCGCTGTGCGGACCGAAAAACGTTACTCATGGTCCGCACAGCGAACCCTACTGTTGATATCCAACACCAATTTTCACACTGCTGGGCAAGCCAGCAGTGGCACACTTTATGGCGACATTTGACGGTCGATAGAGTACGACTGCATTGACACACTCGCTTGCGCTTCGTGCTTGTATTGTGAGTCAGGAAACGATTTTCTGGAATCGTTTTACGGCTTCTTCGATATTTTCTCGGCTATTGAAGGCGCTCAGGCGGAAGTAGCCTTCGCCGGAGGCTCCGAAGCCACTGCCTGGGGTGCCGACCAGATGAGCCTTGTTGAGGAGTTCATCGAAGAAGTCCCAGCTGGTGAATTCTTTTGGTGTTTTCAGCCAGACATACGGAGCGTTCACGCCGCCGTAAACTGAGATGCCGACGGCTTCGAGACCTTCACGTAAAAGGCGGGCATTATCGAGATAGAAGGCGATCAGTTCTTTGGTTTGTTCCTGCCCTTCCGGAGAATAGACGGCTTCTGCCCCCCGCTGGACGATGTAAGAGACACCATTGAACTTGGTTGACTGGCGACGGTTCCACAATTGATGCAACGACACCTGTTTGCCACTGCTTGTTGTCACCATCAGAGTTTTGGGAACGACCGTGAATGCACAACGTGTACCCGTGAATCCTGCATTCTTGCTGAAGCTGCGGAATTCAATCGCGACGTCTTGAGCCCCTTCGATTTCATAGATCGAATGAGGAATTTCCGGATCGGTAATGAAGGCTTCGTAGGCCGCATCAAACAGAATGAGGGCGTGATTTTCACGAGCATAATTGACCCACTTGGTCAGTGTCTCTTTCGTCGCGACAACACCCGTGGGATTGTTCGGGTAACAGAGGTAGATGACATCGACCGGTTCATCCGGTAACTCAGGTGTGAAATCGTTTTCTGCGGTGACGGGCAGGTAGATCAACCCCTGATAACGGCCTTCGCTATCGGCTGATCCGGTATGGCCAGCCATGACGTTCGTATCGACATATACGGGATAGACAGGATCGAGTACGGCAATACGATTATCTTTTCCGAGGATTTCGAGGATGTTGCCGGTATCGCACTTGCTGCCATCGGAGACAAAAATTTCATCGGCTGAGATTGACACGCCGCGGCTGGCGAAGTCGTGCTCGGCAATTTTGTCTCGCAGAAACGCATAGCCCTGTTCGGGGCCATAGCCTCGGAATTTTGAGCGATCGCCCATTTCATCGACGGCGGTGTGCATTGCCTTGATGACTGCTTGCGGCAGCGGTTCGGTGACATCGCCAATGCCGAGTTTGATTACTTTGGCTTCGGGATGACTGTCCACGAACGCGTTGACTCGTCGGGCAATTTCAGGAAACAGATAGCCCGCTTTGAGCTTCAGAAAGTTTTCATTCACGGCTGTCATAGGGAAGCCTCGTTTCAAGTACAATGATTCTTCAGAGTGAAATTGTTGAATACTGGAACACGATATGAACAAACAGCAGACATGTGTCTGCTGTTTGCGTTCTCTTACTCTTAAGTTTTCCAGATCGGATGTTTCTGATTATTCTTCGTCAGGAACAACACTTCCGAGTCCGGCTCCTGGAGCAGGGCGGTCGTGTGTCATTGTGGAAGAAGCCGGTGTGTGGGAGATTGCTGAGGATTGATTGGCCCCACTGCCATCTCCACCCATCTGGTTCAACAGGTCCATTCGGGCAGCCAGAATCCGTTCTTTTTCTTCCTGCAGTTCCTGCAGAGCTTCCGGGCGAATTCGAACTTCCGATTCCTGATGAGTATGGAACCCGGTTCCGGCGGGAATGAGGTGACCAAGAATGACGTTTTCTTTCAGGCCAACGAGGTAATCCCGTTTGCCCGCCAGAGCGGCTTCGGTCAACACCTTGGTGGTTTCCTGGAAACTGGCAGCCGAGATAAAGCTTTCGCTCTGGACGGCTGCTTTTGTGATTCCAAGCAACTGTGTGCTTCCGACAGCCGGATGAGGAGCTTTTCCGATTGCGATCTGCCCCCCTTCGGCTTCGATCTGGGCATTCACTTCATCCAGTTCCTCTTTCTGGACAACGTCGCCGATTTCATATTCGGTATCTCCCGGTTCCGCAATCCGCAGGCACTGCTGCAGACGATCGATCGAGTGTTTGAATTCGATTTTATCGACCAGACTTCCTGGCAGCAAATCGGTATCGCCGACATCGTCGACCTTCAGCTTACGCAACATCTGAGAGACCACGATTTCGATGTGCTTGTCATCGATCCCCACGCGCTGGGCTCGATACACATTCTGGATTTCGTGCAGCAGATATTCATGCACGGCATTTTCCCCGGAAACCCGGAGAATGTCGTGAGGCACGAGTGGTCCACGAACCAGTGCATCGCCGGCGACGACTTCGTCTCCACTGTGAACCAGAAGCTGTTTACCGTGAGGAATCACGTGTTCGACTTCTGTGCCATCGGGTGAGCGAACCACAACGATTCGTTTACCACGTTTCTTCTCGGCCAGCAGTTCGACGGCTCCATTGATTTCTGCAAGCACAGCCGGGTCTTTCGGCTTACGAGCTTCGAACAGTTCGGTGACTCGTGGCAGACCCCCGGTAATGTCCTGAGTACCGCCCGATTCACGAGGCAGTTTACCGAGAACCGTACCCGCGGTAATTTCAGTCCCTTCTGCAATTTCCACAGTTGCCCGTTCCGGCAGATAGTAGAAGTCGAGAATTTTGCCGGTGCCATCTTCCAGAATGATCTGCGGATGCAGGTCGCCCTTATGCTCGATAACGGTTTTTCGGATGTTACCAGACTGATCTCTTTCTGATCGAATGGTTCGACCTTCGATGATATCGTCGTAGCGAACCTTACCGCCAACTTCGGCCAGAATTGGAACCGCGTGAGGGTCCCACTGACAGATGACGGTATTCGGTTCAACCTGCTGGCCTTCGGTGACCATCAACATCGAACCGTTCGGGATACGATACGATTCAATCTCGCGATGTTTGGCATCCATCACGACCGCTTCACCGTTTCGTGTCAACACGACGTTGTGACCTTCATTGTTCACAACAGTACGGATACGGGCGTAACGGATGTAACCACCCTTACGGCACTTCAGTTCGCTTTCTTCCATGTCACGCTGGGCAACTCCACCGATGTGGAAGGTACGCATCGTCAACTGAGTTCCCGGTTCCCCAATACTTTGAGCGGCGATAATACCGACCGCCAGGCCATCTTCGGCCATCGAGCCCGTGGAAAGGTCCATGCCGTAACATTTGCGACACATGCCCAGTTCCGCTTCGCAAGCCATAGGGCTGCGAACCTGAATTTTCTCAAGGCCGAGATCTTCGATTTTCAGAGCTTTCTCAACCGTAATCAAATCGCCTTCTCGAACGATGACTTCGTCCGTAATCGGGTTGACGATGTTCGTACGACTGACACGACCGCGAATCGCGTCTGCGAGGCTGACTTCGACATTTTCACCCCGGTAAACGATCCCCTTGGTGATCCCCTGAGTGGTGCCGCAGTCTTCCATGGTGATGACGACGTTCTGACAGATATCTGCCAGTTTTCGTGTCAAGTAACCGCTGTCTGCCGTCTTGAGTGCAGTATCGGCCAAACCTTTACGAGCTCCGTGAGTCGAACTGAAGTACTCGAGTACGGTCAGTCCATCCTTAAAGCTCGCCTTAATTGGCGTTTCGATAATTTCACCGGACGGTTTGGCCATCAGACCACGCATACCAGCCAGCTGTCGAATCTGTTCAACACCCCCTCGGGCACCTGAGTCTGACATGAGGAAGATTGGATTGACATAGCGACCTTCGTCGCGGATGTCGTTTTCCATTTCGACCATCATCTCTGAGGTGATCTTTTCACGAACACCGCCCCAGGTATCGAGAACTTTGTTGTAACGTTCCTGATTCGTAATAATCCCGCGATCATACAGCTTCTGTTGCTTAAGTACGACGCCTTCGGCTTCGGCAATAATCTTCTCTTTGCTTGGCGGTGTGATCAGGTCACTGGTACCGAACGACAAACCACTGCGGGTCGAGGCGCGGAAACCGGCATCCTTCATACGATCGAGCAGTTCAATCGTATGACGACGTCCCAGTTCCAGGTAACAATCGGAAATCACGTTCGACAGGTCGCGACTTTTCATCGTTCGGTTGTAGAACGACATGCCTTTGGCGGTGATTTCTTCATTGAACATCACACGTCCGACAGTCGTTTCAATCAGACCACCCGACTTAAAGGTTTCTGCTCCGTCGCCTTTAACCTGCACACCTTTGGGCAGGCGAAGTTTCACGACGGCATGACGGGAGACTTTGCCCTGCTCGTAAGCCATGTAAACTTCATTGACAGAGGCAAAGATCAGTCCGTCGCCCTTGAGTCCTTCACGTCGCAGAGTCAGGTAGTAACAACCCATCACGATATCCTGTGACGGGGTGATAATTGGTTGACCGTTGGCCGGGCTGAAGACGTTGTTGGTCGACATCATCAAGGTCGTGGCTTCGACCTGAGCTTCAATCGACAATGGAAGATGGACAGCCATCTGGTCGCCGTCGAAGTCGGCATTGAAACCCTTACAGACCAACGGGTGAACGCGGATCGCGTGACCTTCCACCAGGACTGGTTCAAAGGCCTGAATCCCCATGCGGTGCAATGTCGGTGCACGGTTCAAGAGGACGGGATGATTCGTAATGACTTCGTCGAGAATATCCCAAACGTCCTCATCCTTACGTTCGAGCATGCGCTTGGCAGACTTGATCGTATCGGCATGTCCGAGTTCTTTGAGTCGGCGAATGACGAACGGCTGGAACAGTTCCAGGGCGATCTTCTTCGGCAAACCACACTGGTGCAGTTTGAGATCCGGGCCGACGACAATCACACTACGAGCCGAGTAATCGACACGTTTTCCGAGCAGGTTTTCGCGGAATCGCCCCTGCTTACCTTTGATCATGTCCGTCAACGATTTCAGCGGTCGATTCGAAGAACCGAGGACTGGTCGTTTACAGCGAGTATTGTCGAATAACGCATCGACAGACTGCTGCAACATCCGTTTTTCGTTATTGACGATGACCTGTGGTGCATTCAGATCGACGAGTTTTTTCAATCGGTTATTTCGATTGATAATTCGACGATACAGGTCGTTCAGGTCGCTTGTCGCAAAGTTACCGGAATCGAGCAGTACGAGTGGACGCAATTCCGGGGGAATGACTGGCACAACATCGAGTACCATCCACTCGGGACTGTTCGGGCTGTCGCGCAAGCTTTCGACAATTTTGAGCCGCTTGGTCAAATCGCGGATCTTCTGCTGACTGTTCGTCGTTTTGAGCTCTTTACGCAGCTTCTCAGACTCTTCAACAAGATTGATCGCCTGCAGCATCTTCTTGATGGCCTGGGCACCCATCTCGATTTCGAAGGAACCTTCGCCGTATTTATCCCAGGCCTGACGAGCTTCGGCTTCGGTCAGCAACTGACCGAGTCGCAGGGGCGTATCGCCTGGATCGATGACGACGTAGTCCTGGAAGTAGATGACCTTTTCCAGGCTGGTCGTTTTCATATTCAACAGCGCGCCCAGTCGGCTCGGCATTGATTTGAAGAACCAGATATGCACAACCGGGGCAGCCAGTTCGATATGGCCCATGCGTTTACGGCGGACGCGAGAGTGAGTTACTTTCACGCCGCAACGATCGCAGATCATCCCTTTGTATTTCATACCGCGATATTTTCCGCAGGCACATTCCCAGTCCTTTTCGGGACCGAAAATTCGCTCGCAGAACAAGCCATCGCGTTCAGGACGATAGGTTCTGTAGTTAATGGTTTCCGGTTTTTTGACTTCGCCAAAAGACCAGCTGCGGATATCGTGTGAACTTGCCAGGCGAATGGAAATCGAGCCGTAATCGTTGACGCGTTCGTACTGCATCTCACCAGTGCTCATAGATCAGTTCCTTGTCGGGTGAGGAATATTATATTCGAGAGATTGCCGCCGTCGCGACAATCACATCAGTAAGTAAATCAACTGCAGTTGATCTACTTACGCCGTAGTCTTTTCAAGTTGCATATTCAGACACAAGCCGCGAATTTCATTGTTGAGAACGTCGAAACTGGCAGGTGTGCCTGCTTCCAGAGTGTTCTCGCCTTTGACCATCGACTCGTAAATTTTGGTTCGTCCTTCGACGTCATCACTCTTCACAGTCAACAGTTCCTGAAGAATGTAAGCGGCTCCGTAAGCTTCGAGAGCCCAGACTTCCATTTCCCCGAATCGCTGTCCACCGAATCGAGCTTTACCACCCAAAGGCTGCTGGGTGATCAACGAGTAAGGACCTGTCGCACGTGCGTGGACCTTGTCATCAACCAGGTGATGCAGCTTGAGCATGTAAATCTGACCCACGGTCGTTTTCTGCTCGTGCGGTTCACCGGTACGACCATCATACAGCTGGCTTTTACCATCCTTGGGCAAACCAGCCTCAACCATGAGGTCGAAAATTTCATTTTCGTCGATACTGTCGAACACCGGGCACAAGGCGCGGAAACCAAGTTTCTGAGCAGCCCAGCCGAGCTGAGTTTCGAGAATCTGTCCCACGTTCATACGACTCGGAACCCCCAGTGGGTTCAGAATGATATCAACAGGAGTTCCATCTTCGAGGTAGGGCATATCTTCGATTGGCAGAACCTTGGAAATCACCCCTTTGTTACCGTGACGGCCAGCCATTTTGTCTCCGACAGAAATCTGTCGTTTGGAGGCAACATAGACTTTGACCATCTGCAGGACACCGCTTGGCAATTCATCGCCTCGTTTGAGGGTATTCATTTTCCCGTCTCGGGCATCGATCGCTTCTTCGACGGTTCGCCATTCTTCTTTGATAATCTTTTTGCAGTCAGCGACTTTCTGCGGGCTGCGGATATCGAGCTGATCAAACTTCTGCTTGAAGTGTTCGGCATGTTGAGCGAGGACTTTGTTGTCTTCGATCGCTCGGAATTCCACCCCATCGTCGTCTGCGAGATGTTTATCGAGAGCCGCTTCGAAGATTTTCAGAAACGCTTTGAAGGCTTCCGCAACAAGTTCGTTGCCTTCCATTTCTGCTTGCTTCAATTCGGCTTCGTAACTCTTCTTTTCGACTTCGGTGAGACTCATACGACGCGAGAATCGCTCGGTTTGAATGACGATTCCTTCAACCCCCGAGGGGACTTCCAGAGATTCGTTTTTCACATCTTCGCCGGCACGACCGAAAATGGCGTGCAGCAGTTTTTCTTCCGGTGTCAGTTCCGACTTTGCTTTCGGAGTTACTTTTCCGACCAGAATATCGCCAGGAGAAACTGGAGTTCCGACCTGAACGATGCCGTTGTCATCAAGGTGACGCAGTGCTTTTTCGCTGACGTTGGGAATATCCCGTGTAAACTCTTCACGTCCGAGTTTGGTTTCGCGAATTTCGACATCGAATTCATCGATATGAATCGAAGTGTAGACGTCTTCTTTCACGAGTCGTTCGGACAGAATGATCGCATCTTCGAAGTTGTAACCTTCCCACGACATGAACGCGACCAGCACGTTTCGTCCGAGGGCCAGTTCGCCGTCGCGGGTTGCAGCCGTATCGCACAGCAGCTGACCTTTTTTGACTTTTTCGCCCATTGAAACCAGAGGCTTCTGGTTCAGGCAGGTTCGCTCGTTGAGGCCGGTGTATTTACGCAGAGGATGCTTGAGGCCATCGATTTCAATGACGGTTGCATCAACATAAGTCACCTTACCAGCTTTTTCCGCGTAGACGGCCATGCCGGTGTTTTCGGCGACAATCTTTTCCATCCCCGTACCGACGACCGGTTGCTCGGTGATGAGCAAAGGGACAGCCTGACGTTGCATGTTCGAACCCATCAGGGCACGGTTAGCATCGTCGTGTTCGAGGAACGGAATCAGACCGGCGGAGACACCCGTCATCTGGCTAGGAGAAATATCGAAGTACTGGATATTCGGCTTGACGGTCCAGACGAACTCGTGGCGGTAACGAGCCAGGATTCGGTCATCGACGATCTTGCCATCTTTAAGTGGAGTGTCGGCTGGAGCCACATAGACTTTCGCTTCTTCGTCGGCTCGTAACCATTCGATTTCGTCGGTCACCTTTTCATCAACGACTTTGAGATAGGGGGTGATCAGGAAACCATAATCGTCAACTTTAGCGTAAACGCCAAGGCTGGAAATCAGGCCGATGTTTGTCCCTTCCGGTGTTTCAATCGGGCAGATTCGACCATAGTGAGAAATGTGAACGTCACGGACTTCGAAGCCAGCTCGTTTACGATTCAATCCCCCAGGTCCCAATGCACTCAGACGGCGTTCATGAGTCAGCATCGCCAGTGGATTGGTCTGGTCGACGACCTGAGACAGTTCACTTCGACCGAAGAAGAACTCAATTGCGGCTGAGATGCTCTTGGGATTGACGAGTGTTCGAGGAGTCATTGTCTCGACATCTTTGAGACTCATGCGTTCTTGAACAGTTCGACGAAGCTTCAGGAAGCCTTTGCGAATCTCATCGTTGGCCAACTCATCAATTGTTCGCAGGCGTCGGTTACCGAGGTTATCGATATCATCGACATGAGCAGAATCGTCATCTCCACGCAATCGCATCAGGTAATGAATCGAGTTGGCAAAGTCTTCGGGACGCAGTGTCATTTCGTCGTCGGAAATGTCCTGCTGGAATTTGCGATTGATACGGAAGCGACCAACGCGTCCGAGGCGATAGCGATTCAAGTCGAAGAATTTCTCTTTGAACAGTTCGATGGCTTTATCCAGCTGAGGTGGATTCCCCGGACGAAGACGCTGATAAATTCGCAGCAATGCTTCTTCGTGGCTTGTGGTGGTATCTTCCAGGATACTGTTGAGAATCAGCGGATCGGTTGCTTCAGTTTTCACAACTTCAATCTGCTTGACACCTGACTCAAGCAATTCCAGAGCCTGCACTTCAAGCAACTTGTGAGCACACTCGACAATAATCTCGCCGCACTTCTCGTGGCCTGCAGGATAAATCACATCTTCGGCTGCAATGCGACCGGTAAACTGAGAGGCCTCAGCCGTCTTGGAGATTTTAAGCGTTTCGGTCGGATGGAACATTTTGACGAGTTCGGCATCCGTCGAATGCCCTTTATCCATTGCCCGCAGCAGGGTCATCGCGGAGAACTTACCGCTTTGATCGATGCGGACTCCGAGCGTTTCTTTTTTGCTGATCAGCAATTCAATCCAGCTGCCTCGTTCTGGAATAATACGACAGGAATGCGTTTTTCGCTCACCTGGTTCGACATTGATCACAAAGTCGACACCGGGAGAACGGTGCAACTGACTGACGACGACACGCTCGGCTCCATTGACGATGAATTCACCGCCACCGAGCATGATTGGCAGGTCGCCCAGATAGACTTCCTCTTCAATCGCCTGTTCTTTCTGCAATCGTAACCAGACTCTCAAAGGACGGCCGTAAGTTAATCGTAACTGGCGACATTCCACGGGAGAATAACGAGGCTTACCCAGTTCGTACTTGACATATTCGAGACGGAATTGCCCATCAAAACTATCGATGGGGAAAATTTCCCGTAAAATCTCTTCCAGCCCGACCGGCTTACGACGGGCAGGATCCACATCAGCCTGAAGAAATCGTGCGTAGGAATCCGTCTGGATTTTCGTCAACCCGGTCATTTCAAAATCGGACTGCAGCACGCCAGTATTTCTTGTTACGTCCGAGCTGATAATGCGTTGCACAGGTACAGGCATAGACTCTCTCTCCCCAAATTCCCATCAACAGGTTGAATCAAATTAAATTGGTGCCAGGTATCGAACTTACCGGCGATTGACAAGTATTTTGTGGCTTGCAGGTTCATAAGCCGATCAAATGGATTGTCGCTAAGAAATCTCTGGAATATTCACGCCAGTTGTCGCAGATTCGGTATTCCCCAAGACCACCGCAATTGAGTATAAGACAAGCAACTTCCCCTAAGATTTCCCAAGTACAGGACCTCCCGAGTACAGGGGCTTCGCCTGGGCGCAGGCTGGCCAGCACAGAAGCAGAACTTCCACGCGACAATGGGGTAATAGAATTCTGGAGCTTGAAGCAATGACGCACGTATTGACCGAATAGCAGACTTGATGCAATCCCTGACTGCCAAATGGTAACCTTATATCAAAAAAATGCAACAGAATGGGAAAAGAAAAACCTTTTCCCATTCTGAAATGGCACTTTAGGCATCAAAGATGCTATGAAGCAGCCTTGAGGCGACGGCAACAAAAAGCAGTTACTTGATTTCTGCAGTTCCGCCAGCTGCTTCGATATCAGCCTTGATTTTTTCAGCATCTTCTTTCGAGACACCTTCTTTGAGGGGCTTTGGAGCTCCTTCAACAGTGTCTTTTGCTTCTTTCAAGCCGAGTCCGGTGATTGCACGGACGGCTTTGATGACGCCAATCTTCTGATCGCCGAAGCCAGTCAGAATGACATCAAATTCGGTTTTCTCAGCAGCAGCTGCAGGGCCATCATCGCCGCCAGATGCTGGTGCAGCCATCATCACACCGCCACCAGCTGGCTCGATGCCGTGGACTTCTTTGAGATAATCAGCCAGTTGTTTGGCTTGCAGCAATGTCAAACCGACAATCTGATCGCCCAGGCCTTTAGTTTCCTCTGAAAATTCTGTTGTTGCTTCGGCTGTCGCCATGACATCCCCCTCGTTTATCAAATAAGTGACAGTATATCCGCTGATCGTACCCTGCTCAGCAATCTTAATCATTTACGCGGCAGGCGTACGCCGCAATTACGCTTTAAACCTGGGCGGTTAAGCCTCGGCTTTTTCCTCGACAGCCTTCACGCAGCCTGCAAGCTTGCCACCAGGTCCCAACAGGGCTCCTGCCAACTGGCTACCAGGGCTGAGTATCAGACCAGCGATTTGTGAAATCAATTCTGCTCGACCCGGGCTCTTGGAAAGTTTCTCGACACCCTTTGTGTCCAGAGGCTGGCCTTCAACGCTGGCCCCTTTCACCTGGAGTGGTTCGATTTTTTTGGCCCATTTGGTGATCTCTTTGGACAGGGCAACGATATCTTCGCCGCCCCAGACCAGAGTCGATGGTCCTTTCAGGACTTCACCCAGAGCAACTCCCGCTTCTCCGAGAACTTTCCGGGCCAGTGAATTTTTAACCGTCAGTAAATGCACGTTCTTTTCCTGCATTGCTTGACGAAAACCGTTATCAGAGATCGCATCCATCCGAGATGAGTCCACGATCAGTACATCGCGTGTCCCGTCGAGACGAGACTCGATATCCTGCATGACCATCTCTTTGACATATTTGCTCATCGAAGCACCTTAAACCAACTTCAAATGGACGTGGCCACAATGACCCAACACCCGATACGAACCGAAGAATGAGAACACTCAATTACAGAGCAACGGAAATCCCAGGACCCATTGTGCTCGAGAGTGCCACATTACGGACATAAACACCTTTTTGAGCATTCGGCTTCAGCGACTGGATTTGCTGAATAAACGCTTCAATATTTTCTTTGAGCTGTTCTTCGGAGAAGGAAATTTTTCCGACGACACAGTGGACGTTTCCACTGGAGTCGTTGCGGAACTCCACTTTACCAGCTTTGTATTCTTTGACGGCATTCGCCACATCCTGCGTGACCGTACCTGCTCGTGGAGAGGGCATCAAACCGCGAGGTCCGAGGACTCGCCCGAGCGGGCCAACAACACCCATCATATCCGGTGAGGCGATCGCGACGTCAAAGTCGAGCCAGTTCTCTTTGAGGATCTTATCAGCCAGTTCTTTTTCGCCGACAGCATCTGCACCGGCAGCTTTCGCTGCTGCTGCTGCGTCCCCCTTGGCAAATACAATGACTCGCTGAGCTTTGCCGATACCATGTGGCAGAACGATCGAGCCGCGAACGAGTTGATCAGCCTGACGGGAATCGATCCCGAGGCGAATCGCTACTTCGACAGTTTGATCGAACTTGCAGGGCTTCGTGCCCGACTTCAGTGAAGACTCCATAGTCTTCAATTCGGCGACTGCTTTTTCCAGATTGACCGTGCCAAGCGATTCCGCTTTGGCTCGCAATTCCTGCATGCGTCTTGAACGTTTAGCCATCTCGATAACCTTAATTCCAACAACTCTTGATTCTGTATATTCAGCGAGACCTGCGGTCAGACTAATCAACGATTTCCAGACCCATACTGCGAGCAGTACCTGCGATCATTCTTGAAGCCTGCTGTACGTCTTTGACGTTCAGATCATCAAGCTTTGTCTTAGCGATATCTTCCAGTTGTGCCTGCGTGACGCGGCCAACTTTATTTGACAGAGGGTTCCCAGAACCCTTGGCAATTTGAGCAGCCTGCTTCAGCAGAACTGCAGCTGGTGGACTCTTTGTGACAAACTCGAATGATCGATCGTTGTAGACCGAAATCACAACAGGAATTGTAACACCAGCGAATTCTTTGGTCTTTTCGTTAAACTGTTGTACGAACTGACCAATATTAACACCGTGAGGTCCCAGAGCCGTACCAACTGGAGGGGCTGGAGTGGCTTGACCACCGACGACCTGGACTTTAATCACTTTGACAAGCTGCTTAGCCATAATATCTCACCTTATCGCCAGACACCTGACGGACCCTTACCGAGTCAATTTCTTCTCGAAGCCCCTGACACAATCGTTTGCCCGACGGGACCGGAGCCTAAACCTTCTCAACCTGCCAATGCTCCAACTCAACAGGAGTTGGTCGGCCGAAGATTTCGATCAATACACTAATTTTTCCACTGGCATCATCAATGGCCTCAATGGACCCTTCAAAGCTTTCAAAGGTTCCTTCGCCAATTTTCACAGTATCGCCAACACCCAGGTTAATCTTCACCTTGGTCGGTTCTTCTGCTTTCGTCTCTTCCTGACCAAGCATGCGGATGATTTCTTCTTCCCGCATGGGAATTGGCTTGCCAGCTGAGCCGGTGAAGTCTCCAACACCACCCGTATCTCGAACCAGATACCAGGAATCATCATTCAGGATCATCTGAATCATGACATACCCAGGATAAAGACGCTGTTCGCGAACGCGCTTCTTGCCGCTCTTGGTTTCGACAATTTTTTCGGTCGGGATAATGATCTCGCCAAAATACTCTTCGAGATGATCACGCTTGATTCGACGGAGCAACGCATCACGAATGGTGCGTTCACGATTCGACTGCACTTTCAGAACATACCAGAGCATGTCCGGCTTACCTGAGGCAGCTTCATCATCCCGTGAAGGAATTTTCGAATTGTCGATATCCAGATCATCCATGGAACAAGGTCCACAACCTATCCAAAATTAAGTGCTCACGAATATTCATCAACCGTCAACATAACGGTCACGGATATTCGTCCCCGAGCAGAGAAACGGGGATTATGGAAATCTCGCTGCTGAATTTCAAGTGCCAGACGCCTATAGATTTGAAGAAATCCCAGCGCCGATGATATTTTCTTGAAAAACGTCGGAAATTTACCCAATTAAACCTTCAGGAAGCCGACCTGTCTAAACAAAAACTGCCAGACCACATCGAAGGCAAACAGTGCAACCGCCAGGAAGACCATAACGACAAGGACGACAATAGTCGCTCGCCATAATTGTGGCCAGGTTGGCCACGACACTTTTTCCATCTCTCCCTGAACAGCGATCAAAAAATCAGCCGCACGGGGATAGTTGACTATACGATACGCAAACCAGCATCCCAGTGCACCAACGACGGTTGGGATAATGAGTTGCAGGTTTGGATCCAAACCATTCAGCATATTAATTTTCATCGTCCAAGCAGCCACAATGAAGACTGCAGCGATTGCCAGTCCAGTGACCTGACGAACCTGCTGGCCTTGGGCACGCTTATACAGGCTGGCTGAAAACATTTCTGCTAACAAACCGGACGACGACTTAGATTTCGACATACTTCCTGTCCCGCCGAACAATATGTTCTTAATAGACTTGAGATAACTTAGTGTCTTCACTTGCCCGCTCATGGAAAGCTCAGACTTGAAACACGGGCGGAGAGACTTGAACTCCCAACCTGCGGATTTGGAATCCGCTGCTCTGCCAATTGAGCTACGCCCGTTGATATTCAGATCACGTATTCAATGTCCGGAACCCTGCAATGATCAAGAATCAACAGCAGGATTGTCCCGGGGTGAGTTACAAAAAATAACACAACAAGCCCAGCCTGCCTAGCCGAGATGGACTGCGCAGGCGATTGGGTTGTGTGCTTACTTCTTGCGAGACTCTTTATGAGTGGTGTGCCTGCGGAGCTTTGGGCAATATTTCATCAGTTCCAGCCGCTCGGTGCCACGCATTTCCTTAGGCACACGATAATTACGCATGCCTGTCTCAGTGCATTCCAACCAGACATACTCACGAGCCATATCAGTCACCCTCAAACGCTATAGTTAAATCAGTTAAATAAACAGTCTCTCAAGAAAACCAAGCCTCGCCCTTGTTTATGCAAGAGCGAGGCTGGTGAAATTTCTCATTCAGCCTTGCGGCTGCAGCTTCGCCTTTGATTTTTTCCGGCTCCCGCAACGAACGCTCCACTCAAAGCCGGACAACCAAGGCATCGAGTAAAACTACTCGAGGATCTTTGTCACAACACCAGAACCGACAGTTCGGCCACCTTCGCGGATAGCGAATCGGCTACCTTCGTCCATGGCGATTGGCTTCTGCAGTTCAACTTCCAGAGCCACGTTATCGCCTGGCATACACATTTCGGCACCGCCGAGCAACTTGGCTGCACCGGTTACGTCTGTTGTGCGGAAGTAGAACTGAGGGCGGTAACCGCTGAAGAACGGTGTATGACGGCCACCTTCCTCTTTGCTCAGAACGTAAACTTCACATTCAAAACGGAAGTGAGGAGTGATCGAGCCACCTTTGGCCAGACACTGACCACGTTCGATGTCGTCTTTTTCAACCCCTCGCAGGAGCAGACCGACGTTATCGCCAGCCATTCCGGAATCGAGAGTCTTGTTGAACATTTCGACGCCAGTTACGGTTGTTTCCTGGGTGTCTTTCAGGCCGATGATCTGGATTTTGTCGCCAACATTGACAACGCCACGTTCAATACGACCAGTGGCAACGGTACCACGACCTTTGATCGAGAAGACGTCTTCGACGGCCATCAGGAATGGCTTGTCAGCTTCACGAGAAGGCTCTGGGATGTCTGTATCCAAGGCATTCAACAGGTTCTGGATACATTCGCCAGAAGCTTCGTCTGAAGGATTTTCCAGGGCTGCTTTTGCATTTCCGCGGACGATTGTGATGTCATCGCCGGGGAAGTCGTATTTGCTGAGAAGTTCGCGAACTTCCATTTCGACCAGTTCGAGCAACTCTTCGTCGTCGACAAGATCGCACTTATTGAGGAAGACAACTAGAGCAGGCACGTTTACCTGGCGAGCCAGCAGGATGTGCTCGCGAGTCTGAGGCATCGGACCGTCTGCAGCGGATACGACAAGAATCGCTCCGTCCATCTGAGCGGCACCGGTAATCATGTTTTTGACATAGTCGGCGTGACCCGGACAGTCGATGTGTGCATAGTGGCGTTCGACCGATTCGTACTCCACGTGACTGACGGCAATCGTCACAGTCTTGGAGTCGTCTCGCACAGTACCACCCTTGGTGATTTCTGCATAGCTGAGAGACTTTGCGAGTCCCTTGGCAGCTTGAACCTGAACCAGGGCAGCTGTCAGTGTGCTTTTGCCATGATCGATGTGACCGATTGTTCCCACGTTAACGTGGGGTTTAGTACGCTCAAAGACTTGCTTAGCCATCTCTTAATTCCTAGCTCCGAAAAGACGGTCCGAACCCTGACTCTCAGGATCCGTCACTTAATACCACGATTTTGAATGATAATCACCGTATGACAATGACGCGAGCAACTGCGGCGGTGAAAAAAAATACCGCAGTTACTTTTTTGAGGTCAAGCAACCAGCCCTCCCTCAAAGCAAGCCTTAAGCAGGCCAAAGCTGCTGATGGGACTTGAACCCATGACCTCTTCCTTACCAAGGAAGTGCTCTACCACTGAGCTACAGCAGCAGCGCTTCTCACTGTTCGTCACTTGTTTTCAAATAAATCTACTTAAAAGCGGGTGAAGGGAATCGAACCCTCACGACCAGCTTGGAAGGCTGGAGTTCTACCATTGAACTACACCCGCGGGTATGTACGCAGCCAAGCGTACACATTTTAGAGGAGTTTCGGCAAGCGTGCCCCCGAAACTCGCTCTATTTTCATGAAATGGGGACGACAGGATTCGAACCTGTGAAGGCTGAGCCATCAGATTTACAGTCTGACCCCTTTGGCCGCTCGGGAACATCCCCAGACATTCCACATACTACGAACACTGCATTTCTGTAGTGAGATCGAAGTAAAAGCTAGCGGAGGGATTTGAACCCACAACCACCGGTTTACAAAACCGGAGCTCTGCCGTTGAGCTACGCTAGCAGTTTCCTGATTACCAGGACAAATCCTGTGCAACTGGCCGTCAATAATCTTATCGACAGTGGTACGCAGGCACGAACGGAACCCATTCGCAAGCGGCGAACTATAACGATATGACTGCATGTTGCAAGTCTAAAACAGTCAGCCGACAGCGATTAGGAACAATTCTTCAATTTTCATATCCTAACGAATCCCGAATATCGGTCAACGGTTGGAGTATGAGATGATGTGAGAATATCAGCCTTCATCGAAGGATGACACGATGAACATCAATCGGTTCCTGGAATTTCGATGAGAATTATTCGATTCGCGTCAGAATAGACGTTCAACTTGTTCCTCAGGAGGACATCAATTTGCATGAGATGATATAACGACTTTGAAGAAATTAGTTTAACCCAAGTGTTGAGAGATCGCTGTCCCCTCGCTGACGCGTCGGGTTAAGATGCTTTGGTGAGATCATACTCTATCATCGCGGAACTTCCGGAGGCTTCCGCTAAAGCGGAGCGCCCTTGTCACTCTCGGTATTTTGATAAATTCGAATCAACATTATCTCCTATTTTGGTCCCCATTCGGGAGGCACGATGTCAACTTCTGTTTCTGAAAGTTTCTGCAGAAGACGGTCGGTCGCAAAGACGGGACTGATCTGCAGGTCCTTTAGAAAGGGATGATCGGAGCGTTGTTCATGGGAAGCAGACATGACGGAGGGAGCATAGGCTGTTTGAGGAATCGTCCCTGTGATTGTCGCATAAAAATTTTCTGTTCTTGTATCCCAGTGTTCTGAGTCAGCCATTTTCAGCAGGATTTCCAGGGCCTGCTGCGAGGTGCCAGCTTTATAGTGGGCATAGGCCAGGCGGTACCGATCCCGTTGAGTCGGTTTCTCTGCCATGGAATCCGCAATTGCCAGATGTTCGACTGCGTCTTCCCAGCGACCATTCTGCCCGTAGGCAATGCCCAGGTTCAGATGTGTCCGAGCTTCATCTTCCGGAATCAAATTCGACCGAGCCAATGAGCGGAGAATGGTGGCGGCTTGCACCGATTCGTGTTTGGCCAGCAGCATTTCTGCCAGTTCTAAAGTGGCTTCAGCATGATTCGGATTGATCTGCAACACATGATAATAAGCCGACATGGCCTGAGAATGATCGGCCTGTTTCCGTGCGAGTCGTCCGGAAAGCATCACTGCATCGATATTGTTGGGAATTCGACGAATTGTCTCTTTCAGAGCCACTTGGGCTGGTTCATAATCGTTTTGTAAATAATACAATTGAGCCAGTCTCAAATAGCCGTGAGGATCGTCTGGCTGTAACTCAAGATACTCCTTCAGTTCGACAATCGCCTGATTATAGCGATCCTGCTGGATGGAAAGTTCGGCCAGATTCCACCAGGTTTCGGCATGATGGGGCTCGATTTTGATCGCCTTTTCGAGATGCTCTCGCGCCTGTTCCAGGTCGCCGGTTTGCTGGGCGGAAAAGGATTGCTCGATGCAGACGCGGCATAAGTCCTGGTTGTGTCCATGTTTACGCTGAATCCAGTTGCAACCAGACGGCAATAATAAAACCAGCGCAAGCAGCAGCCAGACGACAAATCTGTCGTTTTGAAATTTGATTCCAGGATGTTGAGGAGAATCCGGTCTTGGCATGACCAGAATTTCAATCTTTGGAATGGAATACGGGGGAAGGTGATGAGGAGAGGGATGATATCATAAATCGATGAAGCCGGTCGAGACCTCTCAAATTCATGGAAATTGTGCGATTTTTTCAGCCTGGAACAGTTTTAGATCAAGTCCGATTTTTTCCGCCAGAGCGGTCGTGTAAATTCGAGAGGCTTGCTCGTCCATGTGCAGGCCGTCAAAGAACATGTCGTTGGTGAGACCGGGGATGAGTCGACAATCGACCAGTTGAGCAGAGGTGCTCGAAACGACTTCCAGCAGGGGGGTGTCAAATTCGTAGAATTCGGGGACGGGCATCGCGACCAGAATTACCTGCACATCATCCTGCTCTGCCAGGGCGATGAATTTGAGGAGTCGCTCGTAGGAGATCTGTTCTTTACGAGACGATGATCCTGCAATTTGCAGTCGTCCATTGAGCTGATCCATGCCTTCCCGATACTGCGGGATGACTTTGTCCAGCATGCGACGTTGCAGTCGATCCCGGTTCGCCATAGCAGCTGAGACGCGACAGAGTTGAAATGATATTTTCTGTTCGAGCGTTTTGAGGTCAAATCGATCGAGATTCTCGGGATCGTTACCGGCTCCGTAGTAGTAGGCGAGTCGATCGAGATGATTGGAAGGGGCATCCCGCAGATGGTTGCCTTCAAAACCGACGATCATCACTTCCGGAGGTCGGCCAGCTTTTTTGAAGTAGGTCTGATAGGCATAGAACCAGTCCGCCAAGGCTGTGTTATCGGGGTTCATCTTGGCTGTTTTGATTGGAAGGTGGTAGTCCTTCTCGATGATCTGAGTGAACAGTTCCTGATTGATGCCGTATCGTGTGAGGGAATTTCCCAGAAATAATGTGCGAAGTTCATTTGGGTGAGCATCTTCTGCCAGGTTGCGTGAAATCTGATCGAATGAATTCAGGTGGGCGATATCTTTGGAGAGAATTTCCCCACGAAAACGGAAGATACTTTCCAGTGCCAGAAATGAGACGAGCACGACCAGCAGCACGCCGAACTCGGCTCGAAACAGACGTCGACGTTTCGTCGGACGTATGATGTTGGCTTGTGGTTCGATTTCTGATTCCATTGTGGGCAAACAAATGCTCATTCTGTTTTCATTCTTATTCGTAGGTTGGGTTAGCGAAGCGTAACCCAATAAATATCTCGCAGGTCAGGCTGTGCCTGACGAAATATGTGTGCCACCTTGTTTGTCGTCAGGCAGTGCCTGACCTACGACACTTGTTCTCAAAATTAGTTGACGATTTTTGAGTAGGAGCGTCGAATCATGCTTGCTCTGCTGCGCGATGCAAGCATGGCACCCGATACTCCCTTTTAAAATTGAAAGTAAATAAAACTGCTGGCGACTGGTGGTGGAAAACAGAGGCACATCATTAAGGCATAGGAATAGGCCAGTCCCCGCCAGCTCCAGTGAATCTGGAAGGATTCTTCTGCTTTCGTTCCGAACTCCAGCCACGCTTCAAACAACAGTAAAGGCCCCGCACAGAACATCAACATGCCTGTGATCAGTGAAACGGTTGGCGTCCACGCCCAACTGCCCGTCATGACCATCATCATTTCCCAGGCCTGCAGAATGCTTTCAGCCCGGAAGAGGAGCCACGTCAGGCAGACGAAGTGGAACATCAGAAACATTTTGCCGCAGCGGAGCAGGGTGGTCTGATACTGTGCAGGTTCTTCACCCCGGTGCTTTTGTTTTGAAGTGACGAAGTAGCGATATCCTGCCAGTAAAGCTCCATGCAGGGCTCCCCATACGATGAAGGTCCAGTTGGCTCCGTGCCAGAGTCCGCCCAGCAGCATGGTCAGCATCAGATTGCGATAGGTCATCAATTCGCCATGACGATTGCCGCCGAGCGGAATGTATAAATAGTCCCGCAACCACTGCGAGAGGCTGATGTGCCAGCGTCGCCAGAAATCGCTGGGGTCGACGGCGAAGTAAGGTCTACGGAAGTTGACCATCAGGTCGAAGCCGAGCCATTTGGAGATGCCTCGGGCAATGGCAGAGTATCCGGAGAAGTCTCCGTAGATTTGAAAGGCAAACGCATACACACCGACCAGAACTTCGAGTCCGGTCAGTTGTGATGTCGGCGTATCAAAAATCGCGTTGACCAGAACCGCCATATTGTCGGCCACAACAATTTTCTTGAAGAGACCGAGAATGATGAGATAGAGACCGACCTGGAAATCGCCTTCTTTGTAAGTGCGAGGCTGAATGACCTGGGGCAGAAAGTGCGAAGCTCGTTCAATCGGCCCGGCGACCAGTTGCGGAAAGAAGGAGACGTAGACTGCGAAATCGAGCAGGCTGCGGGTCGGTTTGCAATCGCCCCGGTAGACGTCGATCGTGTAGCTCATTGTCTGGAATGTGTAGAACGAGATACCGACAGGAAGAATGATGTTTAAAGTCGGTAGCAAAAGTGGCACGCCGACCGATTGTCCGAGCGTGATTAACTCGGTTGCAAAGAAGCCGTAGTATTTGAAAAAGGCGAGGATGCCGAGGTTCGTGCAGATCGACAAAGTGACGAACGCTTTGCGACGCCAGGCAATTTTTGAGGAGTCGATTTTCAGGGCCACGAAGTAATCGATGATCGTCGAGATGGCGATCAGACTGAGAAATCGCCAGTCCCAACAGCCATAAAAGAAGTAGCTGGCAATCAGTAATAACACGTTCTGAGCGCGATGCCTGCAGACAAAATACAGCATCAGCACGAGAGCATAGAAAATCCAGAATGTGAAACTGTTGAAGAGCATGGGGGCTGTCGTGCTTGTACAACTGAGGGAATTTTGAGCAATAAAAGGCCAGGAAATGCTGGCAATCATCGTTCAAGATTAGTTCATGGCAGGTGGTTCTTAGAGAATTATTGAACCACGGCTGACATATCCCGAAGAGAGAAGTTCAAGCGATTCGGATTTTGACGATCGTGCAGATTATTCAGGATTATTTCCGCATGTCTCATATTACAAGCACGAAAATCGTGTTGAAAAATTTCAAAGATTTTCAGATCTGCACAGAAAACCAGTTCTCTTCGATCGATTTCCGGATATCGTGAATATAGAAACATTCATTTTCAGAATGTGTGGGAGCGTGATGGTTCACGTTCATTTATCAATCAGGAGAGTAGTCATGAAATCGTTCTTAAGCACATTAACCATTGCTGCAATGCTCATCGCATTCAGTACAGCGACCGCCTCGGCTGATCGCTACAGTTGGCGTCCAGATTCCAGCCGGGACTACAACAGTGGAATTTACAGTAACGGGTACAACAACAATTACCGCATCCCGAATTACGGCACCTATTATCGCGGCTATGGCAACTACAATTATGGGACGCCGTACAATTACGGAACCTACTACGGCCCAAGATATGTGCCGTACAACACGTATTACGGACCACGAAATTACCAGTACAACTATCAGTACCAGACATTTCCGTTTCCGAGCTATCAATACCAGTATCACTACAATTATTAAGCGATGAAAGTTATCCAGGGCCAACCGTCTGAAACACATCGCAAACCCACCATTCGACATACCATTCAAAAGCAAAGCCCAATGGTGTGAGCTTCAAGGCGAACAGCGGATAATACGGGAGCATTACCGCATAAAACTCGTTGTGTCCTGTTGTCTCTCGGAGCCAGAATCCGATTCCCATCACTGGGCCGCTGCTAATTGCGTAAACAGCGACGACTACGCACAGAATCAATAGCCAGTGACAAAGCAAGGCGAGCCATGCTTTTTTGTGGGGCTGCTCCCCCAGCGCATGAATATTGTCTGTGTTCATGTCATCTCACCTGAATGGACTTCCTCTTCACATTTCAATTGCACCGCTGAAAATGTATCATGTAGTAAATAATCAGTCTCGACAACCAAAATCTGCGAATTGATGAGTTGATCCCGTTGAATAAGCCTGCTGCCATTCTTGATGTTCATGATCTGACGGTTGCCTATCGGCATCGTCCGGTGCTGTGGAATATCGATTTTGAAATTGATTCCCCGCAATTGCTGGGAATTGTCGGGCCGAATGGAGCGGGGAAGAGTACGCTGCTCAAAGCGATTCTCGATCTGGTGCAGCCGCTTTCGGGGAATGTGTCGCTGTTTGGGCAGCCGATTGAAAAAGTTCGTAAACGAATTGGATATGTTCCTCAGCGGGAAAGTGTCGACTGGGATTTTCCGATTACCGTTCGTGAAGTCGTGCTCATGGGCACGTATGCCAAGCTTGGCTGGTTTCGACGTCCCGGCAAAGCTCAACAGGAGTTGACGGATCGCTGCCTGCAGGATGTCGGGATGCAGGATTATGCGAACCGGCAGATTGGTCGTCTTTCTGGTGGGCAGCAGCAGCGGGTCTTTCTGGCACGAGCGCTCGCTCAGGATGCGGACGTCTATTTTCTGGATGAACCTTTCGCGGGTGTCGATGCGGCGACGGAAGATATTGTGCTCGGAGTTCTCCGCGGCTTGAAAGAACGCGGGAAACTGCTCATCGTTGTGCATCACGATTTACTGACCGTCAAACGTTCGTTCGATTCCGTCCTCCTGCTCAATGGAAGACTTATTGCCTGGGGACCTGTCGAAGAAACTTTGACGCCCGAGAATCTCAAGCGAACTTATGGCGGCCATCTTCCCATTCTCGATGAACTGGGAACCGCGGTCGTCAATCAATCGACAGCTGGCTGATCAGGTTTCGTTTCGCTCTGCTCTTTCTTGTCATACTGCAGGGCATGGATTTTGGCGACCTGCCACATGTAGCGACTGATGCCTTGCGTCTTTTCATGCTCTTTCCAGGCCGCGGTGGCATACTTTTGGGCCTGCTCGTGATCTTCCAGCGCTTCGAAATACAGTGCCAGATAGAGCTGAGCGTAGAACATCCGCCCAGCCAGCACTTCCGGGGCAGGATCTCCGGCTTTGGCAGCTTCCAGAACTTTCTCCGGTGTCGATTCCCCGCGAAACAGGGCATAAGCTTCCATCAGCGGAATGCGTGGATCATTGCGAATCGGCAGCATTTCTTTGCGGGCGACTTCGATGCCATCCGTTTTTGTCATACATAAAAATCGCCAGACGGAATTCTCGACATCGTTATCGTGATACGTTTGATATAGTGCGAACTGTTCTGCTCCTGCTTTGTACATCCCTGCATAATAATGGGAGATGCCCCGCTCCCATAATTTTACTTCTGCTGCAGGAAGTAGTTTCACATATTGATCGAAGTCGCTGACCGATTCTTTGAATTTCTGGATATTGAAATGGTAGACCCCCCGCAGATACCAGGCTCGCGGCGAAGCCGGATCGATACTGATGAACTCCGACAGCAATCTCACAGCCTCCGCATCCTGGTCTTTGTCGATCGCTTCTGAAATTTTCTGTGAAATCTCTTTGAGTTGCTTCTGCTCGGCTTCATCGGCTTTCAGATGAGGCATGGTGAAAACGCATAGAGACAGCAGACCTGTCAGAACAGGAATACAGCGAAAGGGTGATCGATTATTGATAGTCATAGTATCGTGCCTTTTTGATTCTCGTTTTGACGATTGTCGGACTTCTTCCGTCCCTCCAGTTTTGACGATCCTGACTGAAAAAGCGAATGAGTCAGCCACTCACTGTCCGCTTTGCGACACATTCTCGGCACTAGCGAATCGCATAATGATACATATCTAATGTTGCCGATATGAAATCAGCCTCTCAATTTTAATCGCTGATTGACTTCTCTGGTTCAGGGAACACCGTATGAATAAGATGTATCGCATCGACAATCCGCATGAACTGGCGGCTCGGGTGAATGCTGCTCTTCGGAGAGCCTCGCATGAAGTCTCGCGGAAATCACGCTTTGAAGTTCTCGCGAATCAGGTTCGCGTCAGCGGGAAAATTGGCTCCTATTATCAAAAGCAACTCGCTCAGGAAGCCCTCAAAAAACTCTCGCCGGAAATCGATGTCATCAATGAATTGACGGTCGAACGCTAGCCAATTTGAATGGTTTCTGCAGTCGCAGGGGCATTAAATGACCATAAAACGCAGGGTTTACTCCTGCCGTATGCTGCAGTTCATTATTGAGAATGATCTAGATCAAGCATTTCTAAAGAAATTAAATTCCGTACAAACTAAGGAGTAGGTCATTACTTGTATGCTGGTAATGGCTTACGTCAATTGCTAGTCACGGTCTTCCCCAAAATCTGATAAATTTCCCAAAATCTGCTCAATATTTCTCCTGCTTCAGCGAATAGCTGTGCGAGTTGGCAATCATTTCTGGATTGTCAGAAAGCTTCAGGGAGAGATGAGATGCCTACGAAACAGTATTTTGAGCGATTGAAAAGAAATTGTTCTCACAGAAATAAATCTCAGAGGGGAGATCGAGCCATGATTACTAAGGCAATAGTTACCGGGTTGTTGCTGGTTGGAGCCAGTACTTTTGTTTTTGGCCGGAGTGCCTTAACCTACATTAAAACGGCTGGTTCGGAAATTCGTCAGTCAGTGAAAAGTCAGGTGCCGATTGAATTTGAAGTTCGTCGAGCCGAGCAGATGGTGAAGGATCTTGTGCCCGAAATTCGTAATTCGATGCACGTGATTGCCGAACAGCAGGTGGAAGTCGAGTCACTTCACCGCACAGTCGATGCTCGACGTGAGTCGCTGACAAAGCAGAAAGATGCGATTCTGGCTTTACGCACCAATCTCGACTCTGCTGATACCAAGTACGTGATCGCTGGCAAGTCTTACACGCAACAGCAGGTCGAAAAGGACCTGGCAACGCGTTTCCGACGTTTCAAAATTGCTGAAGAGACTCTGGATCGCGAAGAAGACATCCTGAATGCCCGTCAGACGGCTCTGAATGCCAACGAAGAACATCTGGCGACCTTGATTTCGACCAAGAAAGATCTGGAAGCTCAACTGGCTCAGTTGGATGCCCGGATGCGATCGATCAAAGCAGCTGAGTCGATCAGCGAATCGACTCTGGTGGATGACAGTCGTCTGAGTAAGGCGAAGAATCTGATTGCTGAGTTGAACAAACAACTCGACATCAAAGAACGCCTGCTCGAAACCGATGTCAATTCTGCAGGACTGATTCCTGTCGAAACCGAGTTGGAACCAGAAGTCGAAATCTCCAGCCAGATTGACGAGTACTTCGAAGCCGACCTGGCCGACCGTGCTCTGTAATCCTGAGGATTAATCAGCACCAAAGGTGGGCACTGGCCCACCTTTTTTTGCGAACTATCTTAACCCGAAGCGTCAGCGAGGGGAGTGGGCAAAAACCTGGGTGGCGGGGGCGCTCT
>DEML01000042.1:28758-48880 GCA_002359185.1 Planctomycetaceae bacterium UBA2671
GGGCTTCCGCTCAAGCGGAGCGCCCCCGCCACCCGTCGTTTTCATAGAGATTCAGAAAAATATTTCTCAAAATGACTTTCATTTCCGGATAAGATGATGAACTCTGTCATGGGTCAGTACGTTGAGAAAGAAAAGGATCGGATGATGCCGAAGTCGGAAAGTCATTCTCTGAACGATGTCATCCTGCGAATCGATCGCGTGGGGAGTTATCGACTCGTTTTGAGTGATGATGTGACGATCGGCGGACCGACGGGAGCCGGTGTATCTGGCCAGATTGCCTTATTTAGCCAGCTTTCGACGAATCATGCAATTATTTCCCGAAGAACGAATGGATACACGATTCGGCCTGCTCATGGGGCGGTTTCGGTAACAACACACAACTCAGAAAATGAATCACTTCATGCCGGAAAACCAGAAAACCTGTTGATTGAGGAGACCTGTCTCACGAACAATTGTCGAGCGAGCCTTGGAAATCAGGTGAAGGTTTCCGTGCGAAGGAAATCGCCATTATCGCAAACGGCTGTGCTGGAGGTTGATCCGCTGGATCGGATGGTCGATCGAGTGGACGGCGTGGTCCTGATGGAGAATTTGTTACTGATGGGGCCAGGGAGTCAGGCTCATATCCGTTGTCCCCACTGGGAACAATCAGGCGTTTTAATTTATCAGCAGGGACAGTTTCATTTTCGATCACCCGTGGGACGGGAAACGGACGCAGAGCAGAAGATCGTCGATCTGCCTGTCCCGTTGGATCAACATGTCGAACAGGATGAATTTGGGTTTTATCTGGAAACCTTGTATTGAAGAATGAGGCCGTAGGTCAGGCCGTGCCTGACGAAATTGGACGTCAATAGTTATTCATGTCAGGCACAGCCTGACCTACGGGAATTGCGGGACACCTAACATGAAATTTACATTTTCAGCCGGAGATCAGCCACTTGAGGGGATGACCATCAAGCGAGCGATCCATCGTGGCGGTTTTGGTGAGGTTTACTATGCCTTGACCGATGCCGGGAAGGAAGTTGCGATTAAACTTCTGCACGACAACATGGAGATTGAGCTTCGTGGTGTTTCGCAATGTTTGAATTTGAGCCATCCGAATCTGGTGACGATTTTTGATGTGAAAACCGATGCCGACGGCGACTACTGGATATTGATGGAGTATATCTCCGGGAACACCCTGGCAGAGGCGATCGAAAAGTTTCCGAATGGCATGTCGAGTCAGCAGGCCAGTCAGGTTTTGCAACAGGCCTGCGAGGGCCTCGGCTTTCTGCATGATCGCGGCCTGGTGCATCGCGATTTGAAGCCAGCCAATATTTTCTGGGATCACGGGCAGCTGAAAATTGCTGATGTCGGCCTGTCGAAATTCATCAGTGCCTCTCAACGCAGTGCGCATACGCAAAGTGTGGGAACCGTTTATTACATGGCTCCCGAAGTCGCGCGTGGTCGATATGGACCGGGTGTCGATATTTATGCGATGGGTATCATTGCCTTTGAAATGCTGACAGGACAAGTGCCTTTCGATGGAGAATCGACGGGCGAAATCCTGATGAAGCATCTGACCGAGCCGCCGAAGCTCGACATGCTCGATCCGAAATTGCAACCGGTGATCGGGAAAGCTCTGGCCAAAGAAGAGACCGAGCGTTTTCAAACGATTCAGGAATTTGAAGCTGCGTTTTCAGCAGCCGTGAATGGTCAGGCGATGCCTGTGAGCTCCAGGCTTACAAATCACGATGGTGTGAAAATCGCGATGGGGCCAGCGGATCAAACATTTCAGGATGATAATCTGGATGCAACCGTTCGCGACACTCACCCCTCAGTTTCTCCAAAAAGGCTGGGTGATCGAGTAGTGCCGGTGTTAGCCGGGATTGCTGGAATGATGATTCTGTTCCGGATCTTTCCTAACCGATTGACCTGGCTGTCGATGCTGGCCTTTGGTCTGTGTCTGTTTCTGGGAATGCGATTATTCCGCTGGGCTCGCAGTGAGTTTCAGGCAAGCCGAGGAGAAGAGCCGAACACGCATCGGTTTGGGGAGAAGGTTCACTCGACTCGAAGAGTCGCGAAGCCGCTGACTCCGACAAAGTATCGGAGTTTTTCTCAGCGGATGGCGCAAACTCTTTCTGCGATCGCTCGGACCCCTTTTTATATCATTCTAATGACGGCTGCGGTGTTGTTTGTCTCACGCGACTTCTTTTCTTCGCAGTGGTCACGCAGCGGGTTTGATCTCGGACATATCACATTCTTCGTGCTTTCCAGTTGTCTGGCGACCTGGGTGTTGCTGGGCTTTACGCAATTATGGTCACGGGGGAAGTTGGATCATTCCCGGTTTCGAATTGCCCTGGCAGTCGCGGGGATCGCCACGGGAACAGCGGTGAGCGGTTTGCATCACTGGCTGCTGGTGGAATATCCGAATGTCATTTTCCCGCATGGAAAAACGGGAATCGTGTCTCACATTGGACGGCACGATCTGGCAGAACCGATTGAAATCTGCCCGGAAAGTCCTGCATTCGAGTTTGACGAAATTCAACCTGCTTATGTGACTCCTGTCATGATGCAGGAGCATGGGGAGATGGATCGAGTCGCAGCGAGTGAGCAAGTGAGCACTGAAGACACTCATCAATCGCACTATCATCGTGAGGATCATCTGAAAACGATCTGGGCACCGACAATGGTCGGCTATGCGACCTTCTTCGGAATATTGTTTTCGATTCGCTCGTGGTGGCTGGTCAGTGATTATCGAAGGAACTATCGCTATGAATTCTCTTCGATCATCTGGTCTGCATTCACGGCATACATCATTTGCATCTTTTTTACGTTTCCACTGGTCTGGGGGATTACCTGGGCGGCAACAATTACCGCGGCACTCCAGCTGGCCGCTCCGATGCAGTCTCGCAATATCTCTTAATCGTTGTCTGGATATATCTTGAAGTTCTCGTATTGAAATGAAACCTCAAGGAAAGAAAACCCATGAATTCAACTCCTGACATCTCGATACCCATTCTCGTTATCCTGGGAAATGTGGTCATGGGAGTGATTTATGCTGCAATCTATTTCAGTCTGAAGTCGTCTGGCAGGGGCACCAAACTGATTAAGGCTATTGTGGGAATATTGGGTCTCTTAACATTACTAGCCTTTCCTCTCATGTTTTGGACGATCTCACGCACGTCTGTTTCTTCTGGCCAGATGGTGCAGATAGCCACGATGGAATCACGTGAGACTCATCAAATTGCGCAGCCTCAAGAAGTTGTGAAGCAGGAATATCGGGAAGAGGCCATTCAAATTCTCGAAGATGCCCTGTCCGAACTTGATGAGAAAAATGTCCAGCAGGCTAAACCAGACTTAGATCGCTCAGAGCGAACTCGTAAACTTCGTCAGCAATTGGAAGCGAAACTCGACGAACTGAAGCATCCCGAACAGAATTATCCCCGCTGGATTAAAGAAGCGGGACCGCAAGCGCTGGCTCAACTGGAACATCCCGGAGTTCAAAGGATTCCGACGTTCAATCAGCAGATGATTGTCAGCAGTGGTCGCTGGGTGACTCGTGAGGAAGCTCATCAGGAAGCAATCGATCAGACGAAGCAGGCGATTTTTGAACAAATCAATTCGCCTGGTGAAACGCCAGAAATCTCCATCGAGCAATTGAACTCTTTTATTCTGGATGAGTATATCGAAGACTATCAGCTCAATCTGAAGGACAGTTCCATTCAGGCCGATATGTATCGCTGTCATCTGCTGCTGGATCTGAGCCCTGCTCAACTTGCCATGTTGATGCCTGATATTCGCAAATCGGCTCTTGAAAAACGTCTCGCTATCGCTGGTGGGGCTTTGCTTTCCATTATGACGTTTGCCGGGTTGGCGAGTTTTGTGATCGGGCGAAAGTAGTTCGAAAGAGGAAACATATGACATTTCCGTCACTATTTCCTTCTCCTTGGGGAGAAGGTGGCCGAAGGTCAGATGAGGGGGACCCCTTCGGCGTTCTTTCTGCAATCTAAATCGATTGCCCCTCACCCTAACCCTCTCCCACAGGGAGAGGGGACTATGCTTGTAGAACGCCGTCCCCTCGCTGACGCTTCGGGTTAAGATGTCAGTGCCATTTACTGGATATTCGTTTCCGTCGATTTCTTCATCCACTCCAAAGCCTGCAACAAATTGGCCTGTGTCCACAGAAGTGGAGTAATGTCATTCGGGACGAAGGTTCCGTTTTCCAGATAGTACGACTCGGGACATCGCAATCCGCCCATGCGGCAATCTTCGGCTGTCAATTGAGTAAGCGCTCGCTGGAAGTACTCGACTTGTTTTTTGAGATCAATGATATCACCCGATTGATGATATCGTTTTGCATAAATCACAGAGAGAATCGGATCGAAGATACACCATTGGGCTTCTTCACCCGGCTGGAGCAGGGCATCCCGGGTTTCCTGATTATCGCTGAAGTCATCGGTCCGCTGTTCGGGGGAGAGTTTTTCTTTGTAGTCTGCACACCAGTAGGAATCACCCACATAGCGGCGGATGCCGTAGTCGCCTAGTAAATGTTCCTGAATATCAGAAATGATTCTGTCGGCCATTTCGTAGTTGACGATCTGCAGCGGTTCAATCAGAAAGAGCAGGGCGGCATCGTACTTGCGATTTTTGAGGGGATCTTCCTGAACACACTCGGCTGGCAGAATTGAATACAGAGCGTTTCGACCGCGGGTGATGGAATCTTCCAGAATGTCGATTCGATCACAGGCGATCTGATGTTCCTGAAACAGGTCGACTCGTTCGTCGTAAAATCGACTGAATTCGAGCAGGCCAGCTGTCGCGGTCCCGATACTTGAAGCGGCAATTTTGCGGACTTCTTCCCAGTGGCCACTGTCTTCATCTTCCCAGAATTTCAGAGCGTGCAGTGTTTCCACGAACAGAATCATCAGATCGATTTGATCCGAAGTCGGCTCGAAGGCCCGGTCGCAGGCGAGTCTGCTGAATGCCCAGAGGAAGTAGCCGAGGGCGTCGTTTTGAGCGTGGGCCCAATGCTGATCGATCTCTTCGAGTTGCTCGCCACGAATGCGAATGTGGGGGCGTTGCATAGGATCGTTGGGATCGCTTTTTCCGGCGATCAAATTGTCAAACCGATGTCGCGATTTGAGGAAATAGTCGGCCAGTGTCTGCAGACTTCTTACTGCTGGCTCGACTCGTCCAGATGCATACAGTCCCCAGGCCACCAGGACATTATCCCGCACCCAGCAATTGGAGTAGCCGGTGTATTCGGTGTCGTCCTGCAATGCCAGGGCAGCGGGGAAGAGGCCATTCGAGAGAGCCTCGAAACGGAAGGTGCCGGAATCGTTTAAGAGAGTTTCCAGTTTCTGAAGATCTTCTGTAGTGTAGCTGTCTTTCAGAAACGGCTGAATGGAAGCAGCTTGGGCAGAAAGCATTGTGACATCCTTGAAGTTGACTGTAGGTCAGGCTGTGCCTGACGAGATGTGTGCTAAGACTATGGCGAGCCAAGTGGTTGTTCTGGTTGGTTCTTCATGGTAAACAGGAAATCAATATTCTTTTTGGGTGGCTTTGCTACTTGATACTGGTGAGGAAATTCGATCATTCAATTGCAGTTCTCTTGTGGACTTCGTCCACCCAGATAGCGGAGCTAACTGGGCTACCCTTCCTACCAATTCCAGTGCAACTCTCTTGATTAGGTAAGATCTTCTGGTGGTTCCAGTCCAAAATCTCGGATCGTTAACAGTGTCCGATGAGGAATGTTTCGAGCGGCGAAGTTTGCTGCTCCTCCTTCGAGCCGATCGATAATTCCTGCGACCGCGACCACTTCACAGCCGAAGTCCTGCACGCGATCGACGGCCAGCAATGCACTTCCGCCTGTCGTGACCACATCTTCGACGATAGCGACTTTCATGCCGGGTTCAACAGGGCCTTCGACGAATTTCTGGGTGCCGTGACCTTTGGATTCTTTGCGGATCATGAAGCCGACGACATCCCTTTTCTGCTCGGCTGCGACAGTCAACATGCCACCGACAATCGGGTCGGCTCCAATCGACATGCCACCGATGGCGTCAAACTCGAATTCGTCGAGGAGATCCCACAATCCCTGACTGACCAGTCGTAAACCTTCGGCATGCAGAGTGACCTGCTTCCCATCGAGGTAATATTTGGCTTTTCGGCCTGAAACGAGGGTGAAATCGCCGAATTTCAGGGCTCTTTCCCGGAGTAATTCGGCTAATCGGGTGGGATTGCTCATGGTTTGGATGCCTTGTCACGATTGGGAGCGGATTCAAAATTGGACCGAATGGATCATTCCCGTTAGAATACTGATCGATCCAAAGCCACTCCTCTGCTATACTGAATACATACGGAAACATAGCAGATCATCCGCCGTTCCAAAAGTTGAGAGCCTTGCTCATGCAGATTTCTCGCCGACAAGCCCTGGCTGGCCTGGGACTATTACTAGTCCCAAACATGCCAGTATACGCTCGAAAACAGGATCCGAAAGTCAAACTGGCTGTCGGTCGTGCACTTGATTATCTCGTGCGCACGCAAAAACGTCAGGGTTACTGGGAAGCCAATGGCGGACAATATCGGGTCGCGATGACGGCTCTGTCCGGCATGGCCCTGTTGTGTGAAGGTTCGACGACCAATCGCGGGAAATACGCCAAAACGGTCCGCTCAGCCGTTGATTATCTGGTTGATATGTCTCAACCGAATGGTTTGATCGGCTACGAGAAAGATTACCACTACACATATGGTCACGGCTTTTCGATGCTGTTTCTCTCGCAGATTCTCGGAGAAGAAGAAGGGGCAGAGCGTCGAAAGAATTTGTTGAGAGTGCTGAATAATTCGGTCAAATTCAGTGGATATGCCCAAACGACCCGCGGCGGCTGGGGCTATGTCTCCGCTAAAGATGGCGGGGATTTTGATGAGGGCTCGACCTGTATCACCCAGGTACAGGGGCTGCGTGCGTGTCGCAATGCGGGAATTCCAGTCGCAAAAGAAATTATCGATCGAGCCAAGCAGTACATTAAAGACTGCACCACTCCGGAAGGGGGCGTACAATATTCGATTCGCGGCGGAGGCGCTCGACCGCCCATCACAGCGGCAGCAGTCGCCGCTATGTACAGTGCTGGCGAATATGATGAATCTGACCACGTCGAAAAAATGCTTGAGTTCTGTAAGGAAAACATCTGGCCGAATGAAGGGGGAAGCTCTAATTACTTCGGCCACTGGCACTATACACACTACTACTATTCTCAGGTGATGTATCGAGATGAAATGGTATGGCCGAAATATTTTGAGGATATTTCCAGGCAGATTCTTCCGAAACAGAATGCGTCGGGAGCGTGGAAGGAAGGGCATATTGGTGATGTCTATACGACTGCCATCAATGCCACCATTCTGCAGCTCGAAAATGGTTATGTGCCGATTTATCAGCGATAACCAGGTAGGACAGGCTTCCAGCCTGTTTCATAGTGCCTCCATCTTGATTAGATCAGACAGTTGAATAGTTCCGATCGAATCTTCAAAATACAAATAGACAAATTGCTCACCATTCAGGCTGAAAATCCAATGCACGACACAACTGAATCCCATCCCAACTATCTGACGATCTTCTTCTGCCTGTGTGGACTGACGCTTGCTTCGGTTGTGCTGGATCTGTTTTCCAGTCCTACCTGGAAGGTTACGATTGGTTCTCTAGTGATGCTGGTCGCTGCGGCCAAGGCGGGATTGGTCATGCTGTTCTTCATGCATTTGAAATATGAACGAAACTGGAAGTACGCCCTCTTGATGCCTACCGTCATTCTTTCGATGGGCATGATCCTCGCGTTCCTGCCTGATATTTCTCTGCACTACTATCCTCTGGATGTTCCCCAAGTGTCGGAAGTCATTGGTGAGAGTTCTCATTGATTTCATATGGAATAGTTTGATTTGGACTCATTCCCAGTTGATTTCCGTCACACGGTAATTCTGAGACTCAGAATAGTCGATTTCACAATAAAAAGGCTCGCATTCTCAACGAGAAATGCGAGCCTTTATTTTTCATGTTACACGACGGCGAATACTAAAACTCACCAATGACGTTGTTATCATTGCGGCTCAGCAGGTTTTCGAAAACGACGTTGTTATGAGCCGTGTTGGGAGTGTGCTCAATGTTTTCGCTGATAAAGCGAATGGAGCCGTCAGCCAGCATGAATTGAGCTCCCCCTTTGTGCAGAGAGCTGAAACCGTACTTACAGTTGTCAGACTGTGGTGAAGTCAGTCCCCCGCCAGTGATACCGGAACCGCTGTCGTTGATTCCAACACGTCCATTGGCAAACAAGGCACGCAGGTTGCGGGTTTGTCCAGAATTAGAACCGAAGACGACCCCGGCATCACATTGACGCTTAGCTCCACCGGAATTATTCAATTCCCAGGAACGTTCTCCAACAATGATGGTGTTGCTGGTTCCGTCAGTGATATCTCGGAATTGGATTTTGGAATTCTGCCAGAAACATCCGTTGGCATTGGCACCGGTTTCAAAAAAGACAGGTTGTTGAGTGTCTGGGGCGGTGATTGTATCCAAACCAAAGCTTGAGTTGTTTCCCACGTAGTTAGTGGTGGCAACGTCGCGAGCTGTAGGAACGGTGTCGTTGAGTTGTGAGCGGTTATTAATATCGGGACCGCTGTCGGACGGACATTTGAGTGGTCCAATAGGTTGGGCCATCTGTCCTCGAGTCGTTGCATTGGCAAGGGCGACTGGCAACTGGATATTCCCGACATTCATGGCATCGAACAGAGCTGATTCTTCCATCTGTGGGAACAGATACGTCTGCCAGCCCCAGAAACTCTGGGCTTCAGTTGTGCCCGTTGAAAATTGACGGACATAGCCAGGAGGGAAGGTGTTGAAGGTGTCGTGATAGTTGTGGATGGCCAGACCGAGTTGTTTGAGGTTGTTTTTGCAGGAACTTCTGCGAGCGGCTTCCCGAGCCTGCTGGACGGCTGGCAGCAACAGGGCGACCAGAATGGCAATGATGGCGATGACAACGAGCAGCTCAATCAGGGTAAACCCGCGGCGACCTTTGGAAGGGACGTACATTCATTTTCCTAAATACTAAAGTGTGTGTAGACAAAGAGATTCCACTGGTTGTTATATATCCCTCTGTTTCAAGAAGGGATTATTCAACTTCAGGTGGGCCTGATTTGTCAGGTAATGGCGAGGCAGTTGGCAGGAGTTTAATATCAAATTCCGGCAAGCAATACGCAAAATGATATTGCCCGATATTAGACGCAATGAAACTCAAAAATCTTCTGAAAAAAACTCCGATTTCAGAAAAATTTCAAAAATAATTTTGGGACCGAAAAAAAGAGACGTCATAAGTGACTGCGTTTGCATTTTTTGTGCTGAATCAATGCAACAACATGCAGATATAATCATCAGCTTGTCTGAATTTTCGACCTTTTTAATACTACGGTCGATTGATCGCCTGTTCTCGCTCTTTTGCTGTTTGCTCGCAGATTGATCGCAGCAATTGAATCTGAGATTCCGTCAGTTTCTGTCCCCGCCGACTCATCGCGATGTTTGCAGTCTGGCAAGAGGCGTCGAAATCGACCTGATCATCCAGCTTGCCGTGCCATAATCGTGTGAAGCTGGGGATGTGCTTAGGGCAGAGTCTTCCAGCTGGCAGCACCATCGACATCACACCAATATTCGAACCCGTATTAAATAAGGTGCCGATGGCGGTTTTAGCGTGATCCCCGATCAGGCAGCCGATTTTCTTTTCGCCTGTCGAAATGAAGTCGGTTCCTAACGGAAATTTCACATTCGAATAATCATTCTTCAAGTCGCTGTTGGATGTCAATGCTCCCAGATTGGCCCACGGGCAGACGTAGCTGTGGCCGAGGAATCCATCGTGGTATTTATTGGAGTAGCCCTGCATGATGCTCGCTTCAACTTCCCCCCCCACCCGGCAGACTGGCCCGAGTGAGGTTTCCCCGCGGATATTGGCTCGAAAGAGTTGCGTTTGTTTGCCGATGTAGCAGGGGCCTTCGAGTCGGGTAAACGATTGGATGATGGCTCCTTCCTCGACAATCACAGGCCCATTCTCGGAATTGATTGAAACAAACGGTTCCAGTTTGGCGGTTGGGTGAATATAGATTTGCTGCGGATTTGATTCACGACTGCACAATCCGGAAACATCTTGGCCTTGGCCTGCCAGCTTTTCAGCCTGCAAAACGAAATCGAGATGAATCAGGTCTCCATTGTATTTGACCAGATCCCAGGGAAACTGCAGTTGTGGTTTTGAATCCGAGGCCGAGTGATCACTCGTATCAAACGTCTGAACAACTGCAGAGAGCGTGTCGAGTTGAGAAGCCTCTTTCCGTCTTACAAATGCAAATGGGAAATCAGTCTCTGGATTTTTCATCTCGTCGTCCCAGAATTCGAGCAGAATTCGGGGGTCTCCCAGCCAGGTGCCATCGACAATAAGGGTGTCTTCAGCATTGATCCACTTAATGTCATTGACGGCTGCTTCCGGAAATTCTTCCTGATAGACAGCCTGCAGCTCGTCCCGCACAATCACGCCCCACTGATTGACCGGCAATGTCTCCAGCAGCCGTTGTCTCAGCGAACGTGTCCCACACAGGAGTTCAAAGACCGGACGCATCAGGGCAATCGGCGTAAATCGTGTGGCAATTGAGGGTTCGACAATTAATAGTCGCATTTTAATATCCAGTTCAGCATGTCGGTTTTTGGCTTACGACATCATAAACGGTTCTGGAGAGGCGTCCAGTATGCTGCTGGATCGAACATTCTGGGGGCTACGCTACACCCCGAACCCAGCCATCCCCCCAAAAGAATATGAAATTACAAGTACGAAGCGCAAGCGAGTGAGTCGAAATCGATAAAAACACTCGCTTGCGCTTCGAGCTTGTATGTAATAGGTTCGTTTCCTCTCATCTCCAGAGATTCGAACCTGTTGATGTGTTCCGGGCAACCACGTGAGTTAGTTGAGCAGGCACTTGATTGGCGATATACTTCTTCATTGACTGCCTTGATGAAGGAAGCATGCGGTACTTCTGTGTATGGTGCCGTGCCCGGGGTTTGTTTCCGGGATTTTGAGAAAACTCTGTGTAAAAACACCAGAAAGGGGAACTCGCCGTGGCTGCAGTTCGTGTTGGTATTAATGGTTTTGGGCGTATTGGTCGTATTTCTTTTCGAGCCATGGCTGCTCGTCCAGAAGAATTCGATATTGTCGCAATTAACGATCTGGGCGATCCTAAAGCTCTCGCCATGCTGCTCAAATACGATTCCGTTCAGGGTCGTTATCCTGGAACTGTCGAAGTCGATGGCGATTCTCTCGTTGTTGACGGCAAGAAGATCAAGGTGATTGCTCAGCGAAATCCTGCTGAACTGCCTTGGAAAGAAATGAATATCGATGTGGCCCTGGAATCGACCGGATTCTTCACCGCACGAGCCGGCAATGGCAAACCGGGATACGACAGTCACCTCGAAGCGGGTGCCCGTAAAGTGGTTCTGTCTGCACCTGCCAAAGACAATGTCGACCTGACGGTTGTGATGGGCGTGAATGACGATCAGCTTTCAGCCGATCACAAGTGCATCTCCAACGCGAGCTGTACAACAAACTGCCTGGCTCCGATGGCCAAAGTACTTCAGGAAAACTTCGGTATCACGAGCGGACTGATGACTACCATTCACGCTTACACGAACGATCAACGCGTGTCCGATCAGTATCACTCTGATCCTCACCGTGCTCGTGCCGCTGCGTTGAACATCATTCCAACTTCAACCGGAGCTGCTAAAGCTGTCGGGCTGGTTCTGCCATCCGTTAAAGGCAAACTGACCGGGATCAGCCTGCGAGTTCCTGTTCCTTCAGGAAGTGTGACCGACCTGGTTGCCGTTCTGGATAAAGATGTCACTGCCGAAGAGATCAACAGCAAAATGAAAGAAGCTGCTGAAGGTCCTCTCAAGGGCATTCTGTACTACAACGAAGACCCGATCGTCTCCAGCGACATCGTCGGCAGCACGTACAGCAGCATCTTCGATTCCGGCTGGACGAGCGTGATCAATGGCAACATGGTCAAAGTCCTCAGCTGGTACGACAACGAATACGGCTACTCCTGCCGCACAGCCGACCTGATTGCAAAAATCGCCGGCCTGTAATTCGCAGGCGAAGCTGACATTAGAATATCCGTTCCGTATAGTCATTGACTGTGCGGAACGTTTTTTATGGACCGTGAAAATTACTGGCGAGCCGAGTCAGTCATGGCGGTGTAGGTTCGAGTCGTAGGGAAATCACGGCTCTTGAGCAAGAATAGTGAACTTCGCTGTCGAAATTAAATCGACAGTATTCTCTCCAGCATCGCTATCTTCCACTATGAAATAAATTCTTGCGTTATAGTCACCTGGAACAAAATTCCTGGAGTTAACAATATGATCATCATCAATAATCCGTTTCTCTGTGATGGCGTAGCAAGGCCATTCCCAACCCCTCTCCTGATCTCCAATATCCCAAGTCTCCTCGGTCGTTGTGTGGTCAACTGGTCGTAAGGAAACCACAAGTCCAGAGACAGCCCCGGGAGGAATCGTCTTCATGACGGGATACAGATGACCTGTGAACAGTAGCGTCTCTCCAATACGAACAGTGTGCTGATTATCTGCGACGGGCTTGCCATTGAGCAACAACTCCCAATCATCGATACGTGCCGGGTTAAAATGAGCAGGCCGCTTATTTAGCAAGGAAAGAGGACCATGGTCGAACTTATCTTCGAAGGGTGGGTACGCTAACCAGCCCCATGCCAATAACAGGAGAAAAGCTGCAATACTCAGCTTCACCCATTTATTCTTAAACTTGTCCAAATCACTCATCTCCGAGGCTGAGCGTCTCGCCACCGCGTCGAGTTCCCGCAGCCCACCAGATGTCGCGACTGATATTTTCTGAAACGAAACGTACAGAACTATCTGCCATGGCCACATTCACACCCCCCGGATGTAGACTGCGGGCTGAGAGTGGGAAATTCAGATTCGAATCGAAAGGTCGTCCATTGGTACAACTGTTGTTGTTGGGGGGCAAAATGTGATTGTACCGTATTGCCTGATACTGCCTGACGCGTGGCGAGCCCGCATGGAATTCACAGTCATCGGCCATAGCAGTAAGATCGTCGCGAGGAGTCTCTGTGAGAAGAATCAGACGATTCCATAAATGAGGGTAGTCGCTCCAATCAACATCATTAACATGAAAAGAGGGCAGCGCCAGGCGCTCGGAGACCGCAGCCGTGTTGGAAAGTCCGTCTTTGATATCGGCATCGCTAATATACACAACTGTCCACTCGGTGAGACTCGTCCGATACCCCCCGGAAAAACCATCGCCTCTCCCTGCGTAACCTTCTCTTTTCAATCCGGTATTACCGAAATAGGAGCAAAAATTGCCAGTACGAATCTCTCCTGTAGTCATTGCATCAGTGGGACACATGTAGAGTGAAGATTTGGAGAACCGATCGGGATCGGGAGATTCAATCAAATCTGCAATTCGCAAATGAAAGTGTCCATTAATATCGGGAAAAACACCGTGAATGCTGAGATATTGATGCTGCGCGAGCATGATCTGATGAAGATTCGACTTACAGTGAACCCGTCTCGCGGCTTCTCGTGAAGTCAGGACTGCAGGGAGTAATAACGCCAGTAACAGCGAAAAGATGCCAATTACAGTCAACAGTTCAATAAGACTGAATCCAGAGCGTATACTTCGCAGATGTAGGTGGGGCATGATTTCTCGACCACCATGTGGTCTCAATTTGTACATTGACAGAAATTGAGTCCTGAGTATGCACATCGTAACCCTTGGAAATCAATATCAATCGTCTCGAAATCAAAATTCAACAGTTACTGGGTTTCTTGCTTTTATCAAACTATATACATTCTTCAGACTTCTTATGACTTCGACAACTCTTCGACATTCTGTTAGCTACCCTGCTGAAGCTGAAAATTGAATTAATGTTCCGTATAGTATTTAACTGTGCCGAACTTTTTTAATGGAGTCACAGGCATGACATCCGAATTTTCCATCGCAAGTGTTGAACGGGGTAAGAGTATTCTGATCACCTGCATGGTGAAGCTTCTGCTGCTCTCTGCGATACTGATTGCCAGCTATGTTATGCGTAAAGGCCTTGAAACATTACCTCCCCGCATTGTTCGATTTGTTCTGACATTATTACTACTGATCTGGCTTTACCGCGGCAGCCTGGCTGCCAAATGGATTTGCGTCGTGCTTTATGGAATCTCCGGAATTGCACTGCTGGTCATGATGCCACTCGATAACCTGTGGGCCTGCCTGATCCTTGGCTCGATGAGTTTTGTCTTCCTGGAAATGACATATCGGTTGCTTCACTCCAGAGATGTGAATCACTTTCTGCGGTTTCAGCGGGAGGGTGGGATCAGACCAGAGGATGGGTATATTTAAGCGAGCCTGTCGGAGGATAGCCCTGAAAGATTCTTTCAGGGCGGCGCAGCCGTAAGAAGTCTGCGGGAAATTCATTTGTCAAACAGTATACCTCTTCAAGATTCTCTGGGCGACCCTGTTGAAAAACATCATGAAACTCAATATCGAAAATCGAAAATATGAATTTGTGCTTCGTTCTCTCCACGAAAGATGGGATCCCATTGGTATTTATTCAGAGGATGCTCCTTATGATGAATATGCGCGTTATGCCTCTGGAGTAATAAAATTATTAGAATTGGGTTCGCAAGTGAATGAGATTTATGATTATTTATTCTCTGTAGAAACCCTTTCAATCGGGCTGAAGGGTGATCCTAAGCGTACTCTCGAATTTGCAGAGTGGATTAAAGATAGTTACTCAGATGAATTCAAATAAGCAGAATAGCCATAAGTGATTCTTTCAGAGCATCGGGTGGCTGGGGTCCTAGCGCAGCGTAGCCCCCAGAACTTTGGCTAACGATGACTTTATCAACCAGATTTATTACCGCGACTCGTCCCAGATCATCTTCCGAAATTTAACTTCCATGCAGACTAATGAACCTCATCCAGACAATGTCACTGGTGACTTCTACGTGGAATGCGACTCCTGCATCGCGTGCGAAGCGCCATACAATGAAGCCCCGGATTTGATGGCACGCCCTTACGTATCTGAACGGGATCATGGCTGCTATTTCCGACGAAACCCAACAACCAATGATGAAATAGAACGTGCCTGCATGGCAGTGAGTGTATCATGTGTGAAGGCGGTTCGTTACCGCGGCAATAAACCTGCCATACTAAATTATTTATATCATCAAGGCTCAATTACCTCCTGCGATGTCGCTTATAGGAGGCAATCAATTTACGAACGTTCTGCATTCGAGGCTTACTCCCAACACGTCGGCCCATACGATCAAGATTACTGGTCGCATATTTGCACGAATGAAACGGATCATGTTGTGGTTTCCATCGGAAATGACCGCAATGTGCTTGCTGTCTATCGTATTGACAAATCGACTCAACTGGCCATTCTTGTAGAAAATAGTGCCAAATACTGGCCCGACATTGGTCGTACTTTCTACCCTTAAGTCCTTAAGTCGGATTCAAAAAACTTTTTCAATCATAAGTATTTAAATCTCTTGTGGACTTCATCCACCCAGAGAACTCTTCGAGATTCTCTGGGCTACCCCTGTTCTACTGTAAAAATCAAAGAGGCAATCCATGCTGAAGTACATCGAACTCAAGAGTGGTCAGAATGATCAGGGGCCAGCTTGGATAGCTCGTGTGAAACTTTCGAAGTCGGGACGGACTGTGTACTTCAATGGGAAAGCGTTGAAGCGGGCTGATGGGAAAGGGATTTCTGCGAATTATTTTGATCTCGAAACGGGTGAAGAGTACTGGGTCTCCGGGGTTAAGAAGAATGCACAGGATCGTCACTGGGCGGGAGCGGGAATTGTCTGGATTGAATCTGGAGTTGTGGCTGAGTATCTGAAGATTATCGGTGCAGACAAGATTGACGAATGTCTGCTCAAGGTGATTGCTGATTTGCCTGAGACCGAGGTTGAAAAGTTCAGGAATCTTGAGAATACACGCTTGGCATAATGGCTGGAAGAGTTCCAAAAGTAACTCAATACCTGTGCCACGGCTCTGTGAGCCGTGTTTTGGTGTCATGGGAAGATTCGCACGGCTCACAGAGCCGTGGCACGTAAATATTACTGATTCTCGCGGAATCTGTAGCGATCCGTAAAAATACGGAATTTTGGGAAACATTCTGCAATCTGGTGGCGTCATAGGTTAAAGTCAATCTTGAATTTATCCAGTAGGGTCCGCTGTGCGGACCAGAATCGAGACACCCTGTGCAATGGTCCGCACAGAGGACCCTACTGTGCGTTGAACTGAATTTTCCCGATATCGATCGATTTTTCAGGCTGATTGCACGCGCAATTGGCGGAAAATATCGATTTCTATTGCTCCAAGAAATTACTGGGGTTCTCGATGAATGCTCGCCTCTGTTTGAACTCTGTCCGTAGGGTCCGCCGTGCGGACCGGCACATGGGTCGCCTGTTGAAATGGTCCGCACAGCGGACCCTACTTTGCTTTTCGTTACTGGCGGTGATGTTCGCCAGTCCTGCCTGGGGGCAGGATGAATCGCCTGTGCCGACTCCGGCATTGACTCAGCCTCCTGCGGAGGTGCCGACTTCCACTGTGCCGGTGGCGGATCCTGCTGCGGTAGAAGATCCCCCGGCTGCCGAAGCCCCAGCTGAGGCTGCCCGACCGGTCGATCATCTGATTTATATTCCTTACGATCGATTAAGCGATGTGATTGATCGGCTCAAATCGAAAGTGGTGCTCTCGTATGAAGAGTATCTGGAGCTAGTCAAACAGGCACAGGGGAATCAAACTCCCCACAAACTGGACAACCCGGCTATTCTTTCTACCGCCAGTTATTCGGCGGTTGTGAATGGTGAAGTCGCGGAAATTACGGCGGTGTTAAAGTGCCGGGCGTTGAAAGATCGCTGGGCGTCGCTGCCGATCAGTTTTGCCGATGCCGCGGTCGGGGAAGTGACGACTGCGGAAGAAAACAAAGTCCTGCTGCGGGGAACTGGTGAGGGAACTTACGAAATCCTTTTCCCAAAGGCGGGCGATTACACCATCACTCTGAAACTGCTCAAGCGGATCACACAGTCACCAGGCGGACCCTCTCTGGAATTGAAAGTTCCACCCGTCGGCATCACGACCTTTGAATTGTCGATTCCAAAATCGAATCAGAAGATCAGTATCTCGCCGCGACATATCGAAATTCCTCCCACACAGCCTGCTGCTGAGAATCGCTCGACGATCGCTGTCAGTCTGGGAGCGACGAACAGCATCACTGCGATCTGGGTTCCGGATATGAGTGATCGTCCGGAAATGGATTTGCTCACGACGGTTTCCAATCAATTGCAGATCGCTATCGCCGACGGACTGATTCACACCGAAGCCAAACTCGAATATCGCGTGCTGCGGGGAGAGTTGGATCGATTGCGAATCGCGGTGCCGAAGGGGAATCGTATTCTCGATGTAACCAGCTCGGCCCGTCTGGAAGGCTGGACGGTCGAGCAGGAAGATCGTGGGCAGATCATCAACATCAAACTGCTCTCGGCTGTCGATTCCAGCTGCACGGTCGAAATTCATACCGAGCGCGCGCTGCCGGAGGATCCTATTGCGCTGGCTGGGATTGGTGAAGATCAAACAGTACATGGAATTCACAGTCTGGACGTGACCCGTGAACAGGGTCAGATTCGTCTCACGCACGGCGAAGAATTGACGGTTGTTGTTGAAGAACAGGCGGGACTGGTGCGGACGGATCTGGGAGAAAAAGGAGCGGCCCAGTTGGCGTATCGCTACTTCTCGCCGACGTTCAGTTTTATCGCTCGTTTTGAACCGGTCCAGCCGATTCTCGATTTGAAGCATGATAATCTCGTCATCTTCCGCGAGCAGCGAATTGAATTGACGTCTCAACTGGAATACACGATCCGTAAAGCGGGGGTTTTTCAACTGCAGTTGAAACTGCCGGCTGACTTCGAGCTGCTTGGGGTAAACTGTCCGCAGATGTCGGAGTTTCAGCACGAAAAAGCGAGCAATTCTCTGATAGTCGTTCTGAAAGAGCGGACCCAGGGAACGCTTTCTATTCAGGTTCGTGGTTACATTCCTCCGCCACAGCAATATATGGAAGCCGATGCCTCTTCGCTGGCAAACCTTCCTCAGATCGAACCGGTCGGCATTCGTCAGGAAGAGGGTCGGATGATTGCGTATACGATTGAAGCGATTGAACTGGCTGCCAATGAGGATCAGGTTAAGAATGCTCAGCCGATACCTGTGAATGGGATTCCCTATAATTTCTCGGACACTCAGGTGCGAGCTGCGTGGAAGTTTCAGACACGGCCCGTCGAAATTCCCGTTCGCATTATTCGCCGTCCGACTCGCCTGTCCGCTCAAACCTATAGCACGATTCAGGTACAGCCTTCCGGAATTCAGGTGACGGCTTATCTCGATTTCCTCGTACAGTACGCGGGGATCGATCAATTCCGTATCGCGGTGCCTAAAGAATTCAGCGATCAGATCGAGATTGAAATCGCTGATAAGAATTCGGTCCCCATCCAACAGAAGTCTCCACAGGCAAGTGATGAAGAGAGTCAGTGGGTGATCTGGAATATCCAGACTCAGCGACCAGTCACAGGCCGTCAACGATTCAAAATGACTTACGACATTTCCCTGAATACTGGAGACACTGATGAGGCCGAGGAAGAAGAGAAGTCCGCAGCCGAACTTTCTGAGTCGTTACTGATTCCAAAACCACTTGGCTGGGAACGTGGGGCAGAAGACCGAATTGATTTGACGCGCTCGACTGGTGAAATCGTCATTCAAACCGATCCGGCCTTATCGGTTGCCGTCAAGGGAATGGGAACGGGCATTGAGCCGATTGATGTGCGGGAATTGACGATGCTGCCGCAACAGGGACATCAGGCGTTTCGATATCCCGTGCAATCTGATGACGATCCGATCCGCCTGGAACTGCAGGTCTCGCGATTTGAAGTAGCCGAAGTGGTGAGTACGGTTGTTTCGAAAATGCTCAGTGAATATGTGCTGGGAACCTCAGCGGATATGTCGGTCCGGTCTCAATTGCAGATTCAATCGAGTCAACGCCAGCGCCTGATTGTTCAGTTGCCCGAGTCTGCTCAGCCGATGGTGGTTCTGCTTGATGGAGAAACGCGTCAGTTGCAGAAGGGGGAGAAATCGACTGAAGCGGGCTGGACGAATTATGTGGTCAATGTCTCCCGCAGCAAGAACTCGGAAGAGTCGTTCACCCTGACACTGCAATATCTGATGAAGGCAAGTCCGTTATCGGAATCGACATTACGGGGAGCGGTTGAGTTTTCGGTGCCTCGCGTGTTGAATCCCGGACAGAATTCTGCGGTCGTGCAGGAGAGCCGGTGTATCGTCTGGATGCCTCGGACGTTCATTCCGATCCGAGTGAACTCACCCTACGAGCGCTGGCAGCGATATTCCCACATCTCCTTCGAATACGGCGTGTCGGACGATACTTACTCCCAGAACGATCAGCATCAATGGGCGGGCAATTCGATGGGAGCCGTTAACTTTCCGACGGAAGGACTGGCTTACACATTTGTCTCGGTTGGGAGTGGCGAGTCACTGCAGTTGACTTACTGGAATCGTCATTATGTGACGGCGTTAATGACCGTGTTATTACTGGTGCTGGCTTTCGTGCTGTTGAAAACCAGTTGGGAGAACAAGGTTCTGGTTGTCCTGGTCGTCATTGCGGCTTTGGCAGCCGGTTCGCAGTTTGCACCGGAAGTGGTCAAGCAACTGGTGTACTCGGCTCGATACGGCATCGTGTTTGTCGCCGGCATCTGGATTGTGCATGGACTGTTTCAGATCCGCACCTGCTGTTTTTCAAAATCGGAACCATTGACTCAACTCGATGAAACGCCGCCGGAATCGATTCACGACGATCCTGCTCCGGGAGGTGATGTATGAGAACTCACGCATCTCTCTTCTCGAAAGCAATCGTAGATAATCATAAGGCGTCAAATTCGATGGCAATCTCATTCAAACACAAGCTTGATACTGAAACGAACAGGGTGGCGGGGGCGCTCCCGCAGGGAAGCCCC
>DEML01000042.1:49019-95184 GCA_002359185.1 Planctomycetaceae bacterium UBA2671
TTCCACTAACGTGGAGCGCCCCCACCACCCGTCGATGATTTTTAGTCGTCATGACCTCTCTGTGGTTTTGTGCTTGTTGGCATTCATCTTTTTTGTGGTTTCATCTGTAAGTTCAATCTATGCTCAGGATAATGTAGCTGTTCCTGGCAAAACGATTGATGATCACTTCGAACGAATTTATGTTCCCGAAGGTTCGCTGGCGGAGTACTGGTCGCATGTGGAACCGGGAGTTCTGGTCGATCGGGCGACGTTTGAGGATCTGCTCAAAAAGTCTGATGAGGTTCTCGAACCGGACAGCGATCAACCACACGGCATCGTGATGGAGAATGTTGAATACAATGTCGAAATTGTGGGCGATACTCTCAAGATTACAGCCGAGTGTCGACTGACAAAACTAAGAACCGGATGGGCGACATTGCCTCTGCCATTGAGCGGTGTCTCGTTGTTATCGGCTACTTTTGATAGCCAACCCGCTCCGCTCGGAATGCGTGGAGAGCAGAAGCAGTTGACATTCCTGAGCGACTTTGTCGGCTCGAAATCTTTAACTCTTACCATGTCCGTACCGATTTCACGAGTCGGAACCGACGAACTGGCTTCCATGACATTGCTCCCCAATGTGGCCTCTTCAATGACAGTCGCCATTGCTCAGGGGAGACACTTGCGAATCAATGGAGCCGAAGTCGAAACCGAGCAGGACGAAGCGGTTGCCCGGACCGTGAAGATTCCAACCGGAGGCATGCGAGTGATTCAACTGCGGTGGACGGATGCATTGGGCGAATCACTCGATGAATCGCTCGTGTTTGCTCAAACCGTGTATGCCATCGGTGTTGAGCGGGACAGTCTCGACTGGCAGACGCTGACGCAAATCGATCTCTACGGGAAGCGTTTTACCCGACTCGAATTCACGGTGCCGAACAGTCTGGAAATCACATCCGTCTCTGTGCCCGGTCTGCAGGCCTGGGATTTACAGGATGATCCAGAAGATCCGAATCGGACATTGATCACGCTCACGTTTCGGGAACCGATACCGCAGCGGGCACGCATCGAAATGCACGGCGTGCAACTGACTCAGCAGGAAAGTGAATGGACCGTCGCCTCACTCCGGCTCAAAGGAGCCACGACTCATACAGGCGGACTGGCAATTTCTGCACCCTCACAAATCCGCATCAAGACATTGACTCTCGATGGCATTCGACCCGCGACGCGAAGCTGGAAGCCGGTTGAGGATTATACACCTCGCGGCCCTATACAGTTTTATGATATCTGGAATTCCGAGTTCGTTTTTCGAATTACTTCAGACGAAACCAGTAGAGAAGTTCAGGCCGCGGTTTCGCATCGGCTGGAAATCAGCGAAGTGACTTCGCACCTGTCTTCCGTCTTTACGCTGCAGTCTCTGTTCGCACCGTTGTTTGAGTTGAAGGTCGATCTTCCAGCTGGCTGGACGATTGCGGATGTGCAAACTGAGGGGACTCAACTGGAATGGCAATATCTATCTCAGGGGGAAGCAGGATCGCGGATCAGTATTCCTCTGCAGCCACCGTTGCAGCCTGGGCAAACTCGTTCCATTTCAATCGCGGTCGAACAACCATTCGAGGATGCTGAACTTGGTCAGCAGGCCACGACCATCGCATTGCCGGAAATTCGAATTGATGACGTGAAAATCCTGGAAGGCTCTTACAGTGTCGCCGCTGATTTTCGGCTCGATGTGGTGCCGGTCGATGTGAAAGGAATGGACCCGACTCATCTGGGGACGCCGAATGAGCGGTTTGGATATCGTTATCAGAATGCCCATATCGGTGGTGAATTTCAGATTCAACGCAAGCCGACTCGCTTCAATGCAACGCGAATGACGCTCGTCGATGTCGATGAAGATAGCGTGATGCTCTCGTATCAGGCGACTTTGGAAATCAGTGGTGGAGGATTGCGGAACCTGCGGGTCACGCTGCCGAAGAAACTGGAAACGACTGCAGAGTTCGTAGCCGGGGGACCGTTTCGGATTTCGCGGCAGGCGCAGTCCACGACAGAGGATGAGACTATCTGGAATTTAACATTTGATCGCTATCTCACAGGAGTTTTACCGCTTTCGCTGCAGGTTGTCATTCCCAGCGAAGGTGATGAGGACATTGTGATTCCGGAAATCTTTTTTGAAGGAGCCGAGTTGCAGGATGATTATCTTGCGTTCCTGGCTGATGAGGATCAGTATCTCGATGTGCAAGTGCTGAACGCCAAAGGGACAGCCGTCTCTCCAGTGGACCCGGCTGACATGCCGATCGCCTCTTCACAGGGACGAAAACGGGTTGTGGCGGGATATCACTTGATTGAGCCCGGTGCGATTGCGACTTTGTCCATCGATAAATTTGATGCTGCCCCGATTCCGACGGCTATCGGTCAAATGCTCGAAATCGAAACCGTCTGGAAGCAAGCGACCCACATGCAACAGCAGGCCGAGCTGACGTTCGCTGCGGTCGGCGTGCAGAATCTACTGGTCAAGTTGCCTGCGAATGCGCGTTTGTGGTCTGCTACTGTCGATAATGTTCCCGTCACTGCTCGTAAAGATGGAGATGGGTTTCACATTCCTGTCCCGCCTGCTCAGGGACAGAATTATCAACGGAAATTGCGACTACTCTACACTCCGAAAGCGATTGAGAATTCTCAGGCTGGTTTCGGAGTGCAGGCGATTCCTGCGCCCGAGTTTGCGATTCAGGTTGGTCAAGGAGAGATTCAGCCGCTCTATGTACTGGTGACGAACTGGGTGGTACATCACGATCCAGAGTCAATCGTGATGCCAGTTTCGGACGACGTGGAATTAGCCGAGCAGCATTCGACGTCTACCTGGCTGGGACGTGTGATCGAAAAAATCCGTTCTCAAAGCTGGATGACACTCGCTCAGAATCTGGGCATCGGCTTACTTCTGCTGCTCATTCCAATCGGCCTGGCAAAACTGATTCAGATGGGGGTGATCACGCTGCAATCAGGTGAGGTCCGTCCCACTCTGTGGATTTTGTTCGGCGTGGTAGTGGTCGGCAGCTTGGGGATCTTTTCGTTGCTGTTGACAAAATCGGTGCAAAGTCCAGTTAGGATCGCCTCTTCGAGATCATCTTCAGATTATACAGATGAGTATTACGCTGGGGCAGAAGGCATGGTTGTGGATTCCGAATGGGAAGGGCAGAGCGATGGTGCCGGAAAAGCCTCGAACTTCGACTCAGGGTGGACAACGAATGGTTCAACTTCTTCTGAATCTCTGAAAAGCGAATTAGCAACAATAGATCGGCCAGCAGACTTTACTGAACCAATGAGTGGTCCTGAGCCTCCGCTAGCAGAGCAGCCTGGGGAGGCGAAACCGACTTCTGAGGAAAAAGCGAAGCAATGGGATTCGTTGTCTGATCGTCGTGCCAGAACTGCAGCACCGAATGCTCCTGCTGATGCTCTCGGATTAGATAAAAAGTTTGGTGAGATTGAAGAACTGGAGCGAAAGAAAGATCAACTCACCAAGGAAATGGTGACTGAAGAAGCGGAAGTACGACAGCAAATGGAAATACTTGGAGAAGTTGAAGTGGAGCCTGGGTTTCAGCAAGTAAATATCGACGCTGACGCAGGACGGACCATATTGGCACAACGGGGATCAAGTCGAAACGACGGCCTCCTCTCCTTGCCAGTCCGTTTGCAGATTCCCGGCAACATGATCACTACTCGGCTGCAGAGTTTTCGGGCTTCTTCGGTTGCGAATGTGCGGATAATTTCGGAAGAGTTTACCAGTCAGATTCGCTGGTTGATTGCCGCAGTCGGATTGTTGTTGCTCTGGTTGATTCGCGATGCCTCCCGAGCTCTCCGGGCGGCTGTTGTTGTCGCATTGGTCGGGATTCCGATTGCACTGACGGGCATCATCCCTGAAATTGCGTATCCGCTCGTCGAAGGCTGTTTGCTGGGAGTGCTGGTTGGTGTCTGTCTGTGGATTGCTCTCAAGCTGATTCATCTTCTGACCTACTCCTGTCGTAAAGTTTGTGGCTGGTTGTGGAGTACTCGTCATTCGATAGCCGCCACGACCATTTTATGTGTATTGAGCCTGTCGGTTACCTCGTCGGTTCAGGCCAAAGACGTGGTGATGCCTCAAACCCAACAAAATGCTCAACCCGCACAGCAGGCACCACCCGTTCAACAGGCGGAGATCGTCATTCCCTGTCCGCCACCAGAACCTGCGAAAATTCCGCTCGTCTTTCCTTACAAACAGGGAGCTTCTCCCCTGGCAACCGAGCGGGTGTATGTGCCGAAAGATATTTATCTGAAGTTGTGGAAGAATGCGAATCCCGATGATACTCTGGAATCGTCTCCGATTGATTACCAGTTGAGCGAAGCTTCCTACTCGGCTCGCATCATTGCGGGGCAGGCGAATGCGAAAAATCATACCGTCGAGTTGAAAGCCCGGTATGTGGTTCGCAGTTATCGGAATCAGGAACAACTGGTTCCGCTGCCGATTGGAGCCTTGCTGCTCGACAAGGTCGAAGTCGATGGCCAACCCATGGCGGCCAGTATCGATAATGCTCAAAGTCCGTCGGTTTTAATCACCGGTAAGGGGCTGCATCTGGTCGATGCCACTTTCCGCTTCCCGGCCAGTGCGATTGGAATCGCTGGTCAGTTTCAGTTGAATCTGTTGCCAGTCGCTTCTGGAGCAATGACGTTCGAACTGCCCGCGGAAAATCTCCAGTTACGCATTAACGAAGGATCAATTCCATATCAGTTGATTGAACGGGAAGGGAAGACGTTTGCCGAGTTCGCCATCACTGCCGGGGGAGCGTTGAATATTGCCTGGCAGCCGAAGGTGTCGACAACTCAACTGCAGTTCCTCTCCAGCGAATCGACTCGACAGGTGCTTATTCGCGAAGTGGGTGTCGAACTGCGATACACGTTCCAGTTCGATATCGCTCAGGGAAGTTTTTCCGAACTCGAATTTGAAATGCCAGCGAACGTCGCGCTGAAATCGCTCGAAGGAGCAGACTTGGCCGGCTGGCAAAAGCAGGCGGATGGTCGTTTGCGGGTGCTGCTGAAACGCTCGGTCGATGACCGGACGCTGCTCACAATGTCGCTGTTCGCACCGTTAACGGTGTCATCGGAACGTCAGCGGTTTGTCTGTCCTGATGTGATTCCTCAAGGGATTACCCGGGAAATTGGCAGTTGGGCGGTCGGCTGGGAGTCTCTGCTCGATGTTGTGTTCGTCGAAACGAACGGCGTGCGTCAATTGCAGAATAACGAATTTCGTCCGCTAGATGACAAACGAACCATCTCCGAAATTCAGCGGGTCTATCGCTTCTCCAGCCGTCCACAGGGGTTGACTCTCGAAATCAAACGTGAACCTTCGCAGGCCGATGTGAAACAGTACTCACTGGTCGATCTGCAACCTCATAAGACGCACATCGTCTCAATTATCGATGCCAACCTGCAGGGAGCGGCTCGTCTGGCGGTCGATCTTGAGTTACCCGAAAACATGCAGCCGATTGAAATCAATGGTGATGATGTTCAAGACTGGTTTGTCACTCAACCGGAAGGTCAGGCGAATACCGTGCTGACGATTCTGTTTTCTCAACCTCGACAGGGAAATGCCCGGCTGGTAGTTCGCGGGTTTATCCAGCAGGAAAACAGCCTGCAGGAGAGCATTCCCGTGCGAGGCGTGCGGATGCTGGGGGCGACGCGTTCGACGGAGTATCTGGCTGTTGGTGCAGCCGAGATGTACGGTTTGACTGTCGCCGAGGCGGGTAACTCGCAAACGATCGCTCCTGATCGATTGCCTACGGTTCTCACATCCGTCGCCAAATTTCCGATTCGCATTGGTTTCCTCAATAATTTGAGCACTGCTCAGAATGTGCAGATTCGGCTCAAGCGGGAGCAGGCTCAGGTGAAAGCGGATTCGGTGACATTAATCGCTGTCTCGGAAGCCTCGATTGATTACGGTTTGTCGCTCGAGTGGAATATCTCAAAAGCGGCGACAGATCGGTTTGCCTTCATTGGGCCGAAATGGATGAAGGATCGTATCGAATTCACCGCTGCAGATTTGCGTCAGGTCATCACGGTCGATCTGGATGAACAACGCACGAAATGGATTCTGGAAACGCGAACTTCACATGGCGATCAATTCTTTGCGACGGCTGTCATCTCGGTCCCTTACCCTGAAGATCGAACCGTGCGAACTCCTTCGCTGCAGTTAGTGGAGACCGAGGCCGACGCTGCTGATGACAAGTCGACTGCGCCTCTGGATATTCAAGGGCATTACGTCGTGCTCGCCAATTTGGGTCGACAAACACTCGAGCCGATTTCCAATCATAGTTCCAAACTGGTCTCACGACGGGAGTTGCCCATCGAGATTCCCGAAGACCTTGCCCGTCAGGCGGTCGAATTTGTGCGAGTCACACCTCAAGTGGTTCCCTCCTGGGAATTAAAACCGCTCGAAGAACAGGAATCTCCTGCCGCTACCATTTTCCTGGCAGAGTTGATGACGGTTCTCGATCGTCAGGGAACCTATCGAACGACTGCCACTTACACGGTGAAGAATCGTCGCCGTCAATTCCTGCCGATCGTGCTGCCTGAAGCGACCGAGTTGATATCGGTTCTCGTGAATGGCAAAGCGGCTCGGGCAACCCGGCACACAATCGATGGAAAGTCTGCCCAACTGATTCCACTCCCCCCAGCCAGTGCGGCTGATCTGGCGTTTGATGTGCGGGTGGTGACTCAGGGAAAACTGTCACGCGGATTCGGTGCGGCTTGGATGGGAACCTCAATTTCGCTGGAACGTCCGGATGTACTCTCGCCCGAAGCCTCTGCGGAATTCGGCATTCCGGTCATGCACTCGATCTGGAAAGTGAGCACGCCGGATGATTATTACATCTCGGCTGTTCGGGGCGATGGCTCGAACATGAACGAAACCGAAAGTCAGGAAGTGAGCGAAGTTCGCCTGCGGAATCGACTGCAGGAACTCTCAGAACTTTCGAGTATCGTGAGACGGAAGTCGAGTTCTTACAATCAGAAGTTGCAGGCGGCTTCTAATTTGAAAGGACTCAAACAGGCATTGGAAAATGCTCCTGCACAAACAGGAGTCTCCGATCAGCAACGGCAGCAGCAGGTCGAGGTGATTGACGAAGCGGTTGATAGTCTGAATCGACTTGAAGGTTCACCTGCGCTGGAAAACGGGCGTCAAAATGTCAATCCACAATCTCTCGGACGGCTCTTTATTCTCGGCTGCAATAACGATATTTTGGCCGAGAATGGAAAAGCTGGTCTGGGAGTCGATAAGGCAAGTCCAGGTGCTGAAGGCGAATCTCTGGATGATGATGTGAAGCTGCGGTTTGATTTGAAGCAACTCAATCCGTCAAAACCGCAATCCGAGACGAAGCCGGCTCTCAAAGGGAAGGCGGCTGAGCAAGGTCAGAACGAACTCGAAAATCGCCGTTCCCTGCTGGAAGAGAACACTCGCAAAAATACCGAGTTTCTCAAGCAGCAACAGCAACGTGAGCAGATCGACTACAATTCCAATGGTTTCATGGATCCACTTTCAAGAAGTGGAGATTTCGATGGCGATGGCAACAGTGACCTGTCCATTCTCAACAGCACAAATGGTGCGTATGGAATTCAACCGAATGGTCCACCTCTGGGATGGAGAAGCTCGACACTTGAGTGGGATGATGACGGTAAACCACAACAGGGGAGGATTCCTATGTTTGCCAATCCTATGAATTCAAATGGATTGATAATTGCGGATGAATATGTAGCAAATCAATCTCGCGGTGGCAGTAATATTAATCGTTATTATGCAGATGTGCCAAATGTGGCCGGTCAGCCGAACAATGGAATTCCGATGTATCGCGGACACCATTATAACACCGGGGATTTCGATGATCTGATGATTGTACCGAATAATCCACAGCGTGGCCTGGAACGTCAGGTGGAGTTGTATGACTTCGCAATTGTCGGTCAGGATGATGTCGTCTCTTACGGGCGGGCATCGGGTGAAGCGACCGGTAAACCAACTGCTGTCATTCCACAGCAGTGGACCACCGCTGGTGGACTTTCGATTCCCGTCAGCCTGCCGACTTACGAGAATGTGACGGTCTTCTCGAAAGTGGGTGGGAATCCTCAATTGACGATCCGTGTACAATCCCGCACCTTTCTGCAAACCGGCCTCGGCTGGGTCTGGACGATTCTCTGCGGAGCATTCGTCCTGTGGCTGCTGCTCAGCTGCCGAGCGTTAGCCGAAGGCCGCCGGGTTCGCGAAACCGCTCTCGGATTGATGATCGCCGGTTTGGTCGGCTTCGCAGTTCTTTCTGGATTACTCGCCTGGTTCGGACTGCTGCTGGCTGCACTTTCGAGTATCGTCTATGTGGTTGCCCCTCGGCGTGGTTTTAGAAAAGCTGAGCAAGCATAATAAGGCTATCGTCAGGCGAGCCGTGCTAGTCATGGCACGGTTATTGTCATGATCATTGTGGAGATGATTGATACCCGACTATCCCGTCGAAATTGATCGAACGTACCCGTCGCATCACTGCGACGGCTCGCCTTTTCAATTATAACACCCGACTCAAAACAGCTTTGCTTCTGGATAGAGCTTTGTCAGCATAACTTTCCTGAGCCAGAGCAACGCGATCAGAATTAACAGTTTGATCCAGATCAATGGCGAAGATTGCTGCCAGGCTTCGCGAAAGTCGGTAATTCCGAACAGCAGGAATGTGAACGCATACCAGAGTTCCAGCTTGGATTTTCGATGCTGTAAAAATCGCATCAGGACAAGAATCGCAAACACAACCCAGGCGACGCCTTCGGCGATGTTAAACCAGTGATAGACAATTGAAAACCACGAAGTGTCAGTCACATCGTATTGCCACCAGACATTGCGAAAGAGAATGCTGGTGAGGTCGTTCATGAATTCAATATTCTACGATAGGATGGACCTCAAACAAAAGACATTACAATTGTGCCACGGCTCTGTGAGCCGTGCATGTAGTTGTCGAGTGTAACTCACACGGCTCGCAGAGCCGTGGCACCGATTGATTTGTAAGTGCAAATATTTACTGCCCAACTGGTTCAAACTCGATCGATTCCACCATCGACAGGTCGCGGCTGTTGAGGATTTCGATGTTGTTGCCTTCGACTGCGAAGACAAACGAAACCTGACGGCCATCTTCTGCTGCACACAGGTAGTAAATCCAGACCATCTCCAAACCATTCGCAGAGCCGGAGGCGACGACGCGGTAGATGTAGTTGCCGGAGTTCACTTCGACCACACCTTTATCGACGATGCTTGAAAGCGATTCGCCGAGAGAGGCTTTGATATCGCTTTCGAATTTCTCAGGTGCGACATGCTGGCCGGGAGCGGCGCTGCCGATTTTGGCGATGTTGCACTGGCTGATCAGGCTGCCGTTATCGACCATGCGGAGTACGGCCACTTCAGGGATTTCCTGAAAGACATACCAGTTGCGATCGTGAATCAGGCTGATGTTCCAGTGCTTCGATTTGAACAGTAACAGTTTGGAAATTTCGGGCAGGTCGAACGGGATGTTGGCGATCTGATTTTCTGAAATCGTCACACTCGGGCTGACTTTGCGTTGCCAGGAAACATTGGCCGTCACTTCCATGCCGGGAGAAACGGTACTGACGGATCGTTTTTCGAGTTGTTCCATTTTCAGTGAAGTCAGTAATTGATTAGCGATATCGAAGGTTGCTGTGCCTTTAATCGAAACTTCCGTCAATGCTCCGATTGTTGCTCCGGCGACTTTTCCCTTGAATTCAATCGTGGCAATTTGATCTTTGACGGCAATTAATTTTCCAGACATTTCCACCGAGGTTGCCGCTTCAATGCCGACGAACATCTGAGCGGCCCAGTCGGGAACTTTCCAGGTTTCTTCGAGTTCGACATCGGAAGAGGGCAACAAGGCCAGTAATGCGAGAGGGTCTCCCGGGATGGTGATCAAATCGAGATCGTGCCGTCGCATTGGCATCTTGGGAGCATATTGCAGCAACCCTTCCCGCTGACCTTCGCAGATGACTTCGCGAACGAGCGAGGAGAGCGTCAGGTTGGTCACTTGATTTTTGACTTTGATGTTCGAGCGGGCGTTGTCGTAAAGTCGGAAGGATCGCCAGGCTCGTTCATCCCGCCCGGCTGAGGGGAGGCGACGTTCGTAGAAGGTGAGAGAAGCCTGTACTTCGAGAGGCAGATCGAGGTCTTTCTTCTCCTGTGTTGGGGTTTTGAGAGTTCCTTGACCCTGCACCTGGGCAGTCACTTGCAGAGTTCGTGTGTCGGCAAGCGGTTCACGCAGGGAATAGGACTGAGCCAATAAAGTCGGACTGGAACCAGCACCTGCGATAACCAGCAACACTCCTGCCATCACGATATATAATCTCATCGAGTTCATCCTTGATATCAGTCCGAAAGACTTGAAGAACGTCCTTCGGGCCAGCGTCAGCTAATGGAAAATCTATTGGCGTACAATATCATAATCGAGTGATGTTCTTGAATCCCGAATGGGAGAATTTTCGGTTCGAAAGATATTTCTCAGATCATACAGGTGTCTGAATGGCATGGTGGGTGGCTCACGCATTTCGTCAGGCAATGCCTGACCTACCGCTTTGTAAGTGTGGTCGTTTGCTATCCTCACGACCATCACTTCGTTCTGGGACGTGTCACCCTTTGAAAATTTATAAGTCGCTGATATCGACTTCGCCGTGTACGTCGAGGGGTTCGGGGCCGATGGTGAGGACCTGGAATTTTTCGGCGGAGTGTTCTTCGGCATAGCGGGTCAGGTCGTCGATGGTGAGTGAGTCGACCTTCTGGCGGACTTCATCCAGTGTTTTGATTTCGCCCAGATGGAACCAGTCCCGCACCATGGAGCCAGCACGAGCCATGGTCGATTCTTCCTGCATAATCAATGAGGATTTCGCCCGAGCCTTACAGCGTTGCAATTCATTTTCGGTGATATCGAGCCCGAAGTTTTTTAGTTCGTTGAGGGTGACATCGAGCGTTTCCTGCGCCCGCTCGTTGGTTGTGCCGGCATAACACAGGACTCGGGCACGGTCTTTCAATGTGTTGAGAGAGGCTCCGATCGCATAGCAGAGGCCGCGTTCTTCGCGGACTTTGGTGAAGAGCCGGGAACTCATTCCTCCACTGAGGATTCCGACTGCTGCCCAGCCGCTGTAGTAATCGGGATGATTATAAGGCACAGCCGGATAAGCGATGCCGATGTTGGTTTGTGTGGAGTCGTGCTTCAAATGTCCCTGATGAACTTTCGGCTCAATTTCCGTCAGCGGCTTCGGAGCGATCCCCTGCCAGCCGCCGAAGAGTTGTTCGCAGAGTGCGCGCGTGGTTTGCGGATCGACATAACCGGCGATTCCGAGAATTGCTCCTTCGGGCACACAGCAGCGACGATAATGGTCGGTCACATTTTCGAGAGTAATTGAATCGAGATGCTCCATCGTTCCTTCGAGTGGACGATTCCACGGCGGTGGATAGCAACGACGGCGAAGTTCGATCATCAATTTTTGACGGGGCTCATCTTCGATGGATCGCAGGGCTTGTTCGCGACCGACTTTGCACATGTCGAAATGATTGGCTTCCATCCGCGGTTCGAGCAGGACTTTGGCAATCAGTTCGAGAGCTTCGGGAAGTCGCTCGGCGATGGTGGCTGCGGAGATCGTCAAATGAAACCAGCCGGGCGAAACCGAATACTGGACGCCGAGATTATCGAAGGCAATCGATAATTGACGCGAATCCAAATCGCCAGCCCCGCGGAGCATCAACTCGCTCAGGAGTGCAGCGATTCCGTTCTTTCCGGCTGGTTCGTGGGAGGTTCCTGCTGGAAAGGTGAGCGTAACCGCAGCTGAGCGGACGGCTGGCAAATGCTCGATCAACAAGGTCATCCCGTTCGACATTTCGTATTGATGAATTTGCTGATGCGACATAGTGTCTTTCAATCTTCCTGAAGTCTGCTCATTAGAAGCAGCGCAAGAGTTGCGAGTTGGTGAGTTGCCCTATTATAGGAGCTGGCAAATTGCGAGGGAACTCTGTCAGGACGAGGGGAGTCATTCTACCGGGGAAATGTGGCAAATTGAATCGCAGTAAATCTGGGGGCTTCGCTGCGCTACGACCCCAGCCACCCATCGGAGTTTCTAAAAGCCACTCAGGAAATGGTCCGCACAGCGGACCCTACGGTTTAGGATTTCGCAGTGGTTTTGTGTTGGGGCCAAGGATGTAGTTTTCAGGAGTATTGGCATCGAGCCAGGTTTTGAGGTCAGTGATGACTTTCACTGGAACAGCCTTAGCTCCCGGAGGAGGATTCTGCTTCAGGATCTCATTGGCGAGCGGAAGAACAACATCGTAAGCTTCCTGAACTTCTGCCCGATTTGTAGAGAATGGAGCGTTTTTTATCCGAGTCAGTAATGCGGTCGACTTGGAAATTTCAGGCTGGTAAGCCGTGTAGACTCGGAATGCACAGAGTCTCCAATGCGGGGCATTGGGTTTCGCGTTGAATTGCTGGCCCATTTCATGGGCGAAATTGACAATTTCGTAATTCACCAGGGTGAGATTGATTTCCCGATTCATTTCCGTCCGCCCGAGTCCACTGGCTGCCTCGGCGCGAACGGTCCAGGGTTCCATCGGGTTGATCAGGATTTCCGCGAGTGTCTGCACGATGTAAGGCGTCCGTGTTTTATCAAATAAGACCGAAGTATATGAAACCGCTTCGACCAGAGAGCGTTTGTACCATTCATTGAGATTGGGTTGCTTGAGTTGCTCAATCAAAGCGTCGGCAACTCGGCTGCGGATATCGACTTTGGGATTCCCATCCTGGCACAACCTCATCAAACCGTTGGTGGCAATAATCTTCAAAGCTTCGCTTTGATTTTTATCCGAGATGATCGCAATTAACGGGTCTGCCATGCCAGTGAAGGGAGTTGCTGGAATCTGTTTGGGAACATTCGGCGGTTCTTCGTTTAACTCGGTAATCAGCAAACAGGCATTAAGACGAACGGGGAGTGGTTGATCGATCAGCAGTTGTTCGCAATATTTGATAATCAGAGGCAGCACAAAAGCTCGTGCAGGAGGCTTGGCGAGCAGGTTGAGGTCGCGTTTGAGTTGTTCACGGATTTTAGAAAGTTCCCGAATCTGGCTTTTCAGACTCATCTGCAAAACCTGAATTCGATTATATTCGGTCAGTAACGTGATTTCAGCTTGAGTGAGACTGCTTGAACTGAGGGCTTTCGTATACTCAAATTTTTTGCGTTTCAGGAAATCAAGATCGGCTTCCTTAATGAGCTCGTTGCCAGTCTGAGCATATGCGGGTGTCGTTTGAACCAGCAGGCCCGAAATCAGACAGCATGTCAGCGTAAATAAGCTGAGCGCAAATCGAGATGTCGATCGCGTGGGTACGCACGTCATCGACGCATTCTCAACTCGTGGAGTGATACCCGTCTGCTCGAAACGTTCAAGAAGTCTGAAAATCATAATGTTGTCGGTACTTGAAATCGAGAATTGAAACGTGATGGAGCAGGCTGGTGATCATGAACGCTAATGAGAGATCATGGCGTCAGTATTCATATTTTGCCAGTCGCCGCCTTAATTATGGTGTTCCGGAGACCCTATGCCAAGAGAATAGCTTGGGAATCCGCTCTCAGTGGACTCTGATCGACATCCCGCCGAATGTCCAGACATATTGTGCCGGTTATAGGGAATATCGGCTGGACAATTCCAGCCGATGCCCTGTTTTGCTTTCTTTGAACCCAGAAGGTAATTATCAGAAATGAAATCGAAGACAGGAATCGGGCAGTTAGACCCATCAACAGTTTACGATGAATCGGTCTCAATGAAAACCGCTAAAGGGAGTCGAAGTGCGATTCTCCGGATGAGAATCGAGAAGGATCATTGAAAAACGGACAGTCATTATAACTTGTCATGACAATGAGAGTTGTCGGGTCCCACTGGATTGAACTCCGTCAAGTTGCTGGAAGCGTGTGTCTCGATTCGCGAAAATTGACTCTACTCCATTGTTGAGTTAGGCTCCCCTGAGCCAACCGCATCTCGATTCCTTTACCATAAAGTTTCAGCATGTCTTCCGAACTGTTTGCCAGAATTGTCCATGAACGCTGTACAGAAAAAGTGTTATCTGAGGAGCCGCTCCCTGCATCGGGACAAACATTGGCTGATGAAATTCTGGAATTAGCCGCCTGGGCACCGTTTCACCGTCCTGCCCACGATGTTCATTTGCAGGATTCGGAGTTAACGGCTCTGATGCCCTGGCGGTTTTATGTGCTCGACGCATCCAGTTGCCGAAAGCTGCGCGAGGAATTGCTGGAGAAAGACAGCAGTAACGTCATCAAGATGCTGGCAACCGCCGATTGTATGGTGCAGGTGACCTGGCTGCCTAATCCTCCTCAAGTTGAGCTGCCGGAAAAAAGTCTGTTTGAGGCGACTCTGGAAAACATGGAACATCTGGCAGCAGCCTCAGCGGCTGTGCAAAACCTGCTGCTGGCAGCGACAGCCAACGGAATCCGGAATTACTGGTCCAGTGGAGGTGTGCTGCGTTCTCCGGAAGTTTTTAAGAGACTCGGGATACCGACACAGGAAATCCTGCTCGGCGCTCTCTTCTTTTCACCACAGGACGTTCAATCAGCGACAATAGCCACGAGTAAACTCCGTGATAAACGCGGCCCACTTTCCGGATGGGTGAAACGCGTCGATTTGTGATAGTTATGAGTGACTGATAACCTTAATTACAAGCACGAAGCGCAAGCGAGTGATTCACAGTGGAATCTTACACTCTCTCTTGCGCTTCGTGCTTGTATCGCTGAGAAATACCAGAACAGGGTTGCGGAATGTTTGGGACTCGTTAAAAGAAAATGAATGCTGTACAAATTCTAGTTGTGACAGATTAATTCATGAGTTCCGATTTGATTTCTCCCGCTTTTCAACTTGAGGTGCATCAATGATTCCGCAAAATCGATATTCTGCTCGGCGTGAGAAGCTCAAGCGGGTGCTTAAAAAAGAAAAATTGCCCGCATTGCTGGTCTGCAATGAAACAAATGTCAGTTATCTGACCGGATTCTCTGGGGACAGCAGCTGGTTTCTGATTGGGAAGGATGTCGAAATCCTGATCAGCGATGGTCGCTACACCACACAGATCTCCGAAGAATGTCCCGGCTTACAGGCTGAAATCAGGCCTGTCAATAAGACGTTGCTGCAAACAACCGCAGAGGTCCTCAAATCCACCAAGAGTTCCCTGTGCGGATTTGAATCGACGGCAATCAGTTATGATGCCGCAGGTCAGTTGGTCGAAGCGGTCGAATCGCCGGACATGATTCCCGTCAAAGGTCTGATCGAGCCTTTGCGAGCCGTCAAAGATGCCGACGAGATTAAACAAATCCGCGAAGCGGTCCGTCAGGCCGAAAAAGGTTTTGAATTCCTGAAGTCGAGTCTGATGCTGGATATGACGGAACTTCAGGCTGCCTTTACACTTGAGGAAGGCATGCGTCGCTTTGGAGCAGTCGGTGCGGGATTTGAAATTATCACTGCAGTCGGAGAACGAGCCGCATTGCCACATGCTCGTCCCGGTTTGACAAAATGCGAAGAATCTCCCTTCATGCTTGTTGACTGGGGGGCACGAACTTCGACGGGTTATGTCAGCGACTTGACGAGGATGGTCATCACAGGTAGCATTTCGTCCAAACTTCAACGTATGTATGAAGTTGTGAAAAGTGCACTGGAGGAATCGATTCAGGCAATCGGACCCGATGTGAAAGCAAGTGATGTGGATCGAGTTGCACGTCAGGTCATGGAAAAGCATGACGTGGCAGCGAAATTCAATCACGGGTTGGGGCATGGGTTCGGTTTACAGGTTCATGAATCCATCCGGATGAGTCCGACATCAGAAGATGTGTTTAAACCCGGTATGGTTGTGACTGTCGAGCCAGGTTTGTATTTTCCAGGCTGGGGTGGGATACGCATTGAAGACGATGTGTTGATCACAAAAGATGGGTGCGAAGTTCTATCCACTTTGTCTCGTGAACTCGAGGCTCATATGGTTGGGTAATGACTTGACCTGTCTGTGTTTAAGATGATTTACAAATAAAATAACGCGATTTTTAGTCGAAGACGATTACCGACTTGATCCTCAGGATCTTATCAAAACGCGATAATTTCATGTCATTCAGGGCTCGAAGAGCGACAGAAAGCAAATGAACGACAAAGCCAAGTCAAAACCTGATTCTACTCCCGGTCCCATCGATCTAGCTCAGTTGAAAGAACTGATGGAGATGATGGAGGCTCACGATGTCACTGAAGTCAATCTGCGAAATGGCGATGAACAGTGGCGTCTGCGACGGGGGCCTCAAATGACGGCAATGCCGATGCAGGCGATGCCAGCTGCGATGCCGCAGGTGTCTGCTCCCGCAACTTCTTCGGCTCAATCGACTGCTCCGACACCTGCAGTTGACGCAGCTTCACCGGTGGATGATGGTTTAATCGAAATCAAAAGCCCGACCGTGGGCACCTTTTATTCGTCTCCCAGTCCAGAAGACCCGGCCTTCGTCAAAGTTGGATCTCAGGTTTCGGCCGAGTCGATTGTGTGTCTGGTTGAAGCGATGAAAGTTTTCAATCAAATTCCAGCCGAGTGCAGCGGAACGGTCGAAAAGATCCTGGCCAAAGATGGCGATGCCGTCGATTTTGGACAGCCTCTCTTCAAAGTGAAGCCCAATTAGAGAAGATAAACAGCGTACCCTACGACTCAGTTTGCTAGGCCACTGCATCAGATAGACGATTGTTTTTATGTTTCAACGAATACTCATCGCAAACCGTGGCGAAATTGCCCTGCGAATTATGCGGGCCTGTCGGGAATTGGGGATTGAGACCGTCGCTGTTTACAGCGAAGCGGATCGGGGGGCTCATTATCTCTCACTTGCAGACGAGGCATACTGCATCGGCAAAGCTCCCGCCAGCGACAGTTACCTGTTGATCAACCGTATCATATCGGCAGCCGAAATCGGGAATGTGCAGGCGATTCATCCTGGATACGGATTCCTGGCTGAAAATGCTCACTTTGCTGAAGTTTGTCGGGAATGCAGCATCGAATTTATCGGGCCACATCACTCGGCGATGGAACAACTCGGCGATAAAGTCTCTGCCCGTAAAATTGCAGCCGAAGCCAAAGTGAATGTCGTGCCGGGCAGTGATGGACTGGTCACCGACGAAAAGACGGCTCTCGAAGTGGCTGGCAAAATTGGCTATCCCGTGCTCATCAAAGCGACTGCTGGTGGTGGTGGCAAAGGGATGCGGGTGGCGATGAATGAAATCTCGCTCAAGTCGGGTTTCAGTGCCGCTCGCCAGGAAGCCGAAAAAGCGTTTAACAACCCGGGTGTTTACCTCGAAAAATATATTGAGCGTCCTCGGCACGTTGAAGTTCAGGTGCTTGCGGATCAGCATGGAAATTGTGTTCATCTCTGGGAGCGTGACTGTTCCACACAGAGAAAGCATCAGAAGCTGATTGAAGAAAGTCCTGCACCAAACCTGCCGAAGTCAGTTCGGGAAGACATTTGTAAATCAGCCGTCCGACTCATAAAAACCTGTGGCTACTACAATGCAGGGACGGTGGAATTCATCGTCGATAAGGAACATCAATTCTATTTCATTGAAGTGAATGCACGAATTCAGGTCGAGCATCCCGTTAGTGAAATGGTGACTGGGGTTGACCTGATCAAAGAACAGATCCGTGTCGCAGCTGGCGAAGAATTGACTTTGAAACAGCGGAACATTAAGTCGCAGGGATGTGCGATTGAAGTCCGTATTAATGCCGAAGATCCCGAAAACGATTACCGAGGTTGCCCGGGCACAATTACCAAATTGCGAGTTCCTGGTGGATTAGGGATTCGATTCGACTCCCACGTTCATCAAGGCTATACCATCAGCCCGTACTACGATTCGATGATCGGTAAACTGATTGTCCATCGGGAGACACGCGATGAGGCGATTGCGGCTGCTCACGCGGCTCTCGAAGAATTCGTGATTGAGGGTGTGAAGACGACAATTCCGCTGGCTCGACGTATTCTCGCTCATTCTGCATTTAAAGATGGCAAGATCGATACGACGTTCCTCGAACGGACGTTTTGAAATCTCCGCTGCAATTCACTATGCTCACTTCTCATCCGTTTCGGCCTGATCGGCCTGCGTTTGAATCTGTTGTGAAATAGATAAGTCGTTTTGGATTTCTGAGGTTGAGTTTCACTCGTTCTCAAAATACTCAATACTGTAGGCTTCTCTGCGTCAGTCTCCAGCACAATCGGTTGGATTCGAGACGACTGCTGATCATTCTGTACCCATAATTTGCTGAACTCAAAGGAATACGAATCATGAAAGTCGGTCTGTTAACTGGTGGTGGCGATTGCCCGGGTCTGAATGCGGTCATTCGTGGCGTTGTGAAAGTCATCGACAACGCGGGCGGTCAAAGTATTGGTCTGCTCGAAGGCTGGCGGGGAGCGATTACCGGAAATCATATCGAGTTGACTCCCAAATTTACGGATCCGATCATCGACAAAGGGGGCACGATCCTCGGCTCCTCTCGAACCAACCCGTTCAAAAATCCTGCTGAGATTGACCAGATCGTCGAAACATTCGGCAACCTGGGGCTGGATGCACTGGTTGCGATTGGCGGAGACGACACCCTTGGCGTAGCCAGCAAGTTGTATAGTGAAAAGGGGTTGCCTGTGATCGGCTGTCCGAAAACGATCGATAACGATTTGAGCGCCACTGATCAGACATTTGGTTTCGATACCTGTATCAATATCGTGATGGAAGCGATTGATCGGCTGCGAACGACGGCGGAATCTCATCGTCGTATCCTCGTCGTCGAAGTGATGGGACGACATGCGGGTTGGATCGCCTGTTATTCTGCGATTGCTTCTGGAGCCGACTATTTCATGGTTCCTGAACGTGAAGTCAATATCAAGGAAATGATTGACGTTCTGCAGAAACGACGCGATGAAGGCAAAAACTATGGCATCGTAGTCGTCAGCGAAGGGGCTAAGCTCAATACCGATGGCGGCTTTGTGACCAAAGACCAGGAAGTTGATGAATTCGGTCACGTCAAACTGGGCGGAATTGGTGATCACGTTGCCAAAGTGATTGAAAACCGCATGGGTGTCGAAACTCGCTCGGTCACACTGGGACACCTGCAGCGCGGTGGAACCCCAAGTGCGTTTGATCGCGTACTGGGAACCCGTCTCGGCGTCCATGCCGGTCATCTGGCATTGAATAAAGACTTCGGCAAAATGGTAGCCATGAGAGGTACGCAGATTGTCGCCGTCGAACTGAAAGATGCTGTCGACAAAATGCGTGAACTCGAAGATTCCTTCTTCGACGAAGCGGCTGAGTTTTTGAAGTAATTCTTGGTCAATCGATTTTGATCAAGCAGTAAAACAAAAAACAGCACTCGTCCAACATTGGGAGAGTGCTGTTTTTGCATTCAAAGTTTCTCAGATTCCATATTATGGACTGACGATATAGGTATCACCACCATCATCAGACAGAGCAGCGGCACCGAGTGCAACACCAGTAATGGCTAAACCCAGAGTGATTGTGTCGAGAGGATCGACAAACAATCCGGACTGGCCACGAGTAGTGGCTCCACTGACGATCAGAACGTTACTTTTGGATGTTGGTGGAGCAACGGAACCTTCCCAGGCTCGTACGACGCCCTTGCCTTGACCAGCCTGCAATTCGTAGATCCCTGTGTCCAAACCGGCAACAGTGAATTTGCCTTCGGCATCGGTGACGGTTGTGGCGACAACTTCGTTGTTACGACGAACAGAAACTTTCGCACCTTCAAGAGCCTGGCCCTGTCCGGTAACAGCTTTGCCGTTCAAGGCTCCGCCGTTAGAAAGTGCAATGTCGCTGACGGCTGATTTTGTTTTCGTCGTACGGGCGACTTCTGCCTGTGTTGAGAAAATCGGAGCGAGCACGAGGCTCAGACACGCGAATCCGGTCAGAAGATTTTTCATTGTCGGGTTCCTTTGGGTAGGGACTTTGGTTTGGTGTGAATTCGACTCGTATTGAATCGAGGAGGACAGCCTCTTGCTGACCGACACATTTGATGGGTATGTGAAAATGACGAATTGAACATCCTTGTTCGCTCCGTCAACTTTTTCCTGGGCGACTTCATCCTGAAGAGCTTGTCAGGAACTGCATGATCAAAATCTTTAATCAATGCGGGCGGATATTGCTGGAATCTCGAAAATGAGTCAACTGAAGTTTCTTCAAGGAGCACGAATTGCAGAAGTTACATCAAGTTAATTCCCAGGGAGGCAATCTAGACTTGGCACGGGGCAGCGGATTGGTTCTTAAATAATGAGCGTGGTAGTTTATGACCACCACGCTCATCACTCTGTTCTGGGCGTGCCACCCAGGACGTTCAGAAGACTCTACTCATTATTATTTTGTTGTACGGGAGGAATCGGCAGGCTTGAAGCCTTGGCCAGCATTTCTGTGCGATAGCTTCGTAGTGTGCGAAGCAAAACCCGTTCAAGATGTTTCACGCGGGTTGCTGTCTCTGCCTTATTCAAGTCATTCTCTTCGGCAATCTGCTGCATCATTGTCAACGATTGTTGACTCAACTCGAGTGAGTCTTTCAGGTCGATCAACAGTACCGGCTGTGAGATATCCTTGTGCCCCTGACGCATCTGCCAGCGGACGCGGAGGATTTCCATCAGTGCATTCGCGTGGTCATACTTGACCTGAGGATCCAGTTTCTGATTTTCATTCAGCAATTCCAAAGCTCGATGAATGCCTCGGACCGAGCGTTCCTGACGTCCGCCATAATAAACGGCATAAAGCCAGTGTTCGAGTTCGCGTTCCGGCTCTGGCGGTTCGCAGCGTTGATACAGCTTGGCGATCTCCGCATGCAGGAAATGGCTGATCAGTGGATCGAACGGCTGTTTAAATTCTTCGACCTTCAGCAAGTCACTCAACTGGCAGGGATTCTGCTGTGTCGCTTCGCCGAGGGTTTCAAAGTAATTCAGCCGACGCTTGTCCTCGGGATGCATTTTCTGCTGAATGCCTTCCCCTTTGACCGGTTCGATGACAGAGCGGGGATTGTCGAGCAAGCGTTTTTTGACCGACTTGCGGTAAACCCAGAATTCATCCGGATGCTTTTCGAGGACCTGTTCCCGAGCAGCGACATCGGAAAGGCGTCGCAAAATGTCATCGGTCTCTTTTTCGTCTGCATAGTGACTGAGCAATCGCTTAGGATTCTGGGCGAGTAAGTCGCGGACTTCGTTCCACTTATTGCCCCACCGCATCATTTCAACACAACGTCCAAAGGCTTCAGTGCCAGTGAAGACGGAAGCTTTCGCTTTGTCAGTCACACTTTGCAAATCTTCGAGTTCAAACCGAGCCAGATTCATCGCCACCGACCAGTCCCAGCCAACGTGGGAGAGTGCTCGTTGAACTTGAGGCGTGGAAATTCGCTCAATCAGACCTTCACTGAGAATGTCTTCGGAACGACGAGCCGCGACAAACAAAATTTCACCAGGAGCGGTGTCGAAAGCGGTCATGTAGCCGAATGAATTCTGAATGGTCGCAGCCAGACTGGTCAGCACACTGGGGCCATAATCGGAGAAGATGAATCGCTGGCAATAAATGCCCTCTTCGCAGAGTAATTCCGCCAGGTGTCGGTAATGAGCCTCGTTGTACTGACTGGCGCCCGGATAACTGGCCGAGTGTCGGGGCGATTCGACAATGACATCATAAGTTTGCAATTGAGAGCGAACCGCCATCGCAGGCGAGAGCGTTCGATAATGCACGCGGGTATCAGCGGTTGCAGGTTGCATCGCATGGGCAAGCACACCTGTTTGCATTTCTTCCCACACATCGGCACGTTCATCGCAACAGTGCACATTCATGACTGGAAATTCGAGAGTTGTTTGCAGACCGAGCCCACTTTCGAGCCCAATTAATAAGACTTCACGAGGAGCCTTGTGCATCGAAAGCGGCAGAACTGCTCCCAGCAATGCGCCCGTCGGTTGCGGCACAATTTGAGCATTCAGGCTGATCCGCCCCTGAGGAATTCCATTGGATCGAATCTGCACATGTTCGCCCTGATGCTTCCAGAACGATAATGTTCCATTGCTGGTTTCCGTTAACTTAAGGAGACGCCCATCATCCAGCCCCGGCAATTCGGAAAGCTGAGTTCCTGATCGCCAGGATTGAAATGCATACGTCGAGAACAATGCACGAGAAGCCAGCAGGGGCGAGTAAGTCAGCGGAGCCAGCAGCATCGACAGGCAAGCGGCATACATCAGTCCCGCACCGACTCTCTGAGAGCGGCTCCTTGAATAAGTCCATGTGATTTGTCGTGAAGCCTGATATCGACTCAAGGCGACTGCCAGCAGGATTCCAGTCACGATCATTGCAGTGAAAGGGACACCGATCAGAGGAATCAGTGCTTGAGAAAACGTCACTCCGACCAGTCCGCATAGCAGCATTGCAGGCAAATAGAACTGGGCGTATCCGTTTTTACGAGACGAAATCCGATGAGACATCGCCAACAAATGCCCTGCCAGCAAACCGGCAGGCAGGACGATCAGGAAGATCATGCAGGCACGCAGTAGCAAAGCGATTGAGACCGTAGAGACAAGTGCTGAAACTGCCAGGTATCCACGTACCCACAACGGAAAAGCAACAATCACCAGGCTGAGTAGACCTGCAATGGGTAACAATCGCACTCGCCGTTCTGCCCACAGAGCCAGTCCACAACTGCAACTGAATGCGGCAATGATGGCATAGAACAGAAACGCCGTTTCCGGTTGCAATTGGCAGAGGAATCGATAAAGAGCAGGCAGTAGCAGTCCAAGTGCCATCGATAATAAGAGGGCAGACTTCCAGGAATCGCGCCCACGGGAACCTCGAAATGTATTTTTTGCAGTAGTTGTCTCTGCTGACGGGGAAGAGATCATCGACAGGCCCACAATTATCAGACAGGCAAAACTGGCAGTCCAGTAAGTCGGCCAGATCGCAGAGAGCATCAAACCGGATATGGCAATTCCACAGGCCCAGCCCAGGCAGGCATTTGCAGAAATTCCTGATTTATGGAGACTGGAATTCAGACTCCAGCTTCCGCAAATCATGAGTAATATGATCAGAAGAGAATGGCAGAATGTCACGGTCAGTAAAGAACCCGTCGACTGGCCAGCCATCGCTTCAGATAAGACCTTTTCCCATCCTGCCCACCAGAATGAGGAAGTGACAGTCAATAACAGCAGAATTGCCGTGGCCAGTTGAGGCACAAGTGCTTGCTGTGGTCGAGGCAGACTGATTGCAATCAGCGCGCTCAATCCAACGGCACATCCGAGGGATGAACTGAATCCCCAGGTGGTGACGAACAGATGAATCCAGAAAACACCCACGAAACCCAATAAAGCGGTGACAACAAACTGTCGATCCGGCAAAACTGGTGTTATTCGGGCGTAAAATCGGTGCAGAGGATGCGTGCTGGCGTCCATGCCACCCCTCAATTCAGCAAAAAATCCAAGGAAACCCAGGCCCCTCCCGGGTGATGAAGTGCGAGTTTTAGTCGAAAATCGTCCAACAGAGCAAGACGATCTCGCCACGAACCCTGGCTTCGAGACTCATTATTCTCGGCGGATTCCCTCACAAAGGCTCTTGTGAATTGGAAAAACACTCCATCCTGCATAAAATCAGCTGAATATGAAACCCAACGAATAACACGATTTAGAATCGTAGCTTGCAAATTTATTCACCTTCATCACAGGATTTCTTCGTGACAAACGCATCACTCTCGCCTGAACTCGAGTCGCTGGTTCAAAATGCAAAAAAAACACTGGACCAAAAAGTCGTTGACACCGTTCAATTACACTTCCATCCGGAACAGGGGGCACCCTTCTGGCTGGAAAAAGCCAAAACTTACGATTTCGATCCGCTCAAAGATGTCAACTGCTTTGACGACCTGAAAAAATTTCCGCTCTTCGAAGACGACTGGCTGCGTGGCGGCCCGGTCCGTCGGTTTCTGCCTCAAAAATGGTGGGACAAACCGACTTATACCTTCGAAACCGGTGGAACAACAGGAATTCCCAAGAGCCGGTGTGTGGTTGACGACTTCCGGATCGATTACGAACAGTTCAGCGAAACACTTCCCGATGAGTCTTTCCCGAAAGGCGCCAACTGGATGATGCTCGGCCCTTCCGGTCCGCGGCGTTTGCGACTGGCTGTCGAGCATTTGTGTCAGACTCGTGGAGGAATCTGCTTCTGTGTCGACCTCGATCCTCGCTGGGTCGTCAAGCTGATCAAAAAAGGCAAAATCGATGAAGCCAAGGAATACTCGGCTCACGTGATCGATCAGGCCATGACGATCCTCTCAGCCGGCCATGAAATCCAGTGTATGTTTACCACACCTAAGCTGTTGGAAGCCTTGGCGTTACGGCTGATGGACGAAGGTTCCAGTATCGCCGAATCGGGCATCAAGGGAATCTTCTGTGGCGGGACCGAGTTCACCCAGCAATGGTATCGGTTTGCTCGTGAGGAGTTGCTCGGACCGGATGTCTACATCACGCCCACCTACGGCAACACATTGATGGGCCTGGCCTGCGGAAAACCATTCGTGCCCGAAGATAATTTCAAAATTACCTATTACGCGCCGCAACCGCGAGCGGCTGTCGAAGTTGTCGACTTCGATGATCACACAAAGCTGGTGGACTACGATCAGACGGGGCGTGTCAAACTTTACACGATGACCGACGAACTCTTCATCCCCGGCTTCCTCGAACGAGACGAAGGCGAACGCGAACTCCCTCACGAAAAATATCCCTGGGATGGCGTGAGCGGCGTGCGACCTTATCATGTTTTCGCGAAAACGACGACGGTTGGGGTTTATTAAAAAATCGGGGGCGGGGGCAATCTCAAAGAGATGCCCCCGATCTGTCTCGATTAGATTGCACTTAATGTGTGCAGGGCATCGGGCCAGCCCAGGCTTCGTGGCGGCGGAACCAAAGGAGTTTGTTTTCGGCGACCGTCAATGGCTTGAACGCTTCGGGATGGCTGACTTCTTTACCACTTCTTTCAATCAACTCCTGTTGACCATTGCGTACCACTGCGATTTTGACATCCCCTTCCACGCGATCGAGCAGGCGTCGTAGTTCGACGAATGGCAGGATGTGACCGGGATTGGCAAACTGTTCGATGCCGTTTGGTTTTTCAGTTGGAGTGAGAATGTCTGGCTCGGCTGCGACAACTTCCACCATATCCTGCTGATAATCAAACAGATCGACGCGTTTGAGAAACAGATGATTGGAGGCAAACTCCGTCCGCAGATTGCTGAACATTGAAAAGGATGTTTGCGTCTTCAGGCCCAGCCAGGGATTCAATCCGTTACCGATCACGAGCAGCAATCCAATCACGGCGGGTGTGCCAGGTAGTGCCATCGGAATCGACCAGCGATTTTCCTCTAGCTGCCAGCCTGCTTTCCAGTAACTGGCTCCCAGCCAGCAGGCGAGCAGATACCACAGGAAGAAACCGATCCGGCTGTTGAGCAAAAACGTCTCTTTCGTTTCGCCCATCAAAATATAATTGATGCCGAACAGAATCACTGTCGCGAAAAATAATCCATTGATTGCAAAAACAAGATATTCTTTTCTTAAGCTTGTGAACGTGAGGTTTCGCAGCCGTTCAAACTGATGCTCCCAGTTCGACTGTAGTTTCTGCAGCATTTCCATTGGAAAGAAGACGACAATCAAACCATAGACAAGAGCACTGTAACTGTAGATGCCGGGATGCGGATGAATCGACAGGAACAGGTGGAAGGCAAGAGCCGCCAGAATTCCCCACCAGCGAGTTGCAGTGATGAGCAGAAGGATGGGAATTCCCAGTTCACAAATCAGTGATCCCCAGATCGCCAGCGGATGCACGAATTCATGATCGGGGACAAACGGCAGAATCGCCGCGATTTCAGTATGCAGATGGACGGCTGAGCTGACTTGCGGATTGAAATAATCCCAGTTCATTTTCTGGATGGCCGCCCAGAAGTACATAATCGCCATTTCCCAACGGAGAATCGGAGCAAAACTTTCATACAGTTTTTGACGCGAATCCGTTGAGGTCTCTTCGCCCAATTTTGCAAAGTGGAACCAGATCAATATCAATCCAGTCGCGGAGCCACAGACGTATTCATTTTCATAGGTCTGCATGAGGGCGACGTAACCGGCAAAAGCTGCCAGTTCCAGAGAGCGTTTACTGATCAACTTGCTGAGTTCACCCCACAACATCGCAAGAGTTGTCACCCGCAAAACCGACCAGCTGATGGCGATCAGAATGGTCAGGTTGACCATCCCTTCAAACAGTACATGATTCGGCACAAAGGGCATCGCTCGAAATAAATTCAGCAATGATGCAATGAGGAAGACCGTGAATCGCGAAAGGGATCGCGGCTGCAGCAGAACCAGCCCGAACATTAATACGACCAGCCAGCCTTGCCATGTTCGTGCCCAGAAAGGGAACGAGAGCAGGTGAATGATTGTCGCTAACGCCCAGACAACCGCAAAGATCATCAGCGGATGGAAATTGAGCCGTGAACCGGAGGGTGTACGTGATGAAGAATTGGAAGTCATCATCAAAGTTTCCTCAAACGGAACTCCTGAAACTGGAAGCCGAGACCATTTCACCAGGCTTCGGCGATCACATGGACATTGAATTTAGAACGGCACTCTCTCTTTCTATCTTCGGCGGAATTGTTCCGAATACCAGTTCGGAAATTTGTGAAAAAGGAGATCGGGAAGGATTGAAATCTCAATGAAATGGAGCATTCCGGGCAGTATGGAGAACGAATAATTTGGGAATAGTCCGAGTAATCGTTACAGGTGTCGAGAGGAGGATATGTGTAGCACTGTAGATGGAGTCTACCGTTACTTATTGTTGGCGATACGAATCTGATCAATCAAGAGTTGAACAAACTGATGATACTGAGCTTGTTCAGGCCCGGCTTTTGCAACATCGAGCATTGGAATACCAGCTTTAGATTGGAATTGTGTAAACTCGATTTTGCGGAATGTTTTCAGAATGATAACGCTCCCAACGAACACGAGTGGCACTCCCCACGCCAGCAAATTCGATAATTCTGAATTTTCGTTTTCATGATATGCAAAAAAGAGTCCGATCACTCCCAGGAATACCATGCCTGTTCCCATCGAGCAGGCCCAGTGACGTCTCCAGAGCTTATTGGTTTCCGGCCTGAGATCAGTCAACTTAATCGAGCTTTCGAACGAAGTTCGTGCAGCGCTTCCGGTGATGAAAATGTGATCTTCAAAAAGTTCAAAACGCCGTCTGCCATCTGATCGGACTTCGTTGTAAATTGCCAGCGATTGCGTCATCTAATTTCCTCTTGTGGCTGCGCCACCCAGAGAACTCTTCGAGATTCTCTGGGCGACCCCGGTTCAATCAATAACTTCCATTAAACCATTGCGTCCAGGGATATCATCTCCGTAATCAACAACGTAAATATTCAAGACTTTCCCATCTTCGGTTTTACATTGTAGAAGACGTGGTCCGTAACGAGCACTCTCATCGTGATAGGCAAACACCAAGACATTGATCTCATAATCGAGAACGAGAATTCCTAAGCGTGAAGCATCTTTACTTCGAATAAATCTGACGCCATGTTCGGGCAATGTCAGAGGCCAGTTAGGTTTAATGTCAAAGCGAGTATAAGCCGTTTGGGGGTCATGATAGCTTGAAATGATGTATACAGGTCCTGGATAGCCACGTTCCACGCTTCGAGGTGGCCAGTCAGATAACAAATCATCAACAAAAGGCAAAAGACTCCTCGCAACCGCACAAGCTTGGATTCGTTCGCCATAATAGATTGCTATAGGGATCGAAAAAAACATCAATAGACCAATTGCAGACGTTGCAATATCCAACCAGCAATGCCTTAAAAGTGGTTGAGTATTTTCAGTATGTGAGAATGTTTCAACAGTCAGCTCATGTCGTACAACTTTTTGTTTTTTAATTAAATTTCGCAGAGAATTAATTGTTAAATAGAGGATAAAACCATTGAGAATAATTAAAGAAGCAAATCTGTAACACCAGGATCGATCAGAAAAAATCCCTTTGAGAACGCCAATCAAAGTATCATCTCTGTTTTGATAGAAAGGTTTAAATTGATAAATCTCAGAAGGAATTCCATCATAAAAATGAAGAAAGCCTTTGGCGAATATCAAAGAATAGAAGTCAAATACAATCAGTGAAATGACCATCAAGGTGGCTATCAATTGAAAATACAATTTCGCCTTACCATATTTGATTTTCATTACTCAGCTTCCTTGAGTGATTGAAATTCAAGGCTACTCGCATCCAGAAATTACTCTTGCGACTTCAAAGCATCTATTTTTTTCAACAACGCATTCAAATCCAGTTTCACATACGGCCGCTCTGCGGCTGGGTGTTTGTGGTCGGCGTTGGCGACGTAGAGGAGGCCTTGTTTGGGGATGAAGAGAGTGTTGTGGAGGTTGGATTGCATGGCGACGGGTCTGCTCATGAGCCAGAGTGCGGTTTCGGTGTCAATCTGGCCGTGCTTTTCCTGGATGCGGCTGCGTAAGGTTTGCAGGCGTTGACCGGCAGAGAGGGCGAGGACATCAGTAATGCCTTCGCCGAGCAGTTCGTGAAACTCGCCCGGCTCGACAAATTGAATTTTCTCGGGAGTTGCCGCGACGCCGACCGCTGAATTCGTTTTGCCATCGGCGAACACATAATAATATTCGCAGGTCCGCGGACTGGTGGCCCACAAGGTTTTGACTTCTTCGAGTGTCTGACAGTTTTCGAGAGCGATCCGCATCAAGGTCGCCATCGGCACGCCATCCCATTGACCTTCGCCGCGTCCGCCCATCTCGCCGAGCGAGATGCCAGCCTGATTCATGCCCGTCACACAGCCGGTGAATCCGCCATAACCGACGTTAGCGAAGGGGATTTTGCCTTGCGGTGCGACGATGAACGTGACCGACGAATATTGCAAGCCGATGGTGGTCATGTAATCGAGGACGCGTCCGTGATAAAGCGTGCCATCTTTGGTGGCACTGTCGAAGACGGCGAAGCCGGAGCAGTGGAAGAGTTCCGGAAAGACATTGAGCACATTAGCCAGATTCGGATCCCAACCCATTTCCTCGGCCAGGGCAGTCAACTCGCGCTTGTGGTCTTCAGGAATGTGTGGCGAGAGTCGGGCATAGGCATCTTCAAGATCGTGTTGAAACCAGCGGCCGGTGCGGATGGTTTGGACTGTGCCGAAAGTGTAAAGGACGGAATCCATACAGCGGGTCGCCTGTCGGGCAAGCAGCTGAGCGTGAGCCTTGCCGATTTCCTCGGGGGTGCCCCACAGGAGGGCAACACGTTGGCCATCGATCCACTGCAGTTGACCATACTCGACGCTCCGGCTTTTTTGTGTGGGATCGGTCAATCGTTTTGAGGGGGAGAGAATCGCAATGGCTCGTTTCACGCCTCGGCATAATTGACGTTCGAGAATGTTTCTGTCGAGTGTTTCCACCGTGAAATCATCAGTGATCGGGGGAATGGTCAGGCTCTTCGGAGCGGTTGTGATGATGAGTTCACAAGACCAGTCGTCGGACTTGCACGAAGCTTGCCATGGTTCTGCGGCTGTCTTTCCTTCCTGGACTTGAACGCGGGTTTTATTATCAATGGTCCAGAGTTGCTGTTGTTCATCGAGCTGGAAATCGACAAATTGATTCAGAAGCAAGCCCAGGGAAGAGGGCGGGGTTTGCAGCATCGGCAAATAGGTGACGATTGAAGAATCGGCATCGATGAGGCGTGTGAGTATTCCTTGAGCGGCCAGGTGATCTTTCGTTTCGAGATCACCGCTGGAGACAAAGCGTTTCTGATGATGAGGCAGTTCGAAAATCGTTTGATCGGATCGGCGGAAAATTTGAAAAGAGTAGTCGGAATGATGAGCCGAGAGGTCGAAGGCTTCGTTATCGTAGCGGATCAAGTGGAGTTTGATCGATTGGGGTTTGCCATCGATTTTGACATTGAGATCAGCCGTCAGTTGAAAAGATTCCCGCTGACCGGAGAGACATTCCTGCAAGGGAGAAACCTGTTGGCAGAATTGAACAGCCGGACTGTCTGCGGCCAGCAGGTATGTCGTTCCTGTCAGGAAAATGAGAACGAGAAACAAGCGACGAAAATTTCGGAGCGAATGGGACATTGTGTGAATTCACTTTTATTCTGAAGTTCAGGAAGTCATTGATCTTAGAAGGTGATACTGCATTTGAACCAATTCCGTTTCAGAAATCGTTATGAGATTGATAAGGTATCAAAAGATCGTACTGGATGACGAGTTGAATTGTCATTGATGAAAATAAATAATGAGCCAGGACTCCGCACAGGAAAGGCCTGAAATGCAATCGCATGAAATTGACTATGAAATCTTTGGCGACGACATGCAGATCGTCGAAATCGAACTCGATCCGAATGAGACCGTCATCGCTGAAGCAGGCATGATGAATTACATGGAAGAGGGGATTGAATTCGAAGCCAAAATGGGCGACGGATCGCAGGCCTCGCAAGGGTTTTTCAGCAAGATTATGAGTGCGGGGGCCAGAGCGCTGACGGGCGAGTCGATTTTCATCACGCATTTTACGAATCATGGACAGGGGAAACGCCGGGTTGCCTTCGCGGCTCCCTACCCTGGGAAAATTGTCGCACTCGATCTGCAGAAAATTGGTGGTTCGGTCGTCTGTCAGAAAGATGCGTTTCTCTGTGCGGCTAAGGGGACAAAACTTTCCATCGCGTTTCAGAAAAAACTGGGAGCCGGTTTCTTTGGTGGAGAAGGATTCATTCTGGAAAAACTGACCGGCGATGGGAAAGCCTTCGTGCATGCTGGCGGGACGGTCATCAAAAAGAAGCTGCAGGGAGAAACGCTACGGGTCGATACCGGTTGCCTGGTCGCCTTCACGGAGGGGATTGAATACGACATTGCCAGAGCCGGAAATTTGAAGTCAATGTTCTTCGGTGGTGAAGGACTGTTTCTGGCGACACTTCGCGGTCATGGCACCGTTTTGTTACAAAGTCTGCCATTTTCCCGGCTGGCAGATCGTGTTATTCAGCACGCTCCCTCCATGGGTGGCAGCGATCGTGGAGAAGGTTCCGTCCTCGGTGGACTGGGGAATATGTTTGGGGATTGAAGAGCAAGCTGAAAAATCTCGATCAGTATCGAATCTTCTCTCTGGAAATTGTGTGAGAGGTCGCTAAGGTAAATATCGCGAAAACTTTACCTATTAACTACAGGCAGTTGAAAGTAAATCGGGACAGGTTTTGTCTCACCCGGAGTTCCTGTGTCGATTGAAATACGAAAATACGATGGATCGGCGGAAGAGCTGAGCGAGTTTATCGTCGGCAACTGGCTCAAGTCCTATGCTGGGAAAATGGCGGTCCCGGACTGGAGCCCGGCTTATTTTGACTGGCAAATGACTGGCCCGGAAATCACGGATCGCGAGTACCTGATTTCCGCCTGGAAGGACGGTAAACTGGTCGGAACACTTCTGGCGATGCCGTTCCCGATGTGGTATCTCGGCAAGGAGGTCATCGGAGCCCAGGGAAGCTGGCTGACGGTTGATCCCGAAGTTCGTCGGGAAGGAGCCGCTAAAATGATGGCGCTCGAAATCGCGAAGCGTCAACGGGACCAGAATTGCCTGGCGCGAGTTGGCTATGCATTTGGGACCGGAAAAACATCTCTCGGACCGCGTTTCTGGAAGACCGCTAAAGAGAATACGAGCTTCGTTAAGCCGGTCCGACTGTGGGCGCGTTTGCTTGATTCCAAAACCTTCATCGACTGGACGAACAATATGTTCGAACGGACGATGATGCAGATCCTCCCGAATGCCGTCTGCAATGTCGATCCCGTCTCGTCTGATGTGGCCATTCGCGATTATGTTCCGGAAGATTTGCAGAGTTGTCAGGAGTTGATTAACTGCCAGGCGAAGACGTCAGACCTTGCCATTTTATGGCCAGCAGATCGTTTACAGCGACAATTGCAGCACAGCGATTTCGTGAACACGATGCTCGTGACACGCGATGAAAATATTGTAGGCTTCCTGAATTATCATAAGATCGGTATTCACCTGCGGGGTGTCATCCCGGCTGCCATAGTCGATATTCTGGCGTGTCAGGAGATGACAAAAAAAGAAACAAACAGCCTGCTCAATGCGTTTTGTCAGCGGATGAAAGACGAGGGCGTCAAAATGATGCTGCTGAGAGAATTTGTGAATCAGCCTATACGCCTGCTGCTCAAATCGCGCTTCATTCCGCAGCCGGTCGACTCAACACTGCTGCTTTCCCGTTCGGACCCTCAGGCTGATATTACTCCGTCAAAAGTGAAGTCGATTCAGGTTTTGTGGCGGTGAATGGTTGGCGAAATATTGGCTTTTTGACATGTCTGCAATCTGGGAGCTCCGCTTCGCTCCGACCCCAGCCAGCTGTGTTTAGAATTGATCAATAAAAAACGACGCACAGATTTTTTGTGCGTCGTTTTGAGTTCAGGTGCAATGTTTAACAGCGATTACTGCCTGGCAATGACTACCAGGGCAGGTTGGTATCGCGGTTGTAACCGGCAAAGCCAGGATGATACCAGGGGCGTCGGTAGCTGTAGTAGGGGAAGCGGAAGTGTCCGTATTCTCCACTGCGGTAGTATCCGGGACCGAAGTGATAGCTCATTGGATCTCCACCGGCTCCACCACCTGCTCCTGCTCCACCACTATAGTTGGATCCGTAGTTGGATCCGTAGTTGGATCCGTAATTCGAACCGTAGGCAGAACCAGCATAGTTATTGTTGTATTGATTGTAGCCGTTGTACCCATTATTACCGGCGTATCCGTTCATGCCGTTATAATTGCCATTCATATTACCGCCACCGTAATATCCCTGCATGGCATTACCGTTCATTCCGGAATTGTTGCCGTAACCGGAAGGGCCGTTCCCTGCCAATGGTCCACGAGGTGGAGCGTTAGGCACGGAATTGAAGAAGGGCGATCCTGCACGTTGATCGTATCCGCCTGGTTGCCAGTAACCACGGTAATGCTGTAACTGATCGGCTCCTACATAGAGAGGCCGCTCGAACATGTGCGATTGCGGAAAATAATATGGCTCGGCATCTTCGTCTTCGTCGGTTCCCGGTAAATCATCGAATTCACCTTCCTGGAGGTGAGTTGGAGCATCGGCATCGGGAGCCACATTGGGAGGTAACTGCAATTCGTTAGCATTGGCATCGGAATTATCATTAAAATTTTGAGCCTCTGCCAGACCTGCAGTCGCAATGACGACAAGTGTCAGCAGGGATAGCATGCGGAAGGTCATGAAATCGCTTTCTGAGTTTCAAGTGAATTCGGTTGAGACGAGAACGAAAGGTTCTGCCGGAATCAGCCATGCAGCGTCACTACATGAGTCTCCTTGTATAAATCTACAATCAAAAATGCATCAGGCTGAGATTTTTGCAGAAAATACACACAGTTCCGAAAATCGTTTCCAAAAGATATCAGCTATGTTGAGAAAACCGTTCAGAATCGTCTTGAGGATGCGTTGCAAAATTCCGATTTGGTAAAGGGGGATGTTGTCTTTTCACAACAGCGCTCTTGCGCATGCTGTGATCAGCCATTGGGAATGGAGAGAACACCCCTGACGATCCGTCATGTGGACGCGGGTCGCCTCGTTTGCTTTTTGCAGGGACGATCTCATGTTGCTTCGAACATTACCAAAAGCGTTATTGGCATTAGCCGTAATGGTGACAGGACTTCAGGCCCAGGACCTGGAAGTTTACGATTCTCAGGGTTTTTCTGGCGGATATGCCGAGGGGTCTTACGGTCCGAATGGGTACGAGCAGTTGTATCCCTTCGATTTACAAAACCCTTGGGCACACGGCTACATCCAGTACATGCCCTTTTATGGGGCTTATCAACACTTCCGCCCCTATAACTACAAGCATGTTGGTGCACAGACACAAACGGCAGCCGGTTGGGGAATGTCTCCCGTAATGCCTTACTCGCAGCAGTTCTGGCATCGCTACCATGCTCGCGGCACAATGAGCAACGGCGCGTCCAACGCTCAAGAAGCACTGCTTGAGTATCCGCAGCCGAAAGCATTCGAGCGGCGTGTCGAAAAGAACCGGGCACCACAGGATCCGAATCCGTTAAATGTGTACCCGAACTATCCACCACACCAGTATCAACCTGAAGTGACTCCAATGCCTCAGGGACCTTCGACACAGTATCCGAATATGTATCAGCCACAGTACGGACAGCCACAATACAATCAACAGCAATTCAACGGACCGGGAATGGGAAATCCTTACTCAGGTGTTTCTTATCAGAACGGCCCCGTTAACGAATACCCACAACAACAGCCGATTCTGATGGTTCCTTAATTCTCTTTCAGATCTGAGTCCACAAAATTAAAAAGTCGGGCGATTTTGTCGTCCGGCTTTTTTGTGCGCCTGAAGAATCTTTTCTCCTCAATTTGATAAGACTATTATGACCATATCAGGACATCGTCTTTACCGGAGCGAGGCAAAGTCTCTATGCACTCATATCTCTCACTGCAGATCTTATTATTCCTCTCACTGTTTCTAGTCGATCCCCTGCTCGCCGATGATCCTTCTGAAGGAAGACTTCTGACTCAGAAACAGTTGAAACCCGTCTTTGAAGAGGACTGGTCCAGCGGCAAAATCGATGAGAAGAAGTGGTACCGATTGCAGAAAAAATGGGGCACTGGAAATTATGGCGTTGTCCCTGAAAATGTCTATCTTGACGAAGATATCGTGAAAGGCCAAAAGCAGAACGTCCTGATTTGTGAAGCACATGGAGATCGATATTCGGGCAAGATTACTGGTTGGAAAAAGAAACGATCACGGGTCGGGGGTGTGATTGTCTCCAAACCGTTTTTCGCTTCGGGAAAATTTGAAGTCGTGATGAAAATCGGGGACACTCGGTCTTATGAAGGTGGTCCTGAAAATCCTGCTCATCCCTGCGGATCGATTCCCGCCATTTGGACCTACTCCTATCGCTGGGTTGAAGGCAATGCTTCTCATCCTCAGAAATTTTCATCGAGCAATCCGCTTTATAATCCACATATTCCCGCTTATGGAATGGCTGCCAATGAATATTGGTCGGAATTGGATTTTCCAGAAATCGGCAAACAGGGGGACTTCTCAAAAGGTTTGTATAATACATTCTGTCAGAACCGACACGATTCTCAGTTGTTTGATGTCTCCCCGGCTACCGATGGGGAGTACCATGTTTTTACAACAGAATGGAAAACCCAACTGCGACCGTTTGAGGACGTGAAAGATCATCAGGTTGTGAAACATCTTGGGTATTGGTGGATTCAGGATGAATCGATTCCCTTCGATAAGTATTTGGGTAATCCCCTGAAAAAACTGGGGCCTGATCAGTACGCCCTTTATTCAGGCGATGTCGTCACTCATTGGATTGATGGGGAAATTGTGGGCACAAATCGAAAATATGTTCCCGTCATGGCCGCTCAGTTGAACCTTGGAATCTGGCTGCCGGAATGGGCAGGACCTGCTCCCTGGCAGACTTCACAAGTTTCGATCGCATCCGTCAAAGTCTGGCAATATGACAACCCAGGAGATGTTCACGGCGTTCTGGTGGATGATATTACCAATAACTTCGGTCCTGACGGCCAGATAATTCCTTAAGCCATTTTCAAATGGTTTCTGCATTCGCATGAACACAAAATAACCTAAAAACGCTGTATTTGCTCCTGCCAAACGCTGCAGGTAAATATTGAATATACTCTGGGGTATTCATCGATGGCCAGGCAGGAACAGGATCGGGAAGATCTCTTCGCAGAGGCGACGGCCTACTCAATTCGTGGCGAATTGATTTCATCGGATCGCAATGAACCTGTGTTTGTCGGCTTGAAAGTGAGTGGTCTATTTTCGTTTTACTTTGGAGCCGATCCCGTCTATCACTTCACAGAGACAGGCCAGATCCGCCGGGCTTTTGTCGATGGCGATCTCTATCGAACTCAGGGGCAAACACTCGCTCGCTTGCAGCGACAGAGAACGGAGGAATCCAGCCTTCTGCTCCGAAATGATTTAGCAGAAAATGAGCTGGAATTATTCTGTGCAAATATGCTGAATTCCATCTCCAGTCTGAGCGCGGATATTGATCAGATGAAAGTCGGTGTCAGCCGGGCGACCATTTCTGAGTTGGAATTTCAGAAATGCGTGAAGGAATTGTGTGACAAGGTTTTGATTCAACAGAAGCCGTTGGCACCGAGAATTCGAGGAAAACGTTGACCAGTCGACTTATGGCGCTTTCACACCCGCCAGCCGATGCACCGCTTCCCACTCCTCTTGAGTAACTGGTTGAACCGATAAACGGGAACCCCGGGCGAGAACCATCATATTTGCCGTGACGGGATCCTCTTTCAGCATGGCCCGGGTGACGGGCTGAGGGAATTTCTTGACGAATTTGATGTCGACCATGTACCAGGTTGGTTCATCGGGATTGCTTTTGGGATCGTAATGCTTTTCGATCGGATCGAAGGCTGTGTGGTCCGCGTACCCCGCTTTGACGACACGAGCGGTCCCGGCAATGGCGAGGGGATCGGTATTGCTGTGATAAAAGAAAACGAGATCACCCTTCTGGACATCATCCCGTAACATGTTGCGAGCCTGATAGTTACGGATGCCATCCCAGAATGTGGTTTTATTCGACTCCGCTGCGAGATGATCGATGGAATAGCAACTTTCTTCCGATTTAAATAACCAGAAGCGTTTCTCTGAGGATTTAGCCGATTGTGTTTTCTCAGTCTTGGAAGAAGTCGATTTTTTGGCGGGCATGTTGATATATTTCCTGGCACTGAATAATCCGAAGATGTTCTCTATTCAGACGTTATAGCAGTCCGATCCGGGGAATAAAATTGCTCTGGAACCCGATTTTCTGAAAATAGAGACTCGCCCCCGGACATCAGGATTGGTAGGATAAAGTCGTGAAGATATGAAGTCCCACCGATTTGAAAGTGGATTGTGGCAGACGCACCCATTCATTTTCCCCCGATTTCGTCCGTTTAGCGAAAGCCCAGAGTGATTCGTTTGATGGACAATTAGCTGGTATTTCTGCAGAATATCCGCTCACATCCAATATAAATTCAACAGCTCTGTAAAGTGATGAGGAGAAACCATGAGAAGTTTACTTGCGTTTAGCATGTTGGTCACAGGATGTCTGGTTGATCAGACTTGCCTGGCTCAAGGCTGGGGCACGATTAAAGGGAAAGTGGTTGTCGATGGCACTGCTCCCAATTTGCCACCGAAAGTGACCAAAGGCGATCAAACCGTCAAAGATGCCAACGTTTGTGCCGTAAATGGAATTCCGGATAAATCGATCACAGTGAATGACAAAGGCGAGCTGGCCAACTGCTTTGTGTATCTCTACCTGCGTCGTGGAACTCCCGATATTCATCCGGATCTGAAAAAACCGGCCAGTGATGTTGTTGAATTTGACCAGAAAGGCTGCGAGTTCCTGCCACACGCTTTGGTTGTCCGCACCGATCAAAAAGTAAAAGCGATTTCCAATGATGCCTGTGGACATAATGTGCATACCTATCCTCTCAAGAATGAAGCTTACAATCTGTTGATTGGTGCCAACGATAAAACCGGAGCATTGCTGGAACATTCCGAAGCCGAACCGCTACCGATGCAGGTGACCTGCGATATTCACCCCTGGATGCGTGCTTACTGGTTTGTTGTCGATCATCCTTATGCGGTCGTGACCGATGCCGAAGGCAATTTCACGATTGAAAATCTGCCTGAAGGCGAACACGATTTCCGCATCTGGCACGAACGGGTCGGCTATATCGAACGTGGCCTCGAAATCGAAGTTAAAGACGGCAAAGTGACCGATGTTGGCACAATCAAAGTGGACGCCAAAGATCTCGAAGAAGAGTAATCGACTGCTCAGTCTTTGCTCAACATGAATCAAAAGGCCATGCACTCCACTGGAGTGGGTGGCCTTTTTTCGTGAAGGCGATCAGGAAATGATATGAACCGCGGATGAACGCAGATAGACGCAGATGAATTTTAAACCGCCCCAGGAGATGAAGAGAATGATTCAAAAAATCGTTGCCGTCATGATGTTGAGTCTGTTTCCTCATTCTATTTATTCCGCTGAGTGGGGAACGGTAGAGGGCAGAGTGAAAGTTGTGGGTGAAGTGCAGCCGCCTCCGGAGTTGAAAACAATTGGAGATCATACGATCCCCGATTCTTCCATCTTAATCGGGAAGGAAGGAGGATTGGCGAATTGTTTCGTGTATTTGTATCAACGAAAAGGTCAACCCGAGATCCATCCAGACTTGCAGGAACCAGATCCCAAGATCGTCAAATTTGAGATGCAGGATATCGCATTTGAACCGCGTTGTTTGATCCTGAGAACTGATCAGAAACTTCATGTCTATTCAAAAGGAGTACGCCCCCATGGATTGCATACGTTCTTTTTAAGAAATCAGCATTATTCAAGTTTGATTGGTCAGAATGATGCAGTCGGGGAGATTCATGAATACCCGATAGCTGAACCACTTCCAACAATGGTTACAGATGAAATTAATCCCTGGCTAAGAGGTTATTGGATGATGACGGATCACCCCTATGCCACTGTGACTGATACAAAGGGTAAGTTCAGTATCGAAAAGGTTCCCGCTGGCATACACACGTTTCGCATCTGGCACGAACGAGTCGGTTACATCGAACGAACACTCGAAGTTGAAATTGAAAATAACAAGGTTACAGATTTAGGAACCATCATGGTTCAAGCCGACGATCTTAAAAAGTAGCCTTCAATGAGGCACTCCAAATGTACCAATGTTGGCTTGGCTAGCAGAGCTTCCGACAGTGTGAATCTCAATTTCAGAAGACACATAGCGATTATAGGACCACTACAGCAATCCTACCGTTTTCATTTGCCCCACATTGAATCCCAATCACGCTTTTTCTAAGCTCTCAGGAACTAAGCGACTCTTTCCCTCACTCTCCTGGTGTTCTGGCGGCATACTGTATTCCGTTCGGTTCCCGCAAGGTTCATGGCATGTCTGTACAATATCCGCTGTTCGTCAAACGGGACATTGACGGCTTTTTCGGATTGTTTATCGATAACGTCGTCCAACTCCTGCTCATTCTCGGATTGTGCAGCGGACTGTGTGGAATGACGGGCGAAAACGCCTCTTTGCTCTTTCGCTACATCTTTCCGGGAGCGGCAGTCAGTATTCTTTTAGGCAACCTGTTTTATGCCTGGCAGGCACATCGACTGGCGGCCAAGGAAAACCGCAGTGATGTCACTGCCTTACCTTATGGCATCAATACCCCTTCGTTGCTGGTGTTCGTCTTCTTTGTGATGCTACCCGTCTATCTCGATACAAAAAGTGCGGTCGATGCCTGGAAAATGGGACTGATTGCCTGCCTGGGCAGTGGCATCATCGAGCTGCTGGGAGCCTTGTTTGCCGGGACCATCCGCAAGCATACACCGCGGGCTGCTCTATTATCGACGTTAGCCGGCATTGCGATCGGCTTCATCGCGATGACATTCACACTGCAAATCTTCCATAAGCCACTGATCGCCATGGCTCCGCTCGGCTTGATCCTGATCGCACTGTTTGCCCCCACTCGATTTCCTCTGGGGTTACCCGGCGGATTGGTCGCCGTTCTCGTCGGCACTGTTACCGCCTGGGCTTTGACACTCTTTACCAGTTGGGTTCCGAGTGCTCCGGCATGGATCACTGGAAATACGATGTCAACGGCTGCGATTTCCGAGCAGTTCGACCGCATTGGTCTGTACCTGCCGGTTTTTGTTGGTGGGCAGATTTTTGACGTTCTCAAAGACTGGTCCAACTGGTTTGGGTTTCTTTCGGTGATTATTCCGATGGGGCTGTTCAATATCATCGGCAGTATGCAGAACATCGAATCGGCTGAAGCGGGTGGTGACTCGTTTGCAACGGGGCCTTCAATGGCGGTCAATGGTATCGGGACGATCATAGCGGCTCTGTTCGGCAGTTGTTTTCCGACGACGATTTACATTGGTCACCCCGGCTGGAAAGAACTAGGCTCACGAGCGGGTTATTCGTCGCTGAATGGAGTCGTCATCACACTCCTTTGTTTCAGCGGACTGATTGGCCTCGCCTCGGCAATCGTTCCCATCGAAGCCGGTGTCGCAATTGTGCTCTGGATCGGGATCATCATCACGGCTCAGGCCTTTCAAGCGACTCCGGATAATCACTCTCCTGCGGTTGCTATCGGACTTTTTCCCGCAATCGCCGCGTGGGGAGCAACTGTCATGGCCGGAGCGTTCCTGGCTGCCCAAGGCACCACCATGCAGGAGTTACTCACTGCTAATTCCAGTACCGAAGTGAATGGATTCCTGCTTGAAGGCCTGCTTTCACTCGAACGAGGCTACATCTTCACCTGCATGATTCTCTCTGCCCTGGCTGCAAATCTGATTGACCGCAAATTTCTCTCTGCAGCCGTCTGGTCTTTAATTGCTGCGATTTTGACGTTTGCAGGACTGATGCACGCCTTCCAGTTGCAGGGGAACATCGTCGACTACTGGCTGATTGGTCAGGAGCCGGAAAAGACTGCTCTCAAATTTTCCGCGACAGGCATCGCGATTGGTTATCTGGCGATCAGTGGAATCTGTTTCGGATTCCATCTCTGGGCAAAACCAGATGAAGTGGATGATGTTGCCACAAATATTGTTTAATCTGTTACAAGCACGAAGCGCAAGCGAGTGAGTTTTGTATCTATCCTGACTCACTCGCTTGCGCTTCGTGCTTGTAGTAAACTCTCGTCGACCACCCAATACCTCACTCAACCCGAGTAGACATTAGAAAACACCATGGAACAAGTCACCCTTACTGCGACCTGCGGGTTTGGTCTCGAAGCCGTTGTCGCGCGCGAGCTATTCAAGCTCGGCTATCCCGATGTCAAAAAGTCAGATGGTCGAATTACCTTCACTGCTCCCATCGATGCCATTCCGAAGTGCAATCTGCATTTACGATCCGCCAATCGCGTCCTGCTGAAGCTGGCTGAATTTCCGGCTGAGGATTTTGATGCGTTTTTCGATCAGATTCGTGATCTCGAATGGGAAGGCTGGATTCCTCGGGATGCCTACATTCCTGTCACGGGATCTTCTCAGAAATCAAAACTGCATGGTGTCCCTGCGTTACAGGGGATGGCCAAAAAAGCGATTGCGACTCGTCTGCAGGATGTCTACAAAAGCGAACTCCCGGAATCGGGGGCGAGTTTTCCCGTTCACTTCGACATGCGGCACGATCAATGCTCTCTATTTCTCAACACCAGTGGTGATGGCTTGCACCGTCGAGGATATCGCGAAAAAGCCGGGGTGGCACCATTGCGCGAAACGCTCGCAGCCTCATTGATTCAACTGAGCGTCTGGAATCGGGAACGGACATTGCTCGATCCCCTCTGTGGCAGTGGAACGATTCCGATTGAAGCCGCTCTGATCGCTCGAAACATTCCGCCGGGACGAAATCGATCATTCGCCGCGGAATTGTGGCCGCGAATCCCCAGCCAATTGTGGGATGAAGTTCGCGAAGCCGCAGAAGCCGCTATCGATACTTCGGAAATGCTTCCGATCATTGCGACCGATCAGGATTATCATGTTCTGAAAGTCGCCCGCGAGAATGCCCGACTGGCTGGAGTCGAAGAGGATATTCACTTTCAGCAACAGGATTTGAGTGAGACCACCACCAAACGAAAATATGGCTGCCTGATCACTAACCCTCCCTACGGGCAACGACTGAACGAAGAGGAGGAAGCCCGACAAGTCTGGCAGACGCTTTCCGATGTGACCGAGCACTGGTCGACCTGGTCGCTGTTTATCTTCGTTGCCTCGCGTGAATTTGAAAGTCTGTTCGGCAAGCGTGCCACTCGCCGTCGTAAACTTTTCAATGGCTCCATCGAATGCACTTACTATCAATACCTCGGTGATAAACCACCGAGCATGAGAAAGAGAGTAATATCAGACGAGCCGAGACAGGCAGAATGAACCAGTAAAGCTGGGTGGCTGGGGTCGGAGCGAAGCGAAGCCCCCAGAGTTTCTCGCTTACTGCACTGGTAATGGAGAAACCTCAAAGCTTTGCAGGCGATCGGTCACTTTGGCCCTGTTCGGTCCCAGTGAGCCGACAACGACGGTCAGAGCGGTTTGAAGCGTTGGTTCCTCAGCATCTTCCCACTGTTGTTTGAGTTCTGCGATATCCTGATCGGAAATGAGCACGCCGTATCGTTGCATATGTTTGGCCAGTCCGAGAGCCGCTTCTGTGCGGATTTGTGGACTTCTCGTACGACCAAGAACGACATTGACCAGAATATCCTGTGCTTCCCGAGTCGGGATGGCTGAAAGAGCGGTCATCGAATCGGAGGCAAGTACATCATCATTCACTGCACTTCCGAGTGCAGTGGTAGCTGGTTTCAAGTTGAAGATGTGAGTCAGGTTACGGGTGGCAATTTGAGCCAGTAAAGACGCAGCTGCGCGGGCACGTCGATCTCGCAGTCCGTTCGTCATTGGTGGTGTGTTTTGAGAAACGAGGAATGGGTCGAGTTGACGATCCAGCTCGGCTCGCTCGTCGGTATAGACAACATAATGAGTGTTTGGCGTTCGTTGAATCGTGAGTGACAAATCGTCTTCCATGAACGTGGGGCCATAAATCACGATTGGCAGATAAGCGGTGCGGACATCAGCTCGGAAATTGGCCAGCGTCTGCGAAAGTTCCCAATCGATGCAATTGATGTGGGTCATGACCAGGGCGATATCTCCCTGCAAAGCGGCAGCCATGAAGCCTTCCTTGCCGGTTCTTTCGATTTGCTGAGACATCCGAGTCGCGACCGCAATCGATCGACCACGTTCGATATTTGGATCGATCAATAAGACTTTCCCTGTGCCGTCATCATTCAAAGCCTGAGCCAGAATTTCGACGACTCGCGAAGCAGAGCGGAAGGTTGTCTCTGGATTCAGTTCGACCGCAGCAGCCGCTGCCGCAAATTGAATTCGGGGATCGGGTGTGTTGAGTCCTTTCAGAACCGGCGAAGGATTATCCAGTGTGGTGTAGAGCATGTGGCGATCGCCCACGAGCGATAATGCCCGTAAGACCGCTTCGGCTGCTTGAGATCGTCCCGCTTTGAAACAGACTTCTGCTGTCATTTCCAGAATGGGGGCACTCGAAGTTAATGCCAGATTGAATGCCGAACCATTACCCGTCGGCAATTGCCCCTCTGGTCCTACTCGATACGCTTCCTCTGAGAGGAGACTGGCCAGATACAATGCCTGAGCATCTGGATTTTCGGGAGTGAATGAAAGTGCTTGTCGCGAAAAAGTGACTGCACTTCGTAAATTGGCCGATTGAGGCGTGACTGACACAGGAACAACCGTAGACTGCTGAGCATCCCAGACCCACAATTCCGTCCGACCATCTTCACCTGTCGGCCAGTTTTGTTGTCCTGAAAGATGTTCCTGAGCCAGTTTCATCAGTTCCTGAGCGACTCCAATCGCACTCACTTCGCTGGCTTTTTTGTCGGTACCGTAGAGAATCCGGGAGATCGCAATGCGAGCGGCCTGATTGATGACTTTGGCTTCCTGTTCACTATAAGCATAATACCATAACCGCCGGACATCCTCAGGTTTTCCGATGACGCCGATACTGTCGAGCAATGATGTTTTCAGGAGAGTGTTATCGGTATCCAGCCCCGCCATTAAAGCGGGTAGAATTTCTTCTCCCATTCGAGAAAACAGATAAACAATTTGATCTTTCGTCTGGTTTGAGTTGGGACTGCCTAAATGCTGAACCAGTCGGGGCATTGCTGCCAGGCCGAGTTTCTCCAGTTCGACAATCGCCTGTTCGCGAACGCGAGGCGAACCATCCAGGTCAGCCAGAACTTTGTCGATGCGTTCCGGATTCATCGCATTTCGACGGGAAGCGGCTGCAACCTGATCGAGCAATTGCTGAGCTTCGGGAAGTAATTCGGGTGTTCGAGCCAGCCGAACGAGTTCCACTGTTCCAAATTCATCCCGCAGATTGAGCAAAGCCTCATCAGAAAGTTTGCCTTCAACCAGTTGCTTCAAATACGCTTTGGCAAGATCGTTCCGTCCGAGGTTCGACATAAGAATCGCGGTTTCAAACCGATCCTTATCGGTCGAAGGCTCTACAGCCAGCGGAGTCTCCACCGGTTCTCCATCGTCTTCACCCGGAACAACCGCTTGCGCCTGCAAAACACCTGTATTTGAGGTGGCAAAGAACAAGGGAATAATGATGAATAATGTCAACCAGAGTCGGTACATGCCGACGGCCTCCCAATTATCGAAAAACAGAGTCGCTCAGTGGAAAGGTTCTCGAATATTAAAACCAGCCAGTGAGACAACTGCTCATCGGAGTGAATTGCTGTTGAAAATCTTTCAGATGTCGAATCGTAAAGAGATCATTCTGTAAAATTGTCCGTACGGGCAATTTAAAGAATAACCGTTATCGAAGGTATCGAATCAGAGTTTCGGATGACTTGAATGCGCCCGGGCCGTTCCCGATCGCTTCAATCAGAAATTCTCCGAAAAAACATAAGACCGTCAGAATCGGAATAACCCGAACTTTTTCTGCATTCAGGCTTGGAATCACAGGTCTTAATTAAAGTTTATAAACGCCCAGCCACCCCATTCCCATTAATGTTTTCAGGAATTTCATTAAAATCTCGGTGAAAATTGGATTCTGCTTCTTCACGCGGAAGCCGAATGTCGATATAGTTCGGGTGTAGCGACGAAAAGTCGATGCACCGCTTCAGTTCTCTCTGTCAGAAACGCTATTTCTGAGGCTTGACTGGACAAAACACCCTATAACGCGGGGTGGAGCAGCCTGGTAGCTCGCGAGGCTCATAACCTCGAGGTCGTCGGTTCAAATCCGGCCCCCGCCACTTAAAACTAAAGCCATCAAGGAGATTCGTCTCCCTGATGGCTTTGTTTTTTAAATCATCACGCAGGAATAATTCATCCATCGGCATTGATACCACGAATTTTAAGACTGCATGGACTTGCTCAGTTCCCCCTCCCCCTCCCAGTCCACACGAAAACCAAAGGTGCAACTGGACTTCTGGATTTTGCTCGGTATGCTGATTATTAAAGAAATTGCTCGGTATCGCTCTTGCAGAGTCTAATACTCTTGAGTTTGCCATGATTCGAAATCAGAGAACAGCTCCACAGATTGAAACCTCCCGAATTACTTCGGTTGATGTCTCGGTTCTTCAGAACCTGTTTGACCATGTTCCTGATGTGACATTCTTCGTCAAAGATGCCGCTTGCCGATATGTTGCAGTGAACGAATCACTCGTCGGGAGAATCGGACTTAAGCATCGTTCTCAGTTGGTCGGGAAGAGGCTCGATGAGGTTTGCGAAGGAGACTTTGGACGCATTCCCACAGAGCAGGATTCTGATGTCCTCAAAACGGGACTGCCGCTGATCAATCATCTGGAGCTACATCGTTCGAGGACTCAAGAACCGGGCTGGTGTCTGACGACGAAGATTCCTCTGCGGAATGAGAATGCCGAAGTCATAGGACTTGTCGGTATCTCTTCGGATGTCCGCGTTCCGACCGAACCTCAGGAAATCCCGGTCAGTTTTGCGAACGCGCTGACGGAATTTGAAAACAGTCTGTCCACAGACGTCACACCAGCCTGGCTGGCCAGAAAATCAAAACTTTCTTCCCAACGCGTTGCCCGTCTGACTAAAAAACTGTTCGGTCTGACACCGAGTCAACTTATCACTAAAACTCGAATCGCAGCCGCTTCTCGGATCCTGAAAGATACGGATCACTCCATCAAAGAAGTCGCCACTGCCTGCGGATTTACAGATCATAGCGCCTTTAGTAGAACCTTCCGCGCAGCAACCGGGGTTTCGCCGAGCGAGTTTCGGCAAAGCTGATCATTCTGAATTATTGAAATTTACACAACTGTGAGCAATCAAGACCGTTATATCTTCTGATATTCAATCTGGACGGAGCGTTTATAAAAAAAGACGCCACCTGACTAAAGGTGGCGTCTTTTTTTGAGTGAAGGCGCAGGGACTCGAACCCTGGACCTACGGATTA
>DEML01000042.1:95285-96152 GCA_002359185.1 Planctomycetaceae bacterium UBA2671
TGCTCTACCAGCTGAGCTACGCCTTCATCAGCGTTTTTACTGGCCTGAATGTCAGGCAGGTCACAGAAATGCCCCCTGACTGCCGATACAATAACAAAACGTGACCAAAGAACAAGTTAAGAAATTTTTTTTGAAATCACTGATTCCAATGTATTTTAGACACTGTTGATCAAGACTGGTTCCCAAATTTGTAAAAAATCATCATCCCGATGGCCTCTTGATCGTTCTAAGCTATAATTCGGACATTGAAAAATGTTTCATTGGGGAAATTGTGGAAAATGGACACTCGTAGCGGAAATGCCTCGGGATTAGGAATTTTTTTGCTGACAGCGATAATCTGTTCAGGGTGCACGAACGAAAATTCTGAACCTGCCGAAATTCCAGGTCCTGGACCGGCTTTGACCAGTTCTCCGGTTCCAAGACCTGTCTCAACAGAGCAATCGGAGCCAGTTTCTCAAGAACAACTTTTAGAGATGCCCGCCGAAAATTCCACCACATTGCCGAAAGAGGACGGGCCCACCTTTCCGTCACCACCTCAACCATGACATGTGTAATGCAGACTAATTCCACAGGTAACCAGCAGTCGGGGCAGTCATGTGAGCTCAAAAAGCTCTCCTCCCCGAACATGAAATCCTGGTGGTGGTACGTTTCGCCCCAACTTTGGTTGCGGAAAATTGTCAGCCTGGACGATACTCCACATTCAATCGCACTGGGGACATCCATCGGTGTGTTTGTTGCCATGACGCCCACAGTCGGTATCCAGATGGTGGTCGTTCTGTTGATTGCGGCTCTTTGTAAACCCTTTTTCCGCTTCAATCAGGTCGCAGGCCTGATTGCCGTGTATATTTCCAATCCGGTGACGACTCT
>DEML01000042.1:96298-131562 GCA_002359185.1 Planctomycetaceae bacterium UBA2671
TACTGGTTCAATTACTGGGTTGGGACCTTCTTCATTGAAGGAAATGTCACTCGTGCAGATCTGGCTGAAGCACTACAGTATGACAGCTTCGCCGACTGGTTCCGAAGTGTGTTTAAGCTGATTTTTGAATTCGGCTGGCCACTGGTGATTGGATCTGTGCTTGTCGGAATCGTGTGTGCCATCCCCAGCTATCCCCTCACAAAATGGCTGGCCGGGGCTATGCAACGAAAAACTCGACTCATCCAGCTACGTCACCAGCGAAAAGTCGCTCACAAAGCTGCTTTGAAAGAGGCTAAAAAACTTCAAAATGAACAATAAACCTCATGCGTCTTATTGTTCATGAAGAACAGAAAAGCGGAGAGTGGAGTTTTGACTGTCTGCCACAGACTATCAGGCACGATTTGAAAAAACACGGAGAAACTCTTTTCCAGAGTTTTGAGCTAATTCCACTCTGCTTTTTCCGCGGGAATTGGCAAAATCCGGTGTTGACGATAGTACTCCTGAAGCAGTTCATCCCAAAGCTGGTAGGGGCGATTTGAAAAGACCAGTTCCGTGTTGGCTTTAAGAGTAAACCAGTCGCCGCGGTCTAGTTCGCCTTCCAGTTGACCACTACCCCAGCCGGCATATCCTGAATAAACCCGAAAGGAAGAAGTGCATCCTGGGGACTCTCCCATAATAATTTCTTCAAATGCTTCTGCACTGCTGCCAACAAATACATTCGGGAGTACGGTGATGTCGCTCTTGCCTAAATCGGGATTGTCGTGCAGCATACTCAAAGCCTGAGGTTCAACAGGGCCTCCCACATAAATAACATTCTCAGAGGGGGGGACATTGAAGTGTCCGACTAAAGCATGAGCCAGATTGACAGAAGAAGGGCGATTGACAATCACTCCCATGGCTCCTTCCTCGTTGTGCTCGAGCATGAGAACTGCTGTTCGAAAAAAATTCGAATCGTGCAGATTTTTCGTCGCTAACAGAAAGTGACCTCTTAAAGAATCTCGTATCATCCCTGTCCTTTTCTGTGTAATGACATAATTCGTTGTTGGCTTATTGATCGGACCGATGACGGATGCGCTGCGTCTGAATTTCTCCTGAAGTAAACCGTAATTTTACCCACACAATCCAATCCTGAAAGCCGACTTCTGGAAAAGACTTCACTTACACTATACGATATTGTCAGAGCAGGGAGTAGACTAGATATTTGTCGAGGTCTTATTTTCCTTCGATTCTTGTAGGATTACCTGCTAAGTTGGAAAATCGATTTCTGAGTCCTGATTGTTTCTGATGCGAAAATCTGTCATGTTCAATTTCATATTAAATGACCATAAATTGCCTGTTCTCAGAACGGTGTCGAATATGCGAATAACTCATGTGTTGTTACTCAGCCTGTGCCTCTGCAACTCCGCTGTGATGATTGGATGCAGTTCGAATGATCCACCAGCACCTGCGCAGAATTCGTCCACATCAGAACCGAAGCAATCGACTACTGATAATCAGGCCAATCCATCAAAAAATGATCAGACAGCGGATTCGAGTAATGATCCTGATCGCAAGTACGTCGACGGCATCCCTTACGATGTTTTTTATGATCGTCCACTCACGGTGGCAGCAGAAAATACTTCACCTCCGCCAACTACAAACAATATGGCTGCCACAACCACGACACAAATGAATTCGAGTGAAATGAATTCAACGACTCCGCCTCCCGCAACTGAGACGCCTCCCCCTGCCACCGCGAGCAGTGGTGCGTGGGACGAAGTGATTACGAAAGACCGGTTGATCGAAGAGGTTACGCGGATCCGGAATACATTGACGGCGAATTTGAATTCTGTGGGAAGTTTCAATCGAGAGCTGCTGGCCATTCAGATCGACTCAGCCACACTGGCGGCTCTTTCTGGAATTGCGACTCAATACCCGGCTGAATTTACCTGGAAAGATAAAGCTCATTTTGTTCGAGATATGTCTTCTGAAATTGCTGTGGCTGCAGAAACGCGGGGTCGACCGGGCTTCGAAGTCGCTGAAAAGAATTACCTCAATATTATTGAAATACTCAACGGGGGGACGCCGGCTGAGTTACCGGAAAGTGAAACGGAAACCGTTTTCAGTGACGTAGCGGATCGAAACCTGCTCATGAAGAAAATCAGTGCCAATAACGATTGGTTGCGGACCACAATCAGCAATGATAATGACTTGAAAAGTAAGAAAGATGAGGTCGTTGCTCGATCGGCTTTGATTCGTGCTCTCGGGCAAGTCGTTCACATGGAAGATTATGTTTTTGCTGATGAAGACGAGTATCAAAAGTACTGCCAGGAACTCATTGATGGGGCTGCTCAAATGCAAGAGGGGGCTGAGACTGACGACTACAATCTTTTCGATACCGGTTACCAGCTTCTCAACAAAAGCTGCAACGATTGTCATCCGGTGTATTTGAACTAATCGACATCAACAACTCACCATCCAAGCGACATATTTGTTTCGATTGCTCGCTGAGCCGCCGGTTGATCGGCCCCTGTTTCCTGCATGTACAGGCGAATGGCGTCTTCTTTATCACCCTGTGCTTTTGATAGGCAGTCTCGGGCGGTATTACAGAGGGCATCGTTTTGAGGAAATCCCAATAGCCCCTTGGAGATGACCCACAAATCACGTGGACGTCGATTAATTCGGACAAAATCATCATCCGGATAATGTTCATGAGCCATCGTACGTGCCTGCTCTTCATTCTCTGCCCAGCCAATCATGATATGAGCATTGGTTTCGATTTCATAAAGCGGCATGCAGGCACCCTCGAAGCACAGTCAGAAGGATTGGACGAAAAGTCAGTATAAAATGCAGATCCCGGTAAGAGATTTCACTTCTATTCTAAGATTTTCTCCCCCCGGAACGCAATTCCCATCAGAAAAGGTGAACTTCTCTCTTGAAAGAGTTGTCGAAGGGGTATAAATTTCCTGTATCATTGCCCGATGGTGTAACGGTAGCACAAAAGATTCTGATTCTTTCAGTTGGGGTTCGAATCCCTGTCGGGTAACTCAAGAGCTGTTCTGATTTTCAGGGCAGCTTTTTTTATGCGCTGTGAAATTCCGCATTGTGGAAAAGTTTGCAATTTTTGGCGGGAGAGTGAGAATAATTGGCTGAAAACTCCGGACTGCGCGTTTGTGTCAATCGCTATGCTTCTGGTGATTTCAGCAAGGTTTCCTGAATAAGCGGACGATAACAATTCTTGCCGACAATCGTATCTGTCATTTTGCTGTTGCCACTCTATTCGTTGTAGCAGTTGAACAGATGCAAAAATTTCGACCTCATCGATCGACAATCAGGAGCAAGTTTTTATGCCAATTCTTCCCAAGACCTGGACGGACTTGATAGAATTTATACATCATTCTCTTTGCAATAAAGAAAATCTGATCCCTGAGCAATTTCCCCTGGATACCTCACCACTGCTGCGGCGCGATCAATTCTGCGGGATGGAATTTACGTTATTTGGGCCACGTCAAATACGTTTGAACGCAGTCTGGGCTGCAGACGTCAACACAATCTATTTCTTCGATGCCCGAGGAGTGCGGTACGAGTCCGTGAAGTTGACGGACACAGTGACCGGAGTCCCTGCCTGATTTCGGATTGAACACATCGAAACACTGTACTGGAATTGTAAGTGAGTGAGTCATTCCCGAAACCACTCACTCACATTTTGCGATAAGGTTGTTTTGCTGAGACTACTTCCAGGTTTCAACGGCATGCTTCATAAAGTCCAGTTTTTGCTTGAACGTTTTCTTACCCTTAGCGGATGCGCGAAACTTCTTGCCGGTTTTTGTCGTTTTGATGGTACACAGACCTTCTTTACCCAGACGTTCGAAATATGTGTAGAACGAACTCGTGCTCGTGTCCCAGCCGTAGTCGTCTCGAAGAAGCTGACGTAATTCCGTACCGGTTTTTTCACCGTCGATGACTAACCCTAATAAAACAAATTGGACATCGCTCAAACCGCGTGGAATGTTGTGACTCATGTAGAATACCTGGAATCAATAAGTAATGCATTTGCGCAAAACAGTGCGCGTCCGGCATAACTAATTGATCCCGGTCCTCAATTCAAGTGAATTGCGAGAAAAAAATGAGAACTCTACGCAAGTGGACCATTTTTCAACAGTTTTGCTCAGAAATTCTTCGAGATGTTTTAAAACAAAACAATCCCTTGTGATAATAAACGAGAGATTGTTTGCATCGATTCCATGCAGAAAAATCATCGCGATTGTGAATGCTTAACTCTCTGCAGGTTGCTTTTCATTCGAAAGTCTTTGAGACAACGCCTTATTCAAAGCCTGCAGATAGGCAGCTGATGCCGCTTCAATGACATCGGTGCTAATCCCGTGACCATGATAAGTTTCGGAGCCATCTGCAATCGTGACATTGACCTGTCCCAACGCATCCTTGCCACTCGAAACACTACTGACATCAAAATCTTTCAGTTTGACGCTCACGCCGACTACTCGCTCCAGTGCAACGAACACGGCATCAATTGGTCCATCTCCCGTAGCTGCATCACGACGGACATCTCCATTTTCATGACGCAGTTCTATCGTGGCTGTTGGAATGGTTCCTGTGCCAGCAGAGGTGTGCATGGAAACCATCGACCAGATTTCAGGAACCTGATGGGATCGCTGTTCCATCAAGGCAATGATATCTGCATCGTAGACTTCTTTTTTCTTGTCGGCCAGAGTGATGAAATCATCGAACACTTTCTGAAATGTTTCTTCATCAGGTGTGTAGCCGAGTGATTTTAATCGGTCCTGGAACGCATGACGTCCACTGTGTTTTCCCAGAACCAGATTCGTCCCGAGGAAACCGACATCTTCAGGTCGCATGATTTCGTAAGTTGTCCGCTCCTGCAACATCCCATGCTGATGGATCCCGGCTTCATGCGCGAAGGCGTTCTGTCCTACAATTGCTTTATTGCGCTGGACTTTCATACCTGTCACTGTAGAGACCAGTCGACTGGTGGGCACGAGCCGGGGCGTTTTGATATTCGTGGTGATGTTGTAATAGTCCTTCCGGGTTTTAAGGGCCATGACAATTTCTTCAAGAGCGGCATTGCCGGCTCGTTCGCCCAGGCCATTCATAGTGCACTCGACCTGACGAGCACCTGCCTCAACCGCAGCCAATGAATTTGCGACGGCCAGGCCAAGGTCATTATGACAGTGCGTGCTGATAATCGCCTGATCGATATTCGGGACCTGCGCCTTCAGGGTGCGAATCATGTTGTAATAATGACTTGGCGTGGCATAGCCGACGGTATCGGGAATGTTAACCGTTGTTGCTCCTGCGGTTATTGCTGTTTCGACCACCTTGCACAGAAAATCGAGTTCGGTTCGCGAGGCATCTTCGGGAGAGAATTCAATGTTATCGCAGTAGCCACGTGCCCGTCCAACCATTTCAGCTGTGCGTCGGATGATTTCTTCTTCGGCCATTTTGAGTTTGTACTGCATATGAATTGCAGACGTAGCCAGGAAGACATGAATGCGGGATTTCTGGGCATGCTTCAGCGCTTCCCAGGCGCGATCGATATCTTCTGCACGACAGCGAGCCAGTCCACAAATGGTGGTGCGATCTCCGAGTTGTTCGGCTATCGTTTTGACGGCTTTAAAATCATCGGGCGAGGCAATCGGAAAACCAGCCTCAATGATATCGACACCCAGTTCAACCAGCGCATTGGCCACTTCAAGCTTTTCAGCCATATTCATACTGCAGCCAGGCGATTGCTCGCCGTCTCGAAGAGTCGTGTCGAAAATGCGAATGACGTCGTCACTCATGAGATTTTTCCTTATCGCAAAATTAAATTCGCGTATAGTCAGTTATTGAAGGAATTCTATTCACTGCTCGTTGAGAGTGAATCACAAGGTTAAGTTCTCTGTATGCACAAAAAAAGCCCTGAGACAGGGGTTGTCTCAGGGCTTTTCAAGAAATGCATCTACGTAGCCTAAGACGTCCCACTTTTGAATGGGCTTAGTAGTCCGCTTAGGCTCAGGAGGTTATAGGCAAATTTTATATTCATAACTTAAAATTACTCATTTCGATGGCTTTGGTCAAGCTATTCAGCTGGATTTCCGGTCAGAGTTCCCAGTCAACTCTGTTTCTGGACAGTCTTGCAAGTAAACTGGTTCGCCCGAAATTGCCCCTCACAAATTATTCTGCAGGTGATATAATACATAAACGTCGGTTAATGAATATGAATCGGCTGAGATCATTAGCAACAAGGAATAATAGATGTCAACTCTAGATGACCCCAACACAAATTCCGATCTGGCTGAGAACTCCCTGAACAAGCCGGTTCCTGAAAAAACATTTGTTGAAACGGCGTTATTACTCAGCGGGAAATCGCAGGATGAAGCGACCAAGACAGGTACCATGGATCGGGCCGATGATGAGCTCGAACTCTTCTTCGCCCCCGAATACCAGACTCAGCAAAGCCCGATTCATCGAGCGGTTTGGGATCAAACATTTCCATTGGAAAACTTTCAGTCTCAAGAATTAGTGGCTGAACCGAAACTGGCTGTGCAATTGCAAAACTGTCTGAAAGTCGTTCAACGACATCAAAAGAACGGCACCCATTACGATGAGAAGGGCAAGATTACTCCTGAGTTGTTTAGCGAATTAGGAGAAGCTGGTTACTGGGGACTTCTCGTTGATAAAGAGCATGGCGGAAGTGAATTGCCCTTCCAGTTGTTTTCCCGTTTTCTGACTGAGATGGCGACGATTAATCCGACAGTTGCAGGCTTGGGGTCGGTGCATGGTTGTATTGGAGCCGTCGATCCTTTAATGACGTTTGGTACTCCCGAACAGAAAGAGAAGTTTCTCCCCTTACTGGCTTCCGGTGAAAAACTTTCAGCATTCGCACTCACAGAACCAGGAGCCGGTTCCGATTTGACGGCTCTGAAAACCGAAGCCGTGCTCGAAGGAGATTCCTATTACGTCACTGGCGAAAAACTGTTTATCACGAATGCCATTCCCGGCCGTGTCATTGGTTTGGTTTGTCGAATTGAAGGGAAGCCAGCGGTCTTGATCGCCGAGTTACCGGCTGAGGAAAATGATCAGTTTCAGATGATCGACTATGGCTTATATGCTCTAAAGCATTCCTACAATAACGGATTGAAGTTCAATCGTTTTGCAGTTCCGAAAGAGAACCTCCTGCAGATTGAAGGAGGGGATGGATTAACGATTGCCTATCATGGATTAAACCGCGGGCGAGTTGCCCTGTGTGCGACGGCAGCCGGGACGATTCGTTTGATGCTGGCAAACACTCTTCCGTGGATTCGCTATCGAGAAACTTATGGCTTGCCGATTGAAGCTCGCGAGTTGGTTCGCCGTCGCATCGGTATGATGTCCGCTTATATTGTCGCTTGCGATGCGCTTGTCGAATGGTGTGGCGGTCTGCTCGACCAGGGTTATCGTGGTGAGATGGAGTGTATCATTGCCAAGATATTCGGCAGTGAAGTGCAGAAGGAAACGGCCATTGAGTTGTTCATGAAAACGCACGGAGGTCGCTCATTCCTGCATGGTCATCTGTTTGGTGACAACGTCCATGAGTTTCTTGCTCCCTGTATTTATGAAGGGGAAGGAGAGATGCTGGGGATGGCGTTTATGAAATCGCTCATCAAACAACATGGCAAACAGTATTATGAGCCGATTGGCAAGGCTTTGCAGAAGGCAGGAATCAAGCAACCGAATCCACTCAACCCGGCTCATCTGGTTGCGTTGCGACAGGCTGCGGTTCCGTATGTCAAGTGGCGGGTTGGAGAAGCTCTCAACTGGGCCACTACTCCCGATTTCCACGGCATGCCAGATGTGCTAAGTGCTCATGCAAATAAAGCCGCCCATCAGTTGCAGCATTCAAGAATTGATGTCGATAATCTGATGCGGAAGTTCCAACTGGCATTGGCCGATCGTCAATGTGCGATGGCCGATCTTTCGCAGAGAATTCAGGATCAGGTCGTCATCCTGGTGACATGCCTGTATGCCGCAAGAACAGGCGATGAAATTCACATTGCAGCTGCAGATGTTCTTGCACAACATTTGCAAAACCGTATTACTGGTCACAGACCGGATGGCACGTTCTTTAAGACGGCTACAACACTGGGTAAAAATGTTGTCGAGAATAGCGATTCTTTAATCGACAAAATTCAGGCCGAAGAAATTATGATGCAGTACAAGTAAGAGAGATTAATCACTGGTCACGTATTCGCGAGTCAGTGTCGAGGTGCGATCAATGTATCCACCGGTGAGAACTTTGGTTGGAACCCAGCTGTTAGCTTCCAGTGAGAGCCGAACATTTACGGTGACTTTTTCGGTAGAATTGTAGATCGTGTTGGGCGTCACAGTAATGGTGGCATTTTTCAAACTCAGTTTATCGAGTTCATCCTGAGCGGCCTGCTTTGCTTCTGCAGCGGTGGCACCTGGAATTGATCCACGCCGGGCACCTTCGAATGCGGCTTGCTCAGCGGCATGGGTGATCATACTGAAGCGACAGATGTCGAATGATGCGAAGAAGAGTACAAAGACAACGGGTACACAAATCGCAAATTCCACAAGCGCGGCACCTGAGCGTTTGCTGATTGGGCATTTTCGATTTGTATTATTCTTTTTCAATGATCTACTCGAGTCTCAATTAAATGTTTAGAGCGGTTATTGGCTGAGATGCAATTGCATTAGTCGATCAATACGATAGGCAACTCTTCCGCCAATTCTTCAAACGCAGCATTTAATTGCGTGGCATTGAGAGCGCTGTAACTTTTCCCTCCCGTTGTCGTCGCAATTGTCTGCATGACGGATTGATTGTTAATTGACAAAAACGAAACCGTGTGAATTGTAATATTGTTAGCTGCCGCAGTCTGAGCAGCAGTGACCGGGTTGCTTCCGGTATTCCACATCCCATCAGACATCAAAATAATTGTTTTTTGCGCAAGTGAGTTTGTGCTGGGGTGCTTGAGGATATTAATCGCCTTATTGATTCCAGCCGCCATATTTGTACCCCCCATCATGATGTCATTGTAACGGGTCGCGATGGCGGCATTGACCTGATCAATGTTTTGCCCCAGTTTCAAATCGACTTCGACGGCATCGAAACTTCGATATTGATGAGGATACCAGGACCAGCCGAGGGTGATATCTGACCCCCATGTCACGAGAGCGATATCCGGCTTGATGGATCGCTGCTGGATCTTCGAGACAAAGACCTGGATCGCACCATCAAGTTTTGCCCAGCGGCTTCCTGACGGATTCGGATTGGAAATATATCCCTGTGGATAATTGGGTGTACCACTGGGGTAGGACCAATCCGCCCCTGTCAGATCAAAACACATTGAATGCGACCTGTCGATACAAAGTACAATTTCATGAACGAGATTTGCTGCGATTGAAGTGTGTTGTGGTTTGTAATTCTGATTATCAAAAAACCGTGCAAAAAACAGTGGGACCGATGCATTGGCGTTATCGTCAAGTCGAACAGTCACACGCATCGCGTTATATGGTGTGAGTCCTTTATTAAAATGCCATTTATTGTTGCCGTTACCACTATGGAACACTTTTCCCATTTCGATATCGCCATCATTAAATTTCATCGTCTGATTCGCAACGGTATTTAATTCCAGAAATCGTTTGGCAGAAGCTTCTGCTGTTGCTGTACTTTCTGTTCTTAACAAGGCTTCCACTCCCGCTTTTGCAGAAACATCGGCTGCAATTCGGACATCCGTTTTGACCATTTGCATATAAGCAACATCGACGGTGAAAATAACTGCAATCATGAAGAGTGACATCATTGCTGCCAGAAACACGATCATCGCACCACGGCGACTGTGCGTTTTCTGGGCAGACGGAGTCGTTCGACAATTTGAATTGAACGGATTCTTCATGTGACTTCCTGTGAATAACTAACGGCTACGCCAGTCTATTATGAAATTGCCTGAATGCTTTCCAGGAGCCCTTGTTAAATATTTTGCCGGGAGACAACGACTCTTTTTGTTAATGAAATTCCACTAAAAAATCGCATTGGCAAACTATAATTCGCATCTGCTTGAACAGTCGCAGTTAAAGTGACTTCTGTTCCTGAAGCCGTTGATGAGGTCAGGGTCGGCGAGATGCTGAGGGTGGCATTATTCATGCTTTTGGCCGAGGCCATTTCGTTAAAGCGGGTCGTGACGTCACTGTTCACCTTGCTGCCTTTGGAAGCAATTTTTGCAGCTTCGTACGTGCAAATTGCCAGATCCTGCTTGAGATGAATAAATTCCGCAGCTTCAATGGCTCCGAAGACCAGGAAGACAAGAACAGGCAGGCAAACGGCCATTTCGACCATCGCTGTTCCCGATCGCTTATTGCGATCGGCGAAACTCGAATTATCCGGAAGTGATCTCATTGATATTTCGCGCCAAGCTCAAGCGGATGTTTGTCTCAAGAATGAAATTGACAGATCACAATCGCTGTCAAAACAAAGACATTCCGTTTCAAACATAGGTCAGCCTGAATGCGCAAGCAGAAAGAACTGGAATATTTTCCAACTCTTTCTCAAGAAATCGAAATAAATGGGATCGATTATGCGGGTTGCAGGGATTTGAGCAGATCCCTCAGAATGGCGGCTGCCTGATGCACTTCCCGAGGATCATTTTCCTCGATCAATTCCAGTGCCCAGCGAGCTTTGTCGCAGGCGCGGCATTGCATCGAATTGTCGATGGCATCCTGAACATTATCCAAGCAGTCGGCCATTTTAATCAGCTTGGCTTTCCAACCGGCTTCGGCAATCTGCTGATGATATTCTTCCTCACGGCGTTGCTCGGGTAGACGTGGATCTTTGGACATCGCAACCACTAAATCGGCAACATCATTTCCGAAGTGTCGAGAGATACTTTCGTAGTCTCGGGTGGTGTCTTCAATCAAATCGTGCAGGACAGCGGCGGTCAGAATCAATTCGTCTTTAATATCGAATTGACAGCTCAATATTGTCATCACTCGAATCGGGTGTGCGATGTAGGGAGTTTTCCCATCTTTCCGCAATTGCCCGGCATGGGCCCTGGCCGCAAAACTGATCGCCTGATCCAACACTTTTCTACTCCTGTTAATAATGGTTATTAACCTAATTTTAGCACCTGAAGAGATTTCATAAAACAGCGTTTTTTGAATTCAATCAGGTGTTCTGATTATCATGCTCTCATGGAAAGATTCATCTTCACTCAAAAGTCAGTAGCCGATAAAATTCGACATCGAAAGAACGGGAATCTTTCTTCTTGATTAAGAATTATTCCATATCAAAACGCACTTATCAGTTCAAACAAAATAAAGCCGGATCTATTTATGACCACCAACCTGCCAAAGCTGAGTCGGCAGGATGGTCCAAGGCCGGATTTTACAAAGGAACGCGTCCGGCAAAGTGAGGTCAGAGCAACACCTCGTGTGACATTCCGCACTGAACCCGCGAAAAAAATACCGAAAGAAGAATCACCTCCCACTCACCGCTCCATGCGATACTTTATTGAAGCCATTGTTGTGTTGGCGCTTGCAGTTTCGGTGTTTCGAACATTCATCGTGGAAGGTTTCATGATCTCCACCGGTTCAATGGCTCCTCGGATTCGTGGTTATCATTATCGGATCACCTGTCCTGACTGTCAGTTCAGTTTTGCACATACTGCGACCGAAATCTCTCCTGAGAAAGATCCTCAACACAATCCCGCAGGTCATCATCTCACCTGCCCCAACTGTCATTACGATCGTATCCTGCTGAGCGGACAACCGATCAATGAGGGGGATCAGATCCTCGTTGATAAACAGGCATACGAATGGCGATCTCCGGAGCGCTGGGATGCCATTGTTTTTCGGAATCCTCAACTGCCTGCCCAGGCCTACTCCAAAAGAATCGTGGGATTGCCAGGCGAAATTTTGCAATTACGAGAGGGAGATGTTTTCATCAATGGCGATATCCAGCGAAAAGGCCTGCTGGCTCAACGTCAGATGCGAATTCTGGTTACCGATTCCCGCAATCAGCCTCAGTTACAGGATGAGAACTGGCGTTCTCCGTGGAGTATTGAACCCAACTCTGAGGACCCGTCCTGGCAGATTCAGAAGGACGGTTTTCACTTTGAACCTTCTGTTACTTCACAAGCCACTGAGAATGTATCTCAACAGTGGTTGACCTACAAAAACTGGGTACGTCGTGGAGGAGGGCATCGTTATCGAGTTCCATTAAAAGACTGGCCGATTGACTTGCCACTACCTTCTGAGAATGCTGTACTGCGATTTGACTCGACGGAAAAAGAATTGTCCTGTAGAGGGGCATTGCCTGCTGACATTGTCGAAAAACTTCGCGTATTGACAGTTGATACAACTTTTCATGATGCATTAATTCAATTATTCGAGCAATCTCATTTACGACCGATTACTGATTGGGAAGCCTACAATGAACAATCGGGCCTGATCCCGATGACAGTTTCCGATGTGATGGTCCGCATGGAAGTCTCTGCGGCTTCCCCGCAATCACAAATTCAACTGCGACTTAACGATGGCTGGTACGACTTTCAATGTCGTTTTGACTTTACGAAACGCATCGCAGAACTTTCGCTTCATGGTCAAAAGAAAATCCTGCGAGTCGGTGACTTGCCAGAATTGCCGTTCGAGGAAATGATTGAAATCGAAATGTCGGTGATGGATCGTCAGGTTCTCGTGGCGGTGAATGGTGAAGTGCTCTTCGAACCTTACGCTTATCGAGCCGAGAAAGAGACCCGCGATGAGGTAGTCGATCCCGTTCATGTTCAATGCCAGGATGGACCCGTTTCGATAGCGAGAATGCAGGTCTTTCGTGACATTGCTTATCGCAAAAGCGCAGATGATCTGGAGATCAGCGAAGCTTCAACGAAATATAAGATTGGCCCGGACGAGTACTTCGTTCTGGGAGACAATTCGATTGTTTCAATCGACAGCAGATACTGGCCCAGGGGATCTGTGAAACCATCCCTGATTATTGGCAGGCCTCTCGTCTTACATTTGCCTTCGCGAAAACAGATCATTGAAATTGGCTCGTTGAAAACACAAATCCGAGTCCCCGATTTTGACCGCGTTCGAATGCTTCGGTAAAGCCGAGTCAACTGTTGTGAAGTTTTTCGATAGCCTCTCTGTAATATCCTTCGTAATATCACTTGCACGCGTAATCATGCTTGCCCTGCCGCGTCATGCAAGCATGGCACCATACGCCAAGCGACAATCGTTAGGCATCCTGGGAAGTTGGAGCCTCGAAGTGATAGAGCGATTGCGTTTTGACAATCGCGCACTCTTCCGGATAGAGGTGGAAGGTGTGAATGCCGATCGCTTCGGGAAGCGGATCGATATTGATGTAGCTCAGGGGTGGGGAAAGATCGAACTCTGTTTCCGGTAATGCATGGGCGAGTGTCGCACTGGAGGCCTGCTTCCAGGATTCCTGCTGGACACGACGAAATGCATCAGGGTCGAGATATTCGCAGTCGAAACAGATTTGCACCACGATTCCGCTATCGAGTTTATAGCGCAAGCTTCGCGGCTGGTCCGTGGAATACAGACAAAGCCGCTTGATACGTGGCAAATCCATACTGCGCCAGTCGAGGACTTCAGTGAACGTATTGTTGTGAGTGTGGTATTCAATCACATGGCCGCAGGTCGTTAAATTGACCGCGGATTGATAATGCTCACACTGATGTTCATATCGTTCCAGTACATCGAACAACTCAGGGTGTAACGGGCGGGCAAACAGGCTGACCGCCATCTCAGTTGTTTGAGGACGTGACGTCGAAAATTTCATATGTGTCTCTATATTCGCCGAGCAAACCCGGAGGAATTGTTTGAAATTGTTCACCCGTTTCAAAAACGGGAAGACCAGATTTTATTGATTTCCATCGATTGAGGAAAGGTGTCTCATCGAGATTTTTGCGACTCAATAAACTCTGACAAAATAAGCTCTGTTCGATCTTGACAATGCTCGGACGAGCTAAACATACGCAAACGTATTATTTTCAGGCGGGAGCAACCAACTGGTCAAGATTTGACTTATCCCTTTTCAACAGGATTGACCAGTTGGCCAATATTCGAGATATCGATCGTAACAACATCGCCCGACTCCAGTGTGAATTCGTCAGGCGGAATAATTCCCGTTCCCGTCAGCAGAACAGCTCCGTTGGGGAAATCCATTTCTTTGCCAAGCCAACAGGCAAGTTCATCGAGCGTGCGATTCAATTGATCAAGTTTGGTTTCGCCTGAAAAAACCTGTTCCTTGTTTCTCTCGATGCCGAGTTTGATATCAACAGAAGAGAGATCAAAATCTGAAGAGCCCAGGGTCACCCAGGGACCGAGAGAACAACATTGATTATAAACTTTAGCCTGCGGCAGATAGAGTGGATTCTCTCCTTCGATATCCCGAGCAGACATGTCATTGCCGATGGTGTAACCACACACATGCATTTCCGGCGTCAGAAAAATTGCGAACTCCGGTTCCGGAACTGACCAGGAACTGTCGTTCCGCACGCGAACCGGTTCCTGATGCCCAACAACCCGCTGAGCAGTCGCCTTGAAAAATAACTCGGGACGATCCGCCGAATAAACCAGATCATAGTGGGAAGCGGCATGTTCGGATTCTTCCATGCGTGCCTGCTGGCTGCGTTTATAAGTCACACCAGCCGCCCAAACTTCCTGCTGATCGACCGGAGCCAGAAAATGAACCTCCTCAATCGCCACGGGAGCAACATTTGTGTCGATCAGAAAGTTTGCCAAACCAGTCGGGTCAGGACTATGCAGAATATCGGTCAACCGTTGGACATTCTGAACTTGTGAAAAATCGAGAACCCGCACGGCTGATTCTTCAACGACAACAACATGAATTTCCTGATTCGGCAGCAGCACACGGGCTAACTTCATCGAACGCTCTCCGTAGAGAAAATCTTAAAGGGATAGAAATCGAGTGATCCTTATTGTAGAAAGTCTCGCGGCAAGGTTGAAGGAGCAGGAAGGATTAAGGCGAAAGGTGGAATTATTGCAGGATTTAAAGAACAGGTGAGTGGCTGGGGTCGCAGCGAAGCGGAGCCCCCAGATCGTGCGATTTCACCAGTAATCTTAGCCCGAAGTGTCAGCGAGGGGACGGCTTTCGAATAACATTTCGTTTGGCTCAGATATACACGTTATTTTACTAGTTTATGAAATTCTGGAGATCCTGGAATCAGTTAATTTCGCATTTGTTATTAATGCGAACCCGTATCATGCTTGCCCTGCCACGTGATGCAAGCATGGTACCCGATTCTTAGTGAAATCTCAGTCCAGATAATTTGCCAGTTCCTGCTTTAACGTGTCGTATTTTGGATCGTCTGCCAGATTTTTGAACTCGTTCGGATCAGTACGATGATCATATAATTCTTCCGAGCCATCGGAGTAGCGGATGTATCGAAAATCTCTGGATCGGACGGCATGATCATCAACAGAAAGTGAAGTGATGACGGGAAATCTCTGGAAATCTGGATCGCCTTTCAATACGGGCAGCAGGCTGACACCTTCCAGTCCCGCAGGCGGTTTTCGTTCAATCAGATCGGCTATTGTGGGATACAGATCAATCAAGCCGACAGGTTCCTGAATTCTCTGTCCGGCTTGAATTCCCGGGCCAGTGATGATCAAGGGGATGCGGGTTGTTTCTTCCCACAACGTTCGTTTGGCCCAGTGTTGCTTTTCGCCCAGATGAAAGCCGTGATCACTCCACAAGATGACAATTGTGTTCTTATGATTTGGCCCTGTCTCCAATCCCTGCATCACCTCACCGACACAATGATCGACAAAACTGATCGATGCCAGATAAGCTTGCGTCAAACTTTTTTGAAGTTTCTTCTCAACCAGATCGGCATGTTCGGGAGCGCGATGCGAAGTCAAACCGACTTCCGGATGAGGCACATCATTCAGGTCATTGGCTGGGATGTTTGGAAGAACAATTGTCTCTTCCGGATACATCGCAAACCAGCGTTCCGGCACGTGCAATGGAACATGCGGGCGACGGAAACCGGCAACCATTAAAAAGGGTTGCGCGTGAGTTTTCTCAAGTAGCTTTCGAGTGTTCTGAGCAAGTTTGAAATCGCCCATCTCCGCTTCTGAATCGGGATAAGCACCCCAATCCCAGACCCGGACTGGCCAGTGTTGTATTTCTTCGGGGCGAGGATTAGGCCCTGAAGGAATCACATTCTGAAAACTTTGAGCCGTCCAGCCAGTACCCGTACCTTCATGAAAAATCTTGCCCCCGCCGTAAGTTTTGTAGCCAGATTTCCCCAACCACATCGGCCAGGGATCGTGCCCTTTCAAAGTGTCTGCCTGATCGTATCGAGGAGTGAACTCAAAACAGCCCGTCGTCTTGGGCATTTTTCCTGAAAGCAGACTTGTCCGGGAGGGCGCACAGAACGTCGCCTGCACATGCGCGTTCTCAAAGAGAATCCCCTGACTGGACAGTCGATCCAGATGTGGAGTCTTGACCTGAGGATGCTCATTAAGGCAGCCAATCCAGTCATTCAGGTCATCGATGGCAATCACAAGAATGTTCGGCTGACTCGGAATTGATTCTGAGGCAATTCCCGCAATCTGGAAAAACAAAACGACGAACACGAAGAATGCAGAATTTAAAATAGAGGGTTTAAAGAAGTTGGCCATGAATCTCCCGCTTGCGAAAATCAGTCGTCTGATATTTCATTCGAAAAGAAATTATAGATAACACGAAGACATGAAGAGCCTGAAAATAGATCCTCATTAAGTTAAAAAAGTAGACTTTTCATTGGCAACATGAATCGGAAATCTTTTTGTGTCTTTGTGGTGAAATCAATAATAATCAATTTCTTCTGAGGGCTGTATCCTGAATTGATTTTCTTTAAGCCCTGGCGTCTTGGCGGTTCATTCAAATTTCATCCCTGCGGCATGGTTTCGCATGAATGAAAATGGGGGAATAATTTACACCATAAAAACTCGGATTGACACAAATCGGCCATTGCGGATAGAAGCCTCATCAACAATCTGGCGACTGTGGACATCAATGAGTGATGTCTGTCGCATTACACCGATAACGGCACAGGAAGTCGTGCCCCAATTTCGAGATGGTGAAACGCCCATGCGATATTTCATGTTCTTGCTCCTTGGTTCGATGCTTATCGTTACCGGATGTTCAAACAGCACTCCAACAACCGAAACGAGTCAATCGGATTCAAAAACGACTGAAGATTCCGAGCCCAATGGGGCGACTGAATCGTCGATGGTGATTGATGTTGCTGAGGCGATGGGGAAAATCGAATCCTATTATAAAGAAGGCAATTATAAAGCCGCCTTTCCACTGCTCGATCAGTTACATAATGCGAAAGTCTGCCCACCGGAAGGCTATGCCATTCGTGCACAAATTCTCGATCACAGCGGATTGACAACACAGGCGATCAGCTCGTTAACACTGGCCTTGACCAAACAACGCGACAATGCCGAGTGGCACAACATGCTCGGGCTTTTGTTTGTTAAGACACAAAATGTGCCGATGGCTCAACAGGCTTTCACGAAAGCAGTTGAACTCGATCCGGGCTACTCGAAAGCCTTTAACAATCGCGGCTTGATGCTGGTTGCGATCAAAGAATATGACAAAGCGATATCCGATTTTGATGTCGCGATTTTGAAATCTCCAAAGTATGTCGATGCCTACAATAATCGAGGCTATGCCTACCTGGAACTCGGGAAATTCGACAAAGCTGTTGAGAATTTCAGCCAGTGTATCAAGATTGATCCTGACTATGTCAAAGGTTACAACAATCGTGGATTTGCCTTGACGAAACTCGGTGCCCCGGAACAAGCCGTCGCCGATTTCACGGCTGCGATTGAAAAGTCACCTTACGAAGTGAAGCATTATCTACACCGACGCGATGCCTATCAGGCGATTGGAAAATTGGAAGAAGCGAATCAGGATCAGGCTTCTGCTCAATGGGTTCAGCAGGTGCTTCTGCTGGTCAAACAGATTCAACGTAACCCCAAAGATGCGAATTTGTTTGTGCAACGAGCCGAGTTGTTTGCGAAAAAGAATAAATTCGAAGAGGCCGCAAAGGATCTCGAACAGGCTCAGAAACTCGATGAGACACTCGCTTCCATTTACGTCACCCGAGGAAGCATCAACTTTCAGCAGAAGAAATATCAGGAAACTGTTGAGAGTTGTACAAAGGCACTCGAATTCGGTCAGAACTTCGATGCGAGTTCACTGCGTGGCGATGCCTACATGGCCCTCGGCAAACTGGATCAGGCAATTGCCGATTATCAATCTGCAGAACGTTTTGACAATGCCGTTGCGATGGCCTACTGGAAACGGGCAGCGACGAAAGAAAGCGGCGGCGATAAAGCTGGAGCCGAGAAAGACAAAGCGACTGCTTTGCAGTTAGATCCTGAAGTTGAGAAGCGGGTGATTAAATAGCGAAGTGTGTAGCGTTGCAGTTATCTTAAATTATCGTCGATCAGGTTTTACCTGCTCGACGATTTTTGTTTGGATTCGTGACAGGGAGCGTTGAGTCACTCCTTTCAACTCTTCCTTTTCCCTGTGGAGAAGGTGGCCGCAGGCCGGGTGAGGGGACTATTTCTGCCTCAATTATTGAGAGCGTGTCTAGATTACAGCGACCTCGAATTATGCTTGCCATGCTGCGCGATGCAAGCATGGCACCGGACTTCGGGCTTTAATGAAAACCACGCCCATCACTTCGTTCTGGGACGTGCCACCCAGGTTATTTCGCCGTACTAATCACCCGATGAAAATGCAGTTCGACTTCGCGATCAACTACTCGCCGCACAGCTTCCACAAGGCAGGTTGGTTCGTTGTCGGTTTCTCCCTGACGGATGACATCCGTGAGCGGAGTACCTGGTAAAACGGTGAAGGCAGTCTGGTTGATGATCTGATTTCCGGCATCGAGTTCGGGAACGATGAAGTGCGCGGTAGCTCCGTAAGTGAGCATGTGATGGCTGTAGGCATCGTGATAAGGACGGAAACCGGGGAATGAGGGGAGCAGGCCGTGGTGCAGATTGATGATCCGTCCGCCAGCGAATTCCCAGCAGAGACGCGGCGGTAGAATTCGCATGTATCGAGCCAGGATAATATAGTCGACTTCGAATTCATCGAGGATGTTCACGAATTTATCGTTGTCCGGTTCGCCTTTGCTGTCTCCGATGGAACGCCAGGGAACGTCAAACTGTTCGGCGACATTCCGGCAGGAATCGCGATTCCCAATCATGACGGCTGCTTCGGCCTTGAGTCGTCCGTCGCGAATGTTTCGCAGGAGAGCGAGCGGAATTTCATTGCGGTAGGTTGTGCAGATCGCCAATCGGGGAAGTCGTTTATGTTCGTCACGGGCCCAGACTCGAATCGAAAGCGATTTCAATTTGCCAATTTCATCGAGATGTTTTCGTAGAACTGCAATCGATTCTTTCTCGGTCGGCCAATCCATGCGGAGCATCATCGCAAACAGATGTTCGCTGTCGCGATCGTACATCTGAATTTCGAAGATGTTGGCGCCAACCCCGGTCACATAATGCACAATGGGATCGGCCAATCCGCGATTATCGGGCCCGACAGCCGTGATCGTGACTTGCATGAGGATGGGTGCCTTGTGCTGGTTGAAGGTTGAGTGTTGAATGTTGAGAGAGAATTAATTTCCTGAAGACTGAACCCTCAACCTTCAACCCTGAACATTCAACTCAGAATATAGGAGAATTCTATGTCACTGGAAACGATTTGGGCGCCGTGGCGGCTGGATTACATTGCGAAAGAGGAAAAAGAGGAGTCTCAGGTCGAGCAACCTGAAAAACATGTCCAACCGAAATCGGACTGTTTTCTATGTGATTATCGTCAGCAGCCAGAGAACGACAAGAAAAATCATGTGCTGTTGCGGGGTGAGAAGACGTTTATTGTGTTTAACCGTTATCCCTATAATAATGGTCATCTGCTGATTGCCCCGCAGGAACATCTGGGCGATTTGACGGAAATTCCAGTCGAAGTGCAAGCCGAGTGTCAGGCGATGCTGGTGAAAATGGTTGAAGTTCTGCGGAAAGTCGTCCATCCGGATGGCTTCAATATCGGACTGAATCTCGGTCAGGTCGCCGGAGCAGGGCTGCCGGGACATCTGCACTGGCACATCGTTCCCCGCTGGAATGGAGACGCCAATTTCATGCCTGTGCTGGCCAATACCAAAGTGATCCCGCAGTCACTGGAAGCTCTTTATGAACTCCTGAAGAAGGAATTGACAGGAAAACAGACGTGAATGCGATTTTCCAGAAATCTCATAAATCTATGAAATTGAGACACTTACGCAGTTTTCTTTGCATCGATCAACGGAATTGACTAAGTTGATATCTCACAAAAGGTTCATAATTGCACATTAACACCGGGTAGGCTGATGTTACAATATGAACTCAAGCGTTCCTTCTGGAGTCATGAAAAGAGTATGCTTATTAACGTTCGAGTTGCTCGAGTGCTGAATCATCTGGTCACCACCGCTCAACGGGTTTCCGTTGCGACGCTGCTGATTGCTGCTGCACTCTATTATACTTCTTCTGTTCAGGCTCAATCCGAATGGATCGAATTCCGCGGACCGAATGGGACTGGACATGCCGATCAGGCTCATCCTCCGATTACCTGGAGCGAAACAGAGAATGTCGCCTGGAAAACAGAAATCCCCGGTCGAGGCTGGTCATCACCCGTTGTCGCCGATGGTCGCGTCTGGTTGACGACAGCCACAGAAGACGGCAAAGAGATGTCTGTCCTCTGTGTTGATGCCAAGAGCGGCAAGATGCTGCACAACAAAGTGATCTTCACAAATGAAGAACTTCGTGAAATTCATGTGACGAACAGTTATGCCTCTCCGACTCCTTATATTGATGGAGATCGGGTTTATGTCCATTTCGGGAGTTATGGCACCGCTTGCCTGAATGCAGAGACTTGCGAGAAACTGTGGGAACGTCGTGATTTGCCTTGTCATCACTGGAGAGGTCCGGGTTCCTCACCCATCGTTTATCGGGATTTGGTTTTTATTCACTATGATGGTTTCGATTTTCAGTACATTGTGGCTCTGAATAAAAAGACGGGCGAAACGGTCTGGAAGAAAGATCGGATTGACTTGTTCGATACTGATAACGGAGACCACAAAAAAGCTTATGGAACCCCGTCCATATTTACCGTAGACGGCCGGGATTTGTTGATCAGTCCGTATGCGAAAGCGGCGATTGCCTACGACCCGTTAACTGGTGAAGAAGTCTGGTGGGTGCAATATGAGCAGCATTCGACAGCAAACCGGCCTTTGTTTGATGGGAAGACCATCTACATTGGAACCGGCTTCGGTAAAGGGAGTGTGATGGCAGTCAACCCGAGTGGGGCGAAGGGGAATGTGACAGAGTCGCATGTCCTCTGGGAAATGAATCGCACAATGCCCTCTAAGCCGTCTCAGTTGTTGATTGACGGAAAGATTTACGCGATTGCTGACAAAATTGGGGTCGCCTCGTGTGTTGATGCCGCGACTGGGGAACTGGCCTGGCAGGAACGGGTCGGCGGAACTTTCTCTGCATCTCCCATTTACGCGGGCGGGCATATCTATTTTTGTGATGAAGATGGGAAGACGACAGTTGTCACTCCAGGTGACACATTAAATATCGTAGCGGAAAATCGGCTCGATCAGGGATGTATGGCGACTCCCGCACCGGTGGATTCCGCATTGTTTCTACGTACAAAATCGCATTTGTATCGTCTTGAGTCCGCTCAGAAAGCGGACTAGTAATCGTAAACGACGAACAGATGGCGATGTATTCCACAAACAGCAGGAGCGTGTTGGTGTACACTCAGATTCTCACTTTCGGAGCGGCTCTCGGCAGCCTGGCGTTCATCGCCGGATGTGGAAATGACGAGTCACCGATGCTGTCGAAAACTTCGGATGCTTCAGACACAGTAGTCCGCAGCACTTCGAAAACCGAGGCCGACCCTGCTCCCAAGCCGGGTACGGCGACCTGGCCCCATTGGCGCGGTCCTGACAACGATGGGATCTCCCGGGAAAAAATCGATGGAGATGCCCTGAATGGCATGCCTCCCATTACCTGGCGACACAACATCGGCATTGGTTACAGCACCGTCAGTATTGCCGATAACCGGCTCTACACGATGGGTCACCCTGAAGGGACCGATCATGAAACGGTGTGGTGCCTGGATGCAGAATCCGGCAAGGTTCATTGGTCGCTGACCTATCCCTGCCCGCTGCTGGATCACCTGCATAAAGGTGGCCCTGGAGCAACTCCCACGATTGATGGAAATTCTGTTTATGTGAACAGTCGCGAAGGCGAAGTTCGTCGCATTGATGCAGCGACCGGGAATGTCGACTGGGTTGTCGATCTGGGAGAACTCCTTGAAATTCCTCTTCCGGAATGGGGCTTTACCTGTTCGGTGATCGTGCGTGGCGAAGAACTGATTCTCGAAGCTGGCCGCGTAATTGGGCTCAATAAAGAGACCGGGGAGCTCAAATGGAAGACCGAGGCTCACATGCCTGGCTACGGCACGCCGGAAGTCTTCGAGTTTGAGGGAAAACCATATCTGGCCGCGTTGAATAATGAGGGCGTTTCGCTGGTCGATCTGGAGAAGAAAGAGGAAATCTCCTTTTACGAATGGGAATCGCCTTACGATACGAACTCGACAACGCCACTCTGGCATGATGGGCAACTCTTTGTCTCGACGGGCTACAATATCGGCTGCGGTTTGCTCAATTTTGATGGCCAGGAACTGACGCTCGACTGGCAGAACAAGAACATGCGGAATCACATGAATTCCTGTGTTCTCAAAGACGGCTGGCTGTATGGATTCGATGGAAACTCCCACAACCGCCGAACCGTGACACTCAAATGTGTCAACTGGAACACCGGCGAACTCAGCTGGACCGAACGGGATCTGGGTTGCGGAGCACTGGTCGCGACTCAGGAGCATCTGGTTATCTTAAGTGATGAAGGCGAACTGGTGCTGGCTGATCTGGATCCGCAAAGCTTTAAGGAGCGGGGCCGCTTAAAAGTCCTCGACGAACAATGCTGGACGATGCCAGTGCTGTGCAATGGCTATGTGTACTGCCGTGGTGCAGAGGGTTCACTGGCCTGTGTCGACTTGGATACGGCACGCGCAGCGGAGTAGACTTCTGCTCTTCAGCTTCTGAAATTCTTCCATAAACTTTAGCCTGTCTGACTCGATATTTCTTAAGTCGATTCGTATAGTTCCGCAGCGATGCTTCCAGGGATTTTCAGGTGATATGGAGAAATCCTGCCTGGAGGGGAAGCTTCAAGGTTTTTGGGGATGAAGATGAGAATCGCTCAGCTGGAGGATTTGACTTATCTGGAGCATCTGGAATCGCTTTGTTTTCCGGAAAGCCGCAGGAGTCCGCGTCGTTCTTTGAGAATGAGTATTCAAAGTGCTTCGCAAATTGTGATGATCTGCGAAACGAAACCGGATGAGGGGCCGCCTCAGCGAGTCGGCGCCGTCATCCTGCTCAATTACAAGAATTCCCTGCGAATTTATTCATTGGCGATTGATCCTCAGTTTCAGTCGCAGGGCTACGGTAGTTTGATTCTCGAAGATGTCCTCGCGCATGCCCGTCAGCATGGCTATCGTCGGGTTTCACTCGAAGCCGATTCCGGCAATAAAAAGCTGATTCGGTTTTACGAGCGATTCGGTTTTGAAGTGACCGACACCCTGCCCGATTACTACGCCAAAGGGGAACCAGCGGTCCGGATGCGGAAGGAGTTGTTCGCGGATGACATCCCGCAGGTCGATGAACGTCCCAACGTGATTGTCGTTGAAAATGCGAAGCACTGGCCTTTCGAGATTCCCGGCACCCAGGTCGTGCTGGCGACAACCTACCTCTCCTCATCTCGATATCAAAATTCCAGCCTGTTTCGAGTCTTCAATCTCTGTCGTTCGTTCAAACCGCATAAATTCGGATACTATGTCTCGCTGCTCGCCTCGGCTCGTGATCAACGTGTCATCCCTAACGTGACTGCTCTGCGGGATCTTTCCAGTGTTTCTCTCGTCCAGAGTGTTGCTGACGATGTGGAAGAAGCGATCCAGGAACATCTGAAAAATGTAGCCGGACGGGAATTCAGTCTGGAGGTCTATTTTGAAAACACGCCGACTCCTGGCATGTCGGCTCTGGCAAAACTTCTGGCTCATCAATTCGAACTGCTGTTGTTTCGTGTCAAGTTTGTAAAAGAAGAACGCTGGGAGATCCAGCAGGTTCAACTGCTCTCTCTCCCTACGGTCATCAAAGAACATCCCCAGGATATCGAAACGAACGCCGCCAAGTATTTCCAGCGGAAACGTTTCCATCGCGCCCGTTTCAAACATTTCCATTACGATCTGGCCATCCTGATTAATCCCCAGGAAAAGACACCTCCCTCGTGTCAGGAAGCATTGCATCGGATGCGATCAGCCGCGGAAAAAGTTGGCTTTTATACGGAATTCATCACAAAGCAGGATTACAACCGGATCTGCGAATTTGATGCCCTGTTTATTCGCGAAACCACTTCCGTGGACCATTACACATACCGCTTTTCGCGGAGAGCTTATGCGGAAGGTCTGATCGTGATGGACGATCCCTGGTCGATTCTCCGCTGCTCGAACAAGATGTATCTTTACGAACGACTTTCGCGAGCCCGCGTGCGACAACCGCGTTCCTGGCTGATTTGCAAGGAGACTCCCGAAGCATTGAATCTGGATCATTTCGAGTTCCCGATCGTTCTCAAACTGCCAGACAGCTGCTTTTCGGTCGGCGTCTTTAAAGTGAATGATAAATCGGAAATGCGGGAGAAACTGGATCTGTTGTTCAAGACCTCTGAGGTGGTCATCGCTCAGGAGTTCCTGCAAACTCCATTCGACTGGCGAATCGGTGTGCTCGATGGCAGTCCTTTGTATGCCTGCAAATATCATATGGCTCGCGGACACTGGCAGATTTACAACTGGAGTCCAGATGACAGGGAGGATTTTGTAGGCGATGCCGAGACGCTCGCTTTGAATCAGGTTCCCGCTCATGTCCTGCAGACAGCCGTCAAAGGGGCTGCTCTGATTGGTGATGGACTTTACGGGGTTGACCTGAAAGAGCATCAGGGGAAAGCTTATGTCATTGAAATTAACGATAATCCTAACATCGACGCCGGAGTCGAGGATGCCATTCTGGGGGATGATCTTTACCTGCAACTGATGAATTCGTTTTACAATCGAATCGAACGCGAACGGAAGTCCCCGCACTTTGTGTCGTTCCGGGAGGATTGATTCTCCGTGTCGGGGGGCCAGCAGTTCGCGAAGTCGCATTCGATAACAGTGCTTGGTATTGTTTACTCTCGTTACATTGCCGAAGTAAATATCGCCTGAGGAAATTATCATGGACAAACTCATGTCTCGTGGATACGCATTATCTATGGCAAGTTGCCTGCTGCTCAGTTTCCTCACGAGAATCGCAATCGGTACTGAGCCTGTGCCAGTAAATTCCAAAACAGACTGGCCATGCTGGCGTGGGGCTGATCAAAACGGGATTGCCGCAGAAGGGCAGCAGCCGCCACTGGAGTGGAGTGAGACTGAGAATGTGATATGGAAAACACCTGTGACCGGGCGGGGGCATGGTTCTCCGATCGTTGTGGGGAATCAGGTGATTCTGGCAACTGCTGAGGAAGCCGCTGAAACCCGGTCGCTTATCAGTTTCAATCGCAACACCGGGAAAAAGGTATGGGAAACTGTTCTGCATTCTGGCATGGCGACACCTGCCCGCAACAAGAAGGGGACGCAAGCCTCTTCGACTCCCGCTTGTGACGGCGAGCGACTGTTTATTAATTTCCTGCATGATGGTCAGATGGTGACTTCGGCTATCGATTTAAATGGAAAAATCCTCTGGCAGCAGTCGATTTGCGAATACATCGTGCATCAGGGATATGGTTCTTCACCAACTCTGTTTAAGGATCTGGTTATCGTCTCTGCGGATAACAAAGCGGGAGGAGCGATTGCGGGATTGGATCGTGAAACGGGCAAGATTATCTGGAAGCAGGATCGTCCGGAAATGCCCAATTATCCTTCTCCGATTATTCTGAACGTAGCTGGGAAAACTCAACTCATTATGACCGGCTGTGAACTTGTTACGGGCATGAATCCGCAGACGGGTGAAAAACTGTGGGAAATCGAAGGGGCCACAACAGAATGTGTCACTTCGACTCCGACGAATGGCGAGTTGGTTTATTCGAGTGGGGGGTATCCTAAAAATCATGTGGCTGCTTATAGAGCCGATGGCTCCGGGGAAGTTGCCTGGGAAATTGGAACTCGCATTTATGTTCCTTCGATGCTCGTGAAAGAAAGTCGTCTGTACGCGATTGCTGATGCCGGGATTGCTTATTGCCTGGATGCTTCAACAGGAGAGGAACTCTGGAAAGGTCGGCTCAGCGGAACATTTACGTCATCTCCAGTGATCGTCAACAATGTTTTGATGGCTACCAATGAAGCCGGGGAGACATTTGTTATTAATATCGATTCAGACGAATTCGAACTGCTGGGACGAAATCAATTGGGAGAGGAGTCTTTTGCCACTCCAGTCGTGTGTGACAGCAAAATCTTCATGCGAGTTGCCAGCAAAATCGGAGACGAACGAAAGGAATTCCTGTACTGTCTGGGTAAAAAACAATAGACTGACATTTGTGTGACCATTTACCGATTCTAGAATTGATTAATTTCAACTGGATTAGGGGCACATACTTCCCTTGCGAATTGTCCTTCCGAAATTTTTCAAAGCCTTTATTCAATGTCTCTCGTTAGTCTTACGGATCTCAGTTTTACTTTTGATCAACCTCCGCTGCTCAATGAAATCAGTTTTGAAATTGGAGCGGGCGAACGGATCGGCCTGCTCGGGCGAAATGGAGCCGGGAAGTCGACTTTAATGAAGTTGGTCGCCGGTGAACTGGAACCGGACGATGGAATCCTGCGTGTTGAAGAAGGAGTGCGTGTCACTCGATTGCTGCAGGAAGTGCCGGAAGGAATGGCCGGGACGATTTTTGAAATTGTCTCCCGGGCCTTTGTGCAGACGAATGAAGTGGAAGTGCATTCCTGGGAATCGGATCATCAGGTCGAAAAGATTCTGATGAAGATGAACCTTGATCCCGAAGCCGACTTTTCCACGCTCTCGTCGGGAATGAAACGGCGGGTCCTGCTGGCTCAGGCGCTTGTAAATCAGCCGGATGTTCTGCTGCTCGATGAACCGACGAACCACTTAGATATTGAATCGATCCGCTGGCTCGAAAATTTCCTCAAGGGCTTTCAGGGAACATTACTGTTCGTCACTCACGACCGAATGTTCCTGCAGGCATTGGCGACACGCATTATCGAAGTCGAACGTGGTCGACTGTTTGATTGGACCTGTGACTATCAAACCTTTTTGACCCGCAAAGCCGCTTTTCTGGAATCCGAGGAGCGTCAGCAGGAATTGTTCGATAAAAAACTGGCTGAAGAAGAAAAATGGATTCGTCAGGGGGTTAAAGCACGTCGAACGCGAAACGAAGGCCGGGTACGCGCTCTCAAAAAGTTGCGGGAGGAACGAGCGCAACGACGCAAAAAACTGGGCAATGTTCGCATGCAAGCCTCGGAAGCTGAGCGATCCGGGCATCTGGTAATTGAAACTAAAGATGTTTCATTTGCCTATAATTCCCGGCCCATCGTGCAGGATTTCTCCACGATGATTATGCGGGGAGACAAATTGGGAATCGTCGGGCCGAACGGAGCCGGCAAGACGACGCTTCTCAAGCTTCTTCTCGGTCAACTCGAACCCGATTCCGGTTCGATTCGCCACGGCACAAAACTCGAAGTCGTCTATTTTGATCAATTGCGGGAACAGATCGATGAAGAGAAAACGGTCATCGAAAACGTAGGTGATGGGCAGGATCGGCTGACGATCAATGGCGTCGAACGTCATATCTACGGCTATTTGCAGGATTTCCTGTTCACGCCAGAACGTGCACGTCGACCAGCACGATATCTTTCCGGGGGGGAACGGAACCGAATGCTGCTGGCTCGGATGTTCACCAAGCCCTCGAATGTGCTGATTCTCGATGAACCGACGAACGATCTGGATGCGGAAACGCTCGAATTGCTCGAAGAATTATTGATGGATTATTCGGGCAGCATGCTGATGGTCAGTCATGATCGAGCATTTCTTAATAATGTGACGACAGGGATTCTGGCATTTGAGCCGGATGGCACCCTCAAAGAATACGACGGTGGCTACGACGATTATGCGAGAAATGAGGCAGACAGGCAAGCCGAGCGGAATCCGTCCAAGTCCAAAGAAAAGGGAAAATCAAATCCTCATAACATAGCGACAAGTACGAAAAAGAAGCTCACGTTCAAGGAACAGAAGGAATTGGAGAGCCTGCCTGCCAAGCTGGAAAAGCTAGAGTCTGAACAGGCTGAAATCCATAAAACGATGGCCCAGGCGGAGTTCTATCAAAAGCCATCTTCGGAAATTAATGCCGTCACGGATCGTCTCCGGAAAATTGAAGAGGAGCTCACGACCAGTTTTGCAATCTGGGAAGATTTGGAATCGCGTGCTTGAGTAAATAACTTGGGGTGGCTGGGGTCGAATGAAATGAGCCCCCAGAATTATCGACACTCTGGGGGCTCCGCTTCGCTCCGACCCCAGCCACCCTTAATCTGATTTGCATTTTTCAGGTCTTTTCTGAGTCGAACTTGAATCCTGAGGCTTGATTTGCAATACTTTGTGGCTTGCTCTCAAGTGACTGGTTTCTGCGTAATGTTTGCAGATTCTCTTCCCACGTCATTTCATCGGCCCAATCGGAGGTGAAATTTCCACTTGAGTCATTGTTCCGATTGATCTTTGTTCAAGGAAGCTGAAACTCGATGGCTACGCTGACGAAGTCGGATATCCGCAAACTCCGTAAGAAAAAACTCCGCCAGAAGCGGAAACTCAATTGCCGTTTCTGCCCGGGCGGCGTCATCCCACGTCCTGTTTATGTGGACTATAAAGACGTCAAAACACTCAAGCAGTTGATCGACAAAGAAGGCAAAATCCTTCCTCGACGTCGCACAGGTACCTCCGCGATTTATCAGCGAGCTGTCCGTAGCGCCGTGCTGCGAGCCCGCTTCATGGGACTGTTGCCATACGTTGTTGACGAATAAAATCTCAATTCCAGATGACAGGTGAGCCGCTGTCGAAACTGACTGTCTCACTCATGAAATCTGCCTATTGATGTCTTCTGCCAGTCTGTTTAAATGTGGACTGGCAGGACTTCTTGACCTGTTCAGGGAATTCAGGAGCACCCATTTTTATGATCGCCATTGAACAAATTGATGTTCGCAAGCCGATTCTGGAGTCACCCGACTTTGGAAACGATCAGATCAAAACGATTCAAAGCGCCCTGGCTGAAGGTCAGGCCGCCGAAGTACGCCAACACTGGCAGGAACTGACCTCACGAGCTTCTTCTCAGCGCGATTTGCTCGCAGCCGGGATCATTGCTTATATGCTCGCTCATCAGAACAAAGCGATTGAGTATCTGAGTCAGGTTCAGGGCAGCGGACTGGGAAGTTTTTACCAGGCACAGGCTCAGTTTTCTCTGGAAAACTATGGTGAAGCCCGCAGTCTGTTTGAGCAGGCAAAAAAATCAGGTTACGATCCGATTCTCTGCGACCTGCTGATTGCTGGTTCTGTCCGCCTTTCCGGTGACACTGACGAAGCGGAAAAAATGCTGCGTGGACTGGCCCGTGAAGCCGCCACGAGAGCAGAGTATTCGTACCAGATGGGCTGTATCATGGCCGATCGGGGAGATACTTACGGCGCCCTCGAATACTTCGAGCGAGCAGTCGACATGGAAAACTCGCATTCGCGAGCGCTGTTCAGCCTGGCTCAATTGAATAATCAGCTGGGTAACGATGATGATGCGATTCGTCTGTATGAACAGATGCTCGCCAAGCCCCCATTTTATCTCGGTTCATTAATCAATCTGGGCCTGCTGTACGAAGATCGTGAAATGTACGGCCCGGCTGCTTTCTGCTTTCAACGAGCACTGGAAGCGAATCCAAACAATGAACGAGCCGCTCTCTATCTGAAGGATATCGAATCCTCAGCTGAGATGTTCTTCGATGAAGATGCTGTCCGTCGGGATAAACAGGTCGAACAGATTCTGCAGATTCCGATCACCGATTTCGAACTTTCTGCCCGCTCTCGCAACTGTCTGGAACGAGCCGGGATCGATCGACTCGAAGATCTCACCAAGATGTCCGAAGAGCAACTGCTTGCGGGCAAAAACTTTGGGGAAACTTCACTCAAAGAGATTCGGGAAATTCTCGATATGCATGGCCTGAAACTGGGCCAGAATGTGCATCGCAAGCAGCCTGAGCCGCTTTATCGTCCGGAAGAACTTTCTCCGGAAGAACGGGCCATGCACGAAGCGGGCGTGGGCGAACTGGATCTTTCTGTACGAGCCCGAAAGTGTCTGTCCCGACTCGGAATTGCGACCATTGGCGAACTGGTTTCCCGTTCTGCTGATGAACTGCTTTCCGTACGAAACTTCGGGGTGACATCACTCAACGAAATTCGGGAAAAACTCGGCGATAAGAATATCCGCCTGCGTGGCGATTGATTTTCTGCTCGAATTTTTGACAATAGAGTCTCCGATCAACATTCGTGGATCGGAGATTTTTTTACGTATCTACCCTTGAATTAAGACATCCCGCGAAAGGACACATCATGGCACGCCCTGTGACATTGTTCACCGGACAATGGGCCGATCTTCCCATCGACGTACTCTGCAAAAAAGCCGTTGAGTTTGGCTTTGATGGTCTGGAACTGGCCTGCTGGGGGGATCATTTTGAAGTCGACAAGGCTCTCTCCGATGATTCCTACTGTGCCAAAAAACGTGACCTGCTCGAACGACACGATTTGAAACTGTACGCAATTTCCGCTCATCTGGTCGGACAAGCAGTTTGTGATCGCATTGATGCCCGCCATAAAGCGATTCTGCCCGACTACATTTACGGTGATGGCGATTCCGATGCTGTGAATCAGCGTGCGATCGAGGAAATGAAGAACACCGCCCGAGCCGCCCAGAAGATTGGTGTTGAAGTTGTGAATGGCTTCACCGGTTCTCGCATTTGGCCTCTCGTTTACGATTTCCCGCCGATCCCGCAGGAAATGTATGACGAAGGTTATAAGAACTTCGCAGACAGCTGGAATCCAATTCTGGATGTCTTTCAGGAATGCGGCATCAAATTCGCATTGGAAGTGCATCCTGGCGAAATCGCTTTCGATATTTACTCCGCCGAGAAAGCACTACAGGTTCTTGACAACCGCGAAGAGTTCGGCTTCAATTTTGATCCCAGCCACTTGATCTGGCAGGGGATCGATCCGGTCGAATTCATTCGCTATTTCCCCGAGCGGATTTATCACGCTCACATGAAAGATGCTTCCGTCACTTTAAACGGACGCAGCGGCATTCTGTCCAGTCACCTCCGCTTTGGCGATCCACGTCGTGGCTGGGATTTCCGCAGTGTCGGACGTGGCGGGGTCCGGTTCGAAGAAATCATCCGAGCCTTGAATTCGATCAACTATCAGGGACCTCTCTCGATTGAGTGGGAAGACTCGGGAATGGATCGCGATCACGGTGCCCGCGAAGCGTGTCAGTTTGTGAAAAATGTCGACTTTGCACCATCAAGCGTCGCCTTTGATGCGGCTTTTGAAAAACCGTAAATCGAAGATACTTCACTCGTTCCCAAGGACACTATGGGGACGAGTTGAAATATCATAACCCGAAGCGTCAGCGAGGGGATGGCGTGGAAATAACATTTCGGGCAAACGCCTTAACGATGTTCGTATTGGCTTTTAGTTAAGGCTTAAACTATCCGAGTTTATTCCAACTGTTATTCGTATGCCGTCCCCTCGCTGACGCTTCGGGTTATGATGGATTCTGTCTAATTCGTCGCACTCGACTTGTTGGGTTATTCTTTGTTAACCCAATCGACTTCAGCACTTTATAATGAGTTTCCCATGTCCGTTATTCAGGTCGAAGCGATTGATCATCTCACGCTTGTGGTGAGTGATTTGGAAGTGAGCCGCAAGTTTTATGTCGATCTGCTGGGCATGGAAGTTGTACCGAGGCCGAATTTCAGTTTTAAAGGATCCTGGTTCCGAGCGGGGAATACACTGATTCATTTGATACTTGAGCACGATCAATCAGGAAAAGCGGGTACGCTATCTCCGGCGCAAACTCGTTCGACACGCACACACCATTTTGCGTTTCGAGTTCCCGATGCGAATGCTGCCTGGGAAGATCTCGAACAAAGTGGCATCGATTACGAAGTCGTTTCGCCGCCGAAGTTCCGTCCTGATGGAGCGGTGCAGATTTTCCTGGCAGATCCCGATGGTCATGTCGTCGAATTGGCCTCTGATCCGCAATAACGTTAAGATTCTCTCATTAGCATTTCTCAGAGGATCACTTATGCAACAGTTCCTGTATATACTGGCCTGCCTGACGATTCCCATTGTTTGGGGTGTGATCGTCAATTGGATTTTTGATCGATTTGATAAAGGGGAGCGGCGGGAATCTCCATTGAATGATTTCCAGATCTAATCGCATCATTGGGTGACACGTCCCAGAACGAAGTGATGGGAGTGCTGAATACAGAATTCCACATCCTTCGCGTTGCTCAGGAACGTGCCACCCGATCTATGAACTTATTCTCTTCTAGTATTGCATTATCAAATAAGGATTGCGTTGTGGCAGATAAAGCTTGGGGTGGACGATTTTCACAGGCGACAGATCAGCGTGTGGAGCGGTTCACCGAGTCAATCAGTTTCGATGCCCGGCTGGCTCCCTTTGATATTCAGGGCTCGAAAGCTCATGCAACAATGCTTTCGGAAGTCGGCCTGATCACTGATGATGAACGGGCAACGATCTATAAAACACTCGACGAGATCGGTCAGGAAATCGCGGCTGGTCAGTTTGAATATCGCATCGAACTCGAAGATATTCATATGCATATTGAGCGGGAATTGACAAACCGCACGGGAGATGTTGGTCGAAAATTGCATACGGGCCGCAGTCGCAACGATCAGGTTTCAACAGATGTCAAACTCTTTCTCCGTCACGCGATTGATCAATTGATTGACCTGCTTGAAGATTTACAGGAAGCTTTCGTCGAGCGTTGTGAGAGGGATGCTGAATTGGTGTTGCCTGCTTATACGCATTTGCAACGTGCACAGCCCGTGATGGCGAATCACTACTGGCTGGCCTGGTGTGAAAAATTTGAGCGTGACCGCCAGCGGCTGGTCGATTGCCGACGTCGCACGAACAGTTGTCCTCTCGGAGCAGCTGCGTTGGCGGGAACATCTCTGCCGATCAATCGTCAACGGACTGCGGAACTGCTCGGCTTTGAAGCCGTTTCTGCGAATAGCCTGGACATCTCAAGTGATCGTGATTTTCTAATTGAATTTGTTTCCGACCTGGCAATCATAGCCGTGCATTTGAGCAGTTGGGCGGAAGAGTGGATTTTGTGGTTTACGACTGAATTCAACTTCATTTCCATTCCGGATGCGTTTACGACCGGTTCATCGATCATGCCGCAGAAACGGAATCCGGATGTACTCGAACTGATTCGTGGAAAATCGGCTCGTGTGATTGCTGCTAATCAACATTTGTTGACTCTGGCCAAGAGTCTGCCTCTGGCGTACAACCGCGATTTGCAGGAAGATAAAATTCCAGTCTTTGATGCTTACGACACCGTCACCGCCTGTCTGGAACTGGCAGCGGCCATTGTGGAATCGGCTGAGTTGAATGTCGATCGCATCAATTCGCGACTGGAAGAAGGGTTTCTGGATGCAACCACTTTGATGGAATACCTCATCAAAAAAGGGGTGCCCATGCGAACTGGACACGAAACCGTCGGCTCGCTGGTTTCTTTGTGCGAGAAGGAAAACGTGCGGCTGGCCGAGTTGTCTCTGGAAAAGTTTCAGGATGCCTGTCCAAGTATAGAGCAGGATGTTTACGAGATTCTTGGCGTTCGCAATGCCATCAAAGCCTTTGTGAGTGAAGGTTCCGGAGGTCCCGGAAGAGTGGCTGAGCAGGTCGCCATTTGGAAAAAGCGGATTGATGAGCGATCGTAATTTGAAACTGCTGATTGCCTATGATGGTCAACCGTTTTATGGCTGGCAGGTTCAGCCCGATCGCCCAACCGTTCAGCAGCATATTGAAGAAGCGATTCTGGCGATCACTCAGGAGCATTCTCGACTGGCAGGTGCAGGGCGAACGGATACGGGAGTGCATGCATTGGGGCAGGTGGCCAGTTTTCGGACGACATCGAAAATTCCCTGTGAGCGGATGCGACCAGCGATTCAGTCGAAGCTGCCTGAAGAAATTGCAATTCGGGATGTGACAGAAGTTTCTTACGACTTTCATGCAGGACATCACGCCAAGTGGAAGCATTATCGCTATCTGATTTTCAACAGTCGAATTGCAAGTCCACACCTGCGACATTATGCGACGCGAATCGCCGATGATCTTAATGTTGATATCATGAACGATGCGGCTCAATCTTTAGTTGGCAAACACGATTTTCGTTCGTTTGAATCCAACTATCCGAATAAGGCGACCAGCGTTCGCACAGTCAAATATTGTAGAGTTTCAAGGACTCAGCATTGGGAGATGTGGCATTCTCAAGCGGAAATCAGTTCGACCGAATCACAGCAGGCACCTTTTATTTATCTCGATATCGTCGCGGATGGCTTCCTGTACAACATGGTCCGGGCAATTACCGGCACCTTATTAAAAATTGGCATGGGCTCGTGGGATCCGGAAGCCGCCGGTCAGATTCTCGAAGCGATGGATCGGAAACAGGCAGGGCCGACCGCTCCAGCCAATGGTTTATATCTGATGCATGTCGAATATGAGCGGGAGTTTGTAGCTGAATTGATGCAATGTTGATTTATGCTTGTATGGATTCTCAATCTCCTGACTTCAGCAGACGTAGGGTGGGGCCTGCCCCACCATGCTGCCGGTATTGGTTCCTGTATTGATTTTTATGGTATTTAATACGCCAAATGTGAAAGTTTATAAATCTAAGTGGATTCGGGTGTCGATTCCGGTGCGTCAGGACGCACCCTACTATTCCAACTATCGCTAAATGTCGTGTACGTTCAAAGATTTGGAGCAGGCAAACTGCCTGCGGAACAGCGATTTGAGGGCGA
>DEML01000042.1:131626-166647 GCA_002359185.1 Planctomycetaceae bacterium UBA2671
GGCAAACTGCCTGCGGAACAGCGATTTGAGGGCGAGATATAAAGCTCGAAAGAGCACTACTGCACTAAATCCTGAAGCAGCACGAGGTTCATTGATTCGGTTGCAGGATGACTTTCATCAGGCCAGATTTACCGCTGTAGAGTTTTTCGAACAGTTCAGGACCATCAGCCAGTGGAGCTTTGAGGGAGATTAGGGGTTCGACCTGGATGGCTCCACTGTTCATCAGGTCGATGCATTCCGGGTACTCGCCGCGGGAAGCGCATGAGCCGTAGAGAGTTAACTCGCGTGAGACGATTTTCTGTAACGGGATCTCGACATTTGGGCTCAGGTTCCCGACGAGAGTAACATGCCCCCCTTTACGGACGGAATCAATTGCAGTATTTATGGTTGCAGAGGCTCCAACGACTTCGAGGGCGACACTGGCACCACGGTCGTTGGTCAGTTTTTGAACTTCAGCAGGCACATCGACGGCATCGCCTTTGAGGCTGTGTGTCGCTCCCAGTTCTTTGGCCAGTTTGAGTTTTTCCTCATCGAGGTCGACGGCAATAATTGTAGTGCATCCCGCTACTTTGAGGGCTTGAACCACGAGTAAGCCAATCATGCCGGAGCCGACGACAACTGCGGAATCACCAAGCGTTAATGGTGTTCGGTTGGTCGCATGAACGGCTATCGAAACCGCTTCGATCATCGCAGCATGTTCAAATGGAAATGATTCCGGGAGTCGATAGCAGATATTCTCGGGCACGAGAACAAACTGAGCAAACGCGCCATGCTGGCGGTATTCGCCGCAGGAGACGCCGAGGACTTTGCGATTATCGCACAGATTAATCTCTCCGCGGCGGCAGTAAAAACAATTACCACAAGAGACTGTCGAGTCGAAAGTCAATCGATCTCCCACTGCATACTGGGTGACTTCAGCCCCGACCTCTTCGACAATTCCCGAAGCTTCATGTCCCATGACCAGTGGTGGAATTCTTCGTCCGGTTGAACCGTCGTAGCCATGGATATCACTGCCACAGATTCCGCAGGCCTGGACGGCAATGAGGATATCTTTGGGGCCGACTTCGGGCCTGGGCATTTCGATGACGTCCAATTTTTTATACTCGGATAACATCATCGCTTTCATGGCTATACTCTCAGGCAAATGTCTGTATTCATGGGGAAATTATGAAAGCGGATAATTCTTCAAGACGCTCTCGATTACCATTATGCAAAACCGGTTGCTGCAATGCAAAAGACCTCCCAATGGATTTCGGGAGGTCTGGAGTTCGTGTGATTGTCTTTGGGAACGGATCAGATTTCGAGTTCTTCGGAAGGTAGGTCCGTTTCCTGTTGCTCGAAGACTTCTTCAGTATCCATTTGCCGTTCGGCTGGAGCTTTCATACGTTTGAAGGTCACATAGTTCTGCAGCAGGCTGTAGGCAGAAACCATGGTTAATGTTCCCATCGCAGCCGCGTACATCAGGAATTGGTCGCCATGCCAGAGTGGCCCGGCAAGCAGGACGACTGTTCCTAAGGCTGCAATTCCTGTCAGTGTTGAATTCAGGTAAACTTTGAGTCTCAGGTGTTTCCATTTGTGAGTAATGAGGGCCGAGCGAGCGGTCTGATTGGCGACATCCCGCAGGGATGCAATCTCCCTCATGACCGCATCGCGATCGACTTTTGCAATTGGTGCTTTCGACTTTTGAGGCGTTACAATATTGTCGGGATAAATGTTGATCGTGGCTTCTTCGATCGAAGGTATTTCAGACTCGTTTTCAATCGATTTCGGAGCCGGGGCAGGCTTCACGGCTGGCTTATCAATTGTTTTGGGAGATTCGTAGGTCTGCTTACCATTTGTGCGAGCGAACAATCGCTCCATGTAGGCTGCTACAGAATCCGCATCCTCGATATCATCAACAACGACATTTTCATTTTGCTGAGAATCCGAATTCGCTGCCAGATCTTCGGTTTCCTCAGCTTCTCTCTCCTCCTGCGAATCCTCTTCCAATTGGAATTCATCAGTCACTTCGTCTTCAGAGAGATCGTCTTCAGAGAGATCGTCTTCCTCATTTGCTTCCGTGATGTCATTTTCAGGAGTTGTGCCTGCAACGGCATCGTCAATCAATCCAAACATTTCCGCAATTCGTTTGCGAACATCACTGGAATCGTCCAGAGATTCCACATGCGGCGTGGGGGTAACAGCCAGGGCATTTTCAACACTCTCTGCGTAGTCAATTTCTTGAGCCGAAGGCTGAGCGTCTTCCTCGTCGTCCTTGTTCTGAATGATGTCGTCTAATTCGAGTTCTTCTGGTTCGCTTTCCTCGTGCGGCAATTCATCAGGTGTGATGGCTTCTTCTTCATTCAGTTCATTATGAATTTCTTCAACTTCTTCTGAAATGATTTCCTCTGCAGACTGTTTAAAATTCTCCGTCAGAGGTTCCTCTTCAATGAGATGTGGCTCTTTAGCAACTGATTCCTGAGATTTCGAATTCAATAATTCGAGCTGTTGATCAGCGACTTCCTGACGAAGTTGGTCAAGGTCGTAGCGGGACTGCTGGAAGGCATCTCGCTCGTTTTCGAGATCCTGCCGCAATTCGAGAAGTCGATCCCGTTCCTGGGAAAGTTTGTCCCATTCCTGGTCCAACTCAGCTCGCATACTGTCGTATTGATCTTGTTTGTTGCGGAAGTGTTCGAGGTCTTCCGAAGTGGATTCCAGCAGGTCTTGCTGTTTGCTGGATGTCTGCTCAAGTTCAGCGATGTCTGAGCGGAGTGCCTGCAATTCTGCTTCTAGTTCCTGATTGAGTTCTGAGGAAGACTGATTACTTTTCAGCCGAGCCTGTAAATCCTCGACCTCATCCTGCACACCCAGATGTTCAGCATGCAATGAATTAAACTGTTCGCGGAGATTCTCACACTCTGCAAGCAGTTCCTCAGTTTCGGACTGATCGTTTTCCCGACTTTTCTCGAATTCGGCAATCATCGCCTTCAATGCATCGACTTCTTCCTGAGAAGCTTCAGCTGCTTCGGCTTGTTGCTCGTATTGAGTCGTCATCTCTTGCAGTTGCTCTTCCAACGAATCTGCTTTCTGACGAGCCAGATCGCATTCGGCTTGCAGCGAATCTCGTTGCTGTTCCAGTTTTTCGATGCTCTGAGCATATTCGTCATTGCGTAGAGTTGCCTGCTCGAGGTCTTCTTGTTTTTGCTCGAGTTCATCGGAGATTTCAGTCAACTTCGATTGGGATTCTTCAGCAGAGGTTTGCAATTCAATATTCAGGCTCAGCAGTTCTTCCTGCTGTTTCAGGCTCTCTGTCAATTCTTCAGTCATGTGCTGAGACAGAGACTCCATTGAGGAGAGACTTTCGAGGCAGCTTTGTAACTGTTCCCGGGCAACCTGATGAGACTGACTTTCTTCAGCCAACTGCTGTTGAGTCTCTCTCAATTCCTCCTGAATTCTTTGCAGTTCACTTGCAGTTTGTTCAGCGATGTTCTGCTGGGATTGTAATTCTTCAACGAGGGCTTGAATTTCATTCAACTCTTCGAGTTGTTTTGCAATCTGATGTTCAAACTTTTCGTTGTTTTGATTCGCAGTCGTTTCCAGTTCCAGCAACCGGTTGTTATCCAGTTGGAGCGAAACGATCTCTTTCAACTGCCTGTCGATCAGTTCAGCCTGAGATTGAATTTTTGCCTGGGCCTGCCCAATTTCCTGAGCCTGGTCGTCGAGACGCTCATCTGCTATTTGAATGTGTTTTTCATACTCAGCAAGCCGGGATTGTTCGGCTTCCTGTTTGGCCTTTTGTATCGCGTGTGTCTCCAGTTCAGATTGCCGGGTTTTTTCCAGATGATCGATTTTGCTTTGCAAATTCTTGATGGTTGACTTGAGTTCCAGAATTTGCTCTTGATCTTCTCGCTGTTCAAACGTCTGATGCTCATGAATCGCCTGTTCCCGATGATCCAGTTCTTGAGCACGAGTGTTCAATTCCAGATGACGGGCTTCAAGTTCCTGTCGCGATTTTTCCAGAGCGGCCTCATCTGCAATTCGTCGCTGACTCATTTTTTTTGTCAGACGAATGATCTGGTCTTTGCGTGTTTTAATTGTCTGTTCGCGCTCATTTAAATCCTCAATTCGAGGTTGAAGATTCGGCGACTGATTGGAATTCTCCTTCGTTTCTTCAGGGTGCGGTAATTGATTCTGTTTTTCGAGAAATGCTGTTCTCGGTAATTCTGGGTAAGGATTGGGTCGATAACTCAATGCTGCCCGCTGAGATTCAAATTTCTTCTGAGAATAGTGGAGGGATTGATGCAATTCATCCATTGCTCGCACGATCGACTTTTCATTTGTCGAGTTCAGGATGGGCTCTATGAGCCGTTCTGCGGTGCGGTCAATCCTTCCTGCCTGAATTGCCTCGGGCAATTTCTGAGCAAGTTGAACCGATAAATCGTCTTCGTTCTCGACGGAGTCTGTTGTTGGAACCTGATCAGTTCTGGTGCGAAACAGAAAACTGATCGGACCAATCGTCAGATGGTCGCCAACATTCAGGCGAGCTTTTTTGACTGGGCCATCATTCAGCCAGGTGCGATTATCGTCAGACTGCAGAGAGATGATGCCCTGAGCGCAAACAATTCGGCAATGTTCAAGAGCTACCCCGGCGACATCAAGACAAATCTCACAACTCTTCGATGTTCCAATGCGGTACTCGCCAGCTGTCAGTTCAATCAAATTGACGGCTTTATTCCGTACGGGTTCTAAAAGGTATGTCAAATTATTGACAACGCTCTGTTTGTCTTTGGTTTTCATGTCGTCCTGCATTGGCATGTTGGTACACTCCGTTCCATCAGAATTGAGAATTCTCGATAGGAGAAGACTCCTCTGTCTGGCACGCATCACAAACTCTAATTTCCTGCCGAGCCTGTCAATCACATTCAAGTCGCTTGATCCAAGCCGTTGATCTGCCTGGAAAAACTCTATTCTGCGATTAGTAAGCTGCTACTACAGGGATAGTTCGCAAAAGTACTGTGGTCAAAATGCAACATCACCGATTGAGCCGAAATTGACGCGAAAAACAGTCATTTCCATAACAACTCTCAAAACTGGAAAAACCGATGTTGACCTAATTTTCGGTTCACCGCTATAACCCCACTCACATGCAGCTGGGGGGCCGCTTGTGAATCGATCCTTTTTTCAGCGACAAGACTTGTTTTCTGTACAGGATGATTCTCACAGGGTTCCCCATCTGAAATCTTCTGATTGCACAAAAGATGTGCTTTCAGATCGAAAAATGACAGACGCAAACGGCTATTCCATGAAGGAGACGACGGCCATGGGTGAAGGGAATCACTCCGAAATGAACACAAAGAAATCTGCCCCCTGGGCTACTATTATCGGCGGCACCGTTCTGGCAATTGCCGCTGGTGTCATCGGATTTCAGGTCTTTCGAGCAGAACCAGCAGCTGCTCCAACTGATCAGGCTGGCAAAGTTAGCTTGAGCAACACTTCGACCTCACCGGCTCTGGCTCGTGTGAATGGTCAGTTGATTCAATACGATGCTGTTGCACGTGAATGCTTTGATCGTCTTGGCAAAAGTGTTCTCGAAAATCTGATTAATCGCACGATCATCCATCAGGAAGTTGAACGCCGCGGATTAACCGTGACCGAAGCGGAAATCGATGCGGAAGTGCAGAAAATTGCGAAACGATTCAATCTGCCTGTCGATACCTGGTATCAGATGCTGCAAACCGAACGCGATTTGACTCCCGTACAATATCGACGCGATGTCATCTGGCCGATGATTGCACTTCGCAAACTGGCTGGCGATGAGGTTCAGGTGACTGATAGCGACTTGCATCGTGCTTTTCAGCGTGATTACGGTCCACGTGTTCGCTGCCGCATGATCATGATGGAAAACGTAAGACGTGCCAACGAAGTCTGGGAAAAAGCGACCCGTACTCCGGAAGACTTCGACAAACTCGCTCGTGAATTTTCTGTCGAAGCCAATTCCCGAGCACTGGGCGGAGCCATTCCACCGATCTCCCGATATTCCAGTGCAGACAATCAGTCATTGGAAGACGCCGCGTTCCGATTGCAACCGGGCGAAATTTCCGGGTTGATTCAGGTCGGCAACCGCTACGTCATCCTCAAATGTGAGGGACGAACTGAGCAGGTTGTGACGGATATCAAAGATGTCGAAAACGACTTGCGAGCCCAGCTTCAGGAAGAGAAGACTCAGGAACGCGTAGCCGTGGTTTTTGATGATCTCAAGAAACAGACCCGAGTGGACAACTATCTGACGAACACAAGCACGGGTGGATCAAACACCGCTCAAAACACCAGCTACACAAATCAGATTCAGCAAACTGGCTCCACACTTCCTGGTGCCGATGCTCAGGCTGTGCAACCCGCTTCTGGTACTACGCTGACCAAGTAAACGACTGACACAGAATGCTATATTCCCAGCATTCGATAGCGACCATGTGAAACTCTCGTCTCCTTTCGGAAAGGATCTGTCCCTCTTGGGGGCAGATCCTTTTTTTATGCATTCTGCTCTACCGGTTACAGTCGCATGGAAACTCAAATTACTGATCGAGATCTGTTTGCTCCTGCAGATCGTCGTAATTGAAATGATCATCGTAATCCGGCTGGGTGGCTGGGGTCGTCGCGAAGCCCTCAGATGATCCGCTCATCCTGGGGGCTCACTACGTTCGCCCCAGCCACCCAAGTCGCACTTATCTTAAATAATGATATCCATAACAACGGTATCTACAGTTCAATATTCAGCAAATCATCACATTGCAGAATCGAACCATTGTTGTCAGGGGCGATACGCGTATTAACGGCTACCCGGTAGAAGTGATTGAAATGCTCGCTAGCAATACCCACCGGGAGAGTCTCTTTTCGTTTTTGGGCAAACTGCTTCGGGAATAGTGGAAACACTTCACCGGATTGGGGATCACGACTTGGAACAACACAGCGTTGGCAGGGATTGATGCCGAGAAATTTCACATTGCCGATCTTGAACTGACGGGGATATTCGGGAGGTCCGAAAAGTTGATCTTCCAGAAAAGGTTCGACTGTTGCGAGTTCCAGATTGGCCCGTAATCGTTGGCGGAGACTTGCAGCCGTCAATCCCGGAAACCAACTCGCGATTTCCGTCAGTGTTTGCGAACCGATAATTGTTGGGCCATTGGCGATGGTGTCATCCGGAAAGCCGGTCGTTTTGTTTTCCAATAGTTTCAGAGGCTGCTCGAAAACGAGGCTGAACCAATTCTCAATTTCGTCGAGTTGATTCATCTGAGTATGCAGTCGCTGTCCGGTACGACGAACGGCCAATTCAATTTTGCTGAAGTCTTCAGAAAAAGAGCAGTCAATCTGATGAAACCCGGACTCTTTCTTGGCATTGAATACGCGTCCCTGCTCATCAAACAACGCCCAGCGGCGATCGTTTTCTAACGCTCCAGATTCGAGCAATCTGACCGACTCCAGTGCAACGCCCGGAAGCGATTTTATGGGATAGATGGTTATCCCAGAGAGTTTGATTTCATTCACGATTCGACTTTATCAATTGATAACCCTAATAATGCTCATAATTAAATAGTCTGCGAAAGTCATTCGAAACCAGGGTGGTGGGAACGCTCTCGAAGAGAAGCCCCCCGAATCGTTGATCTTTCGGGGGCTTCCGCTGAAGCGGAGCGCCCCCGCCACCCAATGTTGCTTTGTTTCATCAGGCGTTCTTAAAGTTCCTCTGCGAGTTTACAAAACAGTTCCACGCGATTTCGAATCGGCTGAATCGCTTCGCTCCAGAATGCTTCGGATTCCAGGTCGTAGCCAAAAGCCTCTTTGGCAGCGGTCAGTGCTGAAGGGCCGCCAGTTGAGATCAGGAATTGATCGTAGCGTTCCGGGAAACCCTGGGGATCTTGTCGGGCTTCTTCGTACAGGCGTTGAGACAACAAATAGCCGAACGTGTACGGGAAGTTATAAAACGGTTCATAACTGATGTAGAAGTGCAGCTTAGAAATCCAGAAGGTTGGATTCCATTCGGAGAGGGAATCCACAAACGCTGTTTTCTGAGATTTGACCATCAGGTCGTGAAGTTCAGCAGCCGTCAATTCTCCCTCGGCTCGCTTTCGATGCAATTCGTTCTCGAAAATATAACGAGAGTGGATGTTCATCAGGAATGCGTCAGAATCGTAGAGCTGACATTCCAGGGCATTCAATTTTTCCGCCGTCGTAGTGAGAGCCTCAAATCTTTGAGCAGAGACGACCGTTTCAGCGAATGTGGAAGCGGTTTCCGCCAGTGTCATTGGGTAAACCTGCATTACGACAGGATGCTTGCGTAAGACCCAGGCGTGGTAGGCATGTCCGAGTTCATGGGCGAGCGTTGAGAGACTTTCTTCAGTATCACGGAACGTCATGAAGATGCGAGTTTCTTCGGACGTCGGGAAATCGATACAGAAGCCGCCCTGTCGTTTGCCCGAACGATCAGCCGCTTCAATCCAGCCATTTTTCAAGGCCAGCTCTGTGAAGTCCCGGAGTGGCGGATGGAACTTGCTGAATGCATCGAGAATGATCTCGCAGGATTCCTGATACGTCACTTTCGTGCTTCCCAGATTGAGGGGGGCTTCGAGATCGTACCAGGTGAGTTCGGAGAGGCCGAGCAGTTTTTGTTTAGTTTTCAGATATTTCTGAACGAGTGGTTTCGCTTCGGTGATGGCCGCCCACATGGCATCGATGGACATTTGCGTCACCCGATTCTGCTGCATCGGAATCGTGAGATGACTTTCCCGCTTCGCATATTTATTCACGGTTAAACGAGAACCGACAATATGATTCAGCGTGGCAGCAGCCGTCTCTTCGACACTTAGCCATGCTTTTTGTGAACTGAAAAATTTATTCTCGCGATCTGTTCGATCAGGAGAATCGAAGGCGACCTGACCAGGAGATTTCATTTTGACTTCCCCCTGTTCCATGACTGGAATTCGGACCGCAGCCGAGAACGAATCGTATAAACGGCTCCAGGCATTCAACCCATCGACGGAAAGTTCGCTGGCAAAATCAGCCAGATGATCGGGCAGGCGGGTGGAGGCTTCATTGCGTCGACGAATGATAAACCCTTTGACATCGGCCAGTTGTTTATTGTCCACCAGTGTGGACCATGTCCCGTCATCGATGTTTTTGATGATCCGATCCAGCAGATGATCTGCTTTTTCGACATGCGGGAAGAGAGCCGCGACGGCTGCCTCGGCCTGGCGATATTCCTCACGAGCCGTATCGGAAGAGGCATAACATTCGGCCAGCGAATTGATCTGCCAGTATTCCCGCCGACATAGACTGAATTCCTTCACTAGTTCAGTCAGCGATTTCGCCGTCACTTGCTCGCCGAAGTTTTCGGCGTTCTTAGCGAAGTTCTGATACTCAACGCGAATTTTCGTCAGCCATTGGGTAAACCTCTCGGTGCCGGGTTCGGGGCCTAATGAGGAGAGTGACCACTGAATGGGATATGACATGGATGGGGCTTTCAGAAGTGATGATGAAAATTATCTTGAACTATGATCGCAAAGCACCTGCGGGAGTTTGACTGGCGATGTCGTCAATCATATCGAGAGTTGCCTGTTCAATAGCCTGTTCCCATTGTGATGGAGGGAACTGTGTCGCATAAGGTTCACGCAGGTAGGCGAAATTGATGCCGCGTGAGCTGTTAATGAGTGCTCCCAAACCCGAGGGATCAAAAGCAGCAGCGACATCTCCTGCTCCTCCTCCCTGGGCTCCGTAGCCGGGGATCAGGAGTGGAACATGGGGCATTTTCTGACGAAGTTCCGTCAATTCCTGTGGATAAGTTGCTCCCACGACGGCTCCGACACATCCATAAGCTGAGTTATTCTCAGCTGCATCTTCCGCAGCCTGCTCTTCAATCGTCGCTGCGACTTTTTCATAAAGACGTTGGTTTTCCTGTTGATGATCCTGAAAGCTGCCCGCTTCGGGATTGCTGGTTCTGACCAGCACATAAATTCCTGCGCCCCGTTCTTTTGATTTTTTAATGAACGGCATCAGGGTATCGCGACCGAGATACGGATTCACCGTCAATGCGTCAGCTGCGAAGGGGGCTGCTGCCGGGTCTTCTCCGGCCAGATAAGCCTCGGCATAGGCCTCGGCTGTTGAACCGATATCTCCTCGTTTGGCATCGCAAATCACAATCAACCCTGCCCGACGAGCATGGAGATTGACTCGTTGCAGTGCGAGCACACCAGCAGGCCCAATCTGCTCGAAAAAGGCAGATTGAGGTTTAACCGCTGGGACGAGCGGAGCAACGACATCGATAATTCGTTTACAGAATTCTTCGAAAGCAGTCGCCTGAACTCCCAGAGTGTCGGACGCATTGGTCTGGGCTCGTTTGATAATCTCGGCTGGAAGCTGATCAAATCGAGGATCCAATCCGACCAGAGCCGGGGTCCCTTTTGAAGATATTGCCTGATGTAAACGATCCGCAAAGCCAGCCATAATTACTCCCGAGTGTCGATGTCGTAAAAAATTCAAGGATTCTGGAGCCCATGATAATCATCCATGAAATCTTTAGGAAACGCAGGGGATTACGATTTCTGAAAGTTTCGACTCAAGCTGAGTTGACGGGCAGCTTGTTACCAGGACGACTGATGAACTGAATTTCACGTCGACATAACCGGTACAATACAATTGGATGTTTCAAATCTCCTCAAATGCCTCAATTCGCCATGAAAGTCAGAGCTTGGTTCAGGACTTCCCGCTAAAATCGACGATAGCCAGTGAAGGGACTCCAATTCCGTCCATTCCGCTGAAAATCTCAGTATCATAATACGAATTCAAGTTCCTGAAAATTATGCTCAGGTCGAAGCTCCTACTTGAATGAGCCTGTTGAGTTCGTATGATTGTTGTAAAGACAAATATATTTTTATGTTATGCCGAATTCGGGTTCAGCATTCGCTGATCACCTCAAAAATTGGCAAATTCTCAAATCAACGGCAATGTGATCGACCGCAACTTCTAAGTTCGGAGAAGAATTTCGAAATGGCCAGCAAATACATCAATATTGAAGATGCAGCAAAACGGCTCTCAATTTCTGTCGAAGAATTGAATCGAAAGCGTGAACGCGGAGAAATCCGTGCGTTCTCTGATCGGGGAACCTGGAAATTTCGCGGCGAAGATGTCGAGGAACTGGCCCGCAATATCGAACCGGATTCCGGTTTCGACATTCCCAGTTCGGACATCATGAAAGATGATGACATCGCACCCGGTGCCGGCAGCCAGATTGTTCTCGAAGAGGAAATGGGCGACCTGCCGACCGTTATCAGCAAAAATCCTCCGAACGAACCCCCCAGTTCCGATAGCGATGTTCGTCTGGTGGTTGATCCTTCTCTGGAATCTGACGACTGGTCCTCTTCGGATTCCTCATTTGCGAAGTCGGGCAAAGGAAATAAGTCCTCCGATTCTGCAGATGAAGTCAACGACAGCGATGTTCGCTTTGTCGATGCGAGCATGAGCGATGTCACACCCACTCCAATTCGTATCACCGAAGAGAGTGATGTCATCAATGTGGATGAATCGGATGATCGCTGGTCGGGAATCAGTGACAGCGATGTTCGCCTGGCTGCTTCTTCGGATATTGACGAATCGGATTCTGATGTCGTTCTCGATGACAGTGGCTTGTCCGGTTCGGATGTCTCGCTGGAAGCTGAAGAGGAATTGAAACTGGCTGGTGAAGATGATGATGTCACAGATCCGGATATGAAATCGTTGGGAGAATCGGATTCCGATGTCACGCTGGTGGGCGTGGGCGAAGAGGAAGACGATGACGATTACCGCCTCTCTTCAATCGACGGCGATCTGAATATGGATCCTGGTAGCGACATCACACTGATGCCGCCCGGTGACAGCAATGTAAGACTCGATGAAGCCAATGACGACGATGACTCAATCTTAAGCGACGTCATGTCGGACCCGGCCAGCGGACTTTCCTTCTCCTCGGGAGACAGTGGAATCTCTCTGGATTTGGCTCTCGACAGCGGTATTTCGCTTGATTCTGATGACGATGATGACTCCCTCACCCTCGGAGCAGACAGCGGAATCTCCCTTGTTCCGGACATGGGTTCTGGTTTGACTCTTGCCGATGATGAGGATGACTCCCGCGGGGAATCGACAATCCCGATGATGGGAACAATTGGCGATGATGATGACGACACTTCATTCGATATGCCTTTGCTCGAAGACAGCAATCCTGAACTTTCGACAGATGATGAAGCAACAAACGTCGTCATGTTTGATGACGATGATACTGGCGACACGATGGAGTTTGACTCGTCCGAACTCTCGAATGAAGATGAGTTTGTCGACTTCGATGACGATGACAGCTTCGATGAATTGAGTGATGGTGAGCTGGATGTCTCTGATGACCTGCTCGACGACGACGTACTTGATGCTTCAGATGACGCCTTCGAGGACGATTTCGAATCTGGCGAAAGTATTCCTGCCCTTGCAGTTCCCGGTGCGATGCGTGGAGGTGCGGGAGTGGCTGCAGCAGCCGAATGGGATATGTTCTCCTTCGCACTTGTCTTAGTCTCAACAATTATGATGGGAATCTGCACGCTGCTCATGTTCGACCTGGTCCGCTCCATGTGGGGCTTTGCTGAGCCGAATGGCGTAAACGGAATGATCCTCGAAACTCTGCAGGGATTCATTAAATAGCACTTTAAGTGCATTAAAATAAAAAGCCGCAGAGCAAATTCTGCGGCTTTTTTGTTTGGTTTCGTGAAGATCTGCGGTTAATTATGATTTCATACAGGATTGGATTATCTATAACTGGTACATCAATCTGCTTCTCGGATATTGCAAAGCTACGATCCTGATGCGAATCAAAGAGACCCTCGAGAATACGACTCTGAAAGATCTGCAGGTCTTTGCAGTCCTGCAAATGATTTTCGTGAGTTTAATCTGTCTGGGTTTATTTCATGTAGGCTTTTCGTATCCACAATTAATTTCTCTGTTATTGGTGTCACTGATAGTCGGGATCACAGGACTATTGCATCCCCTGATTATTGTGCCTATTTATCGAGGCTGGATGATCGTTGTCTTTCCGATTGGATTTCTGATTTCTCATCTACTGATGGGCATTGTTTACTTTGGAGTCATTACACCAATCGGAATTTATCGTCGCTTCCGATATCCTGATCCGCTGCAGCGAACGTTTAATCGAGAGGCGACGACTTACTGGGAACCGGTGTCAAAAGCAGATCCGACCGAGAGTTATTTCCGCCAGTTTTGAGGTTTAAATGAGTGAGAATCCGCAGGAACCCGTTAACAAGGAACCAGGCGATTTCGAACGGGCCGCGGCATCAAAACCATTGGGTCTGACCGCCGAATTTCTGCTCTTTCTCAAAGAACACAAAGCCTGGTGGATGGTGCCGATCCTGCTTTCATTAGTCCTGATTGGAGCAGCCGTCTGGATGAGCACCTCGACACTCGCCCCATTTATTTACCCGCTATTTTAAATTGCATAATACCCCGGAGGGGATCGGTTAGTCTGACACGCTCACTAAATTCATTATGCTGCAAATCAACTTGATAATGCACTTCTTATCGAAGTTGATTCATTAAAAAAAAAGACCCCGAAGATATTCGGGGTCTTTGACTCTGCAGGACAGGGATGATTACGATTCAATTGTGATTTCGTTATTAATTGAAGTCGCTCCCCCTTCGACGGCATTTTCAGCAGCGGACTGCTTTTCGGACAGCGTAGAAACGGTTCCCGTTAAGGTCGCCTCACCATTCTCAACACTGACACTCACTTCGTCAGAGTCTACAAACGGACTCCACCAGAATTCACTCTCTATCTCGCGTTCAATATCCGTATCTGAGAGACGAGCGTCATATCCATAATCTTGATAGTAGCCGTCGGTCGTTGTTCCGTCCGCATACCAACTATAGGTGTATGGGTCGTAATCATCGACATACGGATCGTAGAGATACACCGAGGAGTTGTCCTCAACGAGCATATTATTGTCGACGTAGGAAATTCCTTCGATCGCAGAAATAAGACTTTCCGCTTTGTTTTTCTCATACGTCGAGTCAACCGTACCAAACAGATCAGCGACTCCATTCACAACGATCAATGTCACATCGTCTTCTGCAATCCAGATATTTCCTTCGATTGCATTTCGAGCTTTTCTTTCCAGTTGTGCATCAGTTAACTGGTTCTCTGATCGAACTTTCAACCGGTTGTAAACCATTGTCACGCCGCGAGTATTATTCGCGGTCTGTTCGGCTGAGCGTTTGGCCTCCAGATTATCGACGGTTCCTCTTAAAGTGACGCGTCCGTAGACGGAGTCGACCTCAACATTGAAAGAGCTTACTCGAGGATCATAAAACAAGGCATTATCAACAGCACTGATGATCTCCTGGTCGTTAAGATCTTCAGACTCATTTTCCTGATCTTCAGGTTGATTGACCGATTGGCTGACGATCAAATCAGAAGACTTGACATCAGAAACGCCATTCACCCAGGCATAAGTTTCAGCGCGATCCTTTTCAGTGGAACTACTAACGACTCCATTCAATGTCACGACACCATCGTTCACATTCACATCGATCATTAAAGGAGAATTGATAAAGACACTCCACTCCAGCGCCTTTTCAATTTCCGCAGCGATTTCTGTGTCCGCACGATCCCGCGTATAATTGACGGAAATATTGTTTTCGAGTTGAGTAACTCCACGCACACTTTTAGCCACTTTGGCGGCTAGTTCCTTTTCCTGCCACGATTCGACGTCTCCCGACAATGTGACTTCGCCTTGCCTGGTGACATCGACATCAATCTCAAAGGCATCCGTTGCAGAATCTGCAATCAAAGCCGCTTCGATGTCTGCCTGAATCAGATTGGCTTTTCGCTGATCAGAGGGATTGACATCCACTGTATTCACGACCGACATGACTCCCTTAACCGTTCCCGCCAGACGTGCGGCTCGCTCTTTGGCCAGCAGATTATCGACCGAACCTGCCAGAGTCACAATTCCGTCCTCGACAGTGACATCAATATTGGTCGAAAACACAGCCGTGTCGAATAACAGTTCATCTTCAACTTGATCTGCAATAGTCTGATCACTCATTTCCGGTTCTGCAATGACATGACCGGGACTGGCGGCCAATAAGAATCCAGTCAGTAGCAACATTCCGACGAAATACTTAAATGATTCTGAACCTCTCATCGTTGTCTCCTTTCAATTTTCTTCTAAAGAATTTCAGGGATCGAATGACTGAGCGGGACTTCGTAATGTTTGCGACAATTCACTAAAATGTGTCGTCGAACCATATAGCAGTGTTTTTTTATTAAACAGGAGACTGGCAGTGCCAGCCTTCATTATTTCGAACAGTTTTGCTAGCAGTTACTCGAACAAACTTTAACAGTCTGGAGTTATTGTCCCGCGTATATTGCCGGTATATTTGACCATCACCTGGAGCCCGGCAATGTATGAGTGGAAGCAACGACCTGATGCGTAACCGTTCTTCAACACCCAAATATAGCTCGACAGGAAACAGGAGCATTTCTAAATGAATGTTCCGCATTTCAACATGAAAAAGAGTGAATGACATTCTCAATTTAGGATAGCGAAACTTATTGAGAAGTGCTCTATCTCTAAATTAAAGGCCGCTAATAATTCTTCAAGACCGGACTTTTGAATTAAAACAAATTTCTGCAATAAAAAAATCACACAAGCGAATTAAGTCCACTTGTGTGATTTCAGAATTGGAATTCAAATCAATTACGGTCGAGCACTACTGATTTCCGCGTTAAGGACCTTCTCGATCTGATCGCGGGTTTCCCGCAAATGAGCTATCGAGTACGGGCTGAGCTTCGCATTCGCCTCTTCCAGACCATCGAGTCGATCAAACAGATCCTGCAGGTGCAATCGTGCCAAACTCTTTGCGTCAGCGGGAGCAGCGGTCGTTCCCAATGCAATACCGGAGAGTTGAGTCAGATAAGCCCGCTGCAGATTTCGTCGAAGGGTTGAAATTTCAATCGGCTCATTCGGATTGATCTCATTCGGAACTTCCGACCAGATCGCAGTCGTCAATGAATCGAAAATGACAGGCAAAGTCAGAACTTTCTGATCTTTCTCGGCATGCAATTCGATTTCCTGAACTCGCTTGAGAGTCTGCTCGTGCAAAAGCGATGTCAGAGCCATCCGTTGAATGCTAAGCACGCGATCATTGATTGGATACAGATAGTTCGGGGTCGATTCATAGCCGTCCGTCAAATGCTCGGGAGCCAGTTTTCTTAACAACTCCGGCGAGAAGTTGAACGCAGAATCCGCAAAAATTTCTCGACTCAGTAAATCGAGTGCCTGCTGATGCTTTTCCAGCGGAATTGGCTGCATGGCAGGCCGTTCGTTGGGATCCCCCTTGTGATCGCGGGCAGTATAAGCTCCGCCGGCATATTGAGCAGCCAGTTGTGTCGCCAGAGAAATTTCACCGAGCAGCAGCGTGAATGTCTCGCGAGCCCGTTGATAGCCATCGCCCTCTTCGACAACGCGGTCGACGAGACCGTCAATCGATTTTTTCATGAACGCAATCCGCTGTTCGGAGTAATCGAGCGGATCGCCCAGGTCGAACAGGTTGATGCGAGGATCGGGATTGCCAGCCATGTCTTCATCGGTTGCATAAATCAGATCATGCTCAGGAGCCTTCTTGGCAATTTTGTTCAACTCCTCCTCTTCACTTCCCGAAATCGGTTTGTAAGCATACTCGATCGCCCAATAATCGTAGGGGCCGATTGTCGTGGTGAAATAATCGCCCTGCTTGGCGGGATCGAGTGCAAAGTTCGCAGGGGCGTAATCCATCACCGAGCCAATCATCCCCTTCTTCCGGGTGATTTCCGGATTGTTGATTTCCTCAAGACTTAGCATCGTACTAGCCTTAAAGTTATGTCGCAGACCTAGAGTATGTCCGATTTCGTGCATCACGACTTCTTTAATCGCCTGACCGATGAACTCCTCAGGTACTTTTCCGCCAGGAGCCAGTCCATTGATAGCCATTACACTCGACATCAACCCCAGTTGACGCTGAATCCCTGGTCCCATCATGCAGCAGTTACAGCCGCCTGTGGAATGGACCCAGGTTGGTTGTCGAGGGAATTGCTGATTCAATGAATGCTGGGGATGCTCGGCAATCAACTCTTTGTAGAGTTTGAGCATCTCATCGTATTCTGCCTGACGTCCTTCAATCTCGGGAACTTCAGCGGCGAATAATTTCATGAAAGCCTGTCGTTCGCCGCGGGCGAGCAACTCCAGCCCCTGCGGAATGCCGACATTCTTCACATAATCCTGACGGTGATAACGAACCATACTTTCATCGAAGACGATATCGGCATCAATAATCTGCCCCGTTTTCGGATTCGTCCGGCTCGGTCCCATCGCAAAACTGGAAGCGGTCGTGATCCAGCGGAACGTGTTATATCGAATATCTTCCGGCTCAAAATCATCGCTTGACTGCTGATCGCGACATTGAATTGCATCAATAAAACCCACTTTCTCGAAGGCTTTATTCCATTCCAGAATCCCTTCACGAACGTAAGGCCGATAAGTTCGGGGAACCGACTTTTCAATCCAGAAAATGATCGGCTGCTTCGGTGCAGACAGTTCCGCACTCGCATTTTCTTTTTCCAGGTGCCAGCGATTGATGTAACGCACCTTGGCTGACTCATCGACATCTTTGGAGAAATCGTTCACGGTACTCAGGAAATAACCGATGCGATCATCGGCCAGTCGCGGTTTGTAGCCGTTGCTGGGCAGCTTCGACAAACTATAATGCAGCACGATTTGTGTACCACGAGGATCGGGAACGGCCGAATCGGATCCGAACACAGTCGTGTATTTGTTACTTGAGGCAAAGACTGCAGCGACCTGGATTTCGATGTTCTCAGGATAGGCCTTCACTTTGAACCAGGTGCTGCGGGCGCGATCAGGATTGACGCCGATACCAGCCAGATCGACCATGAACAGGTCGGCAGCATCAATTAGGACCGAGGAACCTCCACTTTTTTCACTCTTGATGGGGAGGGCTCGAATGATACTGTCATTATATGAGGTTTTGACGGCATCAGCCTGAGGTGAACCGGCACTGGCTTTGAATTTGATATTTCTTCGCACAAGATGAATGCGATCGGCACTGCGGCGGAAACTGACCAGCCACTGATCGCCAAAGTTGAGAGTATCGCCCCCCAGATACATCCGCCCTGCACCGCTCGCAATGGAAATCGGCAAAATAAATTCGGTGTCGTAATTCGACTTCGAAATTTCCAAAAACAGCTGCTGGTCCTTTTCGTTGTAATGCAACGGAAACAGCCCTGGCAACGTGGTCGATCCTTTGGTCACTTCCTCCCAGGCTGGGTACTCTTTAGCCTCGACAGTTTGTACAACTCCAACCAGCATCGCTGTGAGCACGAATCCCAGGCCAGCCAGCGAAGCCAGGCCGAGACGTTCTTTGCGAATCATTTGCATGATAGCTCCTGTAATTCCCCTGAATGATGCAGGGAAACATTGTTCCAGTCACAATAAAGCGAAGTCGATTCCACGACGACCTCTTGAATCCTTTCCGACCAACGCATCTGCCTGTAAGCACTTAGGCAGACTGGCCACTATAAAGATAGGAACGCGACTGGGCAAAATCAATAAGCAGTTTGGAATCTGACGAAACTCGGGCCAGAGAATAAAGGGTGTATCTGAACATAGTTCAATGCGAATCTACCCCGCGACGAGTGACGGATGATGGGTGGCTGGGGTCGTAGCGCAGTGAAGCCCCCAGTTTTATTGATGATCAATCAAGAAAAATCTCTTCGTACCTTTGTGTCTTCATTGTCTAAAAAATCATGACAAACTCTCAACACCCTCTTCAACTTGACGTCTTGGCGGTTCAATTCCTTTAACCGATTATCTCTACCGCATTTGCAACGGATCAACATCAAGGGCGTATTCGATCATCGTCTGTTTATCGAACTGCTTGCGGCACTTTTCGATCAATGCACAGAGTGCAGTGTGTGAAGTGCTGGTAATCAATATCTGATAACGATAGAAATCCTTATGTCGCGCCAGTGGGGCGGGAGCAGGACCAAGGATGCGGTATTTGTCGGGCAGCGTATCTGCATGTTTTTGCAACTCTTCGACCATTTCGAGTCCGGCTGTGTCAAGGAGCGGTTCATCTTTGGCGCGGAGGATAATGCGCAGCAAAGCCGCTTGCGGCGGCATTTTGCGTTCTTGGCGATGTCCCAGTTCGCGGTTTGCAAAGCCGATGAAATCGTGCTCGGCTGCAAAGCGGATCGCCTCGGCATCCGGCTGCATCGTCTGCACAAGCACTCGTCCACCCCGTGAACTTCTTCCTGTGCGGCCTGCCACCTGGGAAATCAGTTGAAAGGTTCGCTCCGAGGCCCGGAAGTCAATCTGATGCAAAGCGGTATCGGCATCGACAACGCCCACCAGAGTGACATTCGGAAAGTCGAGCCCTTTGGCAATCATCTGGGTGCCGAGGAGGATCGAGACTTCGCCGTGTCGGAATCGTTCGAGAGCCTCATCGTGACTCCCCGGCTTCCGCATCGAATCGCTATCCATACGTAATACAGTAACTCCCGGAAACTTGCTCCGAACTTCTTCTTCGAGACGCTGCGTTCCCGCCCCGAAATGCCGCAAGCCGGGCTTCTTACAACTGGGGCATTGACCGGGCATTGCTGTTGTGTAGTCACAAGTATGGCAGACACAGAGCTTGCGGTCCTTGTGCCAGGTCAGACTGGTATCGCAATGGGGACAACTCAACTTCTCTCCACAGGAGCGACACCATAACACGGGGGAAAATCCCCGCAGGTTGAAGAACAAAATGATTTGCCCATCGTTCTTGAGAGTTTGATCAATCGCGTTTTTGAGTGCCCGTCCGATATTGTGTCCCCGTTTGATGAGCGGATCGTTCATGGTGTCGACAGTCACGACCGGAGGCATCGGTAATTCTTCGATTCGTTTCGGCATGCTGATCAGCTGATAACTTTTCTGCTTCGCCAACCACCAGGATTCCAGCATCGGCGTAGCCGTTCCGAGAACGAGCGGAATCCCCTCCATCGCTGCTCGTTTACGGGCCACTTCGCGGGCGTGATATCGCGGCACCGTTTCCTGCTTGAATGTCGTTTCGTGTTCTTCATCGATGACGATCAGACCGAGCCGGGGAGTCGGAGCAAAAATCGCACTGCGGGCACCGACAACCACCTGCACATTTCCAGAAGCGATTTGCTGCCATTGCCAGTGACGTTCGCTGTCAGTCAAATGACTATGCAGCACGGCGACCGAATCGAAACGTCTGCGAAAACGGCGGATCGTTTGAGGCGTCAGTCTGATTTCCGGAACCAGCACGATTGCCTGACGTCCGAAATCGACCGCGTGGCGAATCGCGCGAATGTAAACTTCCGTCTTGCCTGAACCAGTCACGCCGTGTAGCAGGAATGTTTGATCCCCCTTGTAGTGATCGATCTTCCGTGGATCGGCGACCTCTTCGATTTCCGGCGTTTTGGTTTTCTTGCCATGGTCAATCGCCTGCGTGATCGCGTCCAATGCTGCCTGCTGTTGATCCGCCAGAATCAAGTCTGCCTCCCGAGCCACCAGTTTTTCGGGAGGCTCGTAGTTCATGCGCGTTTCACGAATCGCGGTGAGGATGTTCTTCTTGAGCAGGGTGTTAATCGGCGACGTGCCGCAACCAGCAGTCTGAGCAATCTCACCAACCGGCAGAGGTTCGCCAGCATCGAGCAGGACATCAATCACCGCTCGTTGCTTGGCAGGCAGATTCAACTCTTCCAGATTGGGCAGAACTTTCGGATCGATTTCCACCAGTTTGACCTGCCGCGTCCCCGCATTTTTTTTGACAGCCGCGGGAATGACCGCATGCAGCACCTGTCCCCAGGAGCAAAGATAATACTCGGCAATCCATTTCGTCAGGCCGAGCATTTTTGCATCGGCGATCGGCTCGCGATCGAGAATACTGAACAGTTCTTTGACATTCTTCCGCTTCGCAATTGCTTCCGGCGGCCCCTGTTCACAGCCGACGCAAAAGCCGATAGTCGGACGATCTCCTCGACCAAACGGAGCCTGCACCCGTTGACCGGGACGAATCATTTCGCGTAAGGCAGGCGGGACGAGATAGTGATACACGGTTTCCATCGGCCGATTGAACACGATCGCCGCAAACAACTGATCCTCCCGATCAGCCCGCTGCCACTTCAACTCAGCAGCATCCTCAAATAAATTCTGTTGTCGGCTCACTCGCGATGACCTCGTTCCCAGATCAGAATCTGGAAACGATATTCCTTTAAACGGATTGATGGATTATTGACTCGTTCAATTCATCTTAACGGTTAGTCGCCTTACTGCCAGTGCCTGCCTATTAGCCAACAGCAGTTAAAAGACCAATGATTGGTAACAACAATAAAAGAATTGGTATCGTGTAGCCAAACTTGAGTTTGATTCCTAAAAGACTAACGAGCAGACAATAAAGACCAGCGAAGAAACCACCAATTGGAAAGGTGTCCAGTTCTAAAAGAAGGGTATCCAGTATCCCTGTCCCATATAGAATAGCGCTAAGCTTCAGTAAAACATTCTGCCCCCAGAACTCTATTTTGGGAGCATCGGTCTCTTCATTGTTTGAAGAATATTCCGTTTGATTATCGTGTTCCTGCATTATCAATCTGGACTCCACCTTGAATCTCGTAAGGCCGTGCCTGACCTACACATTTTGAAACAAAATGCTTTCCAGTGATTACTCTGGCTTTTCTTCGCTGACCGGAGTCATCATCACATCCAGGCCGATGGTTGAAGTTTCAATCAGCCATTCATCGGAGTTCCACTCCGTGATAATTCGCTTGGCTTCGAGCCGATCGAGCGTCTGTCCCAGATACACCGGGACTTTATCTTCATATTCCTGCAGCAGATTCAACTTTCGGCCCAGCAAATCGAAGATACCGCTGATCATTCCCCCTTTGTTCTCCTTAATCAACTTCTTTCCTTCGGGCGAAGCGGCATCGGGGCCTTTCAGAGTGAGTTGAAACGATTTATTCAGCTTGCCGACCTGAGCAAAGAATCCATCCCCCAGCCCGATATAATCCTGATGCAGAATCTGCACGGTTCCTTTACGAACTCGCGCTCCTTTGTAGACGTTGTCGAGTTCTGTCTCCAGAAAATCGGTTAATAGAGCCAGGTTAATGGCCTTGGCCATATTCCGCATCGCGAGTGTAGCGCCGACTTTCGACGGAGAAACCGGCAGCATCATATCGGTGATCTGACCGGCTCGACGAGCCGTCACTTCACCACCACTCCCCGGCCCGGGTGTGACACCCAATGTCAAATCGCCGCTATCGCTCGCATTGGGCAACGTCATCCGATTTCCTGGCGTCGACATTTACTGCATCCTTCAAAGGGAGTTTGATTACTAAATCTGGATCGCAACAAAGTTTACTCACAAATTGTAAGCATTATCGCAACATCTTAAGAAACTGCTTGGCCGTTCTGGTATTGGCAACGTCTTTTTTCGTCAGTCCTGCTCTTCTGGCCTGGTAGACGCCCCATTTCATCAAATCGAAACCGGCCGTTGAGTGAGCATCGGTGTTGATGACAATTGGGATTCCCATCTCTTTTGCTTGAGCAGCGCGAATGTCATCCAGATCGAGTCGCGCGGGATGGGCATTGATTTCCAGCATCACGCCATGATCGGCTGCCGCCTTGAAGATAGTTTCGTAATCAACATCTGCCCCAGGTCGCTTGCCGATCATACGCCCCGATAAATGCCCCAGCAGATGCACATGCGGATTTTTAATCGCGGTCAGCAGTCGTTTTGTAATCTGTTCACGAGGCTGCTTGAGTCCGTAATGCAGCACGGCAATCACCCAGTCGGCTTCGGCAAGAACATCATCCGGCAAATCCATCGTCGCATCTTCCAGAATGTCGCATTCAATCCCGCAGTAGACGTCAATGTCCGAATAGTTTTCACGAATTTTTCGAATCTCTTTCCAGTGTGCTCTCAGGCGGTCGGCATCGAGGCCATTGGCCATTGTGACTCGTTTGGAGTGATCGGTAATCGCAATATATTTGTGACCCCGTTCGCGAGCCCCTTCAATCATCTGTTCGATGCTCGCGGTTCCATCGGTCGCAGTCGTGTGCATATGCAGATCGCCACGCATGTCACTGACTTCAAGCAGGTCGGGAAGTTCCCCTTTTTCGGCAGCTATGAATTCACGACGGTTTTCTCTCAACTCGGGTGGAATCCAGGGCAGGTCGAGTGCCTCGTAAATATCTTCCTCAGTGGCTGCGGGTTTAGGATCATCTCCATGATAAAGTCCATATTCGTTCAGCTTGAGATCGCGTTCTTTTGCCAGTCGACGCGTAACGATATTGTGTTCTTTCGAACCTGTAAAATACTGCAGAGCAGCTCCAAAACTTTCTTTGGGGACAACCCGTAAATCCATTTCGAGTGAAATGCGATTTCCGTCGGGTGTCATGCAGGGGGAGAGTGGTTTAAATCGGACCCGTTGTTTCGTGTCGCCACGGGCAAGAACTTTTTCTGTCTGGGGAAGATTAGCCAGAAAGTCCATCGCTTCAGTCGGATCGTCTGCCGTGACGAGCATGTCGAGATCACCAACTGTTTCTTTGAGCCGCCGAGTACTTCCAGCAACCGACACCTGATCGACCGACTTGAGTTTCCTCAGCTGATCGGCGATCGCATCGACAAACGGTTTCGCGTCCGCCAGATACATCCTCACACCAGCCTGCTCGAGTTGTTCCAGTCCTTCTAGAATAATCTGCTCGGTTTTCTTGCCGAAGCCTTTGAGCTCGGAAATCCTACCTTCTTCAGCCGCGTGCTTGAGGAGTTCGAGTGAAGTGATTTTTAAATCGTGATAAAGTATGGCGACTTTCTTCGGACCAATCCCCGGAATCCGCATCATCCGCACGACATCAGCCGGGATTTTCGCTTTTAACTCTTCGAGTTGTTTCAGCTCACCGGTTGAGAGAATCGCCTCAATTTTTTCTGCAAGATCTTTGCCGATCCCCGGCAACTCCTGCAGTTGAGCAGCATCTTCCGCGACAATCGAAGCCAGTGATTCCGACAATCCATCAATCGTGCGTGACGCATTTCGATAGGCACGCACACGAAACGCATTCGCACCTTCCAGCTCCAGTAAATCAGCCAGTTGATCAAACTGATCGGCTATCTTTGCGTTGTTCATAATAATGCGTTGTCTAAAAAGTTTAGTTGTAGGTCAGGCTGTGCCTGACGAAATGTGTGATCTACCTCTTTTGTTGTCAGGCACAGCCTGACCTACGGGGCTATTGAATTTGCTCCTGCACGAGGATGTTAAGCCGCTCTGCAATTTGAGGGTGTTTGTCCGCAATGTTGTGTTCTTCATTGGGATCTGACTCTAAATTGTAAAGCTGTCCCTCTTTTCCGGGAGGTTGAATCCACTTCCATTTTCCATCACGTACTGCCTTCCACGACTTACGCTTGAGTTCCTGATGAGAGCCGGTCACAAAGACCAGTGGCGGACGAGTTGGAAGGGAATTACCTTTCAGAACGGGAACCAGCGAGATTCCATCGAGCTGCTGTTTTCCGAGATCGCTACCGGCGATTTCCAACAACGTCGGATAGAAATCGACGGCACAGGTCACGTCATCCGATACACTGCCCGGTTCAATTTTGCCCGGCCAGCGAATCAGACAGGGAACTTTCAAACCTCCCTCATATAACGTCGCTTTTCCTCCTCGAAGGGGTAAGTTACTTCCCCCATAATCGGGATCGCCGCCGTGATCGGTCATGAAAATGATCAGCGTGTTTTCGGTCATCTTCAAATCATCAAGCGTCTGAAGGATTCGACCGATCCCTTCATCCAGACCGACAACTTTTGCAGCAAAGCTTCTTCGCAGAGGATCTTCAATCTCGGTAACTTTCTGCAGATCTTCGGGCTTGGGTTGCATCACATTGACAGTCGTGTTTTCTTTGTGATCGTACCCTTTACCAAAATGCGGTGCGTTATAGGCGATGTGAAGATACAGAGGTTTTTTGCTGTCAGCTTGTCCGTGAAGAACTCGAACGGCTTCGTCGGTGATGACATCGGTCGCATAACCTTCGACTTCAACTAGCTCCTCACCTCGATACCAGTCGGGTTTGATGCCATAGTTGAGCGTGAAGAAATCGACGCAGCCTCCTGTGTGGCCGAAGAACGAATCGAAGCCATGCTTTGTCGGCCAGAAGTCTTTGGTGCCATGTCCGAGATGCCATTTGCCGACCAGAGCGGTCTGGTATCCCGCATCAGCCAGCCGGGAAACGTAAGTGAGTTCATGAGAGTGAATGCCCCGCTCCGCATCTTTTTCTGAGAGGAACATCAAAGCCCCGAGCAAATGATCCTGCGATCGATGGGCAAACTGTCCGGTCAGGAGTCCAAATCGGGAAGGAGTACATATGCTGCTGGCGGCGTAGAACTCCGTCAGTTTCAAACCTTCTGTTGCCAGGCGGTCGATATTGGGAGTTGAGATTTCGCTGCCGTAGCAGCCGACGTCGTGATAGCCCTGATCATCGGTGAAAATCATCACAATGTTGGGTTGATTAGCGGCTTCGATCAAATTTTGTCCGTAGAGACATGCAAATTGCAGAAGACAATAAATGAACAGGAATTTCAAACTCATTGATCATGCTCCCGATAAAAAACTCAATCCTTGGAAACCAAATGAATTACAGGCTTCCTGATAAAAATTGACTCTATCGGGTCAGAATCCGTTTGAAAAGCAGCAGGCTCACGAAGATTGTGCAGGTTGTCGAAGCGAGGTCCAGGTCTGGCAGAGTTCGACCAGACGTTCAGCCGTTTCACAGTATGAGAAATATTTCATTTGCTGCAAAAGTTCCGGAGTCGCGGCGCGGCCGCCGATGATGATAGCAACTCGATCTCCATACTTTTCATAGAAGTTCTGATACTCTTTCAGAAACTGCCCGGTATCGCGTATATAAGAAAGACTCAGCCAGACCAGAGTCGGTTTCAATGCTTCGATCGCGGAGGCAAATGTCTCCAGAGGCAGGTTTTCCCCGAGTGAAGTCGCGTTCCAGCCAATTTCTTTCAAAACCGTTTCGATGACCAGCGAAGGAATTCGATAAAGATCCCCGGAAACCGCTCCCCCAATCGCCAGAGGAGCCTTGGCTGGTGGTTCTTCGATCATCCTGCGAAGATCATGAATCAGAATTGTGACAATTTCGCAGCCCCGTCGCTCCTGGAAAATCTGAGCATCTCCGCATACCCAGCGATCCCCAATCAAGTGCAGCGCAGGCACGATTACCGTTTCCATGATCTGCAGCACGCTCAATCCTGAGAGATACAGTTCGGAGATAATCTCTCGACAGCGGGACTCGTTCAGTTTCAATAATGCGTCGCAGAGTTGTTCGGAAAGAATCTCGGGGTTGAACTCTTCCTCATCCTGCACGGCAGGCAAGCCAAGAATTTCAGGGTGAACAATTGTCTTGTTGCTGTCCCGGAGAAATTTCAGCAACGATTTCGAGCCCACCCGACGGTGTCCCCCCGAAGTGTATTGAGTCTGTAGCCGACCACTGTCGCACCAGCGTTTGACAGAGGACTCGCTGACTTGCAGGGCTTCGGCTATTTGTTTTGGGCTTAACATCATATTTGTGAGACTGCTTACAGACGGCTAATGAATAATGTGTCACATTAACGTTTTGAACGTTTTTAGACCTGCGACTTACAGTTAAAGATAGCACTTCCCCCGGTTGGTACCGATGGTTAACCAATTAAATATTGGAAAAATATAGATATTTGTCCTAAAGGCCTCTTGCACGCCAAAATGCGGCGGCTATTATCAAATGAACGTTTTGAACGTTTTGAGATTTTGCAAAATCAAAAATGGCTCGCGGAAACTTATTTACCAACCAAAATCGGAGATGAAGAAGATGAACCTTTCACATGTATTTGTAGCTGGACTCGCACTGCTCTCCACATTCTCGGCACCTGTCTCAGCTTGTGACAAGAAAGCTGACATTGTTGATACAGCCGTTGCGGCAGATGACTTTAACACACTTGTCGCTGCTGTTCAGGCTGCAGGTTTGGTTGAAGCGTTGAAGGGCGATGGCCCACTGACTGTTTTTGCCCCAACCGATGCAGCTTTCGCTGCTCTGCCAGAAGGAACTGTTGAAAGCCTGCTGAAGCCTGAAAATAAAGACAAGCTGATCAGTATTTTGAAGTATCACGTAGTCGCAGGCAAGGTGATGGCCAGTGACGTTGTAAAGTTAAAGAATGCCAAAACACTCAATGGGAGCAAAGTGAAAATCGATGCTCACGATGGGGTCAAAATTAACAATGCAAATGTTGTTAAGGCTGATATTGTCACCAGCAATGGTGTGATCCACGTAATCGATGCTGTTCTTCTCCCGTAATAACAACGGGACCAAGATAATTTTTGCGATAGCTGATTGGGTCAGGGATTTAATAACTCCCTGACCGAATCAGAATTTTTTACAAAATATGAGTTCTGCTGTACTTCACTCTTTTTATTGACAATCTCGGAGTCATGTTATGAGTCAGTCCCTGGAAGATAAGAATACTCAAGCGACGGGTGAAGCAACTGGCAATTTGCAACCAGCGCAACAGCAATCGACGACAAGCTTTGCACCGAATCAAAAGCAACGACTCACCAGGAAGCGATTGTCTGAACTCGCGACGGTCTTAATTAGTCAGGAAATTGACTATATTTCTGATCGCCGCTACCAGCAGAAGAATGCTGCTAAAGAGTTTGAAAATAACGAATTTGATAATTACCTGCAGGCTTTGGAGATGGAAGTTCGTCCCAATGATGACTCCTCTTCTTTGGAAATGACCTCCCGTATGGGACAGGCTCCTTTATTGACTCCGGAATATGAAGCTTGTTTTTTCAGTCAAATGAACTATCTCAAGTTCCGATTCAATCAACTCCGTTCAAAAATTGATCCGAAAAATCCTGATCGAAAACTTATTCTTCAGGCTCAGGAGAAATTGAATAAGGCGATTTCAATCAGGGATTTGATCATCCGCTCCAATTTACGTCTGGTCATATCCATTACAAGAAAATTTGTCACACCATTAATGTCTTTTGACGATCTGTTCAGCGATGGTGTGATGGCTCTGATGCAAGCCGTCGAAAAATTCGATATCGGACGCGGTTACCGCTTCAGTACCTACGCTTATTACTCGATCTCACGAAGCATGTATCGTTACACGAAACGTCTTCGCAAAAAAATGCTCAGTGTGGAATCCTTCGAATTGAATACGGAATCTGATAAAATTGCCGATTCCATTCTTCCGGAACAATCCTGGAGTATACTTTCTGATCAACTCAGTGGCATGGTAACCCAACTCGATGAACGCGAGCAGTGGATTATTCGCCAAAGATACTCATTTGATGGCCTTGGAAAAGCACCGACCTACAAACAACTGGCTGAAAAACTGGGTGTCTGTAATGAACGTGTCCGGCAGTTGGAAAAGAGAGCATTGCAGAAATTGAGAAATATGCAGGAATCTCACGACATTGATGACTTGCTGGAAGTTGCGATGCGTTAAGTCACTCTTCATAAAGGATATCCCGCCTGACAGTCTTCCTGACTGTCAGGCTTTTTTTATTGACTTGTTCAAGTTCAACCTGAACCATGAATTTACTGTTTCTGAGAGTGTTTTTATGGTATGATCAAAATAGACATTCGGAGTTTCGATTATATTCCATGTCTTCAAATCCCAATTCAAGCTCGACAGAGCCCCACCTGAAGTCTGCGGAATTCATTCCGCCCCGTAGAGAACGGACAATTCATGACTGCCAAGCATATTGTGCTGATTGAAGATGATCGAGAGATTTCCACGACCTTGCAGGCTGTCCTGAACAATGCCGGCTATCGTGTGACGGCTTGTAATAATGGAATCGATGGTCAGAAAGCGATCACAAACGAACAGCCGGATCTTGTCGTGACTGATATGATGATGCCTCGCATGGGGGGATTTCCAGTCCTCGAATTCCTGAAGACTCTCGATAATCCCCCGAAGGTGATCATGGTGACCGCCAACGAAGGTGGGCGTCACAAAGCCTATGCCGAAATGCTGGGCGTGGCGGCTTATCTGCGAAAGCCATTCGCAATGGACCTGTTTCTGGACACAATTGCGAGTGTTCTGGAAGACGTGGAACCAAGCCCGCCTATTAAACGACGTACAAAGAAAAGCTGATTCGCCGATTGAATTGATGCTTGAGGGATCAAAGAACGATAGCGATTGAAGGTGCTCAGAGATGAATTCCAAATATTATCAAGACATTCATACGGGACTTGTCACTCCACATCGAACATTGGCGACAACTCGTCGAGACATGCTCAAAAGTTGCGGTGCAGGTTTTGGAATGTTGCCGCTCGCCTGGCTGGCCTCCAATTCCGAGGCCATGGCTTCCTCCTTCGATAGTAAATCTCCACTTGCAGCTAAGCAGACACATTTCCCTGCCACTGCCAAACGCGTGATTTACCTGTTTATGGAAGGTGGTCCGAGCCATATCGATACGTTCGATCCCAAGCCGGCACTTAATGAACTGAATGGCAAACCACTTCCAGACAGTTTCGGAAAAGTCATTCTGGCCATGGGTGAGTCCAATGCGCCTCTACTAGCCAGTCAGCGGAAATGGAAACAGCATGGCGAAGGGGGAACGTGGGTTTCGGACTGGCTTCCGAATATCGCTAGTTGTGCCGATGATATTGCCGTGATTCGTTCCTGCTGGGGAAATGGAATTAATCATGCTGGAGGAGTTTGCCAGATGAATACGGGCCTGACTTTGGCGGGCCGCCCTTCTCTGGGATCCTGGGTTTCTTATGGACTGGGAACTGAAAATCAGGATTTGCCTGCCTTTGTGGTCATGAAAGATTCCGGCAGTGAAGTGGTAAATGGCCCCCGAAGTTGGGGCACCGGTTTCATGCCAGCTGTCTATCAGGGAACGGTTCTGCAATCCGAAGGCGATCCGATTCCGAACCTGTATCCGCCAAAATCGCTTTCCGATGAACGTCAGCGTCGCAAAATGCAGTTTTTCCAGCAGATGAATCGTCAGCACGCCGAATTGCGACCCGACGAAACCGAACTTGATGCCCGCATTCGCAGCTACGAACTCGCCTTCCGCATGCAGTCCGAAGCTCCTCTGGCGGTCGATCTTTCGGAAGAGACGAAAGAAACTCACGAGATGTACGGCACCAACAATGCCACCACCAAGCGTTACGGAGAAATGTGCCTGCTCGCTCGCCGACTGGCCGAGCGCGGTGTCCGGTTCATCCAACTCTATCACGGAACAGGCAGTAAGTGGGATGCTCATTCCGGCATCGAAAAGAATCACTCCTCGCTTTGTGCGAAAATGGATCAGCCGGTCGCGGCTCTGCTTCGCGATTTGAAGCAACGCGGCATGCTCGAAGATACTCTCGTCCTCTGGGGCGGCGAGTTTGGACGAACTCCAATGAGTGAACAGGGTAATGGTCGGGACCACAACCCTTCAGGTTTCACAATGTGGGCCGCGGGTGGTGGTGTGAAAGGTGGCCAGACAATTGGAGCAACTGATGAAGTCGGCTTACACGCCATCGAAGACAAAATGCACATCCACGACCTCCACGCAACCTGGCTCTCCCTGCTCGGGCTGGATCACATGCAACTTGAATTCCGACACAAAGGCCGCCCCGAACGACCGACCATCAATGAGGGGCATCCGCTGAAAAAATTGACAACAGGGTAATTCTGAGTGTCAGTTCATTAAAGTGTAGGTCAGGCACTGGCTGACGAAATGTGTGTGCCACCTCGTTTGTCGTCAGGCACTGCCTGACCTACCCTTATGCTTTCAATATCGACATCCAAACATGCTTGCACTGCTGCGCGGTGCATGCATAGCACCTTCCTCATTTGACTTTCCGCTTCTGCCGCATCGGATTCGTTTCAAGCTGCATATCCCGAATAACCGATACAGTCGATACGTGCGCGATTTATTCCTGCGTCGAAGAAGCCATTCTGTCATAGTAAGCGGCTCTTCTTCAAAGATAAATCAGTCGTAACTCATTGTCAGGACAGCCATTGTGAGAAATTATGATGGAGATATGAGTTGCAGCAGCGCGTAGAGGGGACTCTGCATTTCGATGGATCGAGGCAGTCGCGGAAGTTGGTGTCGCTGTTCAAGGGGAACAGAATCGATACCTGAACTCGCCAGGGGGCAGTAATGAGACGGTTCTCAATTTTGATGTTAGTCTGCACACTTTGCAGTGGAATAATTCCATTGTCGAGCAGTCAGGCCGCTGAACCTGCGACAATCATTACCGCTCGTGATGAGTTTACGATTCCGTTCCGATACGATCAGGAACTTCTCGCCCGTCTGCAGGCCCGTGAAGTCGTGTTGTTCGTTTCCGTCGATGAAGGTCGCAGCTGGAATGAAGCCGCGACTCAACCGATCGATCAACAGGAATTTCAGTTCGAACCGACTGGCGAAGGCGAATACTGGTTTTCAGTGTCAATCCGCGATTCGGAAAGACGTCTGCATCCTAACCCCAAGAAGAGTCCACCCGGGTTGAAAGTGGTCGTCGACCGACAAAACCCGGAGCTTCAACTTCAGTTGACTCGTCAACAAGGAGGCCGCGTTGGACTTTCCTGGAAAATTAAAGATGCCCACGCCGATGTCGAGACACTGATTCTTGAATTCCGCAATACCTCATCCGACGACTGGAAGATGGTTTACATTGCCAAAGCGATGTCAGGTCAGACCGCCTGGAAAATTCAGCCCGGACAATTGCCAGAAGTTCGGGGGCAGGTCTTTGATACAGCCGGAAACGTCACTCAGAATCTCGTTGTTCTGGAAGAGCTGCCTGCTGAACCAAAGCCGATGGCGATGAAGTCGAAACCAGTCAGCAAAATGGAAACCATCAGCGAGCCTCAGCAAGAACTCCCGTTGCCAGAGTTGCAGCCTGTTGAAAAGACGAAACCGGAAATCGTAGCCAATGATGCCATGCCGCTGATTATTCCCAAGCAGGTCAAAGTCGTTGAAAGCCCTCAGGCACCAACGTTGCCTGCGTTTCCAGCACCGTCCACTGAGCCACAAATCAGTTCAGTTCCGATGTTAACCGCTCCAATGCAAACACCAGCATTTGACGCACCCCCTCAGCAATCGACTTATTCGATGCCCCAGACGTATCCCTTTCAGGCTGTCATTCCTGCCCCCATCGATAAGATCGATGGCGTACGATCACGTCATGTGAACGGACATCAGTTTCATATCGACTATCAGGTCGCCGGAGTGGGGCCATCGGGAGTTGGAGCCGTTGAGTTGTTTATTACTCAGGATAATGGACAACAATGGTGGCGGTATGGAGTCGATGCCGATTTGAAAAGCCCTATGGAAGTGTCTGTCCCAAAAGATGGACGCTACGGTTTTCATTTCCGCATCCACAGCGGCGTTGGCAATGCTGAGCCACCACCACAACCACGTCAGAAACCACAAATCGATGTCTTCGTCGATTCCCAACCGCCTCAACTGCAGTTGTTGAAGAGTTTTCAGGGACACGGCCCGCACATCAATCAGTTAACCGTTCAATGGCGACTGCACGACGATTACCCAGCTGAAAAGCCGGTCTCGTTGTACTATTCCGCCAGCGTAAATGGTCCCTGGCAGCAGGTGGATGGCGGCATCCAGAACACGGGCACATTCAGTTTTGAATTGCCCGATCACGCCCCGACACGAATGTATCTGCGAATGGTCGCCTTCGATGCTGCTGGGAACACCACCGAACAAATCTCGCGCGAACCACTCCTCATCGACCTCTCACGCCCGACTGCCCGCGTGATTACAATCGATGCCATTCGATAGAGCAAACCGACAAGCGCGAAGCGAAAGCGAGAGAGTCAACACACGTTACATGAAAATCATAACCCGAAGCGTGAGCGAGGGGACGGCGCGATTTGTATTGATTGATTGCCTCTTATTTTAAGGGCGACGGATTTTCTTTTGCGAATACATACAGGTGGTTTAGGAATGCGTTTAACTCAGCTGTAGATTGAACGCCGTCCCCTCGCTGACGCTTCTGGTTGAGATTGTTTTCTTTACCCAAGTTCCCCTGGGGAACAAGAAAAATATAAATTACACAGATTTCTTCAAAAGCACCTGACTCTGATTCAGAATCTCTCGCAAAGATTCACAACAGGTCTGCATGGAAATCACGGCTTGCTGAAAGTTCGTATGCGTCGATGCTTCCGGGGCATCAATGGCGAATTGCCGGGTCGCTGCTTCCAGTTTGCCGATCTTCTTGCCGAGCATTTTGAAGTAACCAGCCGGATCGTCGACACGAGTTTCCAAAGCCCGCGATGTGTCGAACACGCTGCGGACGATACCCATCAGCTCGGGGAAATCTTCCACTTCATCAGAATGCTTGATGAATGTCCGCACCATCCACGCATGAGCCATCACTTTCTGACTGGCAGTGACGAGGTTGTTCAGTTCCACGTTCGTGGGTGTTGAATTCTCTGATTGATTATTGGCTTCTGAATTCACGGAGTATACCTGATCATATCTAAGAAATTATTTGACGGTCATCGGTTCTACACGAAATACTTCTGCCAGTGCAAGCAGACCTGCAACGGAGAAAAACAACAATGCAACACCAAGCAATGCATTACTCCACAGCGGATTTCGATTCTCTCGCCCAATCATCCGTGAACTGTTACCCAAAATCAGAAGCACGATCGCCAGCAGCGGAATTAACAAAGCACCGCATATCGCATAGATTTTCTGCAACGATTTGAAGTTCGTCGAAAGTGCAAGAATCGGGATGAACGCCATGGAGATTAAGTACAGACGATACGGCCAGCTTCGAACATTGACCGGATGACGATCCCGCTTTGCAAATCGAGCAGTAAGCGATTCATAAACATCGGCAAACAGATACGGTACAGACTGCCAGACACCCAGCAAACTGCTCGCCACCGCTCCCCAGGCTCCAACTAAAAAGACCCACTTTATCGGTGTACCGTAATTGCCAAAGACCTCCTGCAGTTTCTCTGCAATGACAACGATCGTTTTTGAGGAAGCTCCTTTTTCGATCACAATTTCTGAGCCGATCACCACCATCGCCATTCCGAAGATTGCCGTCATCAGATAGCCACTCGCCAGATCGATTCGACACGTCGGAAGATCTTTCAGGGATACCCGCCCTTCTTCCCGGATCCAGTATCCATAACAGAGAATCGTTAACGTGCCGCCGATGCCACCGAGCAGGGCAATCGTCCAGTTAATGCCTTGTCCATCCGCATGGGGAATGGTTGGCCAGAATATGCCGGACAAAACCTCCAGCAAGTTCGGCTGAATCGCGATGGCGGTCAAGACCACAGTCACGAACATCACACCAATGCAAACCGTCATCACTTTTTCAAAGAGCCGATAGCCTCCTGTGAAGACCAACGCGACCGCGACAAGACTATGCAGAATTCCCCAATACCATTTGTCATTCTCGGGAGAACCAAACACAGGCAGAATCGCGTGCATGACGACCCCGCAAGCGCTCATCAAAGCTGCGGAAACAAAGTAAGTCCAGAGGATAAGATACGCCAGAAACGCCATCAGAAAGATCGTTCCGAAATAGCGAAAGCATCCTTCAAGCAGCGTCGTTTCAGTCGCCAGTTGCCAACGCGTCAATCCTTCGTTCATCGCATATTTGAAGAGAGCCCCAACGATCACCGCCCACAGAATCGCAACTCCCAGCAGACTCCCCGTCAAAGCCCCAGTCGCCAGATCACCCGCTCCAACTCCCGTCGCCGCCACGAGAATTCCGGGACCAATCAGCTTCATCTTATCGAGCATTCGAGTCATGATTGGTCCACCTGAATGATTAACCGCCAAGACGCCAGGTAAGAAAAGAAAAACATGGATAAGGCAGTTCTGAAAATTCCTCGACAAGGGTGGCTGGGGTCGAAGTGCAGCGAAGCCCCCAGAGGATTT
>DEML01000042.1:166791-167538 GCA_002359185.1 Planctomycetaceae bacterium UBA2671
CTTGGCGTCTTGGCGGTTCATTTTAAGTTCATCACCGAGGTTCAATCTGAACCAGATAAGCCTTGAGGTATTCCGTTTCCGGGCAGTGAGCCGCGACGGGATGATCGGACGCGGCTCCCCATTTTCGCAGGAAGCGTCCGCAACTGTTGTCCGGAATCGAGGCTGCAATCGTCTTCGACAATTCTTCAGGCGGCATCAAACCCGAGCAACTGCAGGAGAGCAGCAAACCTCCTGGCGCGACCAGTTGCGTTGCCAGTCGATTCATATCGTAATATTTCTTACGGCCTTCTTCGTAATCTTCTCGACGGTTTATCAACTTGGGTGGATCGAGAATGACCACATCGTATTGTTTGCCGTTCGTGATCATATCCCGCATATACGGAAACGCATCGGCATGCACAAAGCGGATGTTCTGCTTGTTTAATTTCGCGTTGGCCTTGGCCGTCTCAATCGCATCTTCATCAAGGTCCACACCAGTGACTTCAGCCGCGTTTCCCAATCGTTTTGACTGAACAGAAAACCCACCCGTATAACAGCACAAATCGAGAACAGATTTCCCGTCACAGAATTTCGCCAGCTGCTGACGATTATCCCGCTGATCACAGAAGAATCCGGTTTTGTGCCCCTCGATAAAATCGACTTTGAATTTCGTGCCGAATTCTTCAATTACAGATTGTTTCGGACAATCGGGCGAACTGTGACCCGGCTCATTAAAACCTTCGTGGTCGAGGGAATGTGGGGCTGAGG
>DEML01000042.1:167644-168285 GCA_002359185.1 Planctomycetaceae bacterium UBA2671
AATCCGCCAGTGTTCTGTGTTTAATTCCGCCTGAATCAATTCCAGAATGCCCTGGGCTCGACGATACATCCCCAATGAAAAGCACTCTGCACTCAGAATATTGTCGTATCGATCAATCACAATCCCTGGCAGCAAATCCGCTTCAGCATGAATGACGCGATACGCATTCGTATCAGCATCCACCTTGAGCAGATCCGTTCGAACACCGCAGGCCTGCTGAACGATCCGCTTCCACCAGGCAGAGTTGGGAACTTCGTCAGTCCGATTCAAAACTCGAATCGTGGCCTCTGCCCGTGAATTGAACAGCCCATGACCGAAGTGTGATCCATCACTCAATTCAAGCCTGACGAGATCCCCTGGTCGGGCACGGGTATCGAAATTCCCGAGCCGTTTGCGATAGAGAATGGGATGCCTTACGGGAGCTTTCACTTCTACAACAGGGAGATTGTTGGAGGGCTCTTCCGTCAGATCGATCGGTAAAAAGTGTTCTTCGGCCAGAGGACCACGCGAAACCGGTTTTGTATTTCGCTTCACATAAGGTTTTCGTTGAGGACTCATTGAGAGTTTAATTCCGTAAGCCAGGCATTGCCTGACAAGATATGGATCGGGTTGATTAAAAAGGGTGGCGGGGGCGCTCTCGA
>DEML01000042.1:168422-198298 GCA_002359185.1 Planctomycetaceae bacterium UBA2671
TCCGGGGGCTTCCGCTGAAGCGGGCGCCCCCGCCACCCGTCGAATTATACTGGCACTGGTCGCATTATGACCGCAGCAGATTCAGAATGTAAGGATCGGACAACGATTCGGCGATGTATTTCGCACTTGAGAAGTCCTGGCCCCGGCTGAATTCATGCGGGACAGAGACAATATGAGTCCCCGCAGCCGCGGCTGCCTGCGTGCCATTGCTGCTGTCTTCAAGCACCAGAACATTCGCTGGGGAGTGTCCGAGCTCATGCGTCGCTTTCAGATAAATCTCAGGGTGTGGCTTCCCGTGCTCCACATCGTTCGAAGTGAAAGTCTTCTGAAAGCGATCGAGAATGCTGAAGTGAGTCAGAATCTCTTCGAGATAGTCGCGACCGGAAGAAGTCGCAACCGCCTTGGGCAATTCCTGCTGTTCAATGAGATCAAGCAAATCAAACAGCCCCGGCATCGGCTCGATGTGATCGAACAGCAGAGCCTGAAAGATCTCATTCGACTCAGCCTGCAACTCCTCGATGGTCTCGGTGAATTTGCAGTGATCAATCATCTCCGCAAATGCTTCATGAGCACGGCGGCCCATCATCCGATCGATCACAGGCTGCACATCCATGATTCCGCGCCGCCGCAGAAGTTCGGTGCCCGTTTTATTAAAAATCATTTCCGTATTAAACATCAAGCCATCGAGATCAAACACGACAGCCGTAATCTCAGGTTTCATCAGAGTCTCATATTTTGGAGCTTCGCCAACTGGACTGGCCGGAATCAATATTCAAGCCTACGTACAACAGTTTGTACGTTAGATTCACATAGCGTAGTCCAAGCAGAATCGCTTGTCGAATCCATCTAGAATTCTACGAAACAACTTCTGACTTCCTTATAGCAGTTCAGGAATCGCTGTTAATCCAGTCGATTACTCAAACAGTGGTCGAACCACTGGAGTTGTATTGGCAGTCTCATCGGAGAAGACTGGATCCTGTAAATAAAGCTCAGGATTCAATTCGAGTGCTGCCCCTGGTTCGGGGAGAAGTATGGGGGCGGGAGTCAATTCCGAATCTGCTGTGGACTCAGAATTTTGATCTTGAGAATGCTCTTCCTCTGGAGTCATTAAGTAGGGCATTCCCATTTCTTCTACAGGTTCTGCGATGATTTCCCGCGAGTAGGGATCTGCAGTGGTGCCGTTGCTGATCACGCGTGGAGGATTGATCCAGCGTGGGACTTTCGGCATCGGTTGTTTCAGATCAGCCTTGCGGGCAGCATACTGATGAGCCGCATCGGACCATGGTCCTTCCGAAGTATGAACTCCGCAGTATTCGAGATAAGACCCTTTCTCGAAGTGCACGTTTCTGATGGCGATATTGTAATCCATGACTGCTGCATAATAAGAGCTTTTCGCAGAGGCAAAGCGTCGCTGAGCTTCCAGAACCAGATTCAACGGGGCCTGATCCGCTTCATAAGCAGCATTGAGGGCGTTGACCTGATCGCCAGCCGCTTTGAGTCGTTCCTTAACGGTCTGCATCACTTCCCAGGCTCGAATCGATTCGGACATCGCATTGCTCAACTCGTGAACGATCACCCGTTCCTGTTCTTTAAGAACCTGGCGTGCCCTCGCCAGTTTGAATTCAGCATTCCTCATCCCGGCATGCGCCTGGCGATTCCCCAGAGGAACATCCAGTTCCACTCCCAGTTCCCATTCCTGGAAACGTCCGCTGGCCAGATCGCCATAGGCACTATCAAAACGGGGAGCACCACCGTTACTTGGGTTTGTCAGAGTTTCTCCGAATCCACGCCAGCGATAAAGTGCGACCAGATCGAGTTCTGGCAGCAGCATTTTTTTAGCAGCAATCATCTCAAGTTCCCGCTGCTTAATCACCCATTTCTGTCGACGGAGTTCTGGACGTTGATCAACCGACTCCGCCAGATTTGTTTCCCAGTTGAAACAGACAGGAGCAGCCAGAGGTTCATCGACAGGACGCATCAGGCAGCCATCGTTGATGGGCATTCCGATGAGATATCGCAGGCGTCGTTCCAGTCGAAGCACGCCGCCATTCCCTTTGAATGTACCGGCTGAGGTTCCGTTGTAGGTTTTCGTATTATCTTCCGGACGCCCGTTCAAGGCATTCTGCATATCTTCTTCGAAGCGATAATACTGCTCGCGAGCCTGGGCTTCCTTATCGGCTTCTCCCCCCGCTCGGCCAAGTTGTTTCAGGGCATCCACCCGTCGCCACAATTCCAGTGAGGCATCCCGAGCGGCTATTTTTGTCTCCAAGTCCCGATAAGCAAAATATAAATCCCAATAAGCATTCTCGACTTCAGCGACAAAATCCCGAACCGAAATTTCAAATTCGCTTTGAGAAATATCGGTATTGGTCCGTGCGATCAATACACCGTTGTATAAGCCGGGAGTCTGACTGTTGCCGACCGTTTGCCAGTAATCGACCCCATATCCCTGCAACAAAGGCTGACGCATCTCGGCTTCGAGCTGAGTTGTCCAGGCTCCCGGAAATTGATTACCGGGAGCGTTATTCTTGTCGTAATCGGTGATGTTACGCAGGTAGTATTCCGTACCGGAAGCAGACTGTTTTCCCAGCTGCGCCTGCATAACAGTCGCTTCCTGCTGCAGCAATCGCGTTCCACCACCGAAGAACTGATTGTTCAGAGCCCGATCATTATTCTGATGAATGACGCTGGCACCAAATGTGGTGTCAAAGGCACTTAATGCTGCCTGGATACCGAAGCGTGGATCGGATTCGACCAAAGCAGGATCGAAGGATGTGGTTACGGAATCGGGAGATCGCAGAATTGTCACTCCCAGATTGCGAATAACTTTCGATTTTTCAAGAGCCTGCGTGACCGCTTCGGAGAGTTCGAGATTACGATAAGTAATTGAATCAAGATCCGTCACCAGACTGATCGGACTGCTATTGAGTAATGCATCGCTGGGAACAGGTTGATCCAGCTGAGGATATTCGATTTGAGCCGCAGCGGTCTGATAGTAATTCTGCGTTTCAGATGAAACTCCAGCGGCTGGCTTTCCAGGCCAGTGACAACCGGTCAATTGACACAACGCTAGCGAGAGTGTTCCCATGCTGAACAGAAACAATCCCCGCGCTAACAGGCTGACGGTTTTCGACCGGACAGGCTCGCAAGCATCGAATTGTGGAGTTGTCTCAACCAAAATGAATCCCGTCCCTGGGAATTTATGATTATTGCGAGCTGAAGGAGAAATCCTAAGTCCATCTTTTATTCATGATGAACCGACCGCGCACATTCTCCCTCCATCGTTCTATCGGAAATTGGCAGGGGCTGAACCAGCGAAATCACAGCCGAAACGATCCGCAAGACCGGAATGACAGGTAAAATCTACCCGAATTGCCTAAGTTGACAGTTGAGCGTTCTTCTGAAAGTTCGTCACAGGAACAATGCAATTCGAACTGCAGTCTGATAAAACGCTCATATATTTTGCGTTCCCCCTTTAATGTAGGATGGGTTACGCGTTCCGCTAACCCAACTTACTCCCTGACCGACCACATTTTACCCCATCGCACTTATGCAAAATCCACAATCCCATATTGCTGAAGAAATCAGTCAGCTTGTCCCGGAAGCGATGTCCTGGCTGCTGTGGCAGATCGAATCGGAAAATTACACTCGGCTGCTGGCAAGTCATGGGTTTGGAAATCAGGATGCCGCTACGATTCATCAGAAGTGGACGGGGCATGAGCAATTACTGAGGCAAGCAGTCGAGCAGAAGTCCGTTTTGCGGGCTCAGGGGCAAGGTTCACAAACAAAGTCGATGGAAGCAGTCAGTCTAGAACTAATCGCCATCCCACTCGTAGAAAATGATGCCGTGAATGGAATCCTGGAACTGATTGTTACGAATCAGGTTTCAATGGAAGCCTTTTTACAATCCGATCAAGTTCAAAAAATCTCCCATGAACTCGGCCCCAAATGGATCAAATCATCCTTACCCGGGACGCCCGGACAGTATGCGGATTCTCAAAAATTGCTGGAGGAACTCTGGCAGATTCAGCAGCAGACACCACCAGCCGAATGCCTGCAGGCTCTGTTGGATTTGATTGTTGTAAAGGGCTACGCAAACCGCTGTAGTCTTTTCCAGAAGGTAGGACAAAAAACTCAACTGCTGAGCATCAGCGGCGGCTCTGAAAGTGATGCTCGTTCGCCGACTCTCCAGAGTTTGACTGAGTTTGCGGAATCGCTTTTCGAAAAAGAATTCTCTTCGCCGGAGTCTTATCCAGCGGAAGACCTCAAAGAATATTCTTTGACGGCAAAGACAATCCACGTTTTCATAGTCGATGCCACGGGCCAGTTTCATCAGCCTTCGCTGCTCCTGCTCGAGGCGTTTCAGACGCACTGGATTAGCCTCAAACCCGAGTTTGTCGAGGAATTTCCCATCTGGCGGATGGCATTGTCGACGCAAATCAAGCAGTCCTCGGCTAAGCGATCCAAAGCCCATTGGTTATGGCCGATTTTACTATTGGTCGTAGCAGCTTTAGTTTTTCTCCCTGTGCCAATGATCATTTCCGCGGAAGGTTATCTGGTCCCGGTAGAACGCCGAAATCTGTATGCGCCGGAAACGGGAACCATTCATTTGAAAGATCTCAAACTCCCGGAGAATCGGCTCGTTGAGGAAGGTCAACTTCTATTGACAATAACGAGTCTGGATCTGGAAACCCGCCTGAGTGCACTGGATGGTGAAGTTGCCACACTGAACGAGCAGATTCGCAGCCTGCGAAATACCCGTCCGGATGCAGAACGCCGCAATGATGGTCGCGACACCGTCGATGTCAACATTGGAATTCGACTCGCAGAACTCAAAGCAGAGTTGACAGGCCTGCAAGCGGAACAGTCTCTTTTGAAACACCGGATTGAGACGCTGAAGATTCATAGTCCACTGGCCGGCCAGATTCTCACGTGGGATGCCGAGCATCAACTCGCAGGTCGGCCCGTTCAATCGGGTCAACATCTGTTGACAATCGGTAATCCTCATTCGGAATGGGAGGCGATGGTCGATGTTCGTGATGTCGATCTGCAGTACGTCAAACAGACACTGAGCGAAAACTCTCAACAGGAGTGGAAAATTATTTCACTGGCCGAGACAGATAAGCGCTGGAGTGGAGTGCTGGAAACACTCTCGCCAACCGTTGAACAACATCCGTCCGGACAAGCGTTCGCAGTGGCAGCGATTCGCCTGCAGTCATCCGAAGATCATCTCCTGCCGGGAACACGAATACGGGTAAGGTTGAATTGTGGAAAACACCCCCTCGGATATGTCCTGTTCCGAGCACCAATTGAAACCCTGCGGGCTTACTTATGGTGGTAATCCATTTCCACAATACGTGAACAGTAATCGGTGAATTTGAAGAATCAGCAGTATGAGACATGAATAAGGCACTGAACAAGATCAAAGAGAGAACGCCGGGGGAAGGTGATTGAAAATTTGTGAGTTGTTTTCAATACGCTGGTTAACCACAAGATATTGTGTTTCAGGAAATAGTTTTCACAAAATGATCGAATTGCTTTACAGCTGCGATTTGCGTTTGTAAAACATGCCCACTTCATCGAATTGATCTTGACGAGCCCGTAAGGATGCGGGGAGGGACGATGAAGAAAACGCAATTCAATTAAGATTCGATTCAGGACTTGTCAGGGACGATAAGTATGTCGATGTTCTTTTTCCATTCAGACAATCAGCTGCCGTCTGATCCGAACTTCGTAACAACTATTGTGCTTTGAGTTTGTTTTGCTTTCGGTCGGATTGACTTGCACGCATCAATTTCATTCATGCAGTTTGATTTGTATGAGATTTTGAAGTTGGTGTGTAGAGCAGTTTCATGGAAGGAACGACCGATGACAACGAAACCTATTATTGGAATGAACTGTGATTTTCGACCAGCCCGCAAAGATGCTACGGCTCTGAGCTGGATCAACACCGGATACTACGACACCATCACAGCCGGAGGCGGAATTCCACTCATCGCTCCGCCTTACGCTGATGACAACGACCTCAAGCAATTCCTCAACATGGTCGACGGAATCGTACTCACAGGCTGCAAACTCGATCTCGATCCTGTCCGCATGGGACTGGAAAAGCATCCTGCCACACGACAGATGCCCAGCCGCCGCGAAGATTTTGACCGTCGTCTCGCCAAGATGGCTTACGATTTGAAAATTCCCGTCCTCGCCATCGGCTCCGGCATGCAACTGATGAATGTTGTCTGTGGTGGCACCCTTTTCAATGATCTTCAGGAAGGGGTCGCCCGACCATTACAGCACCGCGATTGCGTCGAAAGCACTTTGCGACACGTTCTGGAAATTGTTCCCGGAACACGCATGGACGACATTTACGGTCCCGGAGAAATTCGCGTTAATAGCGATCATCACATGGCCGTCGATCAACTTGCTGCTCCCTTCAAAGTCGGAGCCACAACACCCGATGGAATCATCGAAGCTTATGAAACCATCAGTGACGACTGGTACTGCCTCGGTGTTCAATTCCATCCAGAATCCGACAGTGCCTCTGCTCTCGATATGCAGGTCATCGAAGCCTTCATGGAATCCTGCAAAGAACCAACCCCAGAATTCCTCAGCTTCACCCAAGGCCGTGCGGCTTAATTGAACTTGATTTCGATCCAATTAAAAAGGCGGAGCCCAATTTACGGAGCTCCGCTTTTTTTTGAAGGCGAAGGTTGAAGGTTGAAAGAGAATCATCTTAACCCGAAGCGACAGCGAGGGGACGGCGTCCGATAAACTATTGAGTTTATCTGCGTTAATCCGTGATTCAAAAACCATTTAAACGGCAGAGGTAGCATTCATTAAAAACTGCTCTATCAAATGAGCATCTTTCCGGTCATCCCGTTCAACACCACTGGCAACATCCACTCCCCAGGGATTCACCACCGAAATCGCCTCAGCAATATTTTCTGGGACAAGTCCCCCCGCAAGAATCAGCTTCGGTAATTTTTCCTGATCATATTCTCTGACAAGGGATTCCCAATCGACCGTCTGACCACTGCCGCCGTAGAGTCCAGGAACACGGGCATCGATCAGGCACGCAGTAACTGAAATCTGATTCTGCTGGAGAGAGTCTAATTGACTCAATAAGGGAGTGAGTCCCTCTCTACCCATACGATACACCCAGATAATGGAGTGTTTTTTAAGAGCAACGAGATGCTCAGGCAGATAATTTCCATGCAGTTGAACATGCGTGAGGATTAACTCATTTGCGATCTCTGCAATTTCTGCGGGGGTTTGATCGACAAAGACACCAACGCGCTCAATCGGTTCAGGAATATTCCGAATGATTTCCCGAGCCAGTTCCCTCGTCACAGAACGGGGGGATTTCTGATAAAAGTTTAATCCGATCGCTGCAGGCTGAAACCTCGATACCACTTCGGCATCCTGCATCGATCGAATTCCACAGATTTTTATCCACATGAGTAAACTTGTTCGACTGTTTGTGAAGAGAATGTCAGGTTATTAAACTTGGAACTGCGAAGTGTTATAACTCTCTCCTTTACAATGAGAGTTAGTTTTACACAGGCTGGCAGCTTTGAGCAAACGCGAATCAATTTTTTAGACAGACTTTCAATCTCAGCGAGACCGATTGAATTCTGATCAGGTTAAAGAATGAATGTCGTCATATTAGGTGCGGGGACGGTTGGGACATCCATCGCGGCTCTCCTGTGTGAATATCAGCACAACGTTCGGCTGGTCGACTCCAGCAAAGAAGCCCTGGCTCGATCAGGAGAAGATCTCGACGTTCAGACCATCAATGGCTCTGGGTGTGATGCCGTCACTCTGTTTCAAGCTGATGTTCTCAATGCAGATCTTTGCCTGGCAGTCACCAGTAACGATGAAACCAATCTGGTGGGGGCATCATTGTGTAGTGCCATGGGAGCCAAACGAAGCATTGCGCGTATTTTCGATCCCCGGTATCTCGATTACAGTACCTTCGATTATCGACGACATTTTAAAATCGACAATTTGCTTTCCCTGGAAAAATTAACAGGCCTCGAACTCGCCAAATCGATTCGTGCGAATGGTTTGTTCAAGCTGGAAACGTTTGCACGAGGTGGAGTTGAGATTCACGAAGTCGAAGTCCAGGATGGCTCGCGCGAAGTCGGAGTCCCCCTGAGAGACATCAAGATGCCAGCCAATGTTCGCATTGGACTGGTGACCAGTCGAGGCCGATCTTATATCCCCCATGCCGATGACGCCTTTGCCGTGGGAGATCGGATTACTCTGGTGGGTGAGCGAGATGTTTTGCGAAGCGTCGTCAAAATGTTTCAAATCAAAGCCCCACCCCGGCTCGATGTGATCATCGCCGGTGGCGGCAAGGTCGGATACTATCTGGCAAAAACGCTCGAAGGTGAGCGATACCGCGTTACAATTATGGAGTCCAATCAGGAACGATGTGAATATCTGGCCAGAAGTCTGCCAAAGGCAACCATCCTGCTGGCCGATGCAACCAGCCAACAGGAAATGCGGGAAGCACGCGTCGGCTTTGCGGATATCTTTGTCGCTTCGACGGGGCGTGATGAGGACAATATCATTTGCGGAGTCGAAGCGCGAGAGTTGGGTACCGCAAGAATTTTGAGTGTCGTCCGTCGTCCCGATTATGTGAATGTGCTCGAAAAACTGCAGATCGATACCGCCGTCAGCCCTCGAGAGGTCATGGCACGACAAATATTGGGGATGGTTTCTGGTGGACCATTACTCGCTTCCGAAGAAACAGCTGATGGGGAGGTTTTGATCTGGGAACTGGAAGTCAAAGCGAATTCGCCTGTGACGAAATTACCGCTCCAGGAACTCTCACTTTCCAAAACTTTGATAGCCGCTATTGTTCGTGATGATTTTGTGAAAGTCCCCACGGCTGAAGATGTTCTTAAACCGGGGGATTCAGCCGTCGTGCTGGTGAATAAGTCGCTGGCTTCGGAAGCCCTCAAGTTGTTTATTCCCTCGCCGTAAATCGTCTACACTCATTGACGTTTAGTTATTAACGATAACAATGATTTGTTGAATCGCCTGTTCGATACGAAGAATCCATGTCTACGATCTCCATCACACTCAACGGAAATGAAACCTCCATCCCGGAGAACACTTCCATTAGCGATCTTCTTGCACAAAGATCGCTGGACTCCCGCTATCTGGCTGTCGAAAGAAATCGGGAACTGGTGCCACGACGTCGGCATAGCGAATGCCGAATTCAGCCGGGCGATGAAATCGAAATTGTGACGCTTGTTGGTGGCGGGTAATTCCTGTCACCTCGATTGATGTCAGAAGAGACCACTTTAAATTTTTCTCTGTCTACTCGAGTGACAGATCTAGTAATTGAAACGAAAAGTCAGATGCCTGAATCCCAGACTGCAGACCAGCCTCTCATCGTTGGAAGTCATTCCTTTACATCACGTTTGATTGTCGGAACTGGAAAGTACGATACCTTCGATACGATGCGGGATTGTCTGGAAATTTCGGGGGCAGAAGTGATTACCGTGGCTGTTCGCAGAGATCGATTGATCGACTCCGCTGGTCGCAATATTCTCGATTACATCGACCTGAAACGCTATACGATCCTTCCCAACACTGCTGGCTGTTTTAATGCCGACGATGCCGTCCGTGTGGCAAGACTGGGCCGGGAAATTCTGGAAGGTCTGGAGAATCCGGGAGCAGACTGGGTGAAGCTGGAAGTTCTTGGAGATAAGAAAACTCTTCTGCCAGATCCTCTCGCCACTTTGCAGGCAACCGAAAAACTTGTCGCGGATGGTTTTCAGGTCCTTGTCTACACAACCGACGATCCAATGACTGCTCGCCGACTACAGGAAGCTGGAGCAAGTTCCGTCATGCCGGCTGGTAGTCCGATTGGGAGTGGGCAGGGAATTTTGAATCCTAATAATATTCGCATCTGCTTGGAATATCTCAAAGAGCACGACCCCAATTACCCGGTCATCGTCGATGCGGGCGTCGGCACGGCCAGCGATGTCTGTTTCGCCATGGAGTTGGGTGTCGATGGTGTTTTGCTTAATACCGGAATCGCAGGCGCATCAGATCCCCGTAAAATGGCAAGAGCAATGAAGCTGGCGTGCCAGTCAGGCCGAGATGCCGCAGGAGCCGGCCGCATACCGAGAAAATTATATGCGACCGCTTCAAGTCCCGATGTTGGTCAAATAAAAATGGGGTAAGTTTGTTTCGAATTGTACTAGTGCGTCTTCTATACTTATGCTTTCGGTTGATCATGTTATTAAGCACGTCAACGGAGTGCATTACAGTTATTTGAGGCCTAAATCAAAGCCCTGAAAGGGCACCAGGCGAATTTAAACTTGCCCACGACAATGATTTCGCTACTATTCCTCAAAATTTGACTTGAGAATTCCTGTGAGAAATTTATTTTTTTCAGGAGTGAAACTAGAACAGACGTTCCGTCTTTACTATTATCCCCATTTTAACATTTTGTGGGTTTAGGTATTCTGTTTTAACAAACACGACGCTGGACATGCAAAATGTTTTCTAGCGAAGCAAGATATGAATTGCAGGAAGCGATTGAACTCACTGCAGGAAGCTCTCCCAATCTGCTCAGATTTTGATTTCAGAGAATTTATTTTCAGACATTCTCAGGGAATGTATTTCATCCCACAGAATGAAACACAGCTTCAGAATAAAATGAAGTAAGTGAGAACCTCAGCTGGTCAGAGGGTGCTTACAGAATGACCAGCCTTCCCGCATGAGTGGGATGGAAAGCAGGAGTATTTTCGGACACCAGCCGACGAAGAGGAACTTGTCTGCCTCTTCGATTTTCAGGAGTATAAGGAGAGAAGATGTCGAAATTCACACGTAATGCTGCATATTTACTCGCGACATGTGTTGCCCTGGCGGGCTTGATGGAGAGTGCCGTTCAGGCAGGCAGTCTGCACTGGGAAACAGATTACGCAAAGGCCAAAAAACAAGCCGTTGCAGAGTCAAAACCAATGCTGATCATGTTCACCGCCTCCTGGTGCGGACCATGTAAAAAGATGAAAAGCTCGACGCTTTCCAACAGCAAAATCGAGCAGGAAATCGAAGCGAATTTCATCCCGGTCATGATCGACACGGATGACAATCCCAGTGTCACTCGAAAATTCGGTGTGAATGCCATGCCAACAATCGCGGTTGTGGACCCGACCACAGAAGAATCTGAAAAAGTCCGTGGATATCAGGGAACCAGCGAGTTTTTATCATTCCTGGACAACAACAAATCGGAAATCAATTTGGCTTCCGCCACAGAATATGTGATGGAAGAAGGCAACGGTGAAGTTCTGGCAGACGATTGCCTCGTCTCTGCAATCGAAGACCACAAACTGGTCGATGGCAACAAACAGTTCTCCAGCTCTCACAACGGTTATGTTGTCTATTTTGCCTCTGCAGAGAACAAGCAGAAGTTTGATAAGAACCCAGAGAAATTCTGGCCGGAACTTTCAGGGAATTGTCCCGTCCATCTGGCAGAAACCGGAAAACTGACTCGCGGCCAGGTTCGCTGGGTTGTAGCTTTTAACAACAAACTTTACATGTGTGACTCTGAATCTCATGCCAATAAGTTTGTGCAATCCCCCGCGAAATTTATCTCTGCTGCGATTACAAAAATCAGCGCCAAAGGCTCTGATGCAGCTCGCCGATAATCGCTGATGACTCGGTCATAATTTCAATTGCAGGCCTCTTTTTAGAGGCCTGTTTTTTATGATGACTATACAAACGATTGAGTAAATTCGCTCAACTCTTCAAGTTTCTGTTGTGCCTGTCCAGAGTCAATCGAGTTCTGAATCTGCTCGGCTCCTTCAACCAGCGAATTGACTTTCCGACTCGTCCACAAGGCCGCGGCTGCATTCGCGACTGCAATATTTCGCGCCGGTCCGGCTTGTCCGGCAAAAATGCCTCGAATCATTTCTGCAGATTCTTTGGCTGAATGAACTTGAATTTCTTCAACTCGACAGGTTGGCAACCCAAAGTCTTCGGGTGTCCAGACGAACTCTGTCAGCTGATTGTTTTCAACAAGATAGACCGTTGTTATGCCCCAGAGGCAAACTTCGTCCAACTCATTATTCCCGCACACGACAGCTGTGCGTTCTGTTCCGAGCAAGCATAAAGCCTCTGCCATTTTTTTTGCCCACTCGTTGCGAATGGTTCCCACCAGCTGAAACTCTGCCCGTGCAGGATTCGTCAACGGCCCGAGCATATTGAAAATTGTGCGAGTTTTCAGAGCCTTGCGAATTGGAACGACATGCTTCATTGCCTGATGCAGTAATGGGGCAAAACAGAATCCAATCTGGACTTTTTCAATACATTGATCGACTTGCCCAGGAGTCAGAGTGATGGCGACTCCAAGTTGTTCAAGCACATCGGCGCTTCCACTGGTACTCGATACCGAACGGTTTCCGTGCTTGGCGACACTCATACCAGCCGAGGCGCAAAGAATAGCAGCAGCCGTGCTGATGTTGAACGTGTGAAGACCATCCCCACCCGTTCCACAAGTATCAAGTAGCCCTGCTCCGGATTCGCGAATCGGTGTGCACTTATCACGCATCACACGAGCTGCCCCGGCTATTTCGGAGACACTTTCTCCCCGACTGACCAGCACAGACAAAAACCCAGCCGTCTGATACGGGTCGCTCAGCCCTTCCATCAGTTCATTAACAACTCCCCGCATCTGCTCTTCGGAAAGAATGGCTCCTTTGAGAACATCGTGATAAGCCGTCTGCAGCAAGTTGTTCATGGGTCGTTTCAATGTGAGAGTGTTCGTGAGTTGAGTCAATTTTACTTTACGGTTTTGTACTGAGCACTGGCAAGCCAACGCGCGGACAAACGGCAAGCATCGGGCACTCCTCGCATTTTGGACGACGGGCAATACATGTTTGTCGGCCCAGGCGAATCAGTCGATGAGAGAAGTTGATCCATTCTTCTTCCGGTAATCGCTGCATTAAATCCTTTTCGATTTTTTCGGGGGTCACTTCTGAAGTCAACCCGAGTAACTGCGAGATGCGACGGACATGAGTGTCAACAACAACACCTGAAGGAATTCCATACCAGGTTCCCAAGACCACATTCGCCGTTTTGCGTCCGACTCCGGGAAGAGCAATCAGTTCAGCAAGTGTTTCAGGAACGACTCCCTGATGCTGTTCGACGAGACCCTGAGCCATGCCAATCAGGTTCGCTGCTTTGGCTCGAAAGAATCCCAGTGAATGAATAATCGTCTCGACATCCGCTTGTTTCGCCTTGGAAAGCAAAAAGGGATCAGGATACTTTTTGAATAGTTTTGGCGTAACCTGATTGACGCGGGCATCAGTGCATTGAGCAGAAAGGATGGTCGCGACCAGCAGTTCGTAAGCGTTGTGGTGAATCAATTCACATTCGACATCGGGATAGTTCTCCTGCAATTGCTCGACCACAGCTGTTATGTGCTCGGGAGAGACTCGTCGTTTACGATGACGTTTCACCGTACTTTTTTTAACGGGCATGCCAGTAGACTTTCTTCATACCCGGAGTCTAAACACTCTTATGATCTTGGGGGGAGCGGTTGTACGTCCTTCTCCCTGGGGAGAAGGTGGCCGAAGGTCGGATGAGGGGATCCCTTCGACGTTCTATATGAAATTTACGTCGTTTCCCCTCACCCACTCATTCTCCCATAGGGAGAATAGATCGATGCCGTCTCTCCCAGACGGGGAGGGGACACGAAAATAGAGTAGCTGTGATCGACTACTTATTGAAATCGGTGGGATTTCCAAAGAGTCCGCCGCCGGAGCCGCTGCTGGTTCCACCCCGGAGAGTTTCCCGGCGTTTCTCGGCTTCTTCGCGGAACTTCTGCATGTCAGCCGCTTCAGATTCGCGTTTGGCGACCTCTTCCGGCGAGAGTTGTGGTTTCGGTTTGACAGCTTTAATCGACAGAGAAATTCGACGTTTGTTCTTATTGACTTCCAGAACTTTCGCTTCGATTTCCTGACCGACTTTAACCACTTCACCCACGTGATTGACACGTTTGAAGTCGAGTTCGCTGATGTGGACCAATCCTTCAAGTCCCGGCTCGATTTCAACAAACGCACCAAAGTCAGTCGTCTTTTTCACGATCCCTTTGATCACGGTGCCTTTCGGATATTTCTGATCAGCATATTCCCAGGGATTCGCCAGCAATTGTTTCATTCCCAGACTGATCTTCTTCTTGCCGCGATCGATACTGAGAACTTTGACTTCGACTTCATCGCCTTCGGAAATCACGTCGGAAGGATGGTTGACGCGAGTCCAGCTCATTTCACGAACGTGGACCAATCCATCCAAGCCGCCGATATCGACAAACGCACCGTATTCTTTAACCGATTTGACAATCCCGGTTCGCTGCTCGCCTTCGGTCAACGTTTCCCAGACTTTCGCTTCGTTTTCTTTACGCTCTTCCTGTAAAATCGATTTGCGGCTGACAATCAGATTTCGCTTCTTGGGATTCACATCAATGACTCGAACGGTCATTTTCTGCCCGACGAATGTTTCGAGATCACCTACAAAACTGATGTCGACCTGACCAGCGGGCATAAAGCCTTTGAGCTGACTCACATTGACCGAGAGTCCGCCTTTGTTTGTTTTTTCGACCGTACATTCGACAATCTGACCTGGAGCCAAAGCATTCCAGTCGCCACCGGCACGATGGACAGCTGAGGGCAGAGCAAGCTCAATAATGCCTTCGGCTTCGTTGACCGAGCCGACCATCACTTCAATTTCACTGCCAACTTCCGGAATTTTATCGTCTTCGATATTCCTGCGAGCCAGGATTCCAGACGAGCGGTAGCCGATATCGATCAGCAATTGCTCTTCATCGACCGATTCCACTTTGCCTTTTAATTTCGTCCCTGGCTCCAGTTCACTGTCATCTTTGGGAGTTCCGGTGGATGAAGTGCTGGCATCTTGAGTGGCATCGCTACCAGTCGGTGACCCCGACATCGCAGCGGCCAGTTGAGATTCGAGATCGCCATCGAGATCTTCCAATGCTGGAATTTCGACAGGTCCTCGATTCGGAGCCGCCTCCGCAGAAGTTGATTGCTGCGGAGTCCCTGCCTGTGGAGATGAAGACTCATTCAAATCCCGCATGGCTCCGGTATTAATCGACGGTTTCGCTTTCGCCTGACTGGCATCGACCGTTGGATTGAGTTCAAACTTACGTGCAGGTTCCTCGGCTACCGGCTCGGATGTTGAGTTTTCGGGAGCCGGTTCAGGAGTTGTCTCATTTGTCGCGGGAGTTTCAGCCACCGCCTCACCAGTCGGCGCAGGTTGTTCGGTAGACGTAGACTCTGCGACAGGTTCGGGAGCAGGCGTTGGGTCTGTTGATGTTTCAACCTGTTCCTCTTCTCGAGGAGGGATGACTGGGGAAACAGCCTCCGGCTCACTCGGTGTCGCCGCGGATGGGTCGGTAGCCGACTCCTCGGTGCGATTAGGATTGTTTTCGACATTCGCCTGTTGTGTGGTCTCGCTATCCGATACCGGTTGTTCTTCCAAACTCATGAGATCTCTGATCTGACCAACGTCAGTAAACTAAAGGAAATTGATAGACACCATCATCGATGAACGTCAGGTGAACTGCAAAATTGTAACAGACTGAAAGGATCCGATCCCTTCTCCACCATCTAAGATTCTAGCATGACTTCAAATCCAACGAAAAGCATAGGCACGTAATTAAGTGAAGGATTTTAAAAAACATGTGTGATAAAATAGCGAAGTTGCGAGCTGAAATTTTGAGCCCCTTTCCGTAGGACAGGCTTCCAGCCTGTCTGCTCACGATTTACTTTTTACGAAAATTGAGTAGCGTTTTTGTGGAATAAAGAAATTCGAGCGTTTGGGTGAATTGTTTTGTTTACCAAACTCTGGACTATAAAGTCATCTTATAGGAAGGCTGGAAGCCTGTCCTACAGGGTTAAGTCACGGTAAAGTTCTGAACCGATCCGTACCATGGTCGCTCCTTCTTCGATCGCAATTTCAAAATCCCCCGACATTCCCATCGAAAGTTCCGGCAATTCCAGGTTTTCATGAAGCATCTGACGAGCTCTGTCCCGGATAATTCGAAGTTCACGGAAAACATTTCGAATGACAGCCTCATCTTCAGTATCGGGAGCCATGGTCATTAACCCGTTCACATGACAATGGCTGTATGATGGAATGCGATCAATTCCCGATAGGAATTCGTCTGGATTGAATCCGGTTTTTTGCTTCTCACCAGAAATATTGATTTGCAACAGAAGATGAGTCGTATGGTTTAATTCGCCAGAGATTTCCTCAATCCGATTGAGTAATCGCCAGCTGTCAACTGAGTGGATGATTGCACCGGCTTCAATGACTGGCCTCACCTTATTTCGTTGCAGGTGTCCGATTTGATGCCAGATCAGATTATCGACTTCAGCGAGCCAGTCTTTTCGTTCTGCGAGTTGCTGGGGACGGCTCTCCCCGAAATCTCTGATTCCGAGTTCGACTAAAGCCTCAATCCATTCCGGTTCCGCATATTTGGTGACGGCAATCAGTTTGGGATGATGATCGCGAAATTTACCCCGTTCGACAGCAGCTTGCATCCGGTGCTGGATGTCGAGCCAGTTCCTTCGAATAATTTCCAGAATTTCAGGAGAAGAAGTCATTAATTTTCGTAGTCAATAATAGAAATAATGTAATTGCACTCAATCAAGCGTTAACTGTTCTGCCCATGAGTTTACATGCCAGTTCCTGTAGAATGGAGTCTCAAGCTGTTAAGATTGATGTGACTTGAAAAAAATGAGACAGGCGGGAAAATTGAAGTTCGCTCGAACTCTCACAAACCCAGGGACGGCTATTTCAGTCGATCTGTTTTCATGGAAATTGGTTTGCGAGACTATGAAAAGAATTGAAACAGCGATGTACGATCAACTGAGTCTCTTAAGTGGCCGCGCCAACCCGGCCCTTGCCCGCGAAATTGCTGACTACCTGGGTGTGGAAATGGCTTCCGTTGCCATAGGCGATTTTCCCGATGGTGAGCTCAGTGTACGACTGGAGCAGAATATCCGCGGGCGGGATGTTTTTATTCTGCAACCGACGAGCCCGCCCGTGAACGATCATTTGATGGAAATGCTCATTTTAATCGATGCCTGCAAGCGTGCCAGTGCCGAGCGAATTACCTGTGTGATCCCCTACTTCGGATACGCTCGTCAGGATCGAAAAGATGCTGGTCGTGTACCGATCACCTCCAAGCTGGTCGCCAATCTTATTACTGTAGCTGGTGCGGACCGTGTTTTAACTGTGGATTTGCACGCCGCTCAAATTCAGGGCTTTTTCGATGTCCCGGTCGACCACCTATATGCCGCTCCAGTGATTGATCAATATTTTCAATCACTGGAACTGGATCCAGAACAGATTGTGGTGATGAGTCCAGATGAGGGGAGTATCAAACGAGCTTTGCAACATGTGGATAAATTGGGTGGTTCGCTCGTGATTGTCGATAAACGTCGTGCCAATGCGATGGAAACGAAACAGGCCAATTTAATAGGCGGACCCATCGAAGGGAAAACGGTTTTCATTTTCGATGACATGATTGCGACAGCGGGCTCGATTTGTGGAGCAGCTAGGGTTGCCAAACAACATGGTGCGGGCGATGTTTTTGTCACAGCGACACACGGTGTATTATGCGGACCTGCTCCGCAACGACTGGCCGAGGCTCCGATCAGTGAAATTGTTGTGACCAACAGCATCGCACTAAGGCCGGAACAGCAACTTCCCAATTTAAAAACCATTTCCATCGCCCCTCTACTTGGAGAAGCGATTCGCCGTATTCATCGTAATGAATCGGTCAGTTATCTCTTTGCATGATTTTATAGATTTTGTAGGTCAGGCTGTGCCTGACATGATAAATTCTTGACGATTGATTTCGTCAGGCACAGCCTGACCTACGGCTCAATTTGATCCCCTTCATCAATGAACTTGATGAACAAAATATAAGGTTTTGTTTGTGCAGGAAGCCATACCCCATCCGGATGACAGGCGTTCTCCGTTCATCAATTCGCTGATGATCGCGGCTGCGGTTGTGATTGTAATTGCAGGCATCAGTTCTGCCCGCGCGATCATCATTCCCTTTTTGCTGGCCATATTCATTGGTGTGATTATCTCTGCCATTCTTGAATGGCTCAAAAAACGAGATATCAATACTGGAGCGGCTATCTTTTTATTGATGGTCTTTATGGGGGTTTCCTCGCTGATTGCCACGTCGGTGGTTGTCAGTTCTGTGAATGAACTCGCTGGCAGATTGCCTGAGTTGAATGCGGTTGTCATCAATCAGGAACAAAGAATCGTAAAGTGGTTGGAAGATCGTGGATTTTCACTGGATCTGCCCAAAGAGGAGTCTACATCCTCTAAACCCCAATCGGTCGAAATTTCGGTCCCTGGTTTGATGCCGGTCCCGGAAGCAAGTACGTCGGATAGCATCCGCTCAGGAGCTGATGTCACGACTCTGTCTCCCAATGCAGAGAGTCCTCTCCCCGAAGTTGGCACAAGTGAAACGAGTAGTGAGACACTTGGTTCACAGAATCCCGCTCCACCCGTTTTACAGCCCGAAACTACGACTTCTCCCGCTGACACTTCCTCGGAGGTGACTCCTCCTGAAGATTCAGCTGACGGCAATGCGGAAGATTCCACTGAAACGGAAATGCCAGAGATGGAACAACCAGCAGAACTGGTTGCTCCACAAGAAGCGGAAGGAGTTGTCGAAGAGACTCCTTTAGTCAAACCGTTTGGTCTGCCTGGTTATATTTTTGGAGAACAGCGGCACATTATTGAGTTCTCGCCGATGAATCCTGCGAATCGCACAGCGAATCGGGATGAGGGGGTTTTGAATATCTTTTCGCCGGTCCAGATTTTTCGGACTTTTCTGGAAAGCGTCGTCGGAATTCTCAATTACACATTAATTGTTTTGCTCATGCTGTTTTTCCTGTTGCTGGAATGGTCTCGCTTTGGCAAAAAACTCGAAGAATTGCCGGGCAATTCGCAAAAATATATTGAGCAGGTCTCGGAAGTCCTCGCTTCCATTCGCCGTTACATGCTGATTAAAACGATGGTCAGCCTGTTGACGGGATTACTCATCACTGCTGCATTGATATTGCTCAATACCGATTACGCAGCTTTATGGGGCATCGTCGCTTTTCTGTTCAATTACATTCCGACGATTGGTTCGATGGTCGCTGGTATTGTCCCTGTTTTGTATGTCCTGGTCGATCAAGGTCCCTGGGCTGCGGCTTACGTAGCGATTGTTTTTCTCGTGGTCAACTTTGTGATTGGCAACCTGTTAGAACCTCGCATCATGGGAGAAGGCCTGGGGCTTTCGACATTCGTCGTCTTTCTCTCTCTGATCTTCTGGGGCTGGGTCCTGGGACCAGCTGGCATGCTGCTGGCGGTTCCTTTAACGATGGTTGTAAAAATCACTTTGGCCAGTGATGAACGAACCCGCTGGTTTGCACTGCTGTTGGGATCCAAAACCGAAATGGCTTCCGTTTCGAAAATCATGGAGTAATTTTGGTTGAGGGTTTACAGTTGAATGTTGAAGGTTATTCGTGTCCAGATTGGGTCTTTCGAATAAGCTGAAAAGTACTGATACAAAACCCTCAATATTAAACCTTCAACGCTTAACCCAAATCGTTATTTCGCTCGATTCTCTGCGACAAAGCCGCATTCCTTGTGACTGCCATCGCAGAAGGGGCTGTTTTTAGAAGCACTGCAACGGCACAGGGCGATATTCGTTTTACCAGCCAGATCAATCGGCTGACCTTGACCATCTTCAATGACGAATTCGCCGGAAATCAGAATGGGACCGTGATCGCGAAGTTTAACGACGACATCAGACATAGTTTGCAGTTCCTTGATAGGTTATTCGAATTAATGCTGTAATTTTCGAGTTACTGAGTGATTGAACTAATTGATATTCAGTATGTTATCCGTTTAGCAATATCACAACAGTACAAAATCTCAATCTGACGACCTCAAAATAATTATGTCAAAGCGATACTACCACCCTGCTCCCTGGAAACAGCACGAAATAGAACTGGAAGGCCCCGAGGCGCATCACCTCATCCACGTGATGCGTGCAAAAGTGGGAGATGAACTCGAATTGTTCGATGGAGCAGGCGGAGTTGCACCGGCTACAATCATCAACCTGAAGCGTAAAACAGTGAGTCTGGAAATTGATCTGTCTTGCAAAATCGTTACAGAAGAAGCAGACTTCAAGATCGTTTTGGCAACCGCTGTTCCTAAAGGGGATCGTTTTCGCTGGCTGGTCGAGAAAGCAACCGAACTGGGAGTATCCGAATTGATTCCCCTGAATATGGAACGCTCTTCCGTCGCGCCACGGGAATCGAAAATTGATAAACACCGTCAATACATTATTGAAGCCTGTAAACAATCCGGACGAAATCATTTGATGCGACTGCAGGATATGCAATCGTTTTCAGACTTTTGTAAATCGAATTCAGAACAGAATAGGAAGTCTCTTCTGGGAGATCTGAACAGCGATTTTGATTACTTTGAAGAACTGCAATCCTGGGTGAAATCGTCAACGTCATTAACGGTCATTGTCGGGCCGGAAGGCGGTTTAAGTGACCTGGAATTTGAACTTGCGACTCAATGTGACATGAGACGCTGGCAAGTGGGGAGTCATATTCTCAGAACGGAAACCGCAGGGCTGGCGATGGCAACACTGGCGAATCTACTCAGGCCATAGAAAAACGCGATGATCCGAAAATCATCGCGTTCGTGTATCTGGTTTACTGTCGCAGTGAATTATTCACCTGCTGGCAGTTTTCCTTCTTTCAAAATATCGCCGTAAGTTTTGCCAGCAACTTTGCTTGGTTTGGCTTCGACGTCTTTCAGGGCTTTCTTGATCTGTTCAGCGTCTTTGCTGTTTTTGGCATTCAAAGTCATGCCGTAGTCTTTACCGTACTGGTTTTTGTCTTTTTTACTTTTGCCTTCGTGGCAAACATTACATTTTGCTTCAGCAGCACCAGTCACGTCTGGATACATGTCCTTAAATTCAGCAAAATACTTAGGACGTGCTTCTGCACTCGACATGGCGAAGCCAGCACAAAGTACGGCACAGCTCAGGCTCAATAACGCTGTTTTCATTAATCATCTCCCAAATTTCAGTGTTTTTCTCGACGGATAGTGTGTACTCGATGAGTACAGATTCACTCAGGATGCAAATTCCGAACGCGTCGAATTCCTATCCATTTAAGGGTACGAATGCATTGGAGTCAACCGAACACCCGAAAGTCCATCCACAATTTGTGAACAATTTTCAAATGGAATTCCTCCAGATTCGAAATTATGCAGAATTCGTAGTTTATGCATATTTGATGCCAACTCAAATCGGATTTAGGGGATTACTCGTGGCAACCACAATCCTCTGCAGATAATCCCTACAAACCGAAAACTCAATTTCAGAGATGATTACAATGCAAAGCCTGCGAATCCGGTTTCCATTAACCTTGCAGTAGCGATTCTGCTCCGTCAATCCAGACAGGAGTTCCAGTAATATGACTAGCCGCATCGCTTGCCAGAAAAATGGCGAGTTGTGCAACCTGATCTGCTTTCCCCATTTCTCCACCCGTCAATGGGATATTACCCTCAGGAAATTCAACGGGGTTATCAATCTCCTCAAGATCGTGGCGTTCGGTTTTCTCGTGAATACCGGTATCAATAGCGCCCGGGCAAATAACGTTGACGCGAATTTTTGAAGGGGCCAGTTCCAGAGCCAGCATCTTCCCCAACGCGAGTTGACCTGCTTTGCTGGCAGCATAAGCAGAAGCTCCTTCGTTACTGAAGACGCGAGTCCCATTCACAGACGAAAGAATGACAATGCTACCATTCCCCGCAGCTTTCATATGAGGCACCGTGTGATGAATCGCCAGGTAGGTTCCCGTTAAATTGACGGAAATCGTTTTCGTCCATTCCTCATAATCGAGTTCTTCAATCGGGGACCAGGTTCCGTTCGTACCGGCATTTGCACAAAGGAAGTCGATCTGTCCCCACTCGTCAATAATCGATTTCACCACCTGTTGCATTTCTTCCGGAACGGTCACATCACCGGGAACGGCCAGCGCTGTCCCATGTTGTTTTTCAATCTCTGCAACGACACCATTGAGAGGCTCGATATCACGCCCAGTAATGGCCACTTTGGCTCCCGATTTCGCAGCCCGCAAAGCGATTGCGCGTCCAATCCCCTCACCTCCGCCGGTAATCCAAGCCACTTGATTCTTCAGTTGGATATTCATCGTAACATTCCCATTCCTGAGGAGTCATACTACTAAAGTAAATCGCGTACTCTTATGATAATTTGCTTAATTGCTTTACCAGAGGAGCTTTCAGAAATTGAGGAATTCGAGAGTAGTTTTTAGTTTTCATGGCTAATGAAACTTCCCACGATAGTACTGAAAGATTCTTTCGAGGCGGCACAACCGCAAGAGACCTTCAAGAAAATCAGCCGCAGATGGACGCAGATAGTTTGCATCCGCGTTTATCTGCGTCCATCTGCGGTTCTTATTTTTTGTGTAGTGGAATGAGATAGCAAAGCTATCCGGGCTAACCATGATAAGCGAATGAGTTTCTCAGGTCAGACCGTTGCCGTTCTCGGGTCCTGTCGATAGTAGCCCCTTAACTCCTCAAATAATTCGGGGCATTCTTGTGCAAGTTGATCAGCGGCTTCGAAAAAACTTTCCGTGGAAACTGCAAAAAACTCGGCTCGATTTGTCGTTCCGTAGCAATCGAGTACTGAACGCTTACCGCGATGCCGGCAGATCTGGCAAAGTTTATCGTATTCGCTTTTCATCACTTCCAGCCAGCGGGTAGCCTGCTCGTCGGATTCAATCGGTGGAACTCCATCAGCATCCATTCCATTGCGATAATCCAGCTGATGAGCAAATTCATGAGCAATGACATTGCGCGGATTTCCTCTTTTTAGCATCTGCGATTCAATATCCGACCAGGCCAGAATGACCGGTCCGTTGTACCACGCTTCCCCCAACCGTGTGGAAGGCCCCTCGACAATGATGCCACCGCCAACGTTTTCTTTGGCATGAACCTGATACGTCGCCGGGTAGACAAGTATCGTTTTGACATCGTCAAAATAATCCTCTTCAAATCCGAGCGTAATCCTTAATGCATGAGCAGCGATTGTGACTCGATGTTCATCGTTCAACTCCAGCCCGCCGCAGCCTTCCCAGTATTTGTCTCTGACAAAAACCGCGATACCCAGATCAAGACGCTTTTGAGTTGCGGGATCAAGTTGGGTACGAAACGCAGCATTCCGGGCAAGTATCTTCTGCCACGCTTTCGGTAAGGGATATGTTGGTTTTGGTGCAGAAAAAATATTTTGAAGCCATTTGATCATGTGAAGCCTTGTACTGTTTGTTTCATTAAATCATAAGCTTTGAGCAGCAGATATCGTAAATTTATTGAACCACTAAGGCACGAAGACACAAAGAGATTTTTGTTTAAAGCACACGTAAGACAAATCGAAATTACGATTTTGACGCTTTATATTCAGAACTCTTTGTGTCTTCGTGCCTTAGTGGTAAATTATTTTAATTTTCAAAAGTGAATCCTCAAAATCATTTTGTTTGGGATGTGGTTTCGCTAAGTATTTCAAATACGGCCTGTAATATTTCTGAAATTGAAGGATAACATTCATCATGATACGCTGGCCTGGTATTTCTCAATTTGATTTGACCGACAATGTCGCTCTTATTACCGGTGGTTCAAAAGGATTAGGCGAAGCGATGGCGGCTGGGCTGGCTTCAGCCGGGGCGAATGTTTTTCTGGTCAGCCGTCATGAATCCGAAGCTCAAGCAGCTGCAGAAAAAATTATGGAGGAATACCCCGTCAAGGCGATTGGCTATGCCGCGGATGTTTCTCAAGAAACTGAAGTGCAGGCGATGGTTGAGACCTGCCGTGCTGAATTTGGAAAAATCGATATCCTTATCAATAATGCCGGCATCAATATCCGGGGGCCGATCGAAGAATTGAGCTTGGAGGATTTTCGCAAAGTACAAAGCATCAATGTCGACGCCCTCTGGCTGTGTGCCAAGTACGTCATTCCGATAATGAAGGAACGGAATTACGGTCGCATCATAAACATGGCCAGCACACTCGGCCTTGTCGGCCTGGCCAATCGCACTCCCTACGCCACCAGCAAAGGAGCAGTCGTGCAGATGACGAGGGCTCTTGGACTGGAACTGGCTGCCGATCAAATTACGGTCAATGCCATCTGCCCAGGCCCGTTTCTCACACCGATGAACATTCCGATTGCTGAAACCGAAGAAGCCAAAACGTTTATCGTGGGAGCAACAGCTCTGGAACGCTGGGGCGATCTCTCGGAAATTCAGGGAGCAGCCATCTTTTTAGCGAGCGCTGCATCCAGTTACATGACCGGCAGTATGTTGACTGTGGATGGCGGTTGGACTGCTCGATGAGAATATCACCTCAAATACTTTGTTTTAAAGCGTTCCACCCCGTGTTGAAAATTACCCTGCGATTAACGATCCAATTGGGCCAGTACTGTCCGCGAATCTCTTCATCGGCAGACCCAGCAATTGAGCCTGAGTCAGCCAAAGGTTGGCTAGCGGCGTCCCCTCTGGCATGTTGATATGCTGGCCAGAATAAACTCGCTTTCCTCCACCAGCAACAATAATCGGAAGGTCGTTGTATTGATGCGTAGATCCATCTCCCAATCCAGAGCCGTATGTGAATAGGGTGTTGTCGAGTAATGTTGTGCCGTCGGATTCCTGTATCGAATCCATCCTTTTGAGCAGATACACATACTGTTCCATGTGGAAGCGATCGACTTTCAGCAGGTCGTTAATCATTTTGGTTTGATTGTGTGACATCTGATGATGGCTGCGAGGGGTATCAAACAGACTTTCAAATTTATAAGGCGTGTCCCAGCGTTCGGGACCAACCATGAAGGTTGTGACATTGGTCAATCCGGTCTGCAGAGCAACCACCATCAAGTCACCCATCAGACGAATATATTCTCCACGCGGCAGGTACGCTTCGGGAGGTTCATCCAGTTTAACCAGCGAGAGTTCCGCCTTCATTTTCTCCAGTCGATCCATCTGCAGTTCTATGGTTCGGATGGACTCAAAATACTCGGAAAATTTCTCCCGGTCAGAAGTTCCAAGTTGCTTTCGCATCGCATGAGCATCTTCGAGAACCAGATCGGTAATGTCCCGATACTGATCAATTTCCTGAGTCGAAAACAGGCGGCGATACATTTTACGGGGATCGCGAATCGAAGGAGCCAGATGTCCGGTGCCGTACCAGGATATGTTGTCGAAATAGATCGATTCTTTATTATCGCGATGACTGTTGCAGCTGAATTCGAGTGTCGGGAATGGAGTTTGAGTTCCGATTTGATCGGCGACGAGATGATCGAGAGTCCGATTCAACGGCCAGGCCGTCCCTTTTATGGTATAAGGTTCTGCACTACTCAGGTAACACGATGCACATTGGGCATGCACATCTGTCCCTTGCTGGAATGTCCGATCCATGCCCGTAATAAGATTGATCTTCTGCTGAAACCCATCAAGCGGCTGCATTGTCGGAGTCAGCTCTGTAAGCGGTTTGACGCTAAAGTTGGGATCCTGCTTTCCGAGAGAGGTCATCACATTTCCCAGGTTTCCTTTCGGGATGATGTCCTCTGCTTCTCCAGGAAAAAATCCACGACGCACAACTCCAATCGGCACATAAAAATGAGCCATGCGTTGAGCGACCGGTTTTGATGGAGCAGCCGAGCAGAGACTCTCCATCCATGGGAGAGAAAGAGCCGCCCCGCTCATGCCGCGAAGAAAATTTCGTCGTGTCGTTCTTCTCATAAGTGTCTCCATTCATGTGATCGCCTGCGGTAGAACCGAATGCTCTATTCCAAAGCGACATGAATTTTCGGACTGGATTTGCTTTGGAACGGTTCGCTGAAAACAATTTGCTTAATCAGAGATTGAAATCGATACTTATCTGAAATGACAGACTGTGTCATTTCATCGAGTGCAATCTGATCGGCTGCTCCAAGTTCACGGGCTAGTGCATACGAAAGCAAGTGCCCTGCCAGTGCCCGGGTGAAACGATCTTTTTCCAACAGGATCGCATCCTTGAATTCGATCACATTGTTGAACTGATGCTGCCGAAATAATGTGCCCTGCATGCCGATCTCTCGACCATTCTCATACTGATCCCGCCAGACTCCAATCGGATTATAATTTTCCAGTGCAAAACCGAGAGGATCAATTTGCTCGTGACACCCCTTGCAGTCGGAACGTTCCCGATGCAGCGAGAGCCGTTCTCTCAATGTCAAATGTTCTTCGCCTTCGGCTGGTTTTTCTCCGAGTGCAGGCACATTGGCTGGCGGAGGCTCGGGAGGATTATTGAAAATCACGCCGGCAATCCACGCACCTCGGGTAATTGGTTGAGTTCGCTCTGGTCCCGAAGTCATGGTCATCACGGCTGCATTGGTGATCAAGCCACCATTTCGGCGATCAGTCACAGGAACGCGATGGAAGGTCAATGTTGTGACTTCATTACTATTCTTATCGACAGGTTCCGTCGCGAGTTCTCCGTAAGCCTCTTCCAGCAGGATCGATCGATAAGTGAAGTCGGAATCAATGAATTGTGTGATCGGCTGGTTTTCAATGAGCACCGTTTCGAACAGCAACAGCGGTTCTAGCATCATGTGCATGCTGTCGCGATACTTTGAAAAGTAGAAATCAGGATATTTCCCGCGATCCGGCACCGAAGAAATGATCCGCTCCAACTGTAGCCATTGAGAGGGGAAACTGTCGCAAAATCGTTTGATTTTCTTGTCTTTGAGCATCCTCTCCACCTGGACGTCGAGTACTTCTGGTTTGCTCAAGTCTCCGTTGGTCGCCAGTTCGAGCAGAGTTTCATCGGGCAGACTCCCCCAGAGAAAAAAGGAAAGTCGAGAGGCCAATTCAAAGTCATCGAGTAATTCCGATGTCTCATTAACATCAGTCTTATCGTAAAGATACAGGAAGTTAGGTGAAGCAATCGTCGCAGCTGCGACGGATTTCATCGCCTCAGGAAAGGGAACACCTGATTCAAGCTGATGCTGCACGTAGCCGATGTAACGCTCCAGTTGACTCTCAGCAACTGGCTGTCGAAATGCTTTGAAGAGAAATTTCTTGAGCCGAAGCCTCACCTCTGCCGATTGATCAACATCCTCAGCGGGAGCGGCAAAGAACTCTCGCCAGATGCCCACGTTTTTCGGTGAAAAATCAGGGCTTTCGACGATCGACTGCCCCAACTTCAGAAACGCTTCCATCAAAAGGGGGGAGAGCGAAAGATGATCGCCTCGATTATCGTAACCATGTTCAGCACGAAGATCCTGCGGAAACGCGGCCACTCCCATTAAGCGTGGTTCAATCAACTGGGATTTACCTAGCGGACGGCTTCCGACCGTCACAACCTCGGCCATTTTTCCTGTTTCGGGTTGAAAATAACCCTTGTGATCTCGCATCATTCTTTCTGGAAGCGTGAACACGATACACTTCAAATCGAATAGATCGACAACCGCATTGTTATACTGAAAGCGGTTCATACGTCGAATCGGCGCATGTAGATATCGTCGTTCACTGGCGAGTGATTCGTGAAGCAGGTTCTGAAATTGATTCACCAGCAACTGTCGATTTTCAGCCGATAATTGAGGCTCATCTTCAGGAGGCATTTCCTGCAGATCGAGGACGTCGATCAGACTGCGTAACAGTTCACTGTTCGTTTTCAGATCATCGAGCGAAAGTTCCTGAAGATTGACTTCACCATAAATCTCTTCTTCTGCCCCATGGCACTTTACGCAATGCTTTTGGGTCAGTGACAGGAATGATTCCGAAAAATCTTCGGCAGAGTGCGTTGCGGAAGTGTTCAGCATCAAAACCAAAATCAGACTGGAGGCAACTGCAAGTCTCAGATTATTGGCATTTAAAGCGGCTTTCCACATAATGATATCGTTACCGAAATGGCTTTATTTTGAATGTCGACAAACGATCAATCAATATATTCGCATGTGAGTGTGATTGCAAGATGCTTCTGACTTGGACAGTTTGGAATGGGAAGCCGAGTGGTTCTGTGTCGACACGCTTTTCGTCTGCGTTATGGTAGTTATACTTCTTTATGACGATGAATTATTATTTAGACCATTTTCAAATGGTTTCTGCAGTCGCTTGGACACTAAATGTCCTAAAAACACGGTGTTTGCTCCTGCTAGACTCTGAAATTAATTTTTGAATATGTTCTAGAAGATGAATCAATGAGATTTGATCAAGAGTCGAGACTTTGAGTTCGATTTAAAGAGAAACCTCATATTTAATTTGCTCCATGGAGCGGAATTTATACTGAGAGACCAGACAATTCCATGCCGCATCGTGGTGTTGCAACTCAGACTATGCCTTAGAAAGACCATATCGGATGGCTATTGAATTCAAATTACCAGAAGTTTCCGAGGGTGTGACCTCTGCCGATATTGCAGAAATCCACGTTTCTGAGGGCGATACGATTAAAGCCAATCAGGTTGTCGCCGAAGTGGAAACTGAAAAAGCACTCGCAGAAATTGAATGTCCTCATGCCGGGACTGTCGTGAAAGTTCACGTCTCTGCGGGAGATTCGGTGCCAATCGGTGCGACGCTGCTCACCATTGAAGAAGGTAGCGGTGGCGGGAAGAGTGAAGAGAAAAAAGAGGAACCAGCCGCAAAGCAGGAACCGGAAACGAAAGAACCGCCCAAATCGGCTCCAGAATCCAAACCTGCCCCAACTCCGCCAGCTCAATCCGCCTCGCCATCTCCTGTAAAGGAAGTTTCGGCCACATCGGGCGATCAGGAAAATCGTCCCCCTGCCCCAGCTGGCCCGGCGACTCGCAGAATGGCCCGCGATCTCGGCGTCGATTTGTATCAAGTGAATGGGAGTGGTCCCGGTGGGCGAATTTCTCAAGAAGATGTTCAAGCTTATGTCAAAGCTCGATTGACTGCTCCAGCTGCATCCGGTGGTTCCGGCAGTGGTCCGATGGTCGCTCCGCCTCTGCCAGACTTCAGCGAATTCGGGCATACGCATCGTGAAGCGATGAATAAAATCGGCAAGACCGCTGCTCAGCATCTGGCGATGTCCTGGAATGTCATTCCGCATGTCACTCAGCAGGACATGGCTGATATCACGGATATCGAACTGGCCCGCAAGCAGTTCCTGCAGGGAACCGGCAAAAACGGACCAAAGGTGACGATGACCGCCATCGCGGTCAAAGCCGCAGTGACGGCTCTCAAAACGTTCCCGAAATTCAATTCGAGTCTCGATCCGCAGACCAACGAAATCGTTTACAAAGACTATTTCAACATCGGCATTGCCGTCGATACCGAAAACGGTCTGGTCGTCCCTGTCGTGCGGGATGCCGACAAGAAGTCACTTCTGCAAATCGCACTCGAAGTGACCGAACTGGCCAACAAAGCCCGGGATCGCAAGCTCTCCATGACCGACATGAAGGGGGGCACATTTACGATTACGAACCTGGGTGGCATTGGCGGTACCGGATTCACGCCGATCGTGAGTTATCCGGAAGTCGCGATTCTGGGGATGTCTCGGGGACAGAAAGAACTGAAACTGTTCGATGGAGAACTTGAAGAACGACTGATTCTGCCGTTGTCGCTTTCGTATGATCATCGGGTAATCAACGGAGCCGATGCTGCTCGATTCATCGTGAAATTGTCCGCGTTACTTTCCGATCCATTCACCCTGCTCTCAGAGTGTTAATGTGTTTTGTTCGTGAGTTTCATAGTTGAGGGTGGCGGGGGCGCTCTCGAAGAGAA